>JAJRQI010000055.1 GCA_024280335.1 Deltaproteobacteria bacterium
AGGAGCAAACGGATGTTCAAAGGAACAACCATCTGCTGTGTACGTAGAGGCTCACAGGTGGCACTGGCCGGTGACGGACAGGTCAGCCTCGGCAACACGGTAATGAAACACGGCGCACGAAAGATTCGCCGCATCTATCAGGATCAGGTTCTGGCCGGATTTGCCGGCAGCACCGCTGATGCCTTTACCCTGTTCGAAAAGTTTGAAGCCAAGCTGCAGGAGTTCCGCGGAAACCTGCCGCGCGCCGCCGTGGCCCTGGCCAAAGACTGGCGCACCGACCGGGCACTGCGACGTCTGGAAGCGCTGCTGATCGTTGCCGACAAGGATGTCAGCCTGATTATCTCCGGCTCCGGGGATGTCATCGAACCGGATGATGGCGTTGCGGCGATCGGTTCCGGCGGCAGCTTCGCCCTGGCGGCGGCGCGAGGAATCCTCAAACACTCCGAATTAGAAGCAGAAAAAGTCGTCAAAGAGGCGCTGCTGATTGCCGCAGAAATCTGCATTTACACCAACGAAAATATCGCTGTTGAGGTTTTAACGTGACCAACTTTACTCCCAGAGAGATCGTTTCGGAACTGGATCGTTACATTATCGGTCAGCAGGACGCCAAACGGGCGGTCGCGGTCGCCCTGCGCAACCGCTGGCGGCGTCAGCAGGTACAAAGCGACCTGCGCGACGAGATCGTGCCGAAAAACATCATCATGATCGGTCCGACCGGGGTCGGCAAAACCGAGATCGCCCGGCGTCTGGCGAAGCTGGCCCAGGCTCCCTTCATCAAGGTTGAGGCGAGCAAGTTTACCGAGGTCGGCTATGTCGGTCGCGATGTCGAAAGTATGGTCCGCGACCTGCTGGATTTGGCGATCATCATGGTCAAGGAAGAAGAAGCAAAAAAAATGCGCGTCAAGGCGGAAGCCAACGCCGAAGAGCGCCTGCTCGACCTGCTGCTACCCGGCGAATCTGACCCCTCCCCCGACAAGCTGCAACAGCAGCAGGGGACCCGCGACAAGCTGCGCAAACTGCTGCGCCTCGGTGAACTGGATGAGCGCTTTGTCGAACTGGAAACAGAAGTCAGCAGCATGCCGGCGATGAGCATCTTCCCGCCGCAGGGGAGTGAGGATCTGGGCATCAACATGAAGGAGATGTTCGGCAACCTGTTCCCGAAAAAGACCAAACGCAAGCGGATCAAGGTCTGTGAAGCCCGCGAACTGTTATTGGAAAGCGAAGCGGAAAAGCTGGTCGACATGGAAAACGTCACCACCCTGGCCCGCGAGCGGACCGAACAGACCGGGATTATCTTCATCGACGAGATCGACAAGATTGCCAGTCGTGAAGGGCTGGGCGGCCCGGAGGTCTCCCGAGAAGGGGTGCAGCGAGACATCCTGCCGATCGTCGAAGGGAGCACCGTCAACACCAAGCATGGCCCGGTGAAGACCGACCATGTGCTGTTTATCGCGGCCGGGGCCTTCCACGTCAGCAAGCCGTCCGACCTGATCCCGGAACTGCAGGGACGTTTCCCGATCCGCGTTGAACTGGAGAGCCTCAGCGAAGAGGATTTTTTCCGCATCCTCACCGAACCGAAGAACGCCCTGATCCGCCAGTATAAAGAGCTGATGAAGACCGAATCGATCGACCTGGAGTTTGACGAAGAAGCGATCCGCGAGATTGCCCGAATCGCCAGAACGGTCAACGACCGCACCGAAAATATCGGTGCCCGACGCCTGCACACCATCCTGGAAAAACTGCTCGAAGAGCTCTCCTTCGATGCTCCGGAACGGACCGAGCGGCAAGTCATGATCGACCAGCAGGAGGTCCGGCGACGCCTGTCCGACATCAGCCAGGACGAGGATCTGTCACGTTATATTCTGTGATGTTCTGTGCAGGGGCGACCCGCTGGGTCGCCCGCGCCCGCCCGAACATAGTAAGTCCGGGCGACCCACGGGTCGCCCCTGCGAAGGCAATTATTCAATGGAAAAACTGATCGAAAAAGCCAATGTTCTGATGGAGGCATTGCCGTGGATCAAGAACTTCTACGGCAAAACCATCGTCATCAAATACGGCGGCAACGCCATGGTCGAAGAACAGCTCAAAGAAGGGTTTGCCCGCGACGTCATCCTGATGAAATATATCGGTCTGAACCCGGTCGTGGTGCATGGCGGCGGGCCGCAGATCGGCAAGGTTCTTGAGGCGATGCGGATCAAGAGCCACTTTGTCCAGGGGATGCGTGTCACCGACAGCGCCACCATGGACGTGGTCGAGATGGTCCTCGGCGGCAAAGTCAACAAAGAGATCGTCGCCAACATCAACCGACACGGTGGCAAAGCGGTCGGCCTGTCCGGCAAGGACGGCGGCTTGATCCAGGCCCGCAAGCTGGAAATGACTGCACTTAACCCCGAATCGATGACCCCGGAGATTATCGATATCGGCATGGTCGGTGAAGTCGCAGCGGTCGACCCGAAGGTCATCAATGCCCTGGAAGAGAATAATTTCATCCCGGTCATCGCACCGATCGGCACCGGCCTGAACGGCGAGACGTACAACATCAATGCCGACCTAGTCGCGGGTAAAATTGCCGGAGCTCTGAAGGCGGAGAAATTGATCCTGCTGACCGATATCGAAGGGGTCAAGGACCAACAGGGCAAACTGATTTCAACCATCGATATCCAGCGGGTCCCCGACCTGATCAACGACGGCACCCTCTCCGGCGGGATGATCCCCAAGGTCAACTGCTGCGTCGACGCCATCGAAGCCGGGGTCGCCAAGACCCACATCATCGATGGCCGGATGGAACACGCCTGCCTGCTGGAAATCTTCACCGACAAGGGGATCGGCACCGCCGTCGCGAGGTATGACAACTGAAAATCCCCCCTGCCCCCCCTTTGCTAAAGGGGGGAATTCAGGCAGTTCTCCGCCTGAAAGGGTTGGCGCGCAGCCTCCCCCTTTCATAAAGGGGGATTTGAATGGAACGGAGAAATATATGAATTCTCAACGATGGATCGAGCGGGGTCTGACCCATGTCGCCGAAACCTACGGCCGCTACCCGCTGGTCGCAGCCAGTGGCCAGGGCAGCTGGCTGACCGATATCGATGGCAAAAAATATCTCGATTTTTTGGCCGGGGTGGCGGTCAACAACCTGGGTCACTGCCACCCGAAGGTGGTCGCGGCACTGCAGGAGCAGGCGGGGAAGCTGCTACACTGCTCAAATTTTTACCACATCCCGCAGCAGATCGAACTGGCTGAGCTGCTCTGCGAGCACTCTTTCGGCGACCGGGTTTTTTTCTGTAATTCCGGCGCAGAAGCCAATGAGGCGGCGCTGAAACTGGTGCGCAAGTACAGCACTGAACAGTACGGCAGGAATCGCTTTGAGGTGATTACCGCCCTCGCCTCCTTCCACGGTCGCACTATCGGCACCATCAGTGCCACCGGTCAGGAGAAGGTCAAAACCGGCTTCTCACCACTGCTGCCCGGCTTCAACTATGTCCCGTTCGGCGATATCCAGGCTCTGCGCAACGCGATTACCCCCAACAGCTGCGCAGTCATGCTCGAGCCGGTTCAGGGCGAAGGCGGTGTCAACCTGCCGCCGACCGGATACCTGCGGGCGGTCCGTGAACTCTGTGACGAACAGCAGCTGCTGCTGATTTTCGATGAAGTTCAGGTCGGCTGCGGCCGGACCGGATCACTGTTTGCTTATCAGCACGAGAGTGTCGAACCGGACGTCATGACCCTGGCCAAAGCCCTGGCCGGCGGCCCGCCGATCGGCGCCATGATCGCCAGAGAAAAATACGCCGCAGCCCTCGGCCCCGGCAGCCACGGTTCTACGTTCGGCGGCAATCCGCTGCTGGCGGCGGCCGGTCTGGCGGCGATGAAGGTGCTGATCGAGGATGGGGTGCTGGAGAACTGCATCGCCATGGGCGACTACCTGCGTCAGCAACTGGAGGCGCTGAAAGAAAACTATCCCTTCATACTGGAAGTCCGCGGTCGCGGCCTGATTCTCGGCATGGAGATGTCTATTGAGGGGGGCGAAATGGTCAAAACTGCCCTGGAACGCGGGCTGCTGATCAACTGCACCGTCGGCAAAGTACTGCGCTTTTTACCACCATTGACCGTCAGCAAAGCAGAGATCGATCAGATGCTGGAGATCCTTGCTGGAATTTTCAATGAATATCAGGAGAAAAACCATGACTAAAGACTTCCTCTGCCTCTCCGACTAGTCACTGGAAGACCTGGAAAAGATCTTCTCACTGACCAGAGAGCTGAAACAGAAGCAGAAAGAAGATACCCCGCACCGCTTGCTGGAAGGCCGAACCCTGGGGATGCTGTTCGAAAAGAGCTCGACCCGCACCCGCGTCTCCTTTGAAGTCGGCATGTTCCAGCTCGGTGGTCATGCGCTCTTTCTGCACTCGGGCAATACCCAGATGGGGCGCGGCGAGCCGATCAAGGACACCGCCCGAGTGATGGCCCGCTATTGCGACGGCATCATGATCCGTACCTATTCGCAAGCTTCGGTCGAGGAGTTTGCCGAGCAGTGCTACGTCCCGGTCATCAACGGCCTGACCGACCTGTACCACCCCTGTCAGATCATGGCCGACCTGTTTACCGTCAGTGAACATAAAGCCGACTATCGCAATCTGAAATACTGCTGGATCGGCGACGGCAACAATATGGCCAACAGCTGGATCAACGCCGCTGCGGTGTTCGGCTTTGAGCTGCGGGTCGCCACCCCCAAGGGCTACGAACCGAACGCCGAGGTCATCGCCCGCGCTGAAAAAGCCGGGGCCAGACTGCTTTTCAGTCACGATCCCGAAGAGGCGGTTGCCGGTGCCGACGTTCTCAACACCGACGTCTGGGCGAGCATGGGCCAGGAAGAGGAGCAGGCGCAGCGGGAGAAAGCTTTTGCCGGATTCCAGATCAACAGCGCGCTGGTCAAACTGGCCGACCCGAAGTGTCTGGTCATGCACTGTCTGCCGGCGCACCGCGATGAAGAGATCACCGACGAGGTAATGGAAGGACCACATTCGATCATCTTCGACGAAGCAGAAAATCGGCTGCACGTGCAGAAGGCGATCATGGCCACCCTGATGGAGCGTTGATCGACCATGCCAGAGATTACCTGCCCCCATTGCCAGTTAAGCAAACAGGTTGATCCGGATCAGATGCCGGTCGATGTTGTCCGTGCCACCTGCCCACGTTGCAAGCAGAGCTTTGAACTGCCGCAGCCAGCCGCAGAAGCGACCGTCAGCCACCAGAAACCGGCAACGGAAAATGTGCCGGAGCCTCCCGAGGAACCGGTCGGCCAGGCGGCGATCGATGCCCTGCCGAAAGCGGGCTTCTGGATGCGGGTGGTGGTAACGCTGCTAGACGGCCTGGTCGTCTTCGTCCTGCAGTTTGTCCTCGGTTCCCTGCTGGCCTTGGCCGGGTTTGCCGCCAATCAATCGGCGACGGGGGAGGTCGGCGGCCTGGTGGTGCTGTTCGGCTACGTGCTCGGCTTTGCCTATTACATCTTTTTTACCGGCTACTGCGGACAGACACCGGGCAAGATGGCGCTGCGCATCAAGGTGATCCGCCGCGACGGCAGCTCAATCGGCTACGGCCGCGCCGCTTTCCGCGAAGTACTCTGCAAAACCATCTCGGGACTGATCCTCGGCATCGGCTACCTGATGGTTGCTTTCGACGAACAGAAACAGGGTCTGCATGACCGGATGGCTGACACCTACGTGATAAAACTATAAAGACCGGGGCCAGCAGCCCCTGAATACAAGGAGAAAATAGTATGAGCAAAAAAGGTCAAATCAAAAAAGCGGTTCTCGCCTATTCCGGCGGTCTCGACACCTCGATCATCCTCAAGTGGCTGATCGAAGAGTACGGCTGTGAAGTGGTCGCCTTCTCGGCCGACCTGGGTCAGGCTGAAGAGCTGGACCACATCCCGGAAAAGGCCAAAAATACCGGCGCCTGCGCCTGCTACATCGAAGACCTGCGCGAAGAGTTCGTGCGTGATTTTGTCTTCCCGATGTTTCGCGCCAACGCCATCTACGAAGGCCGCTACTTTCTCGGCACCAGTATCGCCCGGCCGCTGATCGCCAAAAAACAGATGGAGATCGCCAAAGCCGAAGGCGCTGATGCCGTCTCCCACGGTGCCACCGGCAAAGGCAACGACCAGATCCGTTTTGAACTCGGCTACTATCATTTCGATCCAGCGGTCAAAGTGATCGCCCCCTGGCGCGAGTGGGATCTGAACAGCCGCACAGCCCTGGAAGCCTACGCCAAGAAGCACGGCATCCCGGTGCCGACCAGCAAAAAAAGCCCCTGGAGCAGCGACCGCAACCTGCTGCACATCTCCTTCGAGGGGGACCTGCTCGAAGATCCCTGGGCTGAGGCCCCGGAGCATATGTACGTGCTCAGCGTCGCTCCGGAAGCGGCCCCCGACACACCCGAGTATGTTGAGATCGAGTTCAAAAACGGTGATCCGATCGCCGTCAACGGCGAGCAGCTCTCCCCGGCCGACCTGCTGGCCAAGCTGAATGAACTGGGCGGCAAGCACGGCATCGGCCGTATCGATCTGATGGAAAACCGTTACGTCGGCATGAAGAGCCGCGGCGTCTACGAGACCCCTGGCGGCACCATTTTAGAGGAGGCGCATCGCGGCGTCGAGTCGATCACCATGGACCGTGAAGTGATGCATCTGCGCGATTCGCTGATCCCGCGCTACGCCGAGATGGTCTACAACGGCTACTGGTTCGCGCCCGAGCGTGAAGCCCTGCAGGCGCTGATCGACGACACCCAGAAGACCGTCAACGGCAAGGCCCGGGTCAAACTGTACAAGGGGCACTGCCGGGTGGTCGGTCGCCAGTCCGACACCGACAGCCTGTTCAACGTCGAGTTCGCCACCTTCGAGGCGGATGAAGTCTACAATCAGGCCGACGCCGAAGGCTTCATCAAGCTCAACGCCCTGCGTCTGCGGATCCGCAGTATGATGCAGAAGAAGTAGGCGAAAAACGGATCAAGACCAAAACCTTTAGCCGCAGATGGGCGCAGATAAAGATCAAAGTCAGAAGACATGATTTAAAGATGTTATCCGCGTTCATCTGCGTATATCTGCGGCCAAAGAAGATTTTGATTTCAAATCAAAGGACAAAAAATGAGCAGCAAATTGTGGGGTGGGAGATTCACCCAGCCGACCGACAAATTTGTCGAGGAATTCACCGCTTCGATCGAATTCGATCAGCGTCTCTACGCCTATGATATCCAGGGCTCCAAGGCCCACGCCGAGATGCTCGGCCGCCAGGAAATCATCAGCAGCGACGAAGCCAAACAGATCATTGTCGGACTGGATGAGATTATGAAAGGCATCGAAGCCGGTAAAATCGAATTTTCTGTGGCGCTGGAAGATATCCACATGAACATCGAAGCGCGCTTGATTGAGCGGATCGGTGCGGTCGGCGGCAAGCTGCATACCGGCCGCAGCCGCAACGATCAGGTCGCGGTCGATATCCGTCTCTATCTGCGCGACGAGATCGACAGCATCCTCAGCTACTTGGCTGCGCTGGAAGGTTCTCTGATCAAGCAGGCGCGGGAGAATCTCGACGTCATCATGCCCGGCTACACCCACCTGCAGACCGCCCAACCGGTGCTCTACAGCCATCATATGCTCGCTTACCGCGAGATGATCGCCCGCGACATCTCCCGCCTGCAGGATCTACGCACACGCTTCAACGTCATGCCGCTCGGTGCCGGAGCGCTGGCCGGAACCACCTTTAATATCGACCGCGAATGGGTTGCTGAACAGCTCGGTTTCGACGGCGTCACCCGCAACAGCCTTGACAGCGTCTCCGACCGCGACTTTGCCATCGAATTCTGCAGCTTTGCCAGTATTCTGATGATGCACCTGTCGCGCCTGTCGGAAGAGCTGGTCCTCTGGTCAAGCGCCGACTTCAATTTCATCGAACTAAGCGATGCTTTCTGTACCGGCAGTTCGATCATGCCGCAGAAGAAAAACCCCGATGTCCCGGAGCTGGTACGCGGCAAGACCGGACGGGTCTACGGCAACCTGATGAGTCTGCTGACGCTGATGAAAGCGCTGCCGCTGGCCTACAACAAGGATATGCAGGAAGACAAGGAACCGCTTTTCGACACGCTTGATACGATCAAGGGATCGCTGAAAATCTTTGCCGACATGATCACCGAAATGGCGGTCAAAGGAGGCAATATGCGCGTTGCCGCAGCACGCGGTTTCTCTACTGCCACCGACGTTGCCGACTATTGCGTACGCAAGGGTTTACCGTTTCGCCAGGCCCATGAGGTGGTCGGCAGAACCGTGCGTTACTGCGTCGAGAACAACAAGGATATCCCCGAACTTTCCCTCGCTGAATTCCAGAAGTTCAGCGAACTGATTGAGGCGGATATTTATGACTACGTCACCTTGGAAGCCTCGGTCAATGCCCGAAAATCCACCGGCGGCACCGCCCGTGAAGCGGTTGAACGAGAACTGGCCCGCTTAGCAGAATAACCAGATGACAACCGTAGGGGCGACCCGCCGGGTCGCCCGCATCGCAGTAATCGTAGCCACAACAAGCGAGCCGTCGGCTCGTCCCTACATGGGCATCAAAAAATCATGCGCGTAGCCAATATTCTTATCGCCTTGCTCCTGCTGTCCGCCCTTACGGCCTGCGGCCATAAGGGTCCGGTCCGGCCGCTGAAAGCCAAACGACCCGGCCCGGCAACCGCGTTGGAAATCCGCCAACAGGGTGAAAACTTGCTGCTCGGCTGGCAACTGCCGACCCGCAACCTGGATGGCAGTGCTATCGAAACAGCACCGCTGCTCGATCTCTACCGCATGACCTTTGACCCACAGGATGATTGCCCTGAGTGTTTCGATCGTTCCACCCTGCTGTTCAGCATTGAACCGGATCTGCCGAAACCGGCACAAAAGTTCGGCAACCGCTACCTGCTGCTCGATCGACAGGTGCAGGTCGGGATCGGCTATCAATATAAATTTATTATCCGCAGTTCTGCCGGAGAAACCAGCAAACCGGCAATCCTGCGTCTAACATTTGGCGAACCGGTTGCACCACCGCAACAGATTGAGATCATCCCTCACGACCGCTCCGTCGCACTCAGCTGGCAGCCGCACCGCCTGGCAAAAGGTGATACCCTGCTCGGCTACCAAATCTATCGCAAGCAGGCAACAGAGCCCCGCGCGCGCTACCCGCTGAATCCGAAACCGCTGCAGAAAACCAACTTCGAAGATTTCAATCTGGAGAATGGGCGCAGCTACCGCTACTCGATTCGGACCCTGATCAAACGGGGGAACCAAGAGATCGAAGGGGTTGCCTCTGCGGAGCAGATCGCGGTACCGCAGGCAGGGATCTGAGCAGCAGCAAGCTACTGATAAATTGAAAAAAATCTCATTATTCAACGAAGCTCAGTGACTTTACTTTCAGATTCCGGTGTGATAGCAATACGGATTATTCAGCCGCCGGTCGCGGCGCTTTTATTGGATTTATTGAGAGACTGCAACAGATCAGCCGAACCACGCAACAGTACCGGTTCGGACTTAAAGAGGAGTGACTTATGTTTCAGGGATCTATGGTTGCCATCATCACCCCCTTCGATAACGAAGGAATTTTTGATGAGCAGAGTTACCGCCAGCTGATCGAATTCCAGATTGAAAACGGTACCGACGTCATCGTCCCCTGCGGGACCACCGGCGAATCGGCGACCTTGAGCTACGAAGAGCATGATCGGGTCATCAAGACCTGTATCGATCAGGTTAATAATCGGGTTCCGGTCATCGCCGGCACCGGCTCCAACGCCACTGCAGAGGCGATCGCCATCTCCCAACATGCCAAAGAGTTGGGTGCCGACGGCCTGCTGCTGGTCTCCCCCTACTACAACAAACCGGGCCAGGAAGGTCTCTACCAGCACTACAAGGCGATTGCGAAAAGCGTTGCCCTGCCGCAGGTGCTCTATAATGTTCCGGGCCGTACCGGCTTGAACATGACCGCTGCCACCACCATCCGCCTGGCCGAATTCGACAACATCGTCGCCATCAAGGAAGCCTCCGGCGACCTGACTCAGGCCAGCGAAATCATTGCAGGCGCTGGTGACAAAATCGACGTACTCTCCGGTGACGACTTCCTCACCCTGCCGCTGATGGCCTGCGGTGCCAAGGGGATCATCTCGGTCACCGCCAACATCATGCCTGGCCAAGTCAAACAGATGGTCACCGCAATCCAGCAGGGCCAGTGGGATGAAGCCCGCAGGCTGCACCTGCAACTGCTTGATGTCCATCAGACGATGTTCATCGAAAGCAATCCGGTGCCGGTAAAAACCGCTGCGGCATTGATGGGTCTGTGTCAGACCGACGTACGTCTGCCGCTGGTACCGATGCAGGCAGCTACGTTGGAAAAACTGCAGTCGGTACTGCGCAAGCATAAATTGATCTGATTTTCATCGGGGCGGACCTGCGTGTCCGCCCTTTGCCGGGACCAAAAACGGGCGAACACACAGGTTCGCCCCTACAATTTTCTGGACACAGGTAATAAAATTATGAAGGTTGCAATTGTCGGTGCTGCCGGTCGGATGGGTGGACGCCTGATCCATGCGGTACTAGAGGCCGAGGGACTGGAACTGACCGGAGCGATTGAACGAGCCGGACATCCACAAATCGGACTGGATGCCGGGCTGGTTGCCGGAGCCGGTGAACTGGGGGTAACAATCAGCGCAGACCTGGCCACCACCATGATCGAAGCTGATGTGTTGCTCGACTTCACTTTCCCCGATGTCACCCTGAAAAATCTGGCAGTCTGCGCCGAGCTGGGCAAGATGCTGGTCAGCGGCTCGACCGGTTTCACCCCCGAACAGCGCAACGAAGCGGAAAAGTTCGCCGAGAAAATCCCAGTAGTACTGGCACCGAACATGAGCGTCGGCGTCAACGCCTGCTTCAAGCTGCTCAAGGAAGCGGCAAAAATCCTCGGTGATGATTTCGATGTCGAGATCGTTGAGCTGCACCACAATAAGAAGAAGGATTCACCATCCGGCACCGCGGTGCGGATGGGAGAAGTGGTCGCCGACCAACTGGGGCGTGACTACAATCAGGTCGCCAATTTCCACCGCGAGGGGATCTGCGGTGAGCGGGGCCACGCCGAGATCGGCATGCAGACCGTGCGCGGAGGCGACATCGTCGGCGAACACACCGTCTACTTCATCGGCATGGGTGAGCGGATCGAAATCAGCCATCGCGCCATGAGCCGCGACATGTTTGCCCGTGGCGCAACCCGCGCCTGTAAATGGCTGAGCGGTAAGGCTCCCGGCATCTATGATATGCAGGATGTTCTGGAATTGAAATGAATCGTGGCAAAAAAACTGCCTGCAAGGAGAACACCAAATGAAACGTATTCTGACCCTACTGTTGATCGCTTCCCTGCTGTTTATTTCCGGCTGTGAAACCTTCCGCGGTCTCGGCAAAGATCTCGAAAAAGGCGGCGAATGGATGCAGGATAAAGCCAAGCAATAAGCAGCAAAAATCAATTTAAAGGTTATGCAGGGCGGCCGGATTCGAGTCGCCTTTTGCACAATTCGTCGACCACAATTATCAGGAGACTGCTGAAATGGCACGTATTAACAACAACTATCTAAAACTGCAGGCTGGCTACCTGTTCCCGGAAATCAGCCGCCGCATCAATGAATTCACCAGCGCCAACCCGGACGCTGTGGTTATCCGTCTGGGCATCGGCGACGTCACTAAACCGCTGGTTCCGGCCGTCCTCAAAGCCTTTCACGCCGGGGTTGACGACATGGCCAAGGGTGACAGCTTCCACGGCTACGGCCCGGAACAGGGCTACGATTGGCTCGCCCAACTGATCATCGACAAAGCCTACCAGCCGCTCGGTGTTGAACTGAAAACCAGCGAGGTGTTCATCTCCGACGGTTCCAAGTGCGACAGCTCCAACATCCTTGACATTTTCGACCTCGGTAACAAGGTCGCTATCGGCGATCCTGTCTATCCGGTCTACAACGACACCAACGTCATGGTCGGCCGTAGCGGTCAGATTGATGACAAAGGCTACTATGAAGGGCTGGTTTACATGCCCTGCACCGAAGAGAACGGCTTCGCACCACAGTTTCCGAGCGAAAAAGTCGATATCATCTATCTCTGTTTCCCGAATAACCCGACCGGCACCGTTGCCAGCAAAGAGCAACTCAAAGCCTGGGTCGACTACGCCATCGAAAACGATGCGGTGATTCTGTTCGATGCCGCTTACGAGGCGTTCATCACCGAAGCCGACATCCCCCATTCGATCTACGAGATCGAAGGTGCCAAGCAGTGCGCCATCGAGTTCCGCAGCTTCTCCAAGACCGCTGGATTCACCGGCGTACGTTGCGGCCTGACCGTGGTTCCCGAAGAGCTGCTCGGCAGCACCGAAACCGGCGAGAAGTATAGCTTCAACAAACTCTGGAACCGCCGCCAGGGCACCAAATTCAACGGCGTCTCCTACCCGGTGCAAAAAGCCGCCGCTGCGGTTTACAGTGACGAAGGCTGGGCTCAGGTCAAGGAGATCATCGACTACTACATGGCCAACGCGCAGATCATCCGCGAAGGACTGACCGCCGCCGGCATCGAATGTTTCGGCGGTGTCAACGCCCCCTACATCTGGCTGAAGACTCCCGAAGGGATGAGCAGCTGGGATTTCTTCGACAAGCTGTTAAATGAGTGCTTCGTCGTCGGCACCCCCGGCAGCGGTTTTGGCCCCAGCGGCGAAGGCTACTTCCGCCTCTCCGCCTTCGGCGAGCGGGAAAATGTTGAGACTGCGGTGCAGCGGATTCAGGAGAAGTGGGGCAAGTAAGCCACTTTTTCGCAACAGCAAGCAAAAAGGGCGGCCCGGTATGGGCCGCCCTTTTTGGTTTCAGGGTAAGACGATTCAGCATGCTGAATGGTTGCGTTTCAATTTTCTGATCAGGCAATGCGCCTAATGACCACTGATAGCCGTATCGAAGAGCTCTTCCTGAGCAGGCGTACCGATAAGAATCAGGGTGATTCCGTTCTCGAGACGGCTGTCGGGCGGTGGCGAAACCAGAATGTCGCCGTCGATCGGTTCCAGAGCCACAATCGAGCAGCCGGTCCGAGGGCGAAGCCGCGAATCGACAATGGTCTGACCAACCAGGGATTCAGGGAGTGGCCGGCGGAAGACGCTGACCCCCTCGGTCAGAAACGCCGAGGCCTTGGCTTCAAGAATGTTTAACAGGATACCGGCACCGACCGAAGCGTTGGAAACGACAAAATCGGCGCCAGCCCGGTAGAGTTGCTCAACAGTCTCCTCGCAGTTGGCCCGCGCAACCAGGCGGATGTGCGGGAGGAGTTGACGGCTGGCAAGGGTCAGAAAGATATTGGTGCTGTCATCGTTGGTGGTAACGATGAGCCCCCGCGCCTGGTCGATGCCCGCATCTTCGAGGACGTGCCGAATCGTGGCATCGCCGTAGATCGGGATGTGCTCGCTGCAGAGTGGATTCTCGGCCCGATCGACTAGGATGAACGGGACCGGCTTGCGCTCAAGAAATCTGGCGGCAGCACAGCCGATCCGCCCGTGGCCGAGGATAAAAACCAGATCATCTTCAGCGTGCTCGCCGATGAGCTGTTCCAGGTTTTCCAGCTGAACACGGCTGCCGGCCAATACCAGCAGCGCCTTATCATTGAGCTGCGTATCACGGGTGGGAACCGTAAAGCAACCGCGTTCCCAGATACCGATCACGGCCAGGCCGGTGCGTTGCCGGATAGCGGCATTTTCCAGGGTTTTACCCGAAAACGGCGTACCGTGCACCGGAATCTCGGCAATCAGCAGATCACCGAAGGAATCGAGCACATGCGCGAGGGCACCGCAGGTGGTAGAGCGAATGGCCAGGTAGCGACCAAGGATCTTGTGCAGGGCAATGATCTTGTTGGCCCCGGCCTGGTGCATCATACCGCTGTGTTCAGGTTCATCGACAAAGACGGCAATCGGGGTCTGACATTGGCTGCGTACCGCCAGGCAGATGGCGGCATTTTCTGGATCGCTCAGATTGGCGACCACATAGCGGGCTGCGGAAACACGAATAGCGCTCAATACGCTGGCAGTTGTGGGGGAACCGCAGATGACACGCAAACCCTCATCGGCCAGACGCAGGGCCTCATCATGGTCGGAGGTCACAAGCACGAAAGGGATACCTCGGGCCTGGAGTTTGCTGATGAAGGCACGGATGACGGCGTCGACACCGAAGATCACCACATGTCCGGTAGTCTCCCTGGGAAGTTCAGTGACCAGTCGATTACGCAGCCGATGTTCGATCCAGGGGGCCAGAAACAGGCTGATCAGACCGAAGGGGAGGATAATCAGCAGGAAGATCACCCCGGAGACAGTCACTACTGCGGCGAAGATATAGCCGAGGTCACTGTGAAAGGTGATGTCACCGAAACCGAGGGTGGTCATGACCGTGATCGCCCAGTAAATACCGGCAATCAGGGAGAACTCCCGCCCTTCCAGATTCCACATCAAACTGCGGAACAACACGGCATAAACCAGGACCATTGCCACCAGAAAAGCGCAGTAGAGCATCAGCACTTTGAGGTTTTGTCGGGCGCGTCCGCGCAGGAAGTAGGCGAGTTCTGCGGCGATTGTTTTCATCGATAGCCGTTCCGGAAGATGGGCGCTGACTGCGGTTTGCGCCGGGAAATAGTTGAAGAACTATGCCATCGTCTGTCGGGACCGTCAACCAAACCCGCCAAGATAACTCCTTTATCACCGATGAGATGGGGGCCTGGATTAAAATTGCTCTGCTGGGCGCCAGCTGGCCATGAGCAATTTTCAGAAGGAGGTCTGCCGGCGCTGTAAATATTCCAAAGAGCAGAATGCATCTTGACCCTTATCCGCTATAATTAGCGACAAAGTCCCCGACCTTAATGAGGCCCCCATGAAAAAACTCGGCACCTTCCTGCTTGGCCTGTTCTGCCTGATCTACATCCTCAACCCCGGTGCAGGTATTTTTGAGCTGATCCCCGACAACCTGCCGCTTATTGGAAATCTGGATGAGGCGGCCGCCGTCGCCACCTTGCTGATCTGCCTGAAATCCATCGGCATCAACCTGTCCGACCTCTTCCGCCACGGCAATGATCCGGGGAATAACAATATCCACGGCAAGTAACCAGCCAGATAAATCCACCCAAATACGAAAGGAGAGACACCATGCTGTTTGTTACCAACAGGTTTCCAAAAGGTTCGATCAGAACCAGGATCAATCGTATCTTTCAATTCGATCTGAGCAATAATGCCCCCAGCAATTCGATTTTTTTCTGTCGCCGCAATCCGAATGAAACGATTACCGAAATCGGTAGTAAAAACCTTTTGACGGAATTGAAAAATTCCCCCTACAAACAGATCCTGCTCTATATTCACGGATTCTCCAACATGCCCGAGGCGGTCTTCGCGGCGGCCGGTGAATTCCAACAACTCTGCAATGCCAAACAAGCGGACGAAGTCCTGGTCATTCCGATCATCTGGCCTTGCGACAACGACTTTGGAATTATCCAGGACTACTGGGATGATCAAAAATCTGCCGACCAGAGCGCACCGGCATTTGCCCGGGCCCTCTGTCACTTTCTGACTTGGCGGGAATCGAACCTTAACAATCCGGACAGCGATCCCTGTCTGAAACGGATCAACGTCCTCGCCCATTCGATGGGCAACCGGGTGCTGCGCGAGACCCTTTATCAGTGGGATAAATATGATCTGTCCGACGGGGTTCCGCTGGTATTCAGAAACACCTTTCTGGTCGCGGCGGACATCAAAAACGAATCGATTCACCGCAATGAAAAAGGTAAGTTGATTTCAGATTCAGCGAGAAACGTAGTGGTCTATTTTGCTTCGGACGATCTGGCGCTGCGCGGCAGCAAGGTTACCAATCTGAAAAACAAAATCGCCTCGCGGCGTCTGGGTCATAGTGGGCCGGAAAACATGGAACTGACGCCGAAAATGTCTATGTCGTCGACTGCGACGATGTCAACAATGTCTACGATCTGAAAGGGCACTCCTATTTTCGCTCCGGCAGAAAAAAAGGCCAGCCGGGTCTGGTATTCGAGCATATCTTCGGCTGCATTCAAACCGGCCGGGTGTTCCCCGATGATGAGCAGCGCCGCAGTAGTATTATCCGGGAATAGCTCCCGAGTTCCGGCAGCCGACAACCAGGGCAGGTCGAAGCGGGGCACGAGCTGGTCTGGTTTTTTGTCAGCGCTCAGTAAAAAAAACAGCGTGATTAGAAGTGAATATCGGCGGAGTCCGCTTAACAATCTTGCGGATCGGCTCGGTACCGAGCAACCGTTTGTCGAGAAAACGGCGGGCGGCGACGCGATCCCAGTCGCCGCTCGCCTGAAACTCGTGATAGAGGCCGAGCGGCCCGCTGGCATCCCGTAGCTTCGACGTGGAGATCCCATACTGCTGCGGATCATCGAGCAGCCCGGAGGAGCGCGGCAGGTTCATAATCGACAGGTTAAGAAAATCGATCTGCTCCGCATGCCTCAGTAAAAAATCGCGGGTCAGCTCCGCATCCTGCTCAGTCTCCCCCGGTGTCCCGAGCATGATATAGACATAAGTGGCGATTCCGGCCGCCGCCAGATTTTGCAGAATTTTTGCCGCAGTCGCAAGTTGTATTCCTTTTTGCAAACGGTCCAGAACCTGCTGCGAACCACTCTCCAGCCCCAGTTGCAGCATCCGGCAACCGCTGGCGGCCAACTGCCGAATAAATTGACGATCTTCCAGCGCCGCTTCAAAACGCACAAAGCCGAACCAGTGAAGCCCGCGTAATGCGACCGGTTGAGCCGCCAGGCTCTTGAGAATGTGAACCGGGATCGCATTGTCAGTCAGGTGGAAATAGCGCGCTCCGTAGCGATCATGCAGCTGCCGCAGCAAGTTCGGGAAACTATGCACTTCGGCACTGGCAAAAGAATGGACCGGCGCGGTCGCTTCCGGACAGAACAGGCAGTGCTGCCAATAGCAGCCGCGGGAGGAACTGACCGGCAGGATCGGCTCCGGCGATAGGTAGTTCGACAGCGCTGCAAAATCAAAATCGGGGCTGAAAGCGATCCGGGAGGGATCACTTAAAAAATAATCATCGCCCGCCCGCCCTTTGATTACATCTGCCAGCGGCGCTTCCCCCGGGCCGAAAACGACTCGGTCAAAAACAGAAAAATGGATTTTCGAACGGCGTAGCGGCTCCTGCCAGGAGGTCACCAGCCCACCACCGGCAAGCAGAGTCAGTTCCGGAAGCTGCCGTTTCAGCAATCCGGCCAGCTCAAATGCGGGAAAAACCTGATGCAGATAATTGATCGAAATAGCAACGATGGTCGGTGCCATGGCGACGACCTGCGGCAGCAGCTGATCAACAAAGTAGCCGCGAAACAGGGTGCTCACCCGCCCCGAGCCAAACCGCTCCAGATCAGCAGGATTGAACACAGAGTAACCATTGTGTTGATAATCCCCCAGGGTCAAACGTTCGCCACCGGAGTCCGGGCACCAGAGGCCCAGCAGTTGATTCAGATAGCCGACTGCAGTCGCGTAACGGGCAAAGGATTTGTTTACCGACAACGAACGTAGCTGAGAAAGCGACTGCTGCCGATGCCGCAGGGCGCGTTTCAACCGGGTTGGCGGCTGGTCACCGGCCAGTTGCGCCAGGCGCTCAGCATCGAGCAGATAGAGATAGGCAGCCAGGTTGCCGTCGAGCACCTCGACGGCACAGTCTTGCTGTTTCAAGCTGGCCCGCAGCACGGCCAGCGCCAGAGGCGGTTCGGATGGTTTCAACGCGGGCGGCTGAATAAGCAGGGTATCGATCATCAACTTAACGGGTTTTCATTCGGGAACAGAAGGCAACAAAAAAGGCAACCGCAAGGGCCACCTTTCAGGGTCGATAAAACTACCGGTTACAAGTAACAACGCGGCAACGAGAATGCAATCTAATTTGCGGTCCATTCCCGCTTGGCTCTTTTCTCCAACCAGTCAGGATCACGCAACGCTACTTTCATCAGTTTGGCATATCTTAAACTGAGATGTTTCTCACCAACCTGCTGAAAGTCGACCTTGACTTTACCGTTTTTACTCTTCCCTTGAATAAAACCTGGGCCCCATTCTGGTTTACCGAGGATTCGGACCCGGTCACCACGAAAATATTCCATCGTTGCCTCCCGGACCAGGATGCCGCTTTGTTAGTAAGCCGACAAGTTAAAACGAATAGCGCGATCTTCGGGATTGTCAATTGGACAAGGATATTTTTTTACCTTCGCGTCCGTGAACCGCATCCTGCCGCAGCAACAAGAGTCAGCTGGCTATTGCCCAACAATGCATCTTTGCCAAAAACAGGTAAAATGAAATCCTAACCTGAAATCGACGTGACAATAACCCTTTCCTTATGAGGTACCCCATGCTTCCAACCTATAAAACGATTATGGTTGCTACCGATTTCACTGCAAACTCAGATCATGCCTTCAAACATGCGGTGATGCTGGCCCGACAACATAACGCAAAGATTCACCTACTGCATGTTCTCCCTCAGGTTGATACGGCGATGCGCAGCTACCTCTCCTCGGTGATGGGAGAGGACAAGCTGGAGACGTTCGAAAAAAACCATCAACAGGATGCCCAGGCTAAATTAAAAACCGCGCTGGACAGTTTTGCGCAGCAAGAACTGGTCGACCACCCGGAGGACCTCGCTCGCTTTGCCGGCTCGGAAGTGGTTCCGGGCAATCCGGTGATTAAAATAATCGAGACGGCAAAACGCCTGAATGCCGACGTCATCGTCATCGGCACACACAGTAAAGGGGTTCTTGAGCATGCGTTTCTGGGCAGCGTCGCCGAAAAAGTGCTGCAAAAGGCGAATCGTCCGGTCTTCGTGATTCCGCTGCGCAAATAATCCGCTCGGCGCAAGATCCCAAACTATGATGCTCTCGAAAAGTCGTCATCCTCGTGAAAACGGGGATCCAGTCTTTGGATCGTCCCCGAGAACTTCTGGATCCCCGCCTCCGCGGGAATGACAGGCACTTGATTTTTCAGCCTTTTGCAAGAGGCTCGACTAAGCAAAATTTCGTCCGACTGCGTTGCGACGCCATCAAACTATTGCCGCGCCAGGCGCAGATTGGCAATCTGCGTTTCAAAATTCGACCGGAACGGATTAATATCCAACCCGCCCCTGCGGGTATAACGTGCATAAACCGTCAACTGCTGCGGCTGACAGTAGCGCAGCAGGTCGACAAAAATCCGCTCGACACACTGTTCGTGAAACTCGTTGTGCTGGCGAAACGAGACCAGATAACGCAGCAACGCTTCACGATCGATCTTCCCACCGCAATAACGGATCAGTACGCTGCCCCAATCGGGCTGATTGGTCACCAGGCAATTGCTTTTCAGCAGATGGCTGTGCAGGCTTTCCGTAACCGGTTGCGCAGGGTCGGCACCATTTTCCAGCAGGGAGGGGTCGAGGGAATATTCGGTAATCTCAATCTCGAGACCATCGAGACACTCCCCGGGCAACCGTTGAATCTGTTCGCCGGCAAAACTGTCGCTGTTGAGCAAGCGGATCCGGACAGGCGCACCGGCAGCGGCGGACAGATCGGTCTGCATCTGCTCTTCCACCACTGAAAAATCGGCAAAGCGACTCTGATTGAAAGAGTTCAGATAGAGCTTGAACGATTTTGACTCGATCAGATTGGGCGATTCGCAGGGAAAATGGAACTCCCCCATGGCGACAATCGGCTTTCCCTTCAAGTTCAGCCAGGAGATCTCATAGGCATTCCAGATATCGTAACCGCTAAAGGGTAAGCTGCCGGTCACGCCGATCACATCCCGCTTCACCTGACGCGGGAAAGGGCAGAGAAGTTGCGGATCGTATTCAGATCGGTACTCGGTGGTTTTCCCCAGCGGCAGAGATGCTTCGTAATCGATCATTGTTTCAGCCTTATTCAGAAAACTAGCGGTCATATCTGGCAAAAAGATTACCACTTCCGGCAGAATACTGATATGCTCTTCGGCTAATTCCGGCCCGACGAACCGGCTGGAACAGGGAAAGCAGTATATGAGGCTGCCCGAGAATACATGACCGGCTGCAAAGCCAGCTGTTTGG
Organism: Deltaproteobacteria bacterium; assembly: GCA_024280335.1. GTDB lineage: Bacteria > Desulfobacterota > Desulfuromonadia > Desulfuromonadales > Geopsychrobacteraceae > Malonomonas. The sequence goes on from JAJRQI010000055.1 coordinate 20,128, forward strand.
CCCATATTTCAGCTCCTTTTCGGCGCATAGCTACGACTATGAGCTCTCAAATGAGCCAAAATCTGTTCTCAAACTTCTGACTTTTCGCTTCGGCCCCTATTCTCGGACAGCCTCATAGGAAGATTTATCTCACCCGTCAACAGGGAGAACAATATGAAAGTCGGATTGGTCGGCTGGCGTGGCATGGTCGGCTCGGTACTGATGCAGCGGATGGTCGAAGAGAACGATCTGGCCATCATCGACCCGGTCTTTTTCTCTACCTCTCAAGCAGGCCAGGCGGCTCCGGACTTCGGTCAAGGACCGAGCGTTCTTGAAGATGCCGGTAACATCAACAAACTTGCCGAGCAGGACGTAATCATCACCTGCCAGGGAGGTGACTATACCAAAGAAATTCAGCCCGCCCTGCGTCGTCACGGCTGGGACGGCTACTGGATCGATGCGGCCTCCTCCTTACGGATGGACGACAGTGCGGTCATCATCCTCGACCCGACCAACCGGGACGTGATTGATCAGGCGTTGGCAACGGGGGTTAAAGATTTTATCGGCGGCAACTGCACGGTCAGCCTGATGCTGATGGCGATCGGCGGCCTGTTCAAGGCCGGTCTGGTCGACTGGGTCAGCTCGATGACTTATCAGGCCGCATCCGGTGCCGGTGCCGCCAACATGCGCGAGCTGCTGGCGCAGATGGGCAGCCTGAATGCCGCGGTCGCCGAAGAGCTGCGCACCCCCGGCTCGGCAATCCTTGAAATCGATAAAAAAGTCACCGCAACCCTGCGCAGCAACGATCTGCCGACAGCAGCGTTCGGGTTCCCGCTGGCAGGCAGCGTACTCCCATGGATCGACCGGGAGGTCGAGGACGGACAGAGCCGCGAAGAGTGGAAAGGCTTTGCCGAAACCAACAAGATCCTCGCGACCGGCACCCCGATTCCGGTCGACGGTATCTGTGTGCGGATCGGTGCCATGCGCTGCCACAGCCAGGCACTGACCATCAAGTTGAACCGGGATCTGCCGATCGCCGAGATCGAGCAAATCATTGCCGACGACAACCCGTGGGTCAAGCTGATCCCGAACCGCAAAGCCGAAACGCTGCAAGGCCTGACCCCGGCAGTCACCTCCGGGACCTTGAGTATCCCGGTCGGCCGGGTGCGCAAAATGAAGATGGGGCCCAAATACCTCTCCGCCTTCACCTGCGGCGATCAGTTATTGTGGGGGGCAGCGGAACCGTTGCGCAGGATGCTGCGGATCCTCTCCGAGAAAGATTAAACCGCTCACGCTCATCGGCCGATAAGAGCTGAAACGGGTTTCAGTCTACTCCGGAAGAAAGTGATGGAATGGTAAATATGGGCGACATCGCAAAGCTGATTATTTTACTCGCGCTACTTGCAGCGGTCATCTTCGGCATCCATTATCTGGGAACCCAGGAAGACAACAAAGCAAAGTACAAGCACCCAATCACCCAACCCGGTTCCCGCTGGTAAGCTAATAATAAACCCGGGTGACCTTTCGGTCATCCGGGTTGCAAACATATCCACTACTTGCGTCCGATTCAAGTTCTGCCAAAAACTCTACCGATTGATAATCTCAGTTCAAGCGCCGATCACCACCATCGTAGCTCACTCCGCCCATCCCGCGGATCGGGTCGATACCGACTCGGGTCCAACCATCAACCCGTTCGAACTGGTCGATCTGCCGGGAATCGATAAGGGTGCTGAGCAAGGCAGGACTGATGCGGTCCTTCACGCCATTTTTGTAAACTACATTGACCTTTGTGCTTCGTCTGAAAAACCCCATCGAACGACTCCTTTCCCACAGATACCTTTACATTATATAGACAGATTACCTGCTACCGCCGCCGCTGACAAGTCAGTTTAGAGATTTTTGTACTATTTTTCAGTAACTTAAGATTCATCAATGAACAGCCAGGCGAGCCGGTCGGCGGCTTTTTACCGCCCCTATTATTGATCGGCAGCGAGTTGTTCACCGATAGCGGCCATCAACCGCGCGACAATCTGCAGATGGGTCTCCTTGCAATCCTCCAGCTGCAGCAGATCGGTAAAATCGAGTGGGGCGCCGAAGCGGATCATCCCCCGCTGTCCGAAGCCGGGAAACCGCCAGCGGTTGATCCCGGAGAGTGCGGTCGGGATCACCACCGGCCGATGATCATAAATCAGCTTGCCGACACCGCGATTCCCCTTGCCCAGCTGGCCATCCTTGTGCCGGGTTCCTTCCGGAAAAAGCATCACCTTTTCACTCCGCAACAGCTCGCCGAGCTGTTTTCCGGCCCGCACATCCCGTCCCCGTTTCACCGGAAAAGCCCCCCAGGAACGAAACATCGCACCGAGCAGCGGATTGCGAAACAGCTCTTCCTTGGCCGGAGCCCAGAGCATCTGCCAAGGGTGTTGATTCAATACCGCTGCCGGGATAAAGATTGTGTCATAGCCGGAGATATGATTGGCTGCAAACAACACCCCACCGCTAGCTGGAATCTGCTCGGCACCGACAATCTTCATTCGGTTGAGCAGACAAGCGTACCAGCGAAAAACAGTTGCCGCACACATCACCCACAAACGTCTTAAAAATCCTGTTTTCACTACAGCTCTCCTCTCAATATCGGCAGGAGTTTATAGCAGAGTCCAGCTTGTGGCAATCGGCAGATTAACAAAAATTCTTGCAGCAACGGAAAAGTTTACGCATTATGGGCCATCGTTCTCAATCAGCACATATTCAGATAAGGATTTAAGTCATGGGTTGGATATCAGGAATTATCGGCGGCGGCGTGGGTGCCATGATCGCCGGACCTTTAGGCGCAGTGATCGGTGCAGCGATCGGTGCCAACATGGGTGGTGGTCAGCAGCTGCAGCAACGGGGCGGAGTTCGCCTCAATCAAAACGAGCAGCGTCAGGCACTGTTTTTCACCGCCGCCTTTTCCATGGTCGGCAAGCTGGCCAAAGCGGATGGCCGGGTCTGTCCGGACGAAATCGCCGCCGTTGAAAAAATTTCCAAGGAAGCGCTGGGGATGGATGAACAGACCCGTCAGTTTGCCATCAATATTTTTACCCAGGCGAAGAACAGCGCGGAACCCTTTTCCAGCTATGCCCGTCAGTTCGGCGAACTGTTCGCCCACGATCAGCAGCTGTGCAACTTTATGATGAGCTTCCTGTTTCAGGTGGCGATGGCCGATGGCGAGCTGCACCCGCAGGAAGAGGTCATGTTGGTCGAAGCACAGGCGGCCTTCCGGCTGCCGGAGAGCCTCTACCAGTCGCTGCGCAGTCGTTACGTCGGCCAGCAATCAAGCTCGATCAGCCTGCAGAAACATTACGAGAATCTGGGCGTCGCCAGTGACGCGAGCAACGCTGAGATCAAGAAAGCCTACCGGAAAAAAGCTGCGGAATTCCATCCGGACAAGATTGAAGGAAAGGGTCTGCCACCGGAATTCATCAAATTTGCCAACGACCAGCTGGCAGAAATCAACGCCTCTTACGAAGCGGTGATGAGCTCGCGAAAATAGCCGGGATCAGCAACGCAAAAAAACCTGATTAGAACGAACCTTCAGCCTACCCTTCTCCCTGAGGGAGAAGGTGGCCGAAGGCCGGATGAGGGGGGAGTTTTCGGCCATTTCCAGATATCTGGAATAGCTACAAATTGTTCTGCTATGCTTTGAGGGCTTCCGTTCCGTATTGACTTTAAAAGTGAGGTCCGATAGATGCCTGATCTGACGAAACTCCCCGCCTGGGCGGCCCTGCAAGAGCATCAGCAAAGCATCGAAAAGCTGCAACTACGCGATCTGTTTGTTGAAGATCCGCAGCGCTTCGAACAGTTTTCCCTGCAGCTTGACGACATTCTGTTCGATTACTCAAAGCACCGGATCACCACCACTACCCGCAATCTGTTGATTGAACTGGCCGAGCAATCCGACCTGACAAACAGGATCGAACAGATGTTTGCCGGGGAGCAGATCAACAGCACCGAGCAGCGCGCGGCCCTGCACATCGCCCTGCGCAACCGCTCCAACCGGCCGATTCAGGTTGACGGCAAAGATGTCATGCCGCAGGTGAACGGGGTGCTGAATAAAATGCGCGATTTCTGCACACGGGTGCGCAACGGTCGCTGGCTCGGTGCCAGCGGGCGACCGGTCACCGACATCGTCAACATCGGCATCGGCGGCTCTGATCTCGGTCCGCTGATGGTCACCGAAGCACTCAAACCTTACAGCCGGCCGCAGCTGCGGGTCCATTTTGTCTCCAACGTCGATGCGACCCATCTCAGCGAAACCCTGCAGGGACTCGATCCGGAAACCACCCTGTTTCTGATCGCCTCAAAAACCTTCACCACCCAGGAGACGCTGGCCAACGCCCATTCTGCGCGGGACTGGCTACTTAATTCGCTGCACGACGAGACGGCAATTGCCAACCATTTTGTCGCCATGTCAACCAATAAACAGCTGGTCACCGAGTTCGGTATCGATCCGGACAACATGTTCGAATTCTGGGATTGGGTCGGCGGCCGCTATTCCCTCTGGTCAGCGATCGGCCTGTCGATTGCCCTCTACATCGGCATGGAAAATTTTGAAGAGCTGCTGGCTGGCGCCTATCAGGTCGATGAGCATTTCCGCAGCGCCCCGTTCGAACAGAATATCCCGGTACTGATGGGCCTGCTCGGTCTCTGGTACAACAACTTTTTCGCCGCCGACAGCCACGCCATCCTCCCCTACGACCAGTCGCTGCACCGCTTTCCGGCCTACCTTCAACAGGCGGATATGGAAAGCAGTGGCAAGCGGGTCGCCCGCTCCGGCAAACAGGTCGATTACTCCACCGGACCGATTATCTGGGGCGAACCGGGGACCAACGGCCAACATGCCTTCTACCAGTTGATCCACCAGGGGACCAAATTGGTCCCGACCGACTTTCTCGCCCCGATCGAAAGTCACAACCCGCTCGGCGAGCACCAGCAACTGCTGCTGTCAAACTTCTTCGCCCAACCCGAAGCCTTGATGAGGGGAAAAACCACCGCCGAAGCACGCATCGAACTTGAAGCTGAGGGATTATCTACCGAACGGATCGAGCAACTGCTGCCGCACAAGGTTTTCCCCGGCAACCGGCCGAGCAGCTCCTTCCTGTTCCGCAAGCTGACGCCGAAGACGCTCGGCTCGCTGATCGCCTGCTATGAACATAAAATTTTCACCCAGGCAGCCATCTGGGATATCAACCCTTTCGATCAATGGGGCGTCGAACTCGGCAAACAGCTGGCAAAAAAGATCCTGCCGGAGCTTTCGGGCAGCAAGCCTGTCACCAGCCATGACTCATCGACCAACGGGTTGATCAACCATTTTAATCGCAACAGACCGCTAAGCTGAGCGGTCCGTTGACCCATAACAGCAAAGCCCAGACCTGATGCTCCCGGCCATTATCAACACTGTTCTGTGCCTTTCGGCGCTCTACGCGCCGCAGCCGCTGCTGCCGGTGATCAGTGCTGAATTTGCCGTCAGCCGTGAAGCGGCAGCCGCCCTGACCACCATCACCTTTATCCCGCTGGCCTTCGCGCCGCTGGCCTATGGTTATCTGCTCGAATCGATCTCCGCAACCCGCTTACTGAAACTGACCGTGCCGCTGCTGGCCCTGACCGAGCTGCTGTTTGCAGCGACGACAAGCTTCCCCCTGCTGATGCTGATCCGGCTGGTACAGGGCTTGTTGATCCCGGCGATCCTCACTTCACTGATGACCTACCTCTCCGGACGGGCCAATCGGGAAACCGTGCAGCGGGCGATGGCGGTCTATATTGCGGCAACCATCTTCGGCGGCTTTGCCGGACGGCTGACTTCCGGTTTCATTGCCAGCTGGCTCGGCTGGCGATTCAGTTTTCTGGGTCTCGGCGTCAGTTTGCTGATCGGTGCCCTGCTGCTGTTCAGACTGCCGGAAAGCAAAAACCTGAAACTCTCCCGTCCCAAGCCCAGAGTCCTGCTGGAGATCCTGCAACGTCCGGCCTTTACACCGATCTATTTTTCGATCTTCTGCCTGTTTCTGGTCTTTGCTGCAGTGATGAACTACCTGCCGTTCCGCTTGATCGAATTAAGTCCGCAGGCGGATGAATTGCGGATCGGTCTGATCTATTCCGGCTATACCATGGGGATCGTCACCTCCCTCGGCGCACCTCGACTGGGTCGCCTGCTGGGTGGTGAAACCAGTGCTATCCGCCTCGGACTGCTCTGCTTCACCGCAACCCTGATCGGCCTGAGCTTCCCGCAGGTCTGGATGCTGTTCGGCACCATGTTCCTGTTCTGCGGTGCCATGTTTCTGGTTCATGCAACCGCGTCCGGGCTGGTGAACCGCCTGGCCGGCGGAGAGAATCGCGGGCTGACCAACGGCCTCTACGTCAGTTTCTACTACGCCGGCGGTGCGGTCGGTTCCTACCTGCCCGGTCTGGTTTACGAGCAGTTCGGCTGGAACGGTTTTATCCTCGTCCTGACCCTGATCTGCTTGCTTGCCTACCTGCTCAGCCGCCGGATTTCCATCGCACAAACAGCCTCGTGAGCCACTTGGCAGCCGCGAAGCGGCATGCTATTGTGCCCCCTTTTGCAAACAAGGAGTTACCCATGCTGCCAACCGGATACAGCTATTCGCTGAACGTTACGCGTATCGATCAAACAGGGGCCTGGCTTGATGCCGACCAGCAGGAAGTTCTGCTGCCGCGCCGGGAATTCCCCGGCGAATTGACCATCGGCATGCAGGTTGAGGTGTTTATTTTTCTCGATCGGGATGCCAGACAGCGCGCAACCACCCGCCACCCGGCCGCCGAGGTCGATCAGTTCGCCTTTCTGCAAGCCAGAAGCGTCGGCCCGCACGGCACCTTCCTCGACTGGGGACTGGAGAAGGATCTGCTCTGCCCGTTCAGCGAACAACCGCAGCGGATGCTGGAGGGGCGTCGCTACCTGGTCCGCATCTGTCATGATCAGCAAGGGCGGCCGATCGCCTCGGCCCGACTGGACCGGTTTGTCGAAAAAGAGAATCAGGATCTGCGTGAAGGGGATGAGGTCGAACTGCTGCTCTGGGCCTTTACCGATCTGGGGCTGAAAACCATCGTCAACAACCGCTACGAAGCGCTGCTCTACAAAGATGAAGTCGATCAGAGCCTCAAAAGAGGCCAGACTCGGCGGGGGTTCGTCTTGCGCATTCGTGAGGACCGCCGGATCGACATCTCCCTGCGACGCCCCGGCGCGGCAGGCGTCAATGATGCCCGGCAGGTGATCCTTAGTGCCTTGGACGCAACCGGTTTCCTGCCGCTGCACGACCAAAGTGCGCCGGAAAATATCCGCAACACACTGGGGCTGAGCAAGAAAGTTTTCAAGAAAGCGGTCGGTGGACTCTATAAGGAAGGTATCGTTGAATTGACCGACAGCGGAATCCGGCTGATCAAACCGACCCCCTGAGCATCAACCTTCCATAACTTCAGCAGCGTTGCCCGTCAATCTCCCCCGACAGAGGCTCTTGCATAAGTCGTCATCCCCGTGAAAACGGGGATCCAGCTTCCAGGCTGTTCCGGAGAACTTCTGGATTCCCGCCTGCGCGGGAATGACGAACGATTGAATTTTCGGACTTTTGTAAGAGACTCTACAATTCTTTCGTTACCGAGAAAGCTCTTTGCACATATATGCATAAACGTATACCATGAGCTATTCCGTCACTTACTGGTCGGGAATTGTTTTGCGCAATGATCTTTCAGAGGGAGTTGAAAATGGGCATGAATAAAGAAGCACCGTTACGTTGTACCAGCTGCAGTCAGATCTGGCAGAAACAGGGCAGCACCAGCTGCTGGAGCGATCCTGACACCCGCCCGACGGCACCAGGTTACTGCCCCGGCGAAACGGAAGAACAGATTATCAGCGACAGCTTTGCCCGCTATCAAGGGGATGACGAAGATGCCCGGTTGGCAAAAGTGGCAGCCCGGGTAGAGGGGCTTTGCTATCTGCCGATCCCCGGCAGCGATGCGGTGAATGCCCGCTGGACCCGCGTCGAAGATACCATCGCCCTGGCGAAACTGATGGGTTACCGAAAAATCGGCATCGCTACCTGCCTTGGCCTGCTCGAAGAGAGCAATCGACTCGCTGAGATCCTCAAGGCCCAGGGACTGGAGCCACTGTCGGTCTGTTGCAAAGCGGGCAGCATCGACAAACTGAAACTGGGACTGAAAGAACAGGAAAAGGTTCGTCCCAACAGTTTTGAGCCCGCCTGCAACCCGATCGCTCAGGCTGAACTGCTGAACCAAGCAGGATCCGACATGAATCTGATTGTCGGACTTTGCGTCGGGCACGACATGCTGTTCAACAAATATTCCAAAGCACCGACCTCAACCCTGGTGGTCAAAGATCGTGTCACCGGCCACAACCCGGTTGCAGTACTTTACGGCCAGAATTTTTACTATAAAAGACTACAGAAACAGCCGGTGATTGAGCCAGAGCAGCTAAATGAATAGAGAATTTCAGGTTCCCGCAAAGCGCAACAAATACTGGAGCAGAAAAAAACTCCCTCTGTAAAGCAGGAAAGTTCCACGACAAAATACTTGTTTATTCTTGACACTGGCAGTAGTGGTTCATATATTGCTAAACAAGCAACTTCACGGAGGAAATAGATATGAAACTCTCGACCAAAAGCCGCTACGGCGTTCGGGCCATGTTCGATATGGCCTACCACGCCGGCACTCTGCCGGCACAAATCAAGGATATCTCGCGACGGCAGAATATTTCGCCGCGCTACCTGGAGCAGATTTTTCAGGACCTGAAAAAAGCCGGTTTATTGAAAAGCCGCCGTGGACCTCAGGGGGGCTACAGTCTGGCAAAACCGGCAGAGGAGATTACCGTCAAGGATATCGTCCTGGCGGCCGAAGGGGAGTTGCAACTGGTCAATTGCGTGAAAGGACGACGTAAAAAGGCGAAAAAGGCCCTGCTTGCGAATTCGACAACCAGTGCATCACCCAGCGCCTCTGGATGGAAGGCAGCAAAATCCTCGGTGATTATTTTGATTCCTTTTCGCTGAAAGACCTCTGCGAACAGGGCAAGGAGATGG
>JAJRQI010000056.1 GCA_024280335.1 Deltaproteobacteria bacterium
CTATGGACTTTAGTCCAAGCCTTTCAGGTGCTACTCGTTTGTCGTCATTCCCGCGAAGGCGGGAATCCAGTGTTTTTAAGACGCGTGGATCCCCGCTTTCGCGAGGATGACGGTCTTTGATCTTGGTTTTAAGGGACTTTCAGTCCCCATCAAACCTCTGTACTTTAGTGCAGAGTGGTTTAGTGATTTTTGAACAATAGCAAAGAGATTTGACTGTGCAATCCCTAATATTGCTGAGACGATTTACCGCCATTGCTCATTCAGGTTATTATAAACAAAATGAGCTACACCGGTTCAGAAACGAGGAAAGGATCTGAATATGGGTTTGCTGGTTGAAGGCACCTGGCGGGATCAATGGTACGACACGAAATCGACAAAGGGTACATTCGTTCGGCAGGAGTCACAGTTTCGTAACTGGATCTCCGCCGACGGGAGTGCCGGGCCGAGTGGGACCGCTGGCTTTGCCGCTGCAACGGACCGCTACCATCTGTTTATTTCCCTGGCCTGCCCCTGGGCACACCGGACACTGATTTTCAGACAGATAAAAGGCTTGCAAAAGTTGATCGACCTGACCGTGGTCGCTCCGCGAATGCTCGAGAACGGCTGGGAACTTGACGCGAATGCTCGTGAATCAAGTCCGGTCAAGGGGATCAATTATCTGTATGAACTCTATCTGAAAGCCGACCCCGGTTACAGCGGTCGGGTCACGGTACCGATCCTCTGGGACAAAGAACGCAAAACCATCGTCAATAACGAATCGGCGGAAATCATCAGAATATTCAACAGCGCCTTCGATGCGTTGACAGCGGATAAAACCGATTATTATCCCGCTGAACTCAGAACCCGCATCGATGCTATCAACGAACGGATCTACAAAGAGATTAATAACGGAGTTTACCAGGCCGGTTTTGCCACCACCCAAGAGGCCTACGAAAGGGCGTTCGATCAGCTTTTTACCGCCCTGGATTGGCTAGAGAAGCTCTTATCCGGGCAAAGGTTCCTGCTGGAAGAACAGCTGACGGAAGCCGATTGGCGACTGTTCACCACCTTGGTGCGGTTTGATGCGGTGTATGTCGGCCATTTCAAAACCAACCTGAAACGGATCGAAGATTATCCGAACCTGTCCAACTATCTGCGTGATCTCTATCAGCGGCCCGGAGTCGCCGCAACGGTCGATTTTGAGCAAATCAAGACACACTATTACACCAGCCATCCCGGCATCAATCCGACCCTGATCGTTCCCAAAGGGCCAGAACTGGATTACTTTCGTCCGCACGATCGGGACAGGTTCATCTGAAATACAGACCAGAGTATCAAGAAAGAATTGTGACGGAAAATATACAGACAAGGGCAGAAGTAGTTTTCAATACTTTCAGCAACACAGCACTACAAAAAATTGCTCGTGTTTTTGCTCGTGTTTTTTCTGTAAACAAAAAAAGCACTTAGCCCAAATGAGCTAAGTGCTTGATTTTTTATGGAGCGGGAAACGAGATTCGAACTCGCGACGTCAACCTTGGCAAGGTTGCACTCTACCACTGAGTTATTCCCGCTCAAATGGCTCGTTGTGTCGAGCGGATGCATTTATAGCAAAACGCTTTACGGGGTGTCAATAACTAAAATGTATTTTTCTCGACAGGTAATATTTACCCGGGCCAACCTGTCTACCTATTTGACAAAAAGGCGAAAAAACTTAAAGAGATAATCCCCCCCGGACCAAAGGGTCAGAAGCAGGGAGATATAGAAGAAGAAGATCCCGGCATTATGAAAGGATGGATAGAGAAAATTCAGCTCGACCCCGAAAAACCAATAGTAACGGTAGTGCAGCAGCAGACCGATGATTGACACCATCTGAAAGATGGTTTTGTACTTGCCCAGATCGCTGGCTGCAATGACAATCCCTTCCGACGAGGCGATGGAACGCAGGCCGGTGACGAGCATTTCTCGAGCAAGGATGACAAACACTGCCCAGGCTGGCACACGATCGTAGGGGATCAGCATGATCAATGCGGCCATAACGATTAATTTGTCAGCCAACGGATCGAGGAACTTGCCGAGGACGGTAACCACTTGCCATTTGCGCGCCAGATAACCATCCAGCCAATCGGTAATCGCAGCGAGAGAAAAGACCAGCGCTGCCCAGAAACAGTTCTCCCGCGACTCAGCCAGCAACAGGACAACGATTACTGGGACGGCCGCAATCCGTGCCAAAGTAAGGATATTCGGCAAGTTCAGTAGTTTAACGTCCTGGCTCATCACAAATTGTCCTCGGTGCGACGGTAGTGATCGAAATAATACTTGACCCGCCGAACATAGTTCTGCGTCTCTGCATAGGGGGGGATGCCACCATACTTGCGAACCGCCCCCGGCCCTGCATTGTAGGCAGCCAAGGCATAATCAAGGTTCCGATCGAAAGAATCAAGCATTTTGCGTAAATAATAGCTACCGCCGTAAATCGCCTCAGAGGGATCGAATGGATTATTCACACCAACCTCATCCGCCGTTTCAGGCATTAATTGCATCAGCCCTTGCGCCCCCTTATGCGAAACGATACTCGGATCAAAGTTGCTTTCAACCTTGATGACCGCCTTAATCAGTGCAGCATCCAGTTGAAACTTATCGGCAAAATGCCGAATCAGAGAATCGATCCGGTAGCTCTCCCCTTCATCACGATAAAAGCGATACTGCTTTACGGTCGGAACATTGGTGAAATGGATTCCGCCATTCTCATCAACGTAGCGATAGATAGCAGCAGTTCCCGCAGCGGGCAACAGCAGCGGCAAAGCAATAAGCAGGAGAAAATATTTACCCGACGGTCGATTTATGAACATCTTGTAACCTTAGTCGATTTATGGAACCAACACAAGCAACTTTGACCGGCTAACAGCTTGACATCAATACGACTGCAACTGATAATGCCGATCATTAAACGCTCACTGGCAAGATCGCAGCCTACGGCCCAGCAGGATTTATAAATCATGAAAATCACATCCGATTTCCTGGTTATCGGCACCGGCATTGCCGGCCTTTCCTATGCCCTGAAAGTTGCCGATCAAGGGACCGTTTGCCTCGTCACCAAACGGGATATCGATATCAGTGCCACGCAATTGGCCCAAGGCGGCATTGCAGCAGTTTCAGCGCTTGACGACAGTTTTTTCTCGCACGCCGAAGATACCATGGTGGCCGGTGGCCACCTCTCCAATCCCGAAATTGTTGAAATGGTTGTCCAGGCGGGCCCCCAAGCGATCAAGGATCTGATCGACTGGGGGGTAAAATTCAGTAAAAACCCTGAGAACGAATATGATCTGACCCGCGAAGGCGGCCACAGTCATCGCCGGATTCTACACGCCAAAGATGCCACCGGCCGGGAAATTGAACGGGCCCTGGTCGCCGCAGCGGTTGACCATCCGAACATCAACCTTTATCAACACCATATCGCCGTCGACCTGATCACCGAAAGTAAGGTGTGCCAGCAGCAGCTGGAGAATAACAGCTGCCTCGGTGCCTATATTCTCGACATCAAAAACAATGAGGTGATTGCTTTCGGCGCCCGTTTTACGGTGCTGGCGACCGGCGGTGCAGGCAAGGTTTATCTGTATACCTGCAACCCGGACATCGCCACTGGTGACGGCGTTGCCATCGGCTGGCGAGCTGGAGCGGCGGTGGCCAATATGGAATTTATGCAGTTCCATCCGACCACCCTCTACCACCCGAACGCCAAATCATTTCTGATTTCCGAAGCCGTTCGCGGCGAAGGAGCGATCCTGCGCCGCAGTGACGGTTACGCATTCATGCCCGGCCATCACCAACTCAAGGATCTGGCGCCACGGGATATCGTCGCCCGCGCGATCGACAGCGAAATGAAACTGCATGGCGATGACTGTGCTTTTCTCGATATCACCCACAAAGATGCCGACTACATTCGTGAACGTTTTCCGACCATCTACCAGACCTGCCTGGAGTACGGCATCGACATGACCCGTGAGCCGATTCCGGTGGTGCCGGCAGCGCACTACCTATGTGGCGGGCTGCAAACCGACGACAACGGTGAAACCTGCATCCGTAACCTGTTTGCCATCGGCGAGGTTGCCAGTACCGGCCTGCACGGTGCCAACCGACTCGCCAGCAACAGCCTGCTCGAAGGAGTGGTCTTTGCGGAACGCGCTGCGGAAAGATCCCTCGCGCGTATGCAGGAAACCCAACCCAGCTACCCGACGATCGCCCCCTGGGACAGCGGCAGCGCCACCGATAGCGACGAGGAGGTGGTCGTCGCCCATAATTGGGATGAGATCAGACGCAGCATGTGGAACTATGTCGGTATCGTCCGCTCCAATAAGCGCCTGTACCGCGCCATGAGCCGGATCAAACTGATTCAGCAGGAGATCCATGAATACTACTGGAACTTTCACATCACCTCTGACTTGATCGAACTGCGCAACATTGCCACGGTGGCAGAACTGATCGTGCAAAGTGCCCTGTCACGCCATGAAAGCCGCGGTCTGCATTACACGATCGACTACCCGCAAACCGATGACAAATTTCAACGGGACACAGTGATCCCCGGCGCAAAACTCCCCGAAAGCTGAGCTCATATTTTTTCGATCCTATAACCAAAACAAAGGTTGATTGCCACCAAGACACCAAGAGCGCCAAGAAACCCACCCTCAAGGACTTTGATTCTCTTGGCGGACTTGGTGTCTTGGTGGCTAAAAGACTGAGATTTATTTTTTTTCTTTGAACCTTCTTTTTGGTTATAGATCCGTATTTTTAAAAGGATAAAACTTTGGATATCGATTCCATCAGAATAAAAATCAATCAACTGGATAACGAGTTGCTGCGTATTTTCAATGAACGTGCTGCCCTCGCCCTGGAGATCGGTCACCTCAAGAAAAAACTCAATCGACCGATCTATGATCCGAAACGGGAAAAATTGATTTTCGACAGAATCAAACAGGCCAACCCCGGCCCACTTGACAATGATGCGGTCGTTCGCTTGTTCGAACGGGTCATTGATGAGAGCCGCAGTCTTGAGCGCATTCGCTCGAAAGGGGAATAATTCATGCTGGTGATCATGAAAAAAACCGCCTCTGATGAGGATCTGGAGAAGGTGAAACAGTTTCTGGTAGAACGTGATTTCGACTTTCACCAGTCGACCGGCGCCGACCGAAAGATCCTCGGCGTGGTCGGCAAGACCTACGCGCTGAATTGCCAGTATCTGAAACAACTGCCCGGTGTTCTCGACGTCTACCGAATTCCGAGCGAAGATGAATAACAAGCGGGGCGTTGATCAAAATCAACGCCCCGTTTCCGTATCTATCAATGTAGGGGCGACCCGTGGGTCGCCCTTTCACAATCACACAAGCATGGGCGATCCGGCGAATCGCCCCTACATTTGTACTGCGATCCAGCGAATCGCCCCTACATTGTTCAGCCGACCAATTCCGACTTGGTATATACCGCACGCAAATTCTGGCCGGCAGCTTCGATCGCCTCACGGGCCCCCTCTTCACGATCGACCAAGGTAACAATCCCCAACACCACCAGCCCTTCTTCCTCGGCACGGTCCACCGCCTTCAGGGAAGAACCGCCGGTGGTGGTAACGTCCTCAACGATCACCACCCGCGAGCCGGGCGGCAGATTTTTGCGCCCTTCCAGCCACTGTCCGGTCCCGTGCCCTTTCGGCTCCTTGCGGATGATAAAAGCGTGAACGCTTTCACCTGCCAGCTCGGCGGCAATCGAGGTGGCTGTGGCGATCGGATCGGCGCCCATGGTCAGACCACCGACACCATCGATCGGCCCCTCAAACCGCTTGACCTCCTCCCAGAACGCCTTGCCGACCAGCAGGCCGCCGCGGGCATGCAGAGTGGTCTGCTTACCATCGAAATAGAAATTGCTTTTACGTCCGGAAGCCAGTGTCACTTCACGCTCTTCGTAGGACATCTCAATAATAATTTTCTTCAGATCCTCTTTAATACCCATCTCTCACTCCTTGAAACAACATTAAATACTGGAAGACAACAGTCTGATTTATCTAGAAAAGTCCAAGCTGATTATCATCTTTCAAACGGGGAAACTTAACCGGATACTCCCCACTGAAACAGGCGTCGCAAAAGCTGATCTCTCCTTCGCCGAACTGCTGCACCGACTTCAACAGGCCGTCGCGAGAGAGATAACCGAGCGAATCGGCGGTGATGTAACGGTTGATTTCTTCGAGGCTGTGAGACGCCGAGATCAACTCCTTGCGTGAGGGAGTATCGATGCCGTAGAAACAGGGAAAACTGGTCGGGGGACTGGAGATCCGCACGTGGATCTCTTTGGCACCGGCGTTACGGATCATCTTGACGATCTTCCGGGACGTGGTGCCGCGTACAATCGAATCATCCACGACAACAACCCGCTTGCCCTCTATAATGTCACGGACGGGATTCAGCTTCAGCTTGACCCCGAAGTGACGGATCGATTGTTGCGGTTCGATAAAGGTTCGACCGACATAATGGTTGCGGATCAGGCCAAGCTCCATCGGCAGACCCGCTTGCTCCGCGTAACCCATTGCCGCCGGCACCCCGGAATCAGGCACGGCAATGACAATATCGGCGTCCACCGGGTATTCCCGCGCCAACTGTCGGCCGAACTCCTTGCGCACCGTGTAAACCATTCGATTGAAAAGTCGACTGTCGGGCCGGGCAAAGTAGACATATTCAAAGATACAGGGGGTATTTTTTGTCTCTTTAAAGGGGAAAAATGATTTTATGCCGTTTTTATCGACGACGATCATCTCACCCGGATCAAGTTCACGGATAAATTCCGCTTCGATCAGGTCAAAAGCACAGGATTCAGAGGCGACGACAAAGGCACCATCCAGTTTGCCGAGGCTCAAAGGGCGGAAACCGTTCGGATCGCGCACGGCAATCATCCGGGTTTCTGTCAAAAATGCCAGGCTGTAGGCACCCTTGACATGGTGCAGCGCTTCACAGACCCGATCGACCAGCGAATCTGATTGCGCCCGGGCGATCAGATGGATGATGGTTTCAGTATCGGCGGTGGTGGAGAAGATCGAGCCGCTATTTTCCAGTTTGTTGCGCCATTCCTGGGCATTGACCAGGTTGCCGTTGTGGGCCACGGCGATACTGCCACGTGAATAGTCGACCATGATCGGCTGACAGTTCTTGATGCCTTCACCACCAGCGGTTGAATAACGCACATGCCCGATCGACGCACTGCCCGGCAGATTATCAAAGATATCGTCCCGTTTGAAGACATCGGCGACCAGCCCCATCCCCAGGTGGGAGTGAAGCCGCAGACCATCCGAAGCGACGATCCCGCAACTTTCCTGGCCGCGATGCTGCAAGGCATAGAGGCCCAGATAGGTCAGGTTGGCCGCTTCCGGGTGGCCGAAAATTCCGAAAACACCACATTCTTCGTGCAGTTTATCGAACATAAGCTAGTGTAACTCCAAAGCTATTTAAGAAGTTCTTCGCGGATAAAACGAATTGCGTTCTGGTAGAGCCACAGCCCCATCCCCTCTTCCGGCAGTTCTTCACGGGTCCAGCGGGGATGATGGGTGTAATGAACATACGCCTCCGGATGCGGCATCAAGCCGAAAAGACGCCCGGTCGGATCACAGATCCCGGCAATTGAGGCAACACTGCCGTTTGGATTATCCGGATATTCCATGGTCGGATTCAGGTCGCTATCCGCATATTTGACCACCGACAGGTGCATCGCTTCCAGCTGCTTGAGCGTTGCGGTGTTGTCTGTAACAAACTGCCCTTCGCCATGTCTGACCGGCAAATAAAGCCGCTCCAGACCACGGGTAAAAACGCAGGGCGATTCAGGATCAACCTTCAACCAGCTCCAGCGATCCTCAAAGCGGCCGCCTTGATTGTGGGTCAGCGTGCAATTCTGCTTGGCGCTGCCGGCAAAGGCGGGTAACAGACCCATTTTAACCATCAGCTGAAAACCGTTACAAACCCCCATCACCAACTTACCTGCGGCAACGAACTGCTTGATCTGATCGGCAAGCGTCTGCTCACTGCCGACCACCGGCGCATGCAGCAGACGGTTGGCCCCGGCCTTGGCGCTGCCCAGGTCATCGCCGTCCAGAAACCCCCCGGCCAAGTTGAGAAAATGATAGTCCGCAAGCTTGACCCGCCCGGCCAGCAGTTCAGCAACGTGAACAATATCGGCAACCTCGGCACCGGCAAGTTTGCAGGCGTGGGCAACCTCCCGCTCACAGTTGGTACCATTACCGGCGATGACAATCGTTTTGACCGTTTTCGACATCATTACATCTCCCGCAACGGCGCTTGCCACGCCTCTTTCAATAGATCGATCGGAGAACTGATCAGAACCTGCCCCTGCAGACCGGTCACCAGCAGCTCCGGCTGTTCGGTCACTTTACCGATCCGGCGGCAACTCTGACCAGCGAACAGCGTCTCGAAGGCATCCTGACTTTCCGCGCGTACCGTCACCAGCAGACGACTCTGTGATTCGGAAAAGAGGATTTTATCCTCGCGCAGCGTCGAGCCAGCCACGACCTTCGCCAGCGCGGCCTTGATGCCGAAGCCGCCGGCAAAGGCCTTTTCTGCCAGTGCAACTCCGAGTCCACCATCCGACAGATCATGACAGGAAACAACAAGTCCCTGCGCTTGGGCCTGATTTAGCGCCCGATAGCGCGCCAGCGCCGTTTCAGCATCAACCTGCGGGACCTGACTGCCCAACTCACCCTGTTCGGCATAATATTCAGAACCGCCCAGCTCGTCAGCGGTCTCACCGAGCAGATAGACCAGATCTCCGGGACGCTTGACATCCATCGAGATCGACTTGCGCGCATCAGCGATCTTGCCGATCACCGAAAAAAGCACCGTCGGCGGAATTGATATCTTGGTATTGCCGATCTGGTAGTCATTCTTCATCGAATCTTTGCCGGAGATCAGCGGCACCCCGAAGGCGACACAATAATCGTAAAGCGCTTTATTGGCCCGCACCAGCTGGGCCGCCTTGTACTCGCCGTCCGGCGTCTTCTCACTTTGGACCGGATCGCACCAGCAAAAGTTGTCGAGTCCGGCAACGTGGTCGATGTTGCCGCCGACCGCAACATAGTTGCGCATCCCTTCATCGATGGCACAGGCCATCATGTGGTAGGTGTCGATATCGCTGTAGTTGGGGCAGATGCCGTGAGAAACCACCACCCCTTCGAAAGAATCGAGCAACGGGCGGAACACTGCAGCATCGGAGGGACCGTCATTGGCCACCCCGACCAGCGGCTTGATTACCGTACCGGCCTGAACTTCATGATCGTAGCGGCGCACCACCGATTCTTTGGAACAGATATTCAGTCGCGCCAGCAATTTCTGCAGTTCGGCATCGAGGTTCTGCGGTTGAGCGAACTCAGGCTCCGTCAGCGCCCGTGGCTGCCACTTGGCCGGGATGACCATCTGCGGTACGCCTTCATGCAGGAACTCCATCGACAGGTAAGAAACCGTTTCCCCTTGATAGAGGCAGTGGAAATAACCGGAATCGGTAAAGGTTCCCAGATCGGTCGCTTCGACATCCATTTCGGTCGCCAGGCTGATGAATTCATCCAGCTTGTCTGCCGGCACCGCCAGAGTCATCCGCTCCTGAGCCTCGGAGATCAGAATCTCCCAGGGTTGCAGACCGGGGTACTTTAGCGGAGCACGATCGAGATGCATTTCGACGCCGCCGGTATCCTCAGCCATCTCGCCGACCGAGGAAGAGAGGCCTCCGGCACCGTTGTCGGTGAAGGAATTATAGAGGCCGCGATCACGGGCGATCAGCAGAAAATCGAACATCTTGCGCTGGGTGATCGGATCGCCGATCTGCACCGCAGTAACCGGTGATCCTTCGTGCAACTCCTCCGAAGAGAAGGTGGCGCCGTGGATGCCGTCTTTGCCGATCCGGCCACCGGTCATCACGATGTGATCGCCGACCTGAACTTGTTTTTCGTGGCAGGGTTTGCCGTTGAGCATACGCGGCATGATCGAGGCGGTACCGCAGTAGACCAGCGGCTTACCGGCAAAACGTTCGTCAAAAACCAGCGAACCGTTAATCGTCGGGATGCCGCTTTTGTTGCCGCCGTGTTCGACCCCTTCGACCACCCCTTCAAAGATTCGCCGCGGATGCAACAAACGCGGCGGCAATTCTTTATCCAGAAACGGCGAGGCAAAACAGAACACATCGGTATTGAAGATCAGTCGCGCACCCATGCCGGTACCGACGCCGTCGCGGTTGACACCGACGATCCCGGTCAGTGCGCCGCCGTAAGGATCGAGGGCACTCGGCGAGTTATGAGTTTCAACCTTAAAGACGATACTCCAGTCGTCATTAAATTCGATAACTCCGGCGTTATCCTTGAAGACCGACAGGCAGAAATCGTTTTCACCCATCGCTTTGCGGATATCGCGGGTAGCGCCGACGATATAGGTCTTGAACAGCGAGTCGATGGTTTCCCGGTTGCCGTTCTCATCCTCGTATTCGATCTTCGCCGAAAAGATTTTGTGCTTGCAGTGCTCGCTCCAGGTCTGCGCCAGCGCCTCCAGTTCAACGTCGGACAGTTCGCTGCCCAAGCCGACCTTCTGCCGCTCGACGATCACCTGCGGGTCGGCAATATGCTGCTGGATTTTCTGCATTTCTTCAAGATTCAGCGCCAGCATCCCGGCACGACTGATTTCCAGCAGTTGCTGGTCACTGACCTTCAGATTGATCGATTGTGCCTTCGGTGTGCTGTCACTGACCACTTTCGGCACAGACACCGGCACGCCGGTAACTGAATCGAGTTCGTCCGCTGCAAGGATCGTCCAGCGCTGGATCAGACCGTTGGCCAGAAAATCCCCGGCGATCTTCTCGGCAGTTTCCTTATCGCTTAGACCGGTCAGCAGGTACTGGGTAGAGGTATAAACACCCTCACCGGGAAGGAAAGCCCGGCCGGTAATGTACTGAATTGCCTCTTTTGCGGTTCGACCGGTGTTATCTGTGACACCAGGACGAAAACCGACCTCGATCAGCATGTCAAAATCGCTGGCCAGCGGCCGGTTGATCGCCACCTGCTGAATCACCGGGTCAGAAAAAGGCCCGTTCGCCGCAGCTTCAATTTCGGCGTCGCTCAAATCAGCATCAACCGTATACACATCGAGAGTGCGAACCGACTGCAACCGGTAGCCGAGATTTTCTTTTATCTCCCGACGGACCCGCTCGCCGCGAGCATCCCTGACTCCATCCTTAAGTCCTACGACAATTCTCCAGGCCATTCACTTCTCCGCGTTTTATTCGATGCGAGTCGACTCACTGTAAACGGCAGAGATAGAAAAAAACCATCTCTGCGGTCGATCTGTTTAGCAGCTGACTATAGCAGAGCACCGGAAAAACAGGAACTCGCTTGCTGCTGGCGGCCGACAATTATCTCCGGTTGACAACCGTGCCCGACCAAGGTCTGACCGACATACTCAGCAACCAGATCAGGACAATTATTTTCTTCACTCAAGTGGGCAAGAAACAGGGCCTCCAAGCCGGGCCAGACCACCTCATTGAGCAGCTTTCCGGTTTCTATATTGGAAAGATGGCCGTGACGACCACGTATCCGCTGTTTCAGCGACCAGGGGTAAGGGCCATCCTGGAGCATCTGTTCATCATGATTTGCTTCGATGATCAACACCCGACAGTTTTTCAACTGGTCGGCAACCAGCCGGGTCGGCAAACCAAGGTCGGTGGCGAAGCCGATTCGCCCCTCGCTTGAATTGATGACGAAACCGACCGGATTCACCGCATCATGGGTGGTTGAAAAGGTTTCCACCCTCAGCCCATGACAGCTGAAGGATTCACCCGCGGTAAATAACTGCAAGCCCTCTATTTTACCCAGCTTCGGCAGAGCCGCGTGGGTTTTATGATCAATATGCACAGGAAGTTGAAAACGACGCGCCAAAGGACCGATTCCACCGACATGATCATGATGTTCATGGGTTACCAGAATCGCGTGGAGATCTTCGCCGTTCAGACCAAGCGTTGCCAGCCGCCGCTCCGTCTCGATGCCGGACAGTCCGGCATCGATCAGCAGACGGAAACCATCAGCTTCGATCAGGGTACTATTTCCGCGACTACCGCTGGCCAGCAAACAAACACGCAACCTATGATGCTCCTTCGTAACTATTCAGCACGCCCGAATTTGGTGCTCTGGCAAGGCGCGAGCAGCGCAGAAGCGGAGCATACATGGTTATGTGAGCATTTGAGCAGCACAGCAACGCCGCCAGAGGGCCGAAGGCGGGATGGGCTGAATAGATTAC
>JAJRQI010000057.1 GCA_024280335.1 Deltaproteobacteria bacterium
AAAAATCGATATCGAGCATAATCAGCGAGGTCGGCTGTGCGCTTCGTTGGGTCCGTTCGATCTCCTGTTCCAGGGCCATGACGAAATAGCGGTAATTGGCGATGCCGGTCAGCGGATCGGTGCGGACCAGTTGGGACAGCTACGCCAATGACTGGCGCAAACTGTGAACCTCGACCAGTGCGGCACAATCGCTTTTGCCGACCGGGCATTCGGGCCGCTCCGGTGGTTGGCGGTTCTCAGGAGATGTTGACTCTTTTGTCATAATGTTCAGCTGGTTTCAGTTCAGAGCGGCCGAGAGTTCGCGGCTTTCAGCCTGGGCGATTTCGATTTGTACCTTGAGCATCTCCGGCTCAAGGCCGAAGTGTTGTTGTACTTTGGCAACCAGTCTGGCGTTACTGTCTGTATCCGGCGGCTGCTTGACCAGGGCGGCAACCTTGATCGCCAACGGTACGCTGTCCGAGTCCTTTGGTGTGTGGTGGCCACCGATCGCTTCGGCCAGTGCGGCAGGGAAGCCCCAGTTTTTTGCCATGTCGGCACCGAGGGCGGCGTGATCGATACCGCAGTGGCGATTTTCCTGCTCGCTGAGCTCGAAGTCATCCTGCTCTAGCCAGCTCAGATAGATATCCCGATAGCGGTTCCCTTCGCGGTTGGCCAGAATCGGCACGGCCATATCCTGTAACAGACCGATGGTAAACAGGTCGTTTTGTCCCTGTGGATGCAGTTCGGCGGCTAGTCCGCGGGCCAGTGAGGCGCGGTATGCGGCGGTACTCCAGAATTGCTGCATATCCAGCCAGGCGGGACTGGTACGCGACACCCCGTCTTTCACTGCTACTGCCAGCACCAGCGATTCCAGGCGACTGCGGCCGAGCAGGTTGACGGCGTGGCGGATATTGCTGACCTTGTGCGAGAGTCCGAAGGCCGCGGAATTGACGGTTTTCAGCACCCGGACGTGCAATCCGGGGTCGATTTCCAGATCGGTTGCCAGCTCATTGATGCCGATCGTCGGGTCGCGCAGCTTGTTCAGCAGGTTGAGGAGCGCAGCGGAAAAGCTCGGCAGCTCATAGCGATCCAGCGAGTCGGAGGGTTTTTTCTTTTTGCCGAAACCGAGCATAAAGTATCTCCTGTCAATCGCCGCGGCGAGCCAGTTTATTGGAAAAGATCGACAGCAGGCCGCCCAGCATGATGTAGCCGGTTGAAACCTCAAGTATGGTGACAATCTGCCCACCGAGGGTTTTTGGCACCGCATCGCCGAAACCGAGGGTGGTCATGGTGACGACACTGAAATAGAAGGGGGAGAGCAGCGTTTCGTAGCGGCCGTAATCGATGTCGACAAAGGCGTACAGCTCGGCAAACAGCAGCAGCAGGATACCGATACAGCAGCACCAGCGGAACATGCTGCGGCCGCAATCGCAAGTCAGCATCCAGGGATAATAAAGAATTTTACTCAGCAGGTTGTAGGAGCGAAATTCCTTGATGAAATTCTGATCGATGATCTCCCGACGCATCAGGTAGGCGCCGGCAAAGTTGATATTGCGGATGTCGACCCCGATCCAGTTGGCTTTTTTGTAGCTGCGCATCATCCGCAAACGGGCCTGGCGCAGATCGGCATTGCTGAAGTTGGTTTTGTAGACCCGCGAAAGAGACAGGTCGGCGTGGGTCAGAACCGCTTCAGTCAGGTCCGCTCTGGACAGGTCGGCTTCACGCAGGCGACTGTGGTCAAGATTGATACAGTGCAGGTTGGCCCCTTCCAGGTTTGCATGGGTCAGGGTGGCTTCCTGCAGATCGGCCTGGAACAGGCTGGCATTGCGCAGGTCGGCGTGGCCGAAGCCGGCCCGTTGGGCTTTTACCCCGTCAAGGATCGCTCCCTGCAAGTTGGCGCCGGTCAGTTCCGCTCCCTGCAGGTTGGCCCCCTGCAGGTTACTGCCGCGCAGATCGGCCTTGAACAGGCGGGCACCGCTTAAATCGCAGCCCGACAGGTCGATATTGCGCAGATCGGCGCCGCTCAGGTCGATAGCGCGTAAATCCTGCTCGCGCAGGGGCAGGTTCTGTTGTTCGGCTGCAGTTTCCGGTTGAGACATGGGTGCCCGCTGCTGGTTAAAATGGCTGATGTCAGGATCCGTCAGCTACTCACAGCTTCAGGTGATAGTAAAACCTGAAGCTATAGCAGGTATTAATCTATGTCAAATGCCAATCCCGTCTCTGTCCGAAACAGTTAGCAATTAATCTGCCTGGGCCGGACTATTTGATGAAATAGCCGACAACCCGCCAACCGCTGTCGGCTACCAGCAGCAGGGTGACGGACTCGGCGGCATCCGGCTGGTTTTCAAATTTGGAGCCGAAGGTCAGGAGGATGACTTCGCGGTCCGGCAGATCATCGGCCGGAGCCGTGAAGCTGGCGGCGGTCCGCTTGCGTTCGACAATCGGCCCATAGTCGGTCCGCATCTTGGCCAGTTTTGCCTTCCAGTCGGCCAGCGGAACACTGTTTCGCAGATATTCTGCTGAGATCAGCCAGCTGTTCTCGATCTGTCCGGTATCGACCAGTTGCAGAAACTCTAGCGCTGCTGCGGTCGACGCGGTGGTTTTATTCTCATCCGGCTGTCGGCTGTATTGTGGATAGATGACAATGATCAGAAAGGTCACGATCAGGATCGCGTGAATGCGGTATTTTCTCGAAATCAAGGAAACCTCCAATGGGGCAGATGGTTCATCGCTGTAGCTGACTGGCGACCAGTCGCTCTTTCTCGCTGCGGCGCAGCCGCTTTAGTTCAATCTCCCGCTTGCCGGCACTGCCGCGGTCGTGGCTGGATTCCAGATAGACCAGCAGTTTCGGCCGACGGCCGCGAAAATATTTGGCGCCGGTCCCTGTGGCATGTTGTGCCAGCCGTCTGCCCGGATCGGTGGTGATCCCGGTGTAGAGGGAGTCATCAGAACAGCGGATCATATAGACGTTCCAGGTCATTGATGCTGCTTTTGCCGTCGGCATCCGTGTAAGCTACCTGAAAACCTCGGCTTCGACCATAAAATTTCGCTCGGCATCACCGATACAGACCTGACCGTCCTGAATGCTGATATGCAGCTCCATGGAACGCTGGACCAGTTCGGCCAGGGTTTTGCTGGCCGCTTCCGGCAGGTTGAAGACCCGCAGATTGCCGTGTCGCTGCAGTTTGTCGCACAGCCGTTGCCACCAGAGAGCGGCGCTGCGGCCGCCGTAGCTGTAAATAATCACCTGATCGGCGCGATTACAGGCTTTGCGGATGCGGTTTTCATCCGGCTGACCGACATCGATCCAGAGCTCGATCTGATCGCTGAAACTGTGCCGCCAGATTGCCGGCTCATCATCGGCACAGAGGCCCTTGGTGAACTCCAGTCGTTCCTCGGCATGCAGGGCAAAGGCCAGCAAACGGACCATCATCCGCTCGTCCGTCTCCGACGGGTGGCGCGCCAGGGTCAGCTGGTGCTCGTTGTAGTAGTTGCGGTCCATGTCGCTGATCTGCAGCAGCGCTCTGAAAATCGTTGCTTTAAGGGCCATGGCGGGAGGACTAAAGCAGCGAATACTGGGTGTCGGCCAAAAAGGCTCCCAGTACAACGATCAGGGTCAGGATAGAAAAGGCTAGCGGTTTCGACATCTATGGTTTCCTCTCGGGGTGCACCTTCAGGGCGGATTCGGGATTCAAGCGGCAACAAAATAGCAACCAGCGCCGCCAAAAGTAAAGCGGTTAGACCATCCCCGACTCATAATTGAACGGACTGCAGTCCGGGGGATCGCAGCCGCGTCTGCAGCTTTCGAGCACCAGCTTGCCGCGCGCGCTGAAGGGGCCGAGATGTGAGAGGTCGATGATGAAGTTATGGCAGCCGAAGTTCTGCAGTTCATTAAGCTTGGCGAGGAAAGAGAAATCGGTTTCGCTGCGCACCGAGGTCAGCCCCTGGCGCTGCTGAACACGGTAGGCATCGCCGCGATCGGAAACCACCGGGTTGTCGGAACGGACATTCTTGATGGCGATCCGCGAGGTGATCAGCGGTACGCTGGCATAAACGGTCAGGGTCGTCGGCAGGCCGGTCTCCCGCTTGAGGATTTCGGCAAAATTGTTGCGATCATCCTCAATGTAGAGCTCGACGTCGCTGATCCCCAACTCTTTCCAGCCGAGGATCGCCTGGCTGTTGACCGAAAACAGTCGGAAGCTGCTGAACAGGGTGACCTCCTGCAGACCATCGAACAGCGGAAAATGGCCCAGATTGTTCAAGCGAAAGTTCGCAAACCCGGCTTGCACCAGTTGACGAACCGCGTTGCGGGTGTCGGTCCAGTCGCGATCAAAAATCACAAAAGGGAGATCCCAGATGATCTGCCGGGTGCGGCGCAGCAATTTCCCGGCAGCCCGCAGGTTCTGGCCGGTGAGCGGCAGCAGCAGCCGATCGACCTGCGGATCCTGTAACAGCCGCTGATCGCGGGCATCGCGCAGTTGTACGCGCAGTTGCCGCTTGTTACCGCCTGTCGAGCGGACCGGCAACAGCGCCGCCCGGGCGCTGCACAGATGCTCTTTTAAACTCTGTTCTTTATGCGGTTGTCGCAAGCGGCGCAGTTCGGCGTACAGCTCGCGGCGGATCTGTTTGAGTTGTTTCGGCGGGATGACGATCTTCGGCAGCTCGGCACAGCTGAGCTCGGCCAATCGGAAAGGTTCTCCGGCGGTCGCGGAAAAAACCTGTTCGAGCAGTTGCTGGTCGAGGCCGCGCCCTTCCGCCGGGTAGCTGTCGATGGCAAACTGGAACTGAGTACTCTGACCGGCAACGCTGCTGTTGATCTGCAACTGCTGTTCGCTGGCCTCAACCTGCAGGCTGATCGCTTCGACCCGCGGCTTGAGCTGACTCAGCTTGCGGCGACTGGCCGCATCGCTCAACGAAAAGGCGCTGCTCGATGAGACCATGAAGACCCCATCTCCCACCTTGAACTGGTTATGAAATGGCGAGGGGACGCAGACGAAACTGTTTTTCGGGGTTTGCTTGACGCCCCGCTTGCCCAGTTGCAGCCGGCGGATGGTAAAGGCGGTTCCCGCTTTGTCGCTCGCCGGTTGAATCCGCAAGCGATCGCCGAGCTGCAGGGCGTCTTTGCTTTTGAAGCTGATCTCACCGCCCTGCACCCGGGTCACTTCGCCCAGAAAGCGGCCGGTCGCGCCCTTGACCGAAGGGATGGCGATGTCGTTCGGTTGACCGCCGGGTAAAAATCCCTGGGTCGGTTGGCGGCCGAAGCTCTCTTTGAGCAGCTGTTTGGCCGCTTTGATCTGTTTTGGACGGTCGGCGGCGGTTGCGTCGAGCACCCGGCGATAGGCGCTGATGACCTTGAAGACATATTCAGCGCTCTTCATCCGCCCTTCGATTTTAAAGCTGCAGATCCCGGCCTGTTCCAGCTCCGGCAGCAGGTCGATGGCCGAGAGGTCGTTGGTAGAGAAGTAGTAGCCCTGCTGCTGGCGATAACGGTGGCGACGGCGACAGGGTTGCGCACAGCGGCCGCGGTTGCCGCTCATCCCGCCAAGAAAGGAGGAGAAGTAGCACTGGCCGGAAAAAGAGAAGCAGAGCGCTCCGTGGATGAACTGTTCCAGCTCCAGGGTTGTTTGCCGCCTGATTTCTGCAATTTCCGCCAAACTCAATTCTCGGGCCAAAACCCCGCGGCTGAAGCCCATCCGCTCCAGCATCTTCACCCCGGCGCTGTTGTGGATGGTCATCTGCGTCGAAGCGTGCAGTTCCAGACCGGGGAAGTGGTCGCGGGCCAGCTTCCAGACCGCCAGATCCTGCAGGATCAGCGCATCGACGCCGATCTGTTCCAGTGCGCCGAGGGTGTCGATCAGCTGCGGCAGCTCGGTTTCTTTGACCAGGGTGTTCAGGGTCACGTAGAGCCGCTTCCCTTCGCCTTGCGCATAGCGGGTCAATTTATCCAGGTCGGCCAGGGTGAAGTTTTTGGCTTTGGCGCGGGCCGAAAACTCCTTCAGCCCGGTGTAGACGGCATCGGCCCCGGCTTCCATCGCGGCAAAAAAAGCCTCGAAACTGCCCGCCGGAGCGAGCAGTTCGGGCCGGCGCTGGTTCAGCTTATCCATGCAATTCTTTCTTTTGTGCGCATCCCTTGGCGGGAGTGAAAATGATTTATTTGTCGAGCAGTTTTTCAAATTCTTTCGGATTGGAGCCGGAAACGAACTTGCCGTTGATCCAGTAGCGCGGGGTGCTGTTGATGCCGACTTTGCTGACGATCTGGCGGTGGATCGCGAGCTGGCCGTTATCCTTGAATTCCGGCAGCGGCTGCTTGTCGTAGGTGCCGCTGAAGACTTCCTCGTAGGCGGCCTCTTGATCCTCGGCCGAAAGGATGTAGCGTGATTTGGCGTCGGCTTGCGGGTGGAGTCGGTCGAGTGGGAAAAGGAAGATGTAGCGGGTCACGTCATCGCGAGCGGCAAAGAATTCGGAACCGTCACGACAGAAAGGGCAGTCGGGGTCAGAAACTTCGATCACCTGATTGGGGCCGTTACCGATCTTCAGCGCCTGGTCGAGGGGAAACAGCGCCAGCTTTGCCGTCATCAGCCGGTTATGACTTTCGCGGGTCAGGTTCTGACCGTGACTGCTCCAGATTTCGCCGACCAGGATATGTCCGCTGCGCGGTGCAAAATAGAGGATTTCACCCTTCTGGGTGACGATTTC
Source organism: Deltaproteobacteria bacterium (assembly GCA_024280335.1). Classification (GTDB taxonomy): domain Bacteria; phylum Desulfobacterota; class Desulfuromonadia; order Desulfuromonadales; family Geopsychrobacteraceae; genus Malonomonas. The sequence continues at coordinate 6,676 of JAJRQI010000057.1, forward strand.
ATAAACTCCGTCGATCGGCGTCGGGGCAAGCTGTTTCAGCGGGATGTTCGGAAAGGCCATCTCCAGCGAGGAGGTAACCGCCTGCAATTGTGCCTGCTGGTCCGAATCAGCAGCGGCGACGGTTGGTAAAAAAAACAGCAGGCAGAGCAGGCAGGGGATCAGTCGGGACATTTCAGGCTCCTGTGGAAGTTAGTTGGTTGCTGCTCAGCATACCCCAGCAGCAGTTTCGGTAAAAGAGAAGAAAGGGGGGCATTTGCTTGCTGAGCGGCTATATTTGTGATATTTAATGGTTTTGTCTGGCGAATAGGTTCTGTGCCGGAGCCTTTTTCGCCAGCCCAGCATAAATGAATATGGTGCTGCCAGCCAGTTACTTCAACAATGGGAGCTGTTATGGGTCAGGAACAGAACGCAGGCCTCAGTTATCTGAAAAAGGTCTTTTATTTTACCCATCTCATGGGACTTTCGGCCGCGGGGCTGTTCCCGTTTGCCGTCAGCCCGTTGATCGGTCCGGTGGCCTTTTCCCCCGCTTTTGTTCTGATTTCGGTCCTCTTCGGCTACGGGGTTGCCGTTTCCGCCTACCTTTACATTCGGGCAACGCTGAAGAAGCAGCTGCGCCTGCAGTTGCAAATGCTGGAGCCTTTGACCGGCCAGTTGGAAGTGAGTGAAGAGTCGCTGGAGTCTTTGACCGAGACGGTCGCCAGCGGGGTTGCACAGGTGCAGCAGCTGGTCGATTCGGTGATGACTACCGCAGACCGACTGGTGCCATACTATCGCTCTGTGGCCCAAACCGCTCTGTACCTTGCCGATCGAGCCAACGACGGCTTGACTGCGGCACATAACACCCGCCAGGATGTCATAACCATGGAGGACAAGCAGAAAGATGTTGTTGCGCTGATGAGCGCTCTTTCGCAGCGTTCTCAGGATGAAGCCTCCCTGTCGCGCGAATTGGCTCAGTCTCTGGAAGAGATGGCTCGCGCCACTGATCATTCGACCGCCAAGTTTATCGAAACCACCACCGCCATCGAAGAGATGACCGCCAGCGTTCGTGAAGTGGCCAATCAGGCGGAAGATATTTCCCGCTCGGTGGAGGATACCGCTCAGCAGATGGATGCTATCGGTGACTCCTTTGAGCGGATCAGCAAAGGTTCGACTTCGGGGAACCAGGCGGTGCAGAAGGTCAAGCTGGATGCCGAAGAGGGGTTGCAGGTGATGACGCGCTCCAATGAAGAGTTCGACCTGATTGCCCATGACAGCCAGCAGGCGATGGAAGCGATGGTCCGGTTGTCGACCCAGGCCCAGCAGGTCGGCAAAATTATCGGTGTTATCAAGGATCTGGTCGGTGACACTGAACTGCTCGCTTTCAACGCGGCGATCATCGCCGCCAAAGCAGGTGACGAGGGTAAGGGGTTTGCCGTGGTGGCCGACGAGATCAAGGATCTGGCCGATCGAACCACCGACAGCGCCCAGGATATTCAGCGGATCATCCAGGCGATCAGCAAGGATACCGAGGAAGCCCTGCAGGCGGTTGATGCTACCGCCAAGCGGATCACCCTGGGCAAGGAAAACTCGCTGCGTACCGGAGAAGCCCTTAATCAGATTGTCAGTTCCGTCGCCCTGGCTTCTGCTGCCAGCGACGAGATCAGTCAGTTGACCAGCGTCCAGGGAGAAAGAGCCAAGGCGATGCTCAACGATGCCGGGCAGAGTCTGCGGTCGGTACGCGCGGTGGCCCGAGCGATGAAAGAGCAGCGCAGCGGAATCGGTCGAATTCTCGAAGGGGCGACGGAGATGAAATCGGCTGCCGACCAAGTGTCGCGAGGGATGGAAGAGCAGTTGCGGGCAACCCGCGAGCTGGATCGCGGTCTGACCGAACGGGAAGAGCAGATCCAGGCGGTTGTCGAAGCGAACCTTTTTCAGCAGGATGCGTCAGGTCGTCTTTCCAGCCATTTTGTCAGGGCCGAAAGCCGCTTGCATAAGAATGTCGAGAAGACCGCGCTGATTACTGCCGAGATCGGCGAGCTGGAAGTGTTGACCGAAGAGTTACGCGGTCTCGGCAAGCAATATCTGCAAAATAAAACTTGACCACTGTAACCAGCGCGATTAACTGAAAATAAAAAGTAACTATTCAGCCCATCCCGCCTTCGGCACTTTGGCGGTTGTTGCTGTGCTGCTCAAATGCTCACATAACCATGTATGCTCCGCTTCTCGCGCCTTGCCAGAGCACCAAATTCGGGCGTGCTGAAGTTACAATAAAAAACCGGGAACGGCTGCAGCCGTTCCCGGTTTTTTTGCGCGCTCGACGAACGGGCTCAATTTCGTAGGAGGCGACCACGGCAAAGAGCCGGTCTGTCGAGAGCGCAATCGGCGGTTGTTCACCCCTCTTTGACGCCCAGTTTCCGCAGGATGGTGATCATCGGACACCAGTTGCTGAAGGCGCTCTGAAACAGGTTCAGGCCGACAAAGGCGGTGAAAAACAACCAGTTTGCTGAGTGCAGTTGGGCAAGAACCACGCTCAAAAGAACAAAAAATCCCGCAATCATGCGTAGATAACGGTTAACGGTCATAACTGGATCTCCTTTTTGGTTTGTCCGGCAATCAGAAACTGTATCTGATACCGGCGTAAATGTTCGTATTATCGGTAAATTGGCCGAAAAATGTCTGCCGTTGATCCCCGCCGAACAGGTTTCCCCCGGCGGTCAGCAGCAGCGCATCGGTCAGTTTATATTTCACCGTCGGCCGCAGATAGAAATCCTGATCGCTCGGCGACCAGTAGCTGAACAGGCTCAAGGTCAGGGTCTGTTGCAGCAGCAGTTTGGTCAGACGCAGGGTCAGCAGCTGACGGAATTCATCACGTGGTTTTTCTCCACCGGACAGGTTCTGCCGGTAGGAAGCGTAATCGAGTAATTGCTCAAGATAGAATTGGCCACTGGCAGTAAACTCTTTTGCCAGCTCTCGTTCATAGCCGAGCAGATAGCGCAGTTCACTGTTAGGCAGCAGCGGATCGCTGCCGGTCCGATCCTCGCGGGAATCATAATAGCCGAATTCGAAATGGCCGATACCCCCCTGCAGGGCACCGCGCAAACTGGCGCCATAGCTGTTCAGGCGTGGAAAGCTGGCTCGGCCGCTGACCGGATTGAACCCGGCCGGGCTTTTCCAGAAACCACGATAGCCGTAGATTGCCAGTTCATAACCGGCCAGGTTTTTAGCCAGTCGCAGCGCCAGTTCGTAATCCTGCAACCAGCGGTCCGGTTGTTCGGCAGTGTTGACCGCATCCCGCCCGGCAATTCGTCCCAGTTGCGGATTCCAGTAGGAAAGTCGCTCGCCGCTGGGATAGCGGTCGCTGTCGAACTGCGGGGTAAAGGCGATGTCGATAGTTGCCCAGTCGGGAAACAGGCTCAGCAACAGGGCATCCGAGGGTGCCTTCAGGTATTCTTCGTCCCGGCCGATAAAAAAGGCCTGCCAGTCTTTCGGGAACATGTCGTTGATAAACAGCAGGTCGCCGGTTCCCCAGGTGAGGATCTGGCGACCGATTTTCAGATCGGTCAGATCGGTCGGCGAAAAGATCAGGTTTGCCTCCCGCAGATCGAAAATCCCGGCCCCGGTCTGCAGGTCCAGCGATTTTCCGGAAGTCACCTCATCCGCCAGCAGATCCCCGCGCAGCAGCAGCGTGGCCGAATCGAACTGCTGATTGTATTCAAGCTGTAGGCGCGCTTCGAGCAGGCTGGTGTCCCGCTGGTAGCGATCGTTCTGCAAGCGGCTGCCGCCGCGCAGATCGATAAAACCGTGCAGCTCCTGCGGGTCAAACCGCTCGAAAGCGAACAGCGGTGCCGGCAGCAGGAGCAGTATCACGCAAAGAGTCAGCAGGGCCTTTATGGTCGATCCTGCGCCTTTCATCTTGAGCCTTACTGCTGTTTTCATTTCATTTCACTTCACGCGGCGGTCGGCGCAAAAAACGTTCGGTAAAAATCCGCTTGCTCAGGCCGGTGTCATATTTGACGTTACTGAAGCGGTTGATGGTGCTGGTCCCGGCGCGCAGGTCGCTGGCCTTGGCTTCAACGACGGTCGGATGGCCATCGATCATCTCGACCTGCAACGCTTCGACCTGCCGGTAAGCCTGCCCCTGACGATCGTAGTAGACCGCTTTGAGCGGCAGATAGTTCTGCTTGTCGATCCAGACCTGATACCAGGCAAATTCAACACTGTCGGGGTCTTTCGGTTCACTGCGCAGGATGTAGGCGCTGTCGGTCTCTTCGAGCAGCTGGTGGTTGTCTTCATCGACACCGCGGCCGGAAATATCCTCGTAGAAAAAATCGGAACCGACGAAGCTGGTGCGCTTGTCGCCGGGCGCAATCCGTTTTTTCAGATTGAGGGCCGGCAGCCAGAGCCAGCGATCATCATCCTTGCCGACATTCTTCCAGACCAGGAAGGCCATCTTGCGCACATCGGCCGGAGCCTTGAAATACACGTAAAACTTTTGATCTTCGCCCTGATCGGTCAGCCGCAGCATGCTGAACTGGCGGTTGCGGCTCTGGCCGTTCGGCGCAGTGATGGTCATACTGATATCGGCGCGGCCGTCTTTGCCGGCGTAATAAGCAGCCCGGTTGGCCCTGGCGACAATTTCATCGGCACTCGGTGCCGCCAGTCCGCTCAGCGGCAGACCGAGCAGCAGAATTAAAATCAGCAGCAGTCTCTTCATTTTTGTTCTCCTTCGGTGATCGGCAGCTTCACTTCCAGCAGCCGTTTTGCCAGCGGCGTCAGCAGCGCTGAAAGCAGAAACAGGGTTGCCAGCCAGCTGACCGCCATAATGGTCGCAAGGAAGAAGCCGACCGTATTGTAGGGGATCAGCGGCGCCAGCAGCAGGGGGGTAAAGCCGATCGAGATAACGATCGCGTTGCGGCTGATCGCCAGTGCCGGTTCCTTGAACATCTCGGGACAGGCGTTTTTCCAGCTACCGTGTTTTTTCGTCAATTCGCGGGCGCGTTGCAGAAAATGGATGGCAAAGTCGACCGAAAGCCCCAGCGTCAAAGCAGAAAGCACCGCCACCGGTATATCGTAATCTTTGCCCGCCCAGCCGATCAGGCCGTAGATCAGGCTGATGGTGAAGGTCAGCGGCAGCATCGCCAGGACCCCGAACCAGAGGGAGCGGAACAGCAGGATCATCATCAGCAGGACGACAACAAAGCTGCTGCCGAGCGAGGCAAGCATGCCGCTGACCATCTTCTCCTGCCAGACGACATTCAGATAGGTCAACCCGGCCCACTTGGCTTCGATCGACAGCGGTGGCGGGTGGTTGTCGATGTAGTCCGCAACCGCGGCAACCACCGCTTCCATATCCTTGTTGTCGCCGCTGGTCAGCTGAACCCAGACGTTGGCCTGCTGATAATCGCGGGTCACCAGGTGGAAGAGGCTGTCCTTCTTCTTCATCCCTTCCAGCTGGGTGAAGACCTGACCGACTCCGGCGGTCGTCGCTGGAATCGAGAAATATTGCTGATTGGTTTCAGACGGAGCAGCGGCTTGAAATTGCAGCTCATAGCTGGCTTTCTGCAGGGCATCGACCAAACTGGAGCTTTTGCCGACCACCGGGTTTTCTGCCAAGGTTTGTTGGAAGTCGCGCAACTAGCCGAGCATCGCCGGGGTTTTAAAGGCCGGGGCGGTCGCTTCAGCTTCGATCTCATCGACCAGTTGTCCGAAGCTGAAGACGGCCTGTCGATCGGCAATCAACAGTGCCTGGTCGAGCAGCTGGTCCCCTTGCAGGTTATCCGGCAGCCGTTGAAGCAGTTGCGCAACCGGCGCGGGCTGCAAACTTGCCTGCCGCAGAATCTGCTGTAACTTGTCGAGGTTCAGACCGGTCGGGTCGAGATAGGCCAGTTCGTCGGCCAGTTGCGACCAGCCACCGCTACTGCGCTGATCAAATTCTGCTGCCAGCTGACGGAGTTGCCGCAGGCTGGTTTCAGCCGGGGCCGAGGGGCTGAGTTGGTCAAGGCTTTCCAGAAATCGCAGACCGGTTTCGGAATGACTCACCTCCTGCTTTCTGACTTGCTCGGCGACCGCCGCGATCAAGGTGCGGCTGTCTGTGGTCGACGCTTCCGCCGCCAGGGTCAGGTAAGCGGTGTAGGTGCCGCCGAAGTGTTTATTGAGAAGTTTGTCGGCAATGCGGATCTGGTGGCTTTCGGCAAACCATTTGACCGGATTGTCGTTGACTGCAATCTTGCTGATACCGACTGCGGCAATGACCAACAGCACCAGGCTGGTCGACAGGATCAGCTTCCAGCGATGGTAACTGAACTGTCCGAGTTTGCCGAGCGCATTGCTCAACGCAGTGCCATGCTCCTGTTCGGTTGCTGTTTGGGCAATCTTGTCGAGGGTGCGTTGGGGAATAAACAGCAGGATATAGGCCGGGACCAGCGTCATGGTCAGCAACCAGGCGAGGAATACACCGAAAGCGATATGCAGACCGAACACCTGCACCGGCGGGATCGGTGTGAAGCCGAGCGAGCCGAATCCGGCGATGGTGGTCAGGGTGGTGTAGAACATCGGCAAGAACAGGTGGCCGATCACATGCCGCAAGGTTGCAACCCGGTCTTTGAATTTCGGGTAGCTGTCGTGAAATTCGCTGAGGATATGCACCGCATCAGCGACCGCGATCGGCATCAGAAAGATGGCGATCATCGAACTCATGATATGGACATCGAAACCGAGACCGATCAGCAGCCCCATGGTGCAGATAACACTGATCATCGCCACCATCAAGGGGGCAACGACAATCGATACCCGGCGGAAAAACAGCAGCAGCAGGATAAAGATAGCCAGCATCGCCAGCGGTGCCGAAGTGGCCATCTGCACCAGCATCTCAACCCCGAAAGTGTCTTCGGCGACCGGCAGACCGGTGATATGTACCTGATCCTCCGCCGGCCAGTCGGCAGTCAGCGCCGTGACCAGGGCGGCGACATTGTGGCTGAAGGTCTTGTCCCGCAGCGGCAGGTAGAGGGCGATCGCCTTGCCGTCCTCAGAGACCAGGGTGCCGTTGTAGAGCGGGTTGTTCAGCGCCAGTTCGCGGATTTTGTGTGCCTCTGCGCTGCTGGTCGGGGCTTTCTCCATCAGATATTCGAGCCGCAGGGCGCCGAGTTCCGCCTGCTGCAAACTGTCGACAAAGCTGGGGCTGATGATCTCCTGGGCGATGATGGCACTTTGGCCGGTTTCGTCGAACAGTCGGTTCGGATCCTGACTGAAGGCGACATTCAAACCCCGCCGCCAGGCTGAGTCGGGTGTCAGATTGAGGGTCAGCAGCGGGTCGCTCAACCGGTCGCCGTCGACCACCTGCGGCAAGCCGTCAGCGGAACGTTGCAGAGAGTAGAGCTGCTGACTCAATTTATGCAGCCGCTGCAGGGTAGCGACGTTGAAGACGCCGTCCGGATCTTTTTCGTTGATGACGCCGACGATGACAAAATCGTAGAGGGCAAAGCGCTCTTTGACCTGATGGTGGTAGACGCGAACCGGTTCGTCCTCGGCCAGCATATTCTCCGGGTCGTTATCGAACGAGACCTTGGGGAACTGACTGGCGAACAGGGCGGTGATGATCAGTGTCAGCAGCAGTATGAGGCGCGGAAAGCGGATACTGAAATTTGTCAACAGAAGTTTCATAGTTGTTCTCCTATAAGAATATGGAAAACAATATATAGATAAATTTCTATGCTGTCAATGTCGGAGCAACTCTTTTTATCTGACCCTGTTACTTTGGTTACAGGTTTTAATGTGAGCATAGCTCAGCAACAACCTTTTTCTTCAGACTTCACTTTTTCAACTAAATGATGATCAACGTAAAAAGCGGACTCTCCAGTCGAGAGCCCGCTTTTTATTGCTGTTGGATAACCGGTCGCTGTGGTTTAGGAGCCGAAGCGATATCCACCCTGATGGCCTTTCCCACGACCCTCCAGCAGTCCGCCGAGCTTGGCGGCTTTTTCCCGCTGTTCCGTGCTGAGCAGAGCCTGAATCTGTTGCTTCAGCCTGGCTTTCGCCACCATCATCTCAATTTTCAACTCCGCTTGCCCGGCAGCTTTAGCCCGGAAATCTGTTTCGTTGAAGATATCTGCGGTTCTGGCTTCGCGCAGTTCGTTGCGGCTGGCCTGCAGCTGTTCGCGCAGTTGTTGTTTGTCCTGCCACTGCTGATTAAACAGGGTCTCAATCTGCTCCTGCTGGGCTTCGCTCAAGTCGAGAACGGTCTCCAGCATTTCCAGTCGCTGTTACAGCCGTTCTGCATGCTGCTCGTAGCTCATGCCACCTTGACCTCTGTCGTTACAGTCCCCCCCTTTGCTGCCGTGGCCAGCGCCGAATACGCCCGGACCTGCCGACGCCAGACTCCCGGTCAACAGTGTGCCGACAATCAGGACTGGAACCAAAATTCTTTTTTTCATGACGATTCTCCTGTTTTTTTGTGAGTGTGTTTTGCTTTGATGACTCCACTATAGGGATAAGAACCTAAAGAGTGGGTTAAGAGCTGTG
>JAJRQI010000058.1 GCA_024280335.1 Deltaproteobacteria bacterium
ATGGGTCTTAAAAGCTTAAAAACAAGAGGATAAGCCTCGACAGCTATTACTGATGGCCGAGAATCTACAAAAAAATGCTTTTAAAAGCATCAGGGGTTAATACTAGCTGGTCCTGATAGGGTACTTTTCAACACCCTTAAGGCGTGTTGATTTTGAAACGAGAATTCTCGGTGAATATCTTGATACGGCCTATTTGAGATCCACCCAGCGAACTTATCTTAAGAAACAACTGGCACAGGGAGTATCTTTTGGTCAATAAGGCTGTCCTGGCGGCGCGTCTGGAACGGTTTCGGGAGTATCTTGCTGTGCTTGAAGCGGCCAGGCAGTATGATCTGAATCGTTTCGTCCTGGATCCATATATCCACTGTCGGAGTATAAACCTTGCCTTTTGAATATTATTCCTTTCCTCTGTTCACCTTTTTCTTTGGAGCGGTCGTCGGTTCATTCTTGAATGTCTGCATCTATCGTGTCCCCGCCGGCTTATCGATTGTTGCGCCGCCGTCATCTTGCCCGTCATGCGGAGATCGGATCCGCTGGTTTCAGAATATCCCCATTTTCAGTTATCTGTTTCTGCTCGGTCGTTGCGCGCGCTGTAAAGTCAGAATATCACTGCGCTATCCAATGGTTGAGGCCTTAAATGGCGCCCTCTTTTTTTTGGTTCTATATCAGTTCGGCTTTTCTCCGGTGACACTCGTCTACTGGGTTTTTGTTGCTGTGCTCGTGGTGATTACCTTTATAGATCTTGACCACCAAATCATCCCTGATGTGATCAGTTTGCCGGGGATAGCCGTCGGTTTTGTCGCCTCATTTTTTGTACCCTGGATCAGTTGGTTCGATTCTTTGTTCGGGATTTTGCTGGGTGGCGGCCTCCTGTTGTCGATCGCCTGGGGCTATCAGCTTATTGCCAAGCGTGAAGGAATGGGCGGGGGGGATATCAAGCTGTTGGCAATGTTCGGAGCTTTTCTCGGTTGGAAGGCGATTTTACCGATTGTTTTTTTAGCCTCAGTGTTTGGCTCACTGATCGGTGTGCCGCTGATGCTGTTGCAGAAAAAGGACGGTAAATTAGCGCTTCCCTTTGGACCCTTTCTCTCGTTGGCTGCTATAATTTACCTTCTCTATGGAACTCAGCTGCTTGAGTGGTATCTAGACTTTTATACATAGCCTGCATGTTCAGAATGTGTTTAAAGTTGGACCATTGGTTTATTCTTAAATTGCTTGACAATAATGCTCATTGACCTATAATTATGCACAATTTGATTATGTTTGCTATTTTAGGGGTCAAGCGCATGTTGCCAAATCATGTAAAAGAAATTCGAGAATCATTGCTACTGAGTAAGGCTGAGTTGGCGCGCAAGGCAGATGTTTCTCCGTTAACAATAACCCGTATCGAGCGTGGTTACCCCTGCCGGATGGAGACGATGCGCAAGATTATCCTGGCCTTAGGTTTTAAGTTGACCGATAAGGTCGATGTGTTTCCGGAACAGTAGGTTCTGATTGTTGGGTGGGCTTGAATTGACTAAGTGTAACTCTCTTCTGACTGGATAAGAAATGTTCGCCTCGAAAAAAGATATTGTCGGTATCGATGTCGGCTCGAGTGCAGTGAAGTTGGTGCGGTTGCGTGAGTCGCGCGGTAATTATCATCTGGTAAATGTTGGCATCATGCCCTTAGCGCCTGAGACGATTGTCGACAATACCATCATGGATTCTACGACGATTGTTGATGTTATCAAGAACTTGATGATTGGAATGAAGGTTAAGGTAAAAAGAGTCTCGACATCAGTTTCCGGCCACTCGGTTATTATCCGAAAAATTTTACTTCCGGTTATGACCGATTCTGAATTAGAGGCATCTATTCAGTGGGAGGCCGAACAGTATATTCCTTTCGACATTTCGGAAGTAAATATCGACTTCCAGATTCTTGGGCCGGATGAAAAAGATCCATCACAGATGAATGTCATGCTGGTAGCGGCGAAAAAAGATTTTGTCGAAGATTTTGTGAGTATCTTCGCCGAGTCCGGATTAGAACCGATCGTTATGGACATCGATTGTTTCGCTGTAGAAAACATGTTCGACTATAACTATGGCTTTGTTGACAATGAGGTTGTTGCACTGATCGATCTAGGTGCCAGTGCAACCAGCGTCAATGTTTTAAAAGGTGAGGTTTCCGTTTTTACTCGGGATATTCAGGCGGGAGGAAACCTGCTGAGTGAAGAACTGCAAAAACGCCTTGGTGTCAGCAGTGAGGAGGCCGAAAGAGCAAAGCTGGGTGACCGGGATATTGCTGATGTTGATCCCGATTCAATTGATGAGGTGCTGCGGGATGCGATTGAAAACCTTGTCCAGGAAGTTCAGCGCTCGCTTGATTTCTTTACCGCAACATCGAGTGAAGATCGCGTCACCAAGGTGTATCTTGCCGGTGGCGTCTCAAGCTCAACTCAAGTTCGGGAGACACTCGAGGCGCGCCTCGCTATCCCGACTGAGCGTGTCGACCCGTTCCGCAATCTTACCATTAATGAGAAGGAATTCGACTCTGAATATCTTGAAGCCATCGGGCCGATGTTCTCTGTTGCCGTAGGGCTTGCTATGAGGAAGGTGGGTGACAAATGATTCGGATAAACCTTCTCCCGGTTCGCGCAGCCCAGAAGAAAGAGAGGCTACGTTCGCAGGCTTCGGTGCTGTTCCTCTGTTTGTTGCTGGTCTCTGCGGGCTGCGGCGCTTTATATGTACAGCAGATGTTGGCGAATGATGGCTTGACTGAAGAAATTGCAGCAATAGATAAGCGAAACCGTGATCTCAAAAAACAATTGGGCGAGGTCGCTGATTTTGACAAGAAGAACGAAGAATTAGGAAAAAAACTGGACATACTGGACTCATTGATGGCCGGCAAAACGGGTCCGGTACGTCTGCTTGATGAACTGATAACCGCACTGCCCAAGAAGGTTTGGTTGACACAGTTTACGGATGCGGGAGGGAAGATCAAACTTGCCGGTTTCGGTGACAGCGAGAATACCGTTGCCGAATTTATGAGTAATCTGGAAAAGTCACCGAACTATCAAAACGTGGAATTGAGCGTAACCGAACAGTCAGAGGTTGGTGGAATCAAGATGCAGAAATTTGCCCTCAGTTGCCAGACTGAGACTCCACCGTCAAAATAGGAATGTAATCAATGGATGCAAGAGTCGAAAAGATATTAAGTCTACCGGCGTATCAGCGGATATTGATAGTCGTCATCCTGATGGCGGTAATTGGTGCTGGATTTTTCCTGCTGATTTATCAAGGGCAGCTGGATGAATATGAACGTTTAACCAGTCGTCGCAATACGGCACAAGCGTCATTGGTGAAAAATCAAAGGATTGCAGATAAGCTGGATTTGTATAAAGCGGAATATGCGAAACTTCAGGAGCGGCTGAATGAAGCTTTGGGGCAATTACCACTTAAAAAGGAAATCCCCAGTCTTTTGACAAAAATAGGTGCATTGGCAAAAGAGAATGGCTTGGATGTCATCCGCTTTAAACCGGGAGGAGAAGTTCCAAAGGGGTTTTATGCTGAAGTGCCTGTCGATCTGAAATTATTCGGCTCCTACCATCAGGCCGCAATGTTTTTTGACGCTGTCAGCAAGATGAAGCGGATTGTGAATATACAAGGGTTGAAACTGGGGAATGCCAAATCTGGCGATGGCCGAACTGACCTTGCTGTTGATTGCCGTGCCATAACTTTCCGTTTTATTGAAAAGCCTGCAGCTCAACCAGGGAAAGGTGGGAAGCGGAAATGAGTGGGAACAATGGTATCCGGTTGCTGTTTTTCTGTCTTGTGACTGCTGCGCTGGTCACTGTCTCTCCTCCTGTAACTATTGCTGAGTCACCCCCCGAGCCAACGATTGAGAGTGTCTTGGCTGGAAACCCTGCGAACCCTGAAACCGATGTCTTTACCTACAGGGCTGCGGGCAGAAGAGATCCATTTGAGCCGTTGGTTACAAAACAGAAGAAAGCCGCAAGGGTTGTTGTTAAGCCGAGGGGGCCGTTACAGAAGTACGAATTAAGCCAATTTCGACTGATGGCCGTATTGGTTGTTAAGGGGCGACCGATGGCCATGGTCAAAGCCCCGGACGGAAAAAGTTACCCGGTGAAAATTGGTAATGAAATCGGTCGTTACGAAGGTAAGGTTGTGAACATCGAAACAAAGGTGACGAAAAGGGATAGTTTTGGTAAGCGGATAGAGCAGAGCCCTGATCGGATTGTCGTAAAAGAGACTGTTCGTGATAATTTTACCGGTAAACATTCAGTTGAATATCGCTATCTCACAATGTGATTTCGGAAAACTTCTTGAGGTTGTTTGCGTATGTTTTTTAGGGGAATAAATATGAGAAGAAGCTTTGTGCTCCTCAGTGTGTTTGTCCTGGTCTCGATATCAGGGCTAGCGATGACTGTTTTCGCTGCCAACTCTGTCTCGTCGGTCAATGTTGCAAATCAAAAGGTACAGTTGACAGCAAGCGCAGGCGTTGAGCAGATTCGCTATTTCACCCTCGACTCTCCCAAGCGCCTGGTGGTAGATCTTTATGGTGTCCAGCCGGGGAATCATGGCCGTAATTTTTCTCTGAAGAATGGTTTTCGCAGCTTGCGGGTTGGGCCATACGAAGATAAAACACGATTTGTCTTTGATGTTTCCGGAGTCGCATTCCCTACCTTCAGTGTTGATACGGAAAATGACCAGGTTGTTGTCACGTGGCAGGATACGGTTGCGGTTCAACAGCAGACGGCTAGAGAAGTACCTACCGTCGGCAGCGCACAAATCACCGCGATTGACTTCTCTTCCCGGTCCGGGAAATCCCGATTTGATATACGCTTAAAAGGTTCTGCTGAACTGTCCGGTCCGGAAAAAGAGGGGACCAAAATTCAGTTTTCGCTGAATAATACAACGATTCCTCGTTCTTTACGCCGCTCGTTTGATACCTTGGCCTTTCCCAGTGCCATACATTCTGTGAACCCTTATCTGGTAAATATCGGCGGTGTCCCACAGGTTCGGTTTGCGGTTAACTTGAAAGGTCATGCGAAATATCAAATACAGAAAACCGGTTCTGGCTATGCGTTTATCGTAGACGATGGAAACTACGCAAAATCACAACCGGCAATCTCCGGGATATTGCCGGTTACGGTAACCAATGGAACCGTTAATTCCGAAGGTGAAATCTTATCGGGGATGCCGTCAGTCTCTACCCCGACGCTAGCCGGCACCGGTGCTGCTCTTGTGCCGACGGTAAGTGCGAATTCCAAATATACCGGAGATAAAACCTCACTGGTTTTTGACAATGCCGAAGTGCGCGACATCTTGCGCTTGATTGCTGAAATGAGCGATCTTAATATCATCGCTTCTGATGAAGTGAAAGGCAACGTCACTTTGCGTTTGATTGATGTGCCTTGGGATCAAGCGCTTGAACTTGTCCTCGATATAACCGGCCTCGGGATGCTTCAGGAAGGGAATGTTGTTCGGGTCTTGCCGAAAGATAAAATCCGTTCCATGCGTGATGCTGAACTGATGACAGCCCGCTCCCAGGAAAAGTTGGAACCGCTGGTGACGGAAGTCATTACGGTCAGCTATGCAGATCTGGGGAATGTCGCTGTTCCGACCAAAAAAGTCCTGAGCGGCCGCGGTACCATAACCGAGGACAGTCGCAATAAGCTTCTGATCATAACCGATGTACCTTCACGGATAGAGAAAGCGAGGGAGTTGATCAAGATTCTCGACACTCCAGAGCGACAGGTTATGATTGAGGCTCGAATTGTCGAGGTGAATTCCAACTACAGTCGCGACCTTGGAGTCAACTGGGGAATTAATTTCCAAAACCCTGGACATAAGTTAGGCAGCGCGGCAATTGGCCTTGGGGGTGATTTTCTGGTCGGTCTTCCCGCAGGTGCCGGCAGCGCGGCGGTAGAGGCTGGTCTGGGTTCTGGCCTCACTTTCGGTAGAATCGGTATTGACCAGACTATCCTGGATTTGCGCATCTCTGCCTTGGAGTCTGCCGGTAGAGGGAAAATCATTTCGACTCCGCGGATAACGACTCTTAACGGTGAAACGGCAACCATCAGTCAAGGTACCTCTATCCCCTATCAGACATCGGGGGCTGATGGGCCGAAGACTGAGTTTGTCAATGCTGAGTTGAAGCTGAAGGTTACCCCGGTTATCAATCCGGATGACTCCATTATCCTGGAAATTCTTGCGACGAATGACTCCCCATCGCTTACGGCTGGTGCTTCTGCACCAAGTATTGACACCAAAAAGGCGCAGACAAAAGTTCTGGTCCGCGATGGCGACACAACTGTGCTGGGGGGCATATTTATTGAGAATAACTCTGATGCTGATTCAGGCACACCATGGCTTAAAGACATTCCGTTTCTCGGCCATATTTTTAAATCGAATAAAAAAACCAACACAAGATCTGAATTGCTGATTTTTATTACCCCCAGAATTGTGCGCCAGGATTAAGTGTTCTGCTCTGTTCACTGGTGTGCTAAGGTCGAAACGTTTGTTAGTTGATAGAAGGGGCAGGAAAACCTGCCCCTTTTTTAGTCGTGCGAGTGGAAATTTGAAAAATATTGTTCTGATTGGATTTATGGGCTGCGGCAAGTCCAGTGTAGCAACGGCTCTTGGCGCGAAGATGGGCCGCACTGTTTTAGATACAGATCAGTTGATCGTTGCACGGGGCGACCGGTCCATCCCTGAGATTTTCGCTGCTGAAGGGGAAGTTTTTTTTCGTCGCCTGGAAACAGAGCTATTGACAGATCTGCAATCTGTCGATGCTTCAATCATTGCAACAGGGGGTGGAATTGTGCAGAATCAAGAGAATTGGCCCCTGTTACGGCAGTTGGGCAGATTGTACTTCCTGGATGCTCCCTGGTCGGAACTGAAAAAAAAGATAGCAATGGGTAAAGACCGACCGCTTGCGGGTGATGGTGTCAATTGGCAGCCGGTTCGAACTTTGTGGGAACGACGCCTGCCTCTCTATCGCCAGGCGGATGTAACGATCACAACCGCGGGAATGACTATTGATGCTGTGGTCGAAAAAATCTTTCGCGACAAAGAATGAGGCTTGGATGACAGATGAAATCAGTGTATCGCTTGGCGATCGGAGCTATCAACTCCTGATCGGGGTAAACACCCTTGGCTGTTTGCCTGCCAAACTCGCTGAGATCAATTTCCCCAAGCGGATTGCTCTGATTACTAATGAAAAGGTTGATCCCCTCTATGCGGATCAAGTCTGTACTAGTTTGCTGGGGAATGGGTTTTCGCCGATCAAAATTATCATTGGCGATGGTGAGGAATATAAAAACCTGACCACGCTGGAGCAGATTTACAATCAGTTGATTGCAAATAATTTCGATCGGGGTTCCGGGCTATTGGCTATTGGGGGCGGTGTGGTCGGTGATATTGCCGGTTTTGCTGCGGCCACTTTTCTACGCGGTATTCCCTTTGTCCAGGTCCCGACAACCTTGCTTGCGCAAGTTGATAGCTCTGTCGGCGGCAAGACGGCCGTGAATCATTCTTTGGGTAAAAATCTGATCGGGGCTTTTTACCAGCCGCGGCTGGTCTTAATAGATGTTGCAACTCTGGAGACTCTGGAGCCGCGCGAGGTTTCAGCCGGGTTAGCCGAAGTTGTTAAGTACGGGATCATCAACGATTATGATTTCTTCTGCTGGCTTGAAGGGAACGTCGATAAGTTGGTCTCAAGAGATATTCCTAGCTTGATTACGGCAGTAAAGAGATCTTGCCAAATAAAAGCGAATATTGTAGAAATTGACGAAAAAGAGGGCTCAATTCGCGCGTTTTTGAACTACGGTCACACCTTTGGCCATGCAATCGAAGCGTTAACGAAATATGGACAGTGGAAACATGGGGAGGCGGTCTCTATCGGTATGGTTGTCGCCGCAAAAATCTCGCATTCTCTGGATTTATGTAGTGCCGCGGATGTTTCCCGAATTACTGATTTGTTAGCACGACTTGCGTTACCCGTCACTCCGCCAGACTATTCATTGCACGATTACGTGGCTGCCATGCAGCGGGATAAAAAAGTAAAAGAAGGAACCTTAACCCTGATTCTGAATCAGGGCATCGGCAAGGTCATGTTGAAGCAGGTTCCGGATATCGCATCTGTCTTTTCTACCATTCTGACTGCCTGAAGAGGAGATCATGACTGAACAGAATCAGCAGAGTTCACTTCTTGGGAAAATTGCCGCATATACTGAAATCTGGGCAAAGGATCCTCACTCAACGATCTTTGTCTCCCTCAGCGAAGCCTATCGAAAAATGGGCATGCTGATTGATGCCAGGGATGTCGTGGAGAGGGGCTTGCTCAACAGCCCTTCTTTTTCCCCTGCACACGTTGTCCTGGCAAGGATTCTTTGTCAACAGGGCGATTATCAAGGGTCTGAGGCCACCTTTCAGCGGGCAATAGAACTGGACAGTGCCAGCCTGGCGGCTCTAGTCGGTTATGCGCGGTTGAACATTCTGCTTGGTAATGAATCCCGCGCCAGGGACTTATTACTCGTAGCACGCGACCAGAGTCCGGCAAATTCGGTTATCAATAAACTGCTGCTCTCATTGCCCGCAGCACCTGAACCTGAACTAGAACCTGAACTAGAACCTGAGCCGGAACCTGAGGAGACAGTTGAGGAGCAAGAGCCTGTGCCTGAAGTGTCGGCTCCTCTGCCTTTAGCATCAGCAACTTTGGCGGAGTTGTATCTGAAGCAGGGGTTGGAAAAAGAAGCCCTCCATATGTATCGTCAGTTGTCGGTTCAAAAGCCGAACGACCTGATGCTCAGGCGGCAGATTCGGATTTTGGAAGATCATTTTGCTGCTGTCGAAAATGAGACAGATGACCAACTTAAAGAAGAGCAGGGGTCGCAGCAGGACTCTGTCGAAGATTCCTCTGTCCCGCCAACTTCTGAACAACCTGTTGGAGACAACCCTGCGATAGTTGGCACCCTGGTCGCTGATGAGGACTCTGAACCGAGTTCTGACCCAGCGCTTGTTGCGTCAGTCGATATGCCCGGTCAAGACAGGGTTCTGGAAACCTTGAATCAGTGGCTGGTTAATATCCAGCGAAGGAGAGGGGATGTTTAGGAGTATTCTGGAAACAATTGTTACGGCAACTTCCGGTGGCGTCGGCGCGGTGTTGATGGGATACGACGGAATCGCTATCGATCAATATGTCAAGGAGGATGTGAGCCTTGACCTGAACTTGGTGGCAATTGAATATTCCAACGTTACCAAAGAAATCTGCAAGGCTGCGGAGATTCTGGATACTGGAAAGCTCCAAGAGGTCTCGATAAAAACGGAGTGCTTTTACGTGATCATTCATGCCCTGACGGATGAATATTTTGTCTCCCTGACCCTTTCGCGTGACGGAAATTACGGCCAAGGGCGTTACCTTTTGCTGCGCGAGGCTGGTGCTTTGCGTCGGGCACTGATTTAAAACGATGAAAATTCTGGTATTGAACGGACCAAATCTGAACCTGTTGGGGACTCGCGAGCCGGAGATTTACGGGCAGCAGACGCTTGCTGAAATCATGCAGGCGTTGACCGAAGAGGCTGTTGCCTGTGGGGTCAGCATTGAAACACAGCAGTCAAATCATGAAGGCGAATTGATTGATCAGGTACAACGGGCCGGACGTGAATCCTTTAATGGCATTATAATCAACCCCGGTGGCTACACCCATACCAGTGTGGCGTTGCGTGATGCGATTGCCGCTGTCGGGCTGCCGACGGTCGAGGTACATCTGTCGAATATTCACGCCCGCGAAGAATTTCGACGGCATTCCTATATTGCTCCGGTTGCCGTGGGGCAGATCTGTGGCTTAGGTCCTGTCGGCTACAGTCTCGCATTGCGGGCCTTGATAAGTAGAGATTCTAACTGGAGGCTGTCCGAGAATAGGGACCGTAGCGAGAAACCGACTGATTGAGGTCAGATTTTCGCAGGTTTGAGAGCGAATAGCACCGCTATTTGTCGAAAACATGCGGAAATATGGACCGATCAGACGGTTTCGCAGCAGGCTCTTCTATTGTCGGACAGCCTCCTAGCAGAGGGGAATGCGTGATCGGCAGCAGAGGTGATTCAATCCGGCAACTGATGCTTGCCGAAGGGGTGGATGCGTTAGTCCTGCTCGGTCTCCCGAATATACGCTACCTGTGCGGTTTTTCCGGCACCGATGGCGTTTTGATAGTCGCTGCCGACAAGTCACTTTTCTTGACCGATTCTCGTTATGCCTCTCAGGCAAAAAATCAAGTCTGTGCCGATCAGATTATCTGTTACAAAAACAAGTTTACCCGGTTGATTGAGGAACTGACGCAGAACCAGATGAAACGGGTCGGTTTTGATGCGGATGTGATGAGTGTTGCAACCTTTAACGAGTTGCAAACGTTGGCCTCAGACAGTATTGAATGGTATCCGATCAGCGAGAAACTTCGGTCCTTGCGAACCATCAAGTCAACCGAAGAACTGCAACTATTACGTCAAGCGGCAAGCTTGAACCTGGACGCTTTCGCGGAAATACTCCCTTTGATCAAACCTGGAGTTTCAGAGCGACAAATTGCCTTGGAGCTTGAGTTTGCCTTAAAGCGGCGCGGAGGTGAAGTTACTGCTTTTGATTTTATCGTCGCCTCCGGTGAGCGTGGGGCGTTGCCTCACGGTGTTGCCAGTGAGAAACTGCTGCAAAAAGGGGAGTTGGTGACGATCGATTTTGGCACCCGGGTGGCCGGCTACCATTCTGATGAAACCGTCACCCTGGCGATCGGCAAAATTGACGGAAACCTTCGACAAATTTTTGATATCGTGTTAAAAGCTCATGATTTGGCGTTAGAGGCAATTCAGCCGGGGATGTTAATCTGTGAATTGGATGCCGTAGCCCGTGATTATATCGCAGGCCAGGGGTATGCTGAATATTTCGGGCACGGCTTGGGGCATGGCGTCGGCTTGGAGGTTCACGAATATCCGGCAGTCTCGGCAAAAAACCTGGAGCCGTTACAGGAGGGGATGGTTGTTACCATTGAACCGGGTGTTTATATCCCTGGTACCGGCGGGGTCAGAATCGAAGATACCGTCGTGGTCACTGCCGATGGATATGCCGCTTTGACTGCGATTCCAAAACAATTCAAGCAACTTGCTGTAAGCTGATAACTGCACAGAGCGCAATGTGAATCCCAGGATGTCGGACCGCCTCCTGGCTGCCGGAGTGCGCCTCGTTTTTTTAGTAATGCCTGGATCAGTGGCTGGTAAACCGATTCAGAAAAACTTCCGTAGGAGGAAAATGTAATGGAAATAAAAGACCTGAAAAGTCTGATCAAGATGGTGACTGATACAGATATCACCGAATTCAAGCTGGAAAGCAAAGAGGAGAAAATTCTCATCAGGCGTGGCCCGGAAAAAGAGATCGTGCAACTTGCTGCTCCGATAGCCGCTCCGGTTGCTGCGCCCGCCGCGTTGGTCGCTCCGGTTGCAGGTCTGCCCGCCGCCGCGACTGTTCCGGCTGCAAACGATAAATACGATGCCATTCCATCCCCGATTGTCGGCACTTTCTATCGCAAACCTTCGCCCGATGCGGCGGTCTTTTGTAAAGTGGGTGATGTCATTGACGCTGGACAGATTCTTTGCCTGGTCGAAGCGATGAAAATGTTCAACGAAATCGAGGCAGAATTTAAGTGCAAAATCGTCGAAATCGTCAAGGATGACGCCGCACCGGTTGAGTACGGCGAAACCCTGTTTTTTGTCGAGCGGCTCTGATCCCGGCGAACGGCTGTTTAAAGTATAAGAACCTTGACCGGTCTTTCGTTGATCGGTTTGCCATGGAGTCATAGACGATGTTTCACAAAATACTGATAGCCAATCGCGGGGAGATCGCCCTGCGGATTATCCGGGCCTGTAAAGAGCTGGGGATCAAAACTGTGGCGATCCATTCCGATGTTGACAGCGAGGCCTTGCACGTCAGTCTGGCGGATGAAAGCATCTGCATCGGACCGGCTGCCAGTGCCGACAGTTACCTTAATATGAAAGTCATTATCAGCGCCGCTCAGTTGGCCGACGCTGATGCCATCCATCCCGGTTACGGTTTTCTCTCGGAAAATGCTGAATTTGCCGAAATCTGTGAGCAGTGCGGGATCACCTTTATCGGCCCGACTGCTGAGAATATGCGCCGGATGGGTGACAAAATCAGCGCACGGCAAACGGTCACTGAAGCTGGTGTGCCGATTCTGCCCGGAACCAATGAGAGCATTGAGACTGCCGAGGAAGCGCAGAAAATTGCTGACGAGATCGGCTACCCGGTTATCATCAAAGCCTCTGCCGGTGGCGGCGGCCGCGGGATGAAAATCGTCCATTCTCCCGCATCCTTGGCGAACGCCTTGGCCACTGCGCGGGCCGAAGCGCAGGCGGGTTTCGGCAAAGCCGATGTTTATATCGAGAAATTCTGCGAACACCCGCGGCATGTTGAAATCCAGATTCTGGGAGATAAACATGGCAACGTGATTCATCTCGGCGAACGGGATTGTTCCATCCAACGACGCCATCAAAAATTGATTGAAGAAGCGCCCTGTCCGGTGCTGACCCCGGAGTTGCGTGAACGGATGGGCGCCTGTGCCGTTGCCGCAGCCAAATCGGTCGGTTACTCCAGCGTCGGAACCGTGGAATATCTGCTCGATACCGACGGCAGTTTCTATTTTATGGAGATGAATACCCGAGTTCAGGTTGAGCATCCGGTCACCGAAATGGTCACCGGTGTCGATATCATCAAAGAACAGATCAACTCTGCGGCCGGGCTCCCTTTGCGCTACAAACAATCCGATATTAAAATTACTGGGCACGCCATCGAGTGTCGCATCAACGCCGAAGACCCGGAAAAATTCACGCCCTTCCCGGGAACCATCACCGGTTATCATACCCCTGGCGGAATGGGGGTACGGGTCGAAAGTGCCATGTACCACCAGTACACGGTTTTGCCGCACTACGATTCAATGATCGGTAAGCTGATCGTGCATGCCGAAAACCGCGAAGAAGCGATCAAGCGGATGGCCAGTGCCCTGGATGAGTACATCATTGAAGGGATTAAAACCACCATTCCGTTTCATCAGAAAATGATGGCCAACAAAGAATTCAACGACGGTGATTTTGATACCAATTTCCTTGAGCGGACTAAAATTTAATTGGTCATCGGCAGGCGGAGCTTTCTCCGCCTGCCGTCCTCCCGCCGCCAGAGTCCAATAGCTATGAGTGCTGCAACCGGATTGACCTTAGGCCATATTCCCTATTTGAACTGTGTGCCCTTTTTCTACTATCTGAAAAAAGAGGGTTTTCAGGGTCAGTTGGTGTCAGGGGTTCCCGCAGAACTCAATCAAATGCTGCAAAGCGGTCAACTTGACATCAGTCCTTCCTCCTCCTTTGAATATGCCCGCAACTGGCGGGATTATGTCCTGCTTCCCGGCCATTCGATCTCTTCCATCGGCAAGGTTCATAGCGTATTACTGTTCAGCCCCGTTGCCTTGGCCGAACTTGAAGGACGGCAGATTGTTATTACCGGGGAGTCCGCAACCTCAATCAATTTGCTGCGCATTATCTTGCGCGAATTTCAGGGATTAACGGATGTCGTGGACGCAGTTTCAGACCGGTCGGTTGAACAAGAAATCTCGGCAGGGCGACCCGCGTTGCTGATCGGTGATCGGGCACTACGCTTGGCCGAAGCGCTCCCTGCAGGGATACGAACCTATGACCTTGGGGAGATCTGGCACCAAGAAACCGGACTCCCCTTTGTTTTTGCGCTTTGGATGATCCGCCGTGATGTGATAACGCAGTTTTCACCACTTTTGTCCCGACTTACAGAACAGCTAACCCGGTCTTGCCGGCAGGTTTTGAATAATTCAGCAGAATTGGCCGTATCGATAGCATCCTCCGCAGGTCTGACCGCACCGCTGATTGATAACTATTGGCACAGCATGGATTATCGCCTGGAAGATGAGCATATTGAAGGGTTGCAACTCTTATTTCAACTCTGCGTGAAACACAAGCTGCTCAGTGAAAACCCACCACTCGATTTCTTCACCGCAAATCCCACAGAAACAGCGATTTCAGGTTGACAGCCCCCAAAGATTCACTAAGATAGGGCAACTCGCCCGGGTGGCGGAACTGGTAGACGCAAGGGACTTAAAATCCCTCGGGAGCAATCCTGTACGAGTTCGATTCTCGTCCCGGGTACCATTTGAAAACAGCTACTTAGCCTTTTTGGTTGGGTAGCTGTTTTTGTTTTCAGGTATACTCTCAGGTATACTTTGACTTTTAATGGCCCGTAATTGTCCCTGGAATACTTAAGGCCCGCCGGGGCCTTGGGCGGACAATGCAGGTTGCGTAGCTCAATTGTGTGCGGCCTGATCCAGGGTTTCGACGACCCATTGGTTGAGGCTTTTGCCGTTTGCTGCGGCGGCGCTGGCGATGTCGGCATGCAGGCTGGTGGGGACGCGAATGTTGAATTTGCCGGAATATTCTTTTTTGGGTTCGATGCCTTCTTCTTGGCACATCTCAAGGAATACCTTGAGTGAAATGGCACCCTCTTTTTTGAGGCTTTCGATGTCTTTGGCGTAAAAGTCGGCACCGCCGTTGAGTCCGACAAATTCACCGCGAAACATTTCAATGTCGGGATCGTAGGCGATAACGGCTCGATAGTCGTTGATTTTGATTGTGTTCATCATGGTGTCACCTCGTTTTCTTTTAACCATTGACGGATTGCGGCCACTGCGCCTTTGTCGGTGTTGGGCGATGGGTGCGGTCGGTGAAACACGCGGCGCTCACCAAATAATCGCACACCTACACGGGACCCTTCTCGCTCGCTGATTTCTGCACCTAGCTCAACCAGCAGCGCTTCGATGTCGCGCCACTTGATGTTTGCGCTTACGGGGCGGGAGAAGATCAGTTCAAGGGTTTTCTGGTGTTTGCGCTTCACAATCTGATGGTACCATATTTTAGTACCGCGTCAAGGTGAAGAGTTCAGTAGGGGCTTGGGTTTCCTCTTCTCGCTCTTTCTTTGATGCGTTACTTGTTGGTTGTTGAGGTCTGACCCTCATTATTCTGTTTGGGATGGCTATGAAGCCAGAAGTGTCAATATTGACTTGATGAAAAGCAAATATTTGCATTGAGAAAATACTTGAAAGTTTAGGGGGATAGATATTATAGTACCGTCTAATATGAATTTACTTTCCTCTTTTGCTCTAGGCAGAGGGAAACAACGGGAGATCTTTAATTATGAGAAAAGTTTTGGTGTGGGGGATTTTACTACTTTTTACATTAGGAAGTGTCTCCGGTTGCGGATCACAGGATGGGACCAGTACAACGGCAACGACAACGACAACGACAACGACTTCTTCAGGGAGCACACCGAGTAATGTCGCTTTAACCACATCCCTTACGGCGGGGACCGAATTGTCACAGGGTGGACAAACCACGATCACTGCGACCGTTACCGATGCTGATAGCAATCTTATCGGCGATGGTACCATTGTAACCTTTACCTCCTCGGCTGGTGCAATAACCGGCACGATACCCACCTCATCGGGCACTGCGACCGCAACCTTTCAGGCAGGAACGGCCGGTGGTGTAGTCACCATCACGGCAACTGCGGGGTCCGTTTCCGGGACTGTGTCAATCACTGTTGCATCCGGTGCTGCGTCATCGATTACCCTGAAGAGTATCAGTCCCAGCTTGCTTGGTCTCGCCGGAACCGGTATAGACGAGGTCGGAATTGTCACTTTCACCGTGACGGACGGTGGTGGAAACCCTGTCAGCGATGGCCAGGTTGTTAATTTTACCCTTGATTCATCCACCGGCGGTGGAGAGGCTCTCAGTGCATTCACTGCTACAACGACTGGTGGTGATGTCACTGTGGCCCTGCAGAGTGGTACCGTTCCCGGTGTGGCAACCATAACCGCTTCCGCGGTCGTTGGCCTCATCACCATCTCAACCGAGGCCCGGGTCTCCATGGGTTCCGGAAAGCCGGATGCACTACACTTCGGGTTATCTCGTGAAAAACTGAACATTGCTGGAAGGGTGGAATTCGGGCTTGAAAATAAATTAACGGCTTTTGTGGCCGATCGTTTTTCCAATCCTGTTCCCGCAAATACACCGGTCTTTTTCGCCAGTGAATGCGGTATTGTCTCCTTGACTGATAGTGGTGGTAGTCCGACAAATTTCACCAGTGCCTTCGGGGCTGCGACGGCTACGAGTATAACGGCGGCTCCGACACCGGCCGATGGTCGATGCACAGTTATCGCCTGGACCGAGGGGGAGGAGGCGTTTGTCGATCTTAACGGTAACGGTATTTTCGATGGTAGCGATACCCATACCGATATCCCGGAGCCGTACATCGATGCGAATGAAAATGGAACTTTTGATCTTGCCACTGAGACCTATTTTGACTTAGATGGCAATGGTGTCTTTACTGCGGCGGTCTCCAGTCCCTCCTGGGATGCTGATACCTTTATCTGGACTGAGCGCGTTATTACTTGGTCTGGTCCTACTGCCTCGCCGATTTTTGCCCCAGCTACCTTTAGTATTGCTGATGGAGGGGATCAGGAGTTTATCATTACCGTGACGGATGACGCGGGCAATCCTCTGCCCGCAGGTAGCACTGGAAGTGTGTCCGCAACTGGGGGGACCCTGAGTGGAGAGACCTCGTTTACCGTACAGGATGCACTTGCTGGCGGCTCGGGCATTACGACCTTCAAGGTCCGGTTGGCCGATTCTGCTGCTGGTGATTCGGATCCTGCAGACAGTGTTCAGATCACGGTCGATGTCACGTCGACACCGAACGGCGATCGAACGGCCACAATTTCAGGGACGATTGATTAAATTGACTGATTGAAGTCCAGGTGCGGACCATTTGCATAAGCAGGATTCCGCTCAAGTGGCGGAACTGGTAGATGCAAGGGCTTTGAAATGCCTCGGTAGTAGGATCTGTCTGAGCTCGATTCTCGTCTTGGTGTAACAAAGCAAAAATAGCGACTTGGCCGATTTGGCCGGAGCGCTATTTTTGTTTTATGGGTCCGCTCGATTTTCTTGACAGTAACACCGCGCTCTGATAGTTACTCTATGGTAACTGCTTGGAGTTTGCTATGAAGAGTTTGACTGATCGGCAGCGGCAGGTTTATCGGTTTGTTGCTACCTACATCGAAGAGCAGGGTTATCCCCCGACATTGCAGGAAATTGCCGCACATCTGGAGGTGCGCGGCAACCTGGGAGTGTTGCGCCATCTGGACGCTCTTGAGAAGAAAGGTTGTTTGCGGCGCACGCCTGGACGTTCACGGGGAATTGTGCTTGTCGGGCGTTCGGCAGCGGCTTTTTCGCTGCCGCTGGTCGGTAGCGTTGCTGCGGGGGGGCTGAGTGAGGCGCTGGAGGATGTTGAGGGACAGATCTGTGTCGATCCTTCGCTGGTGCGGGGCGACGGCTCCTTTGCCCTGCGGGTCAGGGGGGACTCGATGATCGAGGCGCAGATCGCTTCGGGTGATCTGGCGATCGTTCGGCCACAGGCGACGGCTGAAAATGGCGATATCGTGGTGGCTATGCTGGACGGCAAAGCGACTCTTAAACGCTTCTTCCGGGAGAGCGGCCATATTCGCTTGCAGCCGGAAAATTCTAAATTGAAGCCGATCATCCTGCACCCCGAGGATGGCGAGCTGCGGATCCTCGGTAAAGTGACCGGGATCATTCGGGTGCTGGAGTAGCTGGTGGGTGTCTGCAGCGAAAATATCCGGGTCGGGGTGATTCACGGTCCGGGCGGGCGAATTCAGCCGGTCTGGTTTGATCTGAATCGGCGTAAACACAGTATTCGCGAGGTGACCAATTGTTGGCGTGAACGATGCGGTGAGGTAGCGCTGCTTCATTTTCATGTGGTTGACGAAGGGGCGCTCTACGAATTGATCTACAACCTTGACAGCGGTTGCTGGCAGCTGGAGCAGATCGAGAGCTTATGAGCCATCGGCTGATCATGCATGTCGATATGAACGCTTTTTTCGCTGCGGTCGAACAGCAGTCCAACCCGGCCCTGCGCGGCCAGCCGGTGGCGGTGGTCGGCAGCCAGCAGCGGACCATCATCCTGACTGCTTCCTACGAAGCGCGAAACTTCGGGGTCAAGACCGGCATGACCCTGTTTGAGGCGCGACAAAAGTGTCCGCAATTGCAGTTGGTGGCGGCCAATAATCGGCTCTACACCCATGTCTCCAGGCAGATCATCCAGATATTTCAGGCTTACACCCCGCTGGTCGAAGTTTTTTCCATCGATGAGGCATTTCTTGATGTCAGCGGCTCACTGAAGATCTTCGGCAGTGTGCAGCGGATCGCCTACCTGATCAAATCGCGGATCAAAGCCCGCTTGGGCCTGACTTGTTCGGTCGGCGTTGCACCGAATAAACTGCTGGCAAAACTGGCCTCCGAGATGCAGAAACCGGATGGCTTGACCTTTATCCAGCCGGATACGATCGGCGCTGTGCTGGAGAATCTGCCGATCGGGGAGCTGTGCGGCATCGGCCGCAGCACCGAAGGCAAACTGAATGCTTTGGGGGTTTTTACCTGCGGCCAGCTGGGACGCTTCTCCGCAACGATTCTGAAGGCACGCTTCGGGGTGGTCGGTGCGCGGCTGAAGTTAATGGGGCAGGGGGTCGATGCGTCTGCGGTTATTCCGCCAGAGCAGGAGGCGGCAGTGAAAACTGTCGGCCACAGCATGACTCTGCAGCGGGATATTTCAGAGCGCTCTGCCATTGCCCGGTTTCTGCTGCAACTTGCCGAAATGGTCGGCCGCCGCGCGCGCCGCCACGGGGTGCTGGGAAAAACCGTCACCCTGACGTTGCGTTACCCCGACTTCACGACCTTCAGCCGCCAGCAGGTTCAGGCGGAGGCGATCAGCCGGAGTGAGGATATTTATCGGGCCGGCCTGCGGATTCTCGATGCCCTGATTCTTGAGCAGCCGATCCGTCTGCTCGGCGTACGTCTGTCCAATCTGCAGCACTGGGACCGCCAATTGCTGTTGTTACCCGAAGAACGGCGCAGGCAGCAGCTGAGTGAATCTCTCGATCAGATCAACGACCGGCATGGCGAGTTCAGCGTCATGTCTGCCGGTTTGCTCAATGTCAAAGGGAAGGGCAGTCACGTCATTTCACCCGCTTGGCGTCCACAAGGCATTAAAAACGTTTCTTTTTCTTGAATCTCCCCCTTTTTTCTTGGCTGGCAAGTCGCTTTCTGGCATAATCCCCCGTCTTTTAAGAAAAATAACGATTTATAGAGGGTTTAGCTGATGTCAGAAAAGATTCGCAACATAGCCATTATCGCTCACGTTGATCACGGCAAGACCACTCTGGTCGATGCCATGCTGATTCAGTCCGGGGTCTTCCGTGAGAATCAGGTGATTACCGAGCGGGTGATGGATAGTAATGATCTCGAAAAGGAACGGGGGATCACCATCCTCTCGAAAAACCTTTCCGTTCAGCATGGCGATCTGAAGATCAATATTGTCGATACTCCCGGCCACGCCGATTTCGGTGGTGAGGTTGAGCGGGTTTTGAAAATGGTTGACTCGGTCCTGCTGCTGGTTGACGCTTTCGACGGCCCGATGCCGCAAACTCGCTTTGTACTGAAAAAATCCCTTGATCTGGGCCTGAAGCCGATCGTCGTTATCAACAAGATCGACCGCTCTGGTGCACGACCAGAGGCGGTGGTCGACATGGTTTTCGATCTGTTCTGTGAGCTGAACGCCAACGAAGATCAACTCGATTTCCCGGTTGTTTATGCCAGTGCCAAAAATGGTTACGCCATGCATGAGCTGGAGGATGATTCGGAAAATCTGGAGCCGCTGTTTGAGGCAATCCGCGATCGAGTTGATCCACCCCGGGTTGATATTGATGCCCCATTTCAGCTGCTGGTCACTAATATTGCTTATAATAAGTTCATCGGTCGGATTGCCACCGGCAAGGTTTTCAACGGCCGGGTCAACTCGGGTGAAACTATCGCCTGGATTGACAAAAACGGCAATATCAAGAAAGGCCGTATCTCCAAATTGCTCGGCTACCAGGGCTTGCAACAGATAGAGGTTGCGGAGGCGGTTGCCGGGGATATCGTTTCTATTGCCGGCTTTGAAGATTTGGGTATCGGTGAAACTCTGGCTTCTGCTGAAAACCCGATCGCACTGCCCTATGTAGCGATCGATGAGCCGACCCTGTCGATGAACTTCATGGTCAGCAATTCACCTTTTGCCGGTCGCGAAGGTAAGTTTGTCACCTCACGGAATATCCGTGACCGGTTGACCAATGAGTTACGGACCAATGTTTCGTTGCGGGTTGAGGATACCGATAATACCGATACCTTCAAGGTCTCCGGTCGTGGCGAGCTGCACCTGTCGATCCTGATCGAGAACATGCGTCGCGAAGGCTTCGAAATGTCGGTCTCCAAGCCGGAAGTGATCTACCGCGAGATTGACGGTCAGCGTTGCGAACCGATGGAATACCTGACCATCGACGTGCCGGAAGCATACCAGGGGGCAGTAATCGAAAAGCTCGGCTCCCGTAAGGCCGAGATGGTTGCGATGCAGCCGATGGATGGCACCAACCGGATCGAGTTTATCGTTCCCGCTCGGGGTCTGATCGGTTTCCGTACTGAGTTTATGACTGAAACCCGCGGGACCGGGGTGATGAACCACACCTTCCACGAGTACGCGCCCTATAAGGGGCCGATTGTCGGGCGTAAGAACGGTGTCCTGATCTCCATGGATTCCGGTGTGACGATCGATTACTCATTGTTCAGCCTGCAGGATCGTGGTTTTCTGTTTGTCGGTTCGGGGGTTGAGGTCTACGAGGGGATGGTCATCGGCCAGAATGCCAAAGAGAACGATCTGGTCGTCAATGCCTGTCGGGGTAAAAAGCTGACCAATGTGCGCGCCTCCGGTACCGATGAGGCGATGCGCATGACGCCACCGACCATTCTGTCTCTGGAACAGGCGCTGGAGTATATCAATACCGATGAACTGGTGGAGGTGACGCCAAAGTCGATCCGGCTGCGCAAGCGGTACCTTTGCGCCATTGAACGCAAGAAGATGGAAAAGAAGAAATAGATCAAAAGGGCGAATGCAAGGTTATACCCCTGGTAAAATAAAGGCCGGTTCCATTTGGACCGGCCTTTTTCTATCGATTTTTTGAGCTGGGCGGTAGGGGCGAACCTTGTGTTCGCCCGCCTTATTGCTCCATTCCCAATCGCTTGATTTTTTCTACCAGGGTGGTGCGGTTGAGGTTGAGCAGGCTTGCAGCGCGGGCCTTGACGCCGTTGCCGATATCCATCGCCTGCAAAATCATCTGCCGTTCGATTTCCGCAACCGTCTGGTTCATATCGACCCCTTCGCTGGTGACGACAGGTGAAAATGCCGGTTGTTCCAGGTGTGAGGAGCCTATGTCTGGCGGCAGGTCGGCACAGGTGATGACGGTTTCATCCGTCAGGGCGACGGTTCGTTCGATCACGTTTTCCATTTCACGAACATTACCCGGCCAGTCATAGGCTTCGATTGCCAGCATTGCGGCACTGTCGATCGTCAGCAGGGGGCGCCGCATCTCCTTGCAAATCTTCTCCAGAAAAAAACGGGATAACAGGGCGATATCACCACGCCGTTCTTTCAGGGGCGGCAGGATGATCGGGATGACATTCAGGCGGTAGTAGAGGTCTTCGCGGAATTGACCGGCTTTGACCTGTTCAGCCAAGGCTGCATTGGTCGCTGAAATTAGACGGATATCCAGGAGAATCCTTTTGCTTGAGCCGACCCGTTCGAATTCGTATTCTTGCAAAACACGCAGCAGTTTCATCTGCAGTTGCAATGGCATATTGCCGATTTCGTCCAGGAAAATCGTTCCGCCGTTGGCTGCTTCAAATTTGCCCGGCTTATCGGCGACCGCGCCGGTAAAGGCTCCCTTGACGTGGCCGAACAGTTCCGATTCGAGCAGGTCAGCCGGGATCGCTCCGCAGTTGATCGCAACAAAGGGCATGTCTTTGCGCGGACTGTTGAAGTGAATCGCCTTGGCAACCAGTTCCTTGCCGGTTCCGGAGGCACCCAGGATCAGAATGGTTGAGTCGGTGGCTGCGACCTTTTCCATTCGAGTGAAAACCTGTTGCATAGCCTGGCTGCTGCCGATGATGTTGTCAAATTTGTATTTACCGCGCAATTGCTGGCGCAGATACTGGTTTTCACTGACCAACTGACTCTTTTCCAGAGCCTTGGCAACCTGCAGCTTAAGCTTCTCTAAATTAAATGGTTTGGTGATGTAGTCGAAGGCGCCTTCTTTCATCGCTTCGACCGCAGTTTCGGCCGAGGCGTTGCCGGTGATCAGGATAAAACAGGTTTGAGGATGATCTTCTTTGACCTGTTTGAGAATATCGATCCCGCTGACGCCGGGAAGAAACAGGTCGCTGATGATTAGTTCAAAAGACTGTTTCTTTAACAGTGCCAAGGCTTTTTCACCGGAATGGCAGGATTCAACACGGTAACCCTCGCGGCTCAGGAGCAGTGAGAGCGCCTTGCAACTTTCCAGTTCGTCATCAATTAACAAGATTTTGGCTGCTGCCGACATTCTTTGGCCCCCGAAGAAAAGCGTCATTTCATTGACGTAGGCTAGCATGGCAGAATAGTAAACAGCAAGTGAATTTGCTGAAAGCAAACCGGCTACGGTTAGATTGGTTGACATTAATTCGACAGGATGGTAAAAGGAAATCAGCAGTTTTGTGCGCTGCGGAGAGGTCACAACCCATGTTTGGTACCATCGCTCAGGATTCCAATTATTTTACTGCAACCTATACACAGGAATATGCGCAGCGTTCTGTGGTTGCAGGAGCGGAGGAGTTGCAAGAGTCCAAGCATGAAGAGGCAACTCAAAAGACCAGCACCCTCTCTGGCCAACAAGAAACTCGCCCCGATGGCCGCAAAAAAGACAGTTTAGAACTCAGTCGCGAAGCACAGGAAATCCGCGAGCTTCAGGTGCGTGATCAGGAAGTTCGTACCCATGAAGCGGCCCACGCCAGTGCCGGGGGAGCCTATGCCGGATCACCGAGCTACACGTTTGAAAAGGGTCCTGATGGACAAAGCTATGCGGTTGGCGGAGAGGTCAGTATCAACGTTTCACCGATTTCCGGCGACCCCGCAGCGACAATGCAAAAGGCTCAGCAGGTACGTGCTGCGGCATTAGCTCCGGCGGAACCGAGTGGGCAGGATATGAAAGTAGCCCAGCGTGCTCAATCGATGGCAGCAAAAGCACGTTCGGAACTTGCTCAGCAACAGGCCGAAAGCAGAGAGCCGGTCGCTGCCGGTCTTTTCGATGGCCCTGTTGAAAAATCGGACAGAAGCGAGCAGGGTCGTGCCGAGAACAATTCTTCCACGCCTGTTTCTGCGACTTCTGAGAATGGAGCAGCCGGTCCGCCGGCACAGTTAAGTTTTTACGCCTAAAGGATTCCGATCAGAACCGTCGGTTTTTTTTCCCACCCTCACGTTACACTTATGATAATAAGTATTCCTTCTGTAATCGTCCGTATTCACTCATTTTTCGATCCTATAGCTTTCCACTCAGTCATTTCTCATACCTTTACTGATAAAAATAGAACAGTATTCTAGCTTGACACGGTTTCCCGTTTTCTGTACCTATGGCGGATGGAGATATTTGTAAGGTTTTGATTTTACAATGAAAATTTAGTTTCAGTGAATAAATTTAGCGATCTCAAAATATCACAAATATGTGAATCAATTAATTTTTTATGAGAGGGTAAGGCAATGGGTGTAACGAAGTTCAAAAAAATTATGGCGGCCAATCGTGGCGAGATTGCAATCCGGATTTTCCGTGCTTGCACTGAGTTGGGCATCGCAACTGTGGCGATCTATTCTGAGGAGGATCGTCTCTCCCTGCACCGCTACAAGGCGGACGAGGCTTATCAGATCGGCAAAGGGAAGGGGCCGATCGAGGTCTATTTGTCGATTGACGAGATCATCGATTTGGCGCGCAAGAAGGATGTTGATGCGATCCATCCCGGTTACGGTTTTCTCTCGGAAAATGCTGATTTTGCCGAGGCCTGCGAGCGGGCCGGTATCGCTTTTATCGGGCCGACCCCGGAGATTCAACGCCGACTCGGGGATAAAGTATCCGGCCGCCAGGTCGCTCTCGAGGCTGGTGTGCCGATTGTCCCGGGAACCGAAAATGCGGTGCAGACCGAAGAAGAGGCACTGATTTTTGCCAAGGATTGCGGCTATCCGATCATTGTCAAAGCCAGTTCCGGCGGTGGCGGCCGCGGGATGCGTGTCGTCAACAGCAAGAAGGAGCTGCTTGAAGGTATTCGCAGTGCCGCTTCGGAAGCCCAGGCGGCCTTCGGTGATGCGACCGTTTTTCTGGAAAAATACATAGAGAATCCCAAGCACGTTGAAGTGCAGATCCTCGGTGATAGCCACGGCAACCTGGTCCATTTCTACGAGCGTGACTGTTCGATTCAGCGTCGCCACCAGAAGGTCATCGAGACCGCTCCTTCCCTCTACCTGACCCAGAAGCAACGTGAGGTGCTGTGCGACTATGCGCTGAAAATCGCCAAGGTGGTCAACTATCGCAATGCCGGAACCGTCGAATTTTTGATGGACAAGGATGACAATTTCTATTTCATCGAGGTCAATCCGCGAATTCAGGTTGAACACACGGTAACCGAACTGGTCACCATGCGTAATCTGGTGCAGGCGCAGATCCGGATTGCTGAAGGGTATAAGCTTTCCGATCCGGAGATCGGCATCAAGTCGCAAAAGGATATTGAGCTGCGTGGCTTTGCGATTCAATCGCGAATTACCACCGAAGATCCAAGCAATAACTTTGCACCAGATTTCGGTACGATCAAGGCCTATCGTACCGGCGCCGGTTTCGGTGTGCGCCTTGATGCCGCCGCCGGTTACGCCGGCGCCCACATCACCCCGCACTACGATTCGCTGTTGGTCAAGGTTTCCTGCTGGGGGCTGCGCTTCGAGGATGCCGCACGCACCATGCACCGCGCTCTGCAGGAATTCAGGATTCGGGGGGTCAAAACCAATCTGGGCTTTCTGGAAAAGGTGATTACCCATCCGATTTTTCTCGAAGGCAAGTGTGATACTTCATTTCTGGACAAACACCCGGAAGTTTTCGACCTGCGGATCAAGAAAGACCGGGCGAACAAGATTCTGAACTATATCGGCCATACGTCGGTCAACGGCTTTCCGGGGATCGCTCCGGAAAAAGCGCTGCAATATAAGGACCTGCGCGAAGCCGAGGTGCCGGAGATCCCCTACGGGCAGGCCCATCCGCGCGGTACTCGCGATATCCTGCGGGAAAAGGGCGCCAAGGGGCTGTCGGAGTGGGCGCGGAAACAGAAGCACCTGCTGATTACCGACACCACCATGCGTGATGCCCACCAGTCGTTGATGGCGACCCGTTTCCGTACCTACGATCTGGACCGGATCGCCGAGGCGACCGCGCATCTGGGCGGCGGTCTGTTCTCGCTGGAGATGTGGGGCGGTGCTACCTACGATGTTGCGATGCGTTTTTTGCGTGAAGATCCCTGGGAGCGCCTGGAGCGGCTGCGGGAGAAGATCCCGAATATTCTCTTCCAGATGCTGCTGCGCGGTTCCAACGCGGTCGGTTACACCAACTATCCCGACAATGTGGTGCAGGATTTTGTTGCCAAGTCGGCCGAGTGCGGTATTGACGTTTTTCGTGTCTTCGATTCGCTGAACTGGACCACCGGCATGAAGGTGGCGATGGAGGCGGTCAAAAAGAGTGGCGCCATCTGTGAGGCCTCGATTTGTTACACCGGCGACATCCTTGATCCGAAGCGGGACAAGTATCCGCTTGAGTACTATGTCAATATGGCCAAAGAGCTTGAGAAGATGGGCGCTGATATTTTGGCGATCAAGGATATGGCCGGACTGCTCAAGCCGTTCGCCGCGGAAAAACTGGTCAAGGCGCTGAAGAGTGAAATCAGTCTGCCGATTCATTTGCATACCCACGATACCTCCAGTAACGGTATCGCTATGTTGATGATGGCCGCTCAGGCCGGTTGTGATATCGTCGATACCGCGCTCTCTTCGGTTTCCGGCCTGACCGCCCAACCGAATATGAATGCGCTGCTGGCAACCCTGGAGGGGACCATTTGGGATCCGAAACTGGATATGCCCGGACTGCAGCAGTTGGCTAACTACTGGGAAACCTGCCGCACCTACTATGCCCCCTTCGAGTCGGAACTACGCAGCGGCACGGCCCAGGTCTACCATCACGAAATCCCCGGCGGGCAGTACTCCAACTACAAACCGCAGGTTGAGGGTCTGGGACTCGGACATCGCTGGGAAGAGTGTAAAGAGATGTACCGTAAGGTCAACGACATGTTCGGCGACCTGGTCAAGGTGACCCCCTCTTCGAAGATCGTCGGTGATATGGCGATGTTCATGGTTCAGAATAATCTGGAGCCTGAAGATGTCTATGAGCGTGGTCAGGACCTGGCCTTCCCGCAAGGGGTGGTCGACTTCTTCAAAGGGATGATCGGCCAGCCGTATGGCGGTTTTCCGGAAAAACTGCAGAAGATCATTCTCAAGGGGGAGCAACCGTTGACCTGCCGGCCGGGGGAACTGCTCGAACCGGTCGACTTCGTACTGAAAAAGGATGAACTGGAAAAAAAGATCGGCCACCAGGTGCGTGATGAGGATGTCCTCTCGGCGGTTCTCTATCCCGGAGTGTTTGAAGAATTCGACCGTTTCCGCCAGGAGTACAGCGATACTTCAGTGCTGCCGACGCCGGTCTTTTTCTACGGTCTGGATGTCGGCGACGAAGTGACCATCGATATTGAAGCGGGCAAGACCCTGATTGTTAAACTCAATGCCATCGGCCGGGTCCGTGAGGATGGTACCCGCAATATCTACTTTGAACTTAATGGTGAGCCGCGCTCGGCGACGGTCAAGGATGATTCGGCCGAACCCGACGAAAGCAGCCACGTCAAGGCCGATCCTGATAACAGCAAGGAGATCGGCGCGCCGATGCCGGGCAAGATCTTCAAGTTGATGGTTAATGTCGGTGATCAGGTCAAGGAAGGGGACGTTCTGCTGGTCTCTGAGGCCATGAAGATGGAAACCAACGTCAAGGCCAAGAAGGATGGCGTAATCAAGGACTTGATCTTCGGCGAAGGGGATCAGATTGATCAGGACGACCTGCTGATCGTCTTCGAATAGAGAAAAATATCTGCAGTGATTATTCAGCCGGGCCAGAAATGGCCCGGCTTTATCAGTTTCCGGTTACTACAGTGAGGGGACTTTAGCTTCCAGAAGGTTGCGGATAGCGGTGCTGTCAGACAGCTTCAGAGCTTCTGTCGTAATCTGCTCTGCATCGCTGATTTTGATCCGAGCAATCAACTCTTTCAGCTTGGGGATATAGGGGGCGGATAAGGAAAACTGCCGAATGCCCATACCGAGCAGCACCAACAGACAGGCCGGATCGGTAGACATCTCACCGCAGATACAGAGATCGATGCCGGTATTTCGCGAGATCTGCGCCAGGGAATCGAGCGAGAGCAGAATCGCCGGGTGCAACGGATCGTAGTAGCGCTGTACCAGGGGATTGCCACGGTCTGCGGCCAGCATGTATTGAATCAGGTCGTTGGTCCCCAGGGCAAAAAAATCAACCTCTTTGTAGAGGTGTGGTGCCAGGCGGACCGCGGCCGGAACCTCAATCATCGCGCCGACCGGGATTTTTTCCGCGTAGGGGATGTTTTGCTCGCGCAGGCTTTTCTTTGCATCCTCAATCACGACTTTGCAGGCGCGTATCTCCTCCATGGTGCAGATCATCGGAAACAGCAGGCGGATCGGACCATGCACCGCTGCCATCAGGATTGCTTCGATCTGGGTCTGAAAGATGTCCCGGTTGTCCAGGCTGACCCGTACCGAACGCCAGCCCATAAAGGGGTTATCTTCCTTGGGATGGGCGAAATAGGGCAGGGCTTTGTCGCCACCGATATCGAGCGTGCGGATGGTGACCGGCTGGCCGTTAAATTCGTCGATTACCCGCTTGTAGAGCTGAAATTGATCGTCCCGATCGGGGAAACTGCTGCGTGCCATGTAGGGGAATTCGGTACGGTAAAGTCCAACTCCTTCGGCGCCATTGCGTTTGGCGATACTGATATCGCTGACCAGGCCGATATTGGCGCGCAGCATGACTCGCTGATTGTCGGCTGAAACTGCCGGGATATCCCGCAACTTATCCAGGCGCTCCCGTTCCTGCAGACGATCATGCTCCAGACGAAAATACTCGTCCAGGATCGTGTCGTTCGGTGACAGGTAGACGCAGCCGGCGTTTGCATCAAGAATCAGCTGGGCATCCGGTTCGATCATCGATACCGCGCCCTTTACTCCAATCAGCGCCGGAATGCCGAGGGCTTTGGCCATGATCACCGAGTGCGAGTTGCGCTCATTCGACTCGATCACCATGCCGCGGATCTTTTCGTGGTCGAGAATCGCCATGTCGGAAGGGAGCAGGCGCTTAACAACCAGAATTCCAGAATGGTGCAGATGGAGCGATTGTTTCTCTTCCCCGACCAGGTTGGCCAGCAACCGTCGGCCGATATCTTCCATGTCGGCCGCGCGTTCGCGCAGGTAGGCATCTTCCATCCCGGCAAAAGCCTTCAGGTAGTTGCCGATCACTTTTTTCAGGGCGTAGGGGGCGCTGTGCCCGGCTTCGATCCGATCGTGCAGCTTCTCGATGAAACCACGATCCTCCAGAATCATCAGATGGGTGTGGAAAATCGCGGCATCTTCCTGAGTCAGTTTATCCGCGACCCGTTTTTCCAGATACAGGGTCTGGATGCGGGTTTTGCGTAAGGCTTCGTCGAGCCGTTTGAGTTCGGCGGCGGTATCGACATTCTCTTCGTCGTAGATATCTGCAAAACCGAGCTTTTCGTCGATGACATTGGCGGAGCCGGTCACTACGCCCGGATAGGCTACGTTGCCGCGCAGGACAGCAGTTGCCTGGTCGTCTGCTGGTTCAATCGTCTTTTCTGCGGCATCAGCGGACCGGGTCGGCAAAAAGTCCTGGTTGTCGATTGTATCGAGCAGGCGGGCATTGACGACGATCGAGGCGACCTGAAAGGCAATTGTCGTTAAGGTTGACAGCTCCTCTTCGGTGACGTGGTGAGCCTCACGGGTCTGGATGACCAGCACGCCGATGGCCTGGCTGCGATCAAAGAGCGGGATGCCGACAAAAGTGTGAAGTTGCTCCTCTTTGGTTTCAGCAAAATAGCGATAATGAGGATGGTTCTGTGGCTCCTCGAGGGCGAGAATGCGCCCTTCTTTGGCGACTTGACCCGTCAACCCTTCGCCGACCTTCAGGCTGACAGTGCCGACTGAGGCAGGATCGAGGCCGTGTGTTGCTCTTAACCTCAGGGTCTGTTTGTCTTCTTCCAACAGGTAGAGCGAGCAAACGTCTGAATGCGCCCGATCTGCAACCAGCGCAACAATGTTGCGGATGGTATCATCCAGGTCGTGCGATTGAAGAATCAGCGCACTGATATCCTGAAGGGTGCTTAAGCCGAGGCTGCGATCAGATTTCTTGCGTATTTTCGGAGTCATGAACAGGCCGGATTGGAGTCATAAAATAGCATACAGACAAGTTTAGCGTAAAGCTGGAGGGATTGCGACTGCAAAAAAAAACGCCGGCAAAGGGAGAGAGGTCCTTGCCGGCGGAAGAGGGATGTTATTGAACCGTTCGGGCGGGAACGGGATTGATCCCTATGTATGGCGGTAAATACTGCAACGAGAGTGCCAGTTTTCGAGATGAACTGTGGCGGTCGGTTTATGCGCTGTTTTAGGTGGGTTGTGAGCCCGACCCGGCAGGCGACAGTGCCAGACATGGCACAACTGGTTTGCAGATTCTATGCGACTGTGTCTTATCGCTACGCAGGTTGGTAAAAAAGCCACGTGTCAACCGTGGCACATATTGGTTTGCTTTGTGCGCAGAATGACACAGCTTTGCCGCTAGCTGCGAAACTGCTGACAATCAATCTTGCGCCGCTCCAGCATGCGATAGAAAGTACGCCTGGGAATATTGGCCAGCCGAGCTGCTGCGGAGACATTGCCGCTCGATTCGCGCAGATAGTGAATGATCAGGTCGGTCTCAACCTTTTCGATCTGCTCATCCCTTTGCCGTCGCAGCCCGGAATCGACGACCTGAATTCCAGCGCTCTGCTGCTTGCGTAGTCGTTCGCTGAAAATCACCGGTAATTGCTCCAGGTGGATGACCTGGTCCGGCGAAAGAACCACCGCACGTTCAATGATGTTCTGCAGTTCGCGAATGTTGCCGGGCCAGTGGTAGCAAGTCAGGGCCTGCAGTGCCTGCTGGTCAATTTTATGAATGATTTTATTCAGTCGGCGGGCCGAGCGACTGAGGAAATTATCGACCAGCTGCGGAATCGAGTCGAGGCGATTCCGCAATGGCGGCAGGGTGATGGTGAAAACGTTAATCCGGTAAAACAGGTCTTCGCGGAACCAGCCGTTGCTGATCCCCTCTTCAAGTGGTTTGTTGGTCGCGGCAATGATCCTGACATCCACATTGCTGGTTTTGTTACTGCCGACCGGCTTGATTTCGCCGCTGTCGAGAACGCGGAGTAGTTCAGCTTGCAGTTTCGGCGTGATGTCGCCGATTTCATCAAGGAAAATCGTACCGCCGTCGGCCGCTTCAAACAGCCCTTTCTTGTCCGTAACTGCGCCGGTAAAGGCACCCTTTTTATGGCCGAAAAGTTCGCTTTCCAGCAGGCTGTCGGTCAGAGTGGTGCAGTTGACGGTGACCAAAGGTTGGTCCGCGCGCTGACTGACCTCATGGATAGATCGAGCAGTCAGTTCTTTACCGGTGCCGCTTTCGCCGCGGATCAATACCGAGGTGGGCGTCGGACCGACCTGTTGGATCAGGTGCAGTACCCCGGCGGTGCGCGGATCGTTGCCGATGATTTTGGTCCCTTCGTATTCCTGGTCGAGCGCTCGACGGGCCAGATCGTACTTTTGTTCCAGTCGGGTGCGGTCTTCTTCGAGCTGCCGCAACGAATAGGGCAGGCACATCCGGTTGTCAGCCAGCCCCTGATAGACGGCAACGGCATGTTCCCGACAGCTTGAATAGCCGCATCCGGCACAGTTCAGTTCATCCTTTTCGCTGTATTTGTCGGTCTCCTGAAGGATTCTTTTTACCGCATCGCCGCTCGGCTTCTCCAGTTGATATTGTTTGTTGGAAAAATGTCGATTGAGCTGCAACTGCTGCGGTACGCTCAGGTAGTGGGCTGAGGGTTGATAGGGGAGATTGTCGTGCAGAGAATCGATGATCAGTTTGCGTTTTGAAAAGGAGGTCAGCCGGTTGGTGCGGCCGGGACCGCCGATGCAGCCGCCTTTACAGAAGCGGACATCAACATAATGGGGGGAGATGCGCCCGGCGGACAGGTCGCGGATCACCTCCATCGAGGCTTCTTCACCGACCGTGGCGACAAAGTTGGGATCGAGGCCGTTATTGACGATGCCGAAATTGTTGAAAGGGCCGCCGTAGATCGAGAAACTGCGGCCGCTGCCGGTCGGTAATCCCGCTAACGGGGTTTTGCCGAGTCGATGCAGATCGATCTGGCGGTTGCGCAGCATCCGGTTGAGTTCCCGATAGGTCAGGACGGTATCTATGGCACCGGCAACCTGTTCAGAAGTAATTTCAAACTTGCCGCCGATGCAGGAACTGATATAGACCACCTGGGTATCGTCGCCACGTTGTGCCTTGATGAAGCGGCCGATAGCGACCATCGGCGAGACAACCGGAACCAGATTTTTCAGCAGTTGCGGATAGTGTCGTTCGATCAGGTCGACGACGGTCGGGCAGTGGCTGGAAATCAGCGGCAGATCCGGCTTTTCCGCGATCAAATCACGATACTCCGGGGCGATCAGTTCGACCCCGGCGGCTCCTTCAAGCACTTCATCGAAGCCGAGGTTCTTCAGCGCAGTAACCATCTGGGCCGGATGAACATCGTAAAAAAAGGCCTGAAAGGAACAGCCCAGAACCGCTACCACCGGCTTTTTACTGCGCAGTCGCTGTTCGGTCTCCTTGATGGCATCGGCGATCACCTTGGCTTTTTGTGAGCAGGCCTGGATACATTTACCGCAGCCGATGCAGCGGTGATGGATCACTTCTGCTGAATCCTGAAAGATACCGATCGCTTTGGTCGGACAACTGCGAACGCAGGCGTAGCACTTGCGGCAGAGTTTACGGATGGTGGTGATTGGGCCGGTCGATTTTTGTTGCATGCTGGATTCCTTAAAAAAAGTAACTGTTCAGCACCCGGAAGGATGGCCTCGCGCTGCCCACTCCAAGGGCCGCATGCACCCATCCCTGGGGCTTGACTGTCGCCATCCGGGCGACAGACACCCTTGGAGTGGGCAATCCGAGGCCATCCAGCTGAATAGTTACCAAAAAAATAGAATTCCGCATTGTGTCAGCCGTGACACAGGAGTGTCAAGTTATCTTCGTCGGATCAGATATTGACCGACCTGTTCACTGTGATGGCAGGCGACCAGATGCTTATCGCCAGAATCGGTCAGCGGGGGGGAGTGTTCGCGACAGAGTTGGTCGGCATAGGGGCAGCGGGGGTGAAAGTAGCAACCGCTGGGCGGATTGACAGGAGAGGGGATTTCTCCTGACAGGGGCGCCGGGCGCGGATGGTCCGGATCGGCAACCGGCACCGCATTGAGCAGTGCTTCG
The DNA here is from genome assembly GCA_024280335.1 of Deltaproteobacteria bacterium. Classification (GTDB taxonomy): domain Bacteria; phylum Desulfobacterota; class Desulfuromonadia; order Desulfuromonadales; family Geopsychrobacteraceae; genus Malonomonas. Next base: position 32,803 of record JAJRQI010000058.1, read on the forward strand.
GTGTAGGGATGGCGCGGGTTTTTATACAAGGTTTCAGCGTCAGTCAACTCGACGATATTCCCCAGGTACATGACCGCGATACGGTCGCTGACATGCTCGATAACGGCCAGGTCGTGGGCGATAAACAAGTAGCTGAGATTGTGCTGCTGCTGCAACTCCTGCAGCAGATTGAGAATCTGCGCCTGCACCGAGAGATCGAGGGCCGAGACCGGTTCATCGGCGATGATCAGTTGCGGTTCCACCGCCAGCGCTCGGGCGATGCCGATCCGCTGGCGTTGGCCGCCGGAAAACTCATGCGAATAGCGTTGCTCATGTTCCGCTGTCAAGCCGACCTTCTCCAGCAGTTCAATCACTCGGTCGCGGATCTGGCGGGCCGGGACCAACTTGTGGATAATCAGCGGCTCACTGAGGATGCTGCTGACGGTCATGCGCGGATTGAGCGAGGAGAAGGGATCCTGAAAGATCATCTGGATCTGTCGCCGGAAAGGGCGCATCTGTCGGGCTGAAAGGGTCGTCAGGTCAGTGTCGTTGAACAGCACCCGGCCCTGATCGGCTTTTTGCAACTGCATGATCAGCTTGCCGGTGGTCGATTTTCCGCAACCCGATTCGCCGACCAGACCGAGGGTTTCCCCCTGTTCCAGGGTGAAACTGACGTCATTGACCGCGACCAGTCGTGCGCCCGAACCGCCAAGGGTACTGCTGGTGCGGAAACTTTTGCGTAGATTTTCTATCTGCAGCAGCGGCATCAGTATCTCCAGCAGCGCACCCAGTGGCCCGGTTTATGCTCTTTGAGTTGCATCTGCTCGTGGCCGCAGGGGGGCGAGGGGGCGTCGCAGCGATCGATAAACAGGCAACCGTCGTGATGTTCACGCAGACTGGGAAGTTGGCCGGGAATGGTCGGCAGCAAGCCTTTATGTCCCGGGCGGGGGATGCAGTTGAGTAACCCCTGGGTGTAGGGATGCAGTGGATTCTCAAACAATTGCACGACACTGCCGGTTTCAACGATCTGCCCGGCATACATCACCGCCAGGCGGTCAGCATTGCTGGCGACCACACCCAGATCGTGAGTGATCAGCAGGGTGGTCATCTGCCGCTCTTCCTTGAGCTTTTGCAGCAGATCCATGATCTGTGCCTGGATGGTGACATCGAGAGCGGTGGTCGGTTCGTCGGCGATCAGCAATTTCGGATCGCAGGCCAGGGCGATGGCGATCATCACCCGTTGCCGCTGGCCACCGGAGAGTTGATGGGGATAGTCGCGCAGTCGCCGGCCCGGATCGGAAATGCCGACCTGGGTGAGAAGATCAGCGGCCTGTTCCAGCGCTTGAGGCGAGGTTGACCCTTTGTGCAGGCGCAGCACCTCGGCGATCTGTTCACCGATCTGCAAAACCGGGTTGAGCGAGGTCATCGGCTCCTGGAAAATCATCGAAATCTGGTTGCCGCGAATCCTGCGCATCTCCAGATCAGGCAGATGCAGCAGATCGCGATCATCCAGACGAATCTCGCCACCGACCACCCGTCCCGGCTCCGGCAGCAGGCGCAGCAAAGAGAGGGCGGTCATCGATTTGCCGCAACCCGATTCACCGACCAGCGCCAGCGTCTCGCCGCTGTTGATGGTAAAGGAGACATCGTCAACTGCCTTGACCAGACCGGAGCGGGTAAAGAAATAGCTGCGTAGATTTTCGACGACAAGACGTGGCGGCATGTTTTTTCCCAGGTTCTGAAGAAGCTTCATGTGTACACGCTGGCGCGACAATGGTCAAGCATCCTTCACTTTGCAAAGCCGGGTTCACGTGGTAGTATCGCGCGCTTTGAAATGATTTTCAGACAACTAAATATCGATCCGTTGCTCCCGGAAATTTTCTGCTATGCAAGGGCGTAGAAATCCCCCTCAATCCCCCTTTTTCAAAGGGGGAGATCGTATGCTCTTTTTTTCCGGGGGTGAGCTTAGTTCCCCCCTTAGAAAAAGGGGGGCGAGGGGGGATTTAGGATATAAATGATGATGAACAGCAAGCAAGGTTCCGATTTTTCCCGCATTCTGATTGCTGAAACCGGTCTGAAAGATTTTCAGGTGACGCAGACCGTGGCATTGCTGGAAGAGGGGGCAACGGTCCCGTTTATTGCCCGGTACCGTAAAGAGGTGACCGGGGAGCTGGATGAAGTGCAGATCCGCCTGTTGCAGGAGCGGTTGGCCTATCATCAGGAGTTGAGCGACCGGCGGCAGACGATCCTCAAGTCGATCGACGAGCAGGGGAAATTGACTGCCGAATTGCGGCAGAGGCTCGAAGCGGTGCAGCAGAAGACCGAGCTGGAAGATCTCTACCTGCCCTACAAACCGAAGCGGCGGACCAAGGCCTCGATCGCCAGAGAACGGGGACTTGAACCGCTGGCTGGCCAGTTGCTGGCGGCCCGCGAAACGGCAGTAACGCTGGAATCACTGGCCGTCCCCTATCTGAACCCTGAACTGGAGATTGTCGATGTTGCCGGCGCACTGGCGGGTGCCGGGCATATTCTGGCGGAGCAGTTTGCCGACCGTGCCGAAGCGCGTGCGCTGGTGCGTGAACTGACCTGGCAACAAGGGCTGTTCCGTTCGCAACCGGCGCGTGGCAAAGAGGGAACCGTCAGTAAGTTCGAGATGTACTACGATTTCAGCGAGTCGCTGCGGCAGATCCCTTCCCATCGGATGCTGGCGATGCGCCGTGGCGAAAAGGAAGAGGTGCTGCGGCTGAATGTGGCGGCTCCGGAAGAGGAATTGTTGAACCGTTTGGGGCTACTGCTGCTCCCGGCCGCTCACCCCTATCGCGATTGGTTGCAGCAGGTGATTATCGACGCCTACCAGCGGTTGCTGGCACCATCGATTGAGGTCGAGCTGCGCTTGCAGGCAAAGCGGGCCGCCGACGAGGAAGCGATCCGGGTTTTTGCCGAAAACCTGCGCAACCTGTTGCTGGCCGCCCCGGCCGGTAGTCGCCGGGTGCTTGGTGTCGATCCCGGTTTGCGGACCGGTTCCAAACTGGCGACGGTTGATGCCACCGGTCGTTTCCAGCAACATGTCACCATCTATCCGCATGCCGGCCGCGGCCGGATCGAACCGGCGAAGCAAGAGCTGCTGCGCTTGATCGAGGCGCAGCAGGTCGAAATGGTCGCCATCGGCAACGGCACTGCCGGGCGTGAGATGGATCAGTTCGTCCGCCAAACTTTGAAGGAGGCAGGGAGGAAACTGCCGGTGGTGATGGTCAGTGAAGCGGGTGCCAGCATCTATTCGGCATCCGATATTGCCCGCGAAGAGTTTCCCGAGCTCGATCTGACCGTGCGCGGCGCCATTTCCATCGCCCGCCGCTTACAGGATCCGCTGGCCGAACTGGTCAAGGTTGAGCCGAAGAGTATCGGTGTCGGTCAGTATCAACACGATGTCAGCCAGCCGGCGTTGAAAAAGTCCCTCGATGAGGTGGTTGAATCCTGCGTTAATTACGTCGGTGTCGATCTGAATACCGCCAGCTGGGCGTTGCTCAGTTTTGTCTCCGGAATCAGCGCGACACTGGCCAAGGCGATTGTTCTTCAACGTGACGAACTGGGCGGTTTTACGCAGCGCAAGCAATTGCTCGATGTGCCCAGATTCGGCAAAAAGGCTTTTGAACAGGCCGCCGGTTTTTTGCGCGTGCGCAATGCCGAGCAGCCGCTGGACAATACCGCCGTGCACCCGGAACGCTATAAACTGGTGGAGCAGATGGCGGCAGATCAGGGGGTCGCCTTGCCGAAATTGATCGCCGAGTCACGCCTGCTGGAACAGCTTGATCTGCACAGATATGTCGGTGAGAATATCGGTCTGCCGACCCTGCGTGATATTATCAGTGAACTGAAAAAACCGGGTCGCGACCCGCGCGAAACCTTTGTCAGCACCATTTTTCGCGAGGATGTGATGGAGGTCAGGGATCTCAAGGAGGGGATGACCCTCAACGGGGTGGTAACCAATGTCGCGGCCTTCGGCGCCTTTGTCGATATCGGTGTGCATCAGGATGGCTTGGTGCATATCAGCCAGCTGGCTGACCGTTTTGTCAAGGATCCGAATCAGGTGGTCAAGGTCGGTCAACAGGTACAGGTGAAGGTGCTGAGTATTGATTTGCAACGGAAACGGATCGGTTTGACTCTGCGCAGCGGTGAACAGCCGAGTGTTGCTGAGCGCCAGCCACCGCAGAAAAAGCAGTCGATCCGGCAACAGTCGCCGAAAAAGAGCGCTACCGCACCGCAGACCGATCTGGCGGCGGCTTTCGCAAAATCAGGATTTAAGGTTAAACAGGGAAAGTAGTTCATAAATGAAAAAACAATTGGTAGATCTGCATATTCACTCGACCTGTTCGGACGGTTTTTATTCGCCGCAAGAGTTGCTGGCAATGGCGGCGGACAAAGGTCTGACGGCGGTGGCTCTGGCCGATCATGATAATGTCGACGGGATCAGTGCGGCACAACAGGCGGGAAAAGCGCTGGGAGTAGAGGTGCTGTCAGCGGTTGAATTGTCGACCCTCTGGTACGATTATTACGATATGCATCTGCTCGGCTACGGTTTTAATCAGCAGGATCCCTACCTGATTCGCCAACTGAGTGAATTTCAGGAGTATCGGTCCGGTCGCAATCGGCAGATCATCGCGCGGGTCAATGAAAAACTTGCGGGTGAGAATCGTCAACCGATCGATGCCGATACGGTCCGCAAGCTGGCCGGTGGCACCATCGGTCGTCCGCATATCGCTCAGGCTTTACGTGAGGCAGGCTACGTGACCAACAACGAAGAGGCTTTCGTGCGTTATCTGATCCCCTGCAATGTTGCGAAACGCTATTTCCCGATGGATGAAGCGATCGGTTTGATCCACCGCAGCGGCGGTATCGCGGTGCTGGCCCATCCGCCCTATATTACCCGCGACCGACAAAAGCTGGAAAAACTGGTTGCCGAACTGATTCCTCTCGGCCTTGACGGGATCGAGGCCTATAACAACGGCTCGAATCTGGAGGATACCGACTGGCTGATCAAGCTGGCGCGCAAGCATCAGCTGATTATCACCGGCGGTTCCGATTTCCATGGTGATCCCGGCTCGAATATCGAGATCGGCAGCGGCTTTCGCGAGATGCGGATACCTTATGCCTGCGTCGAAGAGATCCGACAGGCTCTAAAAAGCAGGAACAAGGTGAAAGAAACAAGGTTTCAGGATAATCAGAAATCATAATTCACCTTGCACCTGAATTACCTGTCCTTCCAAACCGCTGGCCGCTTTTCCAGAAAGGCGGCCATTCCTTCTTTCTGGTCATGCGTCGAAAAACAGAGTGCAAACAGGTCGGCCTCATAGGCAAACGCCTTGTCTATATCCATCTCCATGCCGTTATCGACCGCTTCCTTGATTAATCGAACAGTTATCTGTGATTTCGCGGCAATTTTCTCCGCCATGGTTTGTGCAACAGCAAGCAGTTCGGGTTGCGCTACCACCTGATCGACCAGGCCGATCCTTTCCGCTTCCGTTGCTGCAATCATATCCCCAGTAAACATCAGCTGTTTCGCCTTGCCTTTGCCGACCAAGCGTGGCAACCGTTGGGTCCCTGACCAGCCTGGGATAATCCCGAGGTTGACTTCCGGTTGGCCGAGTTTGGCATTTTTCGCGGCAATCCGGATATCGCAGGCCATGGCCAATACGCAACCGCCGCCCAGGGCATAACCGTTGATGGCGGCGATCATCACCTTTGGAGAATATTCAATTGAGTTGAAGAGTTTTTGTGCCTGCCGGGCAACATCGCGCGCTTCCAGCGGACCCAGGGGTTGCATGACAGAGATGTCTCCGCCAGCGACAAAGGCTTTTTCGCCAGCGCCGGTGATAATGACCACTTTGACTTGCGGATTGATTTCCACCTCGACAATTGCCTGCACCAACTCGCTCAAAGTGGCCGGGTTGAGCGTGTTCAGCGCTTGTGGCCGATTGATCGTCAACAGGGCAACATGGTTGCTGATTTCCAATAATAGATTTTCGTAGGGCATATTAACTTCTCCGTTTGGTTTTGGCGGTCGGCAGTGCCGTCAGTGGATCATCCGGCCATGGGTGCTTGGGATAACGTCCCCGCATCTCCTTTTTAACCTCCAGGTAGTTTTCTGCCCAGAAATTTTTCAGGTCCTGCGTCACCTGCAGCGGCCGCCCGGCCGGGGAGAGCAGCTGGATGACCACCGCCACCCGGCCGCCGGCAATCCGAGGCGTCTCGAGTTGGCCGAACATCTCCTGCAGTTTGACCGCCAGAATCGGTGCACCTTCAGATCGATATTGCAGGCGGATCTGTGAGCCGCTCGGCACTTGCAGCCGCTCCGGAGCCAACTGTTCCAGCCGTTGCAGCTGTTGCCAGTCAAGTTGACTGCGCAGGGCGGTCAGTAAATCGATCTTTTTAAGATCGGCACGGTTACGGCTGTTGCCGAGAAACGGTTGCAGCCAGTTTTCCAGATTGTTCAAAAGAGACGTTTCGCTGAGGTCCGGCCAGTTTTCGGTCGGTTGCTGCCGGTGGAGGAAATTGATCCGGCCGACAAGGTTTTCCGTCACCTTCGACCCGTTCAGCAGTTGCAGACCTTCGCTGCGGATGGCGGACAGCATCGCTTCTTCCAGCCCCTCCCCGGTGACCTGCTCCGCTCGTTCGGCAACCACGATCTTGCCCAGTTTCTGTTGCGCACAACTGATCACCCGGCCCTGTTTGCTCTCCCAGCGGCACTGTATCTGCCATGGGAGTTGTGGATAGAGCTGTCGGAGGGTTGCTTCGTCGATCTGACTGGCCAGAGTGATCCTGTTTGCCGTCGATTGCCCCGAGCGCAGTTCGACGGCGATCAGGTAGGGAGCCTGTTGTACGGCAGAGCATTCATCCAGGGTTGCCCCCTGGCCAGAGCTGAGCAGATAGTTTCTGGAGTTCGCTTGCCGGGCCTTGGCAATCCGGTCCGGGAAAGCGGCTGCGAGCAGTTGCCCGACCTGTTCGGCACAATAGACATCGGCTGCCGGTGGGGTAGTGGCAAGTTTGAAATAGCGCCGCCAATAGCTGCCGGCACGATCAATGGCCGCGAACTCTCCACAGTTATTGCGGCGCTGACCTTTCCAGAGTTCCTCAAGACGATCGAACAGGTCGCAGCGACTATGCTGTGCCGCACTGCGCCGGGTCGCCCAGGGATCACGTTCAGAGAGCAGTGCGGCCAGATCGCAGCCGAGGGGGAGCAGTTTCAACCGTTTCGCCTCCAGTAACAGAGTACTGAGACGTGGATGGTTCGGCAGTTCCGCCAGCGCTTTCCCCTGAGCCGTCAGTTGTCCCTGTGGACTCAGCGCCCCCAGGGTTTTCAGCAGATTGAGAGCGGCATTCCAAGCGGCAGTTGCCGGCGGGTCGAGCCAGCTCAGTGTCTGCGGATCGTGGACACCCCAGTTGTACAGCTCCAAGGCTACCGGCGCCAGATCGGCGCTCCCGATTTCCGGCGGCGTGAAGGGGAGCAGGCTGCCCTGAACCCCTTCGCTCCAGAGTCGGTAGCAGACCCCTGGCCCCAGTCTCCCGGCCCGGCCGGCCCGTTGAACGGCACTAGCCTGCGAGATGCGCCCCAGTTGCAGACGGGTCAGGCCGCTCTCGAAGCGTGGCTGGCGGCAGAAACCGCTGTCGATAACCACCGAAACCCCTTCGATGGTCAGACTGGTTTCCGCGATATTGGTGGCCAATACGACTTTGCGCCGTTTTCCCGGCTGAATCGCTTTTTGCTGTTCGGCGAAGGAGAGGTTACCGTAAAGCGGGCAGAGCAGATACTGCTCGCGCAAGTCATCCAGCTGCTGTCGAACCCGGCGAATCTCACCTTCACCGGGAAGGAAGACCAGCAGATCTCCTGCGGTCTCTTTGAGCGCATGGCGGATGGCCGTGGCCGTTGTGTCGACGAGCTGTTTCTGCGGCGGCTTGTTTAAATAGCGGATGTCGACCGGAAAAGAACGCCCCTCACAGCTCAATATCGGCGCATCCAGGAGTTTTGCCAGCGGTTCGCTATCCAGGGTTGCCGACATCACCAGCAGTTTCAGGTCAGCGCGTAAACCACGCTGAATATCATGGCAGAGTGCCAGAGCCAGATCGGATTGCAGGTGGCGTTCGTGAAACTCATCAAAAATCACCAGGCCCACCCCGGTCAGTTCCGGGTTGTTTTGCAGGCGGCGGATAAGAATCCCCTCGGTGACAACTTCGATGCGGGTGGCGGATGAAATCCTGCGTTGATAGCGGATGCTGTAGCCGACCGTCTGGCCGGCTTTTTCATCCAGTTGCCGAGCCATAAAACCTGCGGCGTTACTGGCTGCCAACCGGCGTGGTTCAAGCATCAGAATCGAATTGCCCCGCAGCCAGGGTTCGTTCAACAGCGCCAGCGGAATCCGGGTGGTTTTCCCCGCTCCCGGCGGAGCTTGCAGAATAACTGTCTGGGCAGCGGCCAGCCTGCTTCGCAGTTCGGGCAGGACTTTATCAATAGTAAAAGCTTGCTTGGCCATCTTATTCTTTCTGCGAGTGTATCCAGATCGATCTGTAGTATGTCATGCAGCTAGCCGTTCAGCAATATTTTTGCACTGCTGAAATTCAGCAAAAAATAGAATGATTTCAATGGTTGCCGGTGGTTTTGTTGAGTTTTTTTTGCGGCCCTGAAAATTTAATTAACATTAAAGGTTTGCAAGTGGTCATGATTTTTACGATGATGTAAACAGTCCCCTTATCTTGAGCAGTTATAATGATAATAGTTTGGTGTTTCTATGAATGACATTCTGCCGCATGTGTTGCTGGTAAATGAAAATCCCGAAGATTCTCAACAGCTTCGTCAGGTCCTTGACGCTGTTCCGATCCGTTTGACTCTGGTTTCGAGTGGACTTGAAGCCATTGAGGTGTTGCATTCTTCATCGGTGGATCTGCTGGTAACAGGTATTGCCATCGGTGAATTTGATTGCTGGAGGCTTACCCGTCTGATCCGCTCCGGTATTTATCAAGATCGCTCTGATATCCCGATCATTGTCATCACCAGACTTTGGTGTGAACGGATTACCGAGGTGACGGTGCGCGAGTTCGGCATCAACCATCTGCTGACATTCGAAGATTACGTTCACTTGCCGGAACTGGTGGAACAATGCCTTGCGGACCCTTGCGCTTCGGTTCGTCGGGCGCGGGTTCTGGTTGTTGAAGATCATCCGGATAATGCCCGCCTGGTCAGGAAAATTCTGCGCGACCGTTTTGTTGTCGATCTGGCAAAGGATGGTCTCGAGGGGCTGACTGCCTGGAAGCAGAACTCTTACGATCTGGTTCTGCTCGATGTCATGTTACCGAAAATGTCTGGTGAGGATGTACTCGGGGAGATTTTGCATATTTCGCCGGAACAACCGGTGGTGGTGATGACGGCACATGGTTCGACGGAATTGGCGGCAAAGTTGATGCGCAGGGGCGCGGTCGATTTTGTCAGCAAACCGTTTCGTGCCGAACAGTTGCGGCAGGTCTGTGAACTTGCTGCGCGACGGGATGACTACCTGATCAGTCATGCACAGTTTGCCCGACGTCTCGATTCAGTTCAGCAGTTACAAAACCTGTTGGGCAATATTATCGATTCGATGCCGTCGATATTGATTGCGGTTGACAGCCAACTTCGGGTGACTCAGTGGAACCAGCAGGCAGAGGTCACTTTTGCAATTACCGCCGACACGGCACTGGGGCGGCCGCTGGAGGAGCTACGGATCGGTCGGATCGATATTGTAGAAGTCAGGCAGGCGATCAGTGAACAGCAGGTCAAACGGTGCATAAGAATTCCGCAAAAATCCGCTGAGGCTATCCTCTATTTTGACAAAACGATCTACCCTTTAAATGATGATGGTAAAGGGGGGGCCGTTATCCGTTTTGACGATGTAACCGAACGGGTGTTGCTGGAAGAGCGGGTTATTAAGGCAAAAAGGATGGCATCCCTCGGTGAGTTGGTCGCCGGAATTGCTCATGAGATCAATAATCCACTGGCGGGAATTTTACAGAATACTCAGGTGATCCGGAATCGGCTTGATGCGGCAATCAGCAAGAACCGGACTGCGGCTGAAGAGCTGGGTACAACCATGGAGACGCTGGAACGTTACCATCAGAACCGAGGGGTGATGTCGCGGCTTGATGCGATTATGGAATCGGGAGCCAGGGCGGCAAAAATTATCGAGACGATGCTCGGTTTCAGCCATCAGCACAGCACAATTCTAAACCCGGAAAGGCTTGATCTGCTTCTGGATAAATCACTGGAGCTGGCGGCCAGTCATTACAATCTGCTGAAAAAGTTTGATTTCAGGGCGCTGGAGATCGTGCGTGAATATCATCCGCAACTACCGCGGGTCTGCTGTAATGCCGGACAGATGCAGCAGGTTATTCTGAACCTGTTGATGAACGGTGCCCAGGCGATGGAGGAAAAAGCCGGTCGCTTGCCGGCCGATGAGAATGAATGCTATCAGGGCCGCTTTATTTTACGGCTGAAGTTGCTGGATGGGTTTGTGCAGATCGAGATCGAAGATAACGGTCCTGGAATTACCCCAGAGGCGCAACAGCGGATATTCGATCCGTTTTTCACCACCAAGGAGGTCGGCAATGGGACTGGATTGGGTCTGTTTATCTCTTATTTGATTGTCACCGAAACGCACAATGGAACGATGGAGGTTGAGTCGTCAGCTGGAGAGGGGGCCAAGTTTACTATCCGTCTGCCGATAGCGGTCGTTTGAGTGAAATAAATGATGAAGTATTTTGTTTTCAGGGAGGCAATATGACAATGACAATTTTTCCACCAGCGGTAGAAAATCGACCTGTTCATCAGAGTGATTTTGCTGACTTGGTCGTTGAATATCTGGAACAGGCCGGTGTCGAATATGTATTCGGTGTGCCGGGCGGGGCGATAGAGCCGCTCTATAATGCCATGGCGCGTAGCGCCCGGCGCGGCGGCTTGCGACCGATCGTTGCGCGCCATGAGTCCGGTGCCGCTTTTATGGCGGATGGTTATGCGCGAGAAACCGGCAAGCTTGGTGTCTGCTGCTCAACGACCGGTCCGGGAGCTACCAACCTGATCACCGGTGTGGCTTCGGCATACGTGGAAAATAGCCCGCTGCTGGTGATCACTGCGCAGACCGCACTGCACCTGTTCGGCAAACAGACCTTGCAGGAGTCTTCCTGTACAGCGATCAATACGGTTGCCATGTTTCAGTCCTGCACCCGATATAACAGCCTGATTTCCCACCGCGGCCAGTTGGAGGGAAAGCTGGCTTCTGCCATTGCTGCAACTCAAGGAGTCCCCTCCGGCCCGGCACATTTAAGTATCCCGATGGATGTCCTTGCGGCACCGCGGCGGCTGCGTCCGAAATCGGCGGTTCGGTTTAAGTCTCTTTTCAAACAGCATACTCTGCTCGATAGTGATGCGCTGACTGAATTACTCGAAGAGCTGCTGCAGGCCAGACGCATTGTGCTGCTGCTTGGCGACGGTTGTGGAAAAGCGATCAAGCAGATCATTGAATTTGCCGAACTGGTTCAGGCGCCGATCATCAGCGGCCCTTCTGGTAAGCGCTGGGTTAATCACCAACACCCTCTGTATCGGGGCGTGCTCGGCTATGCCAACCACCGCAGCGCCAGAGAAACCTTAGCGGATGAACGTAATGACCTGGTCCTGGCCGTGGGAACCCGGTTCAGCGAGATGATCTTTTCCGGCTGGGAAGATAACGAAGAACTAGGCGCCAAGCTTATTCATATCGATGAGAACCTGGAACATCTGGCTTACTCGCCTTTTGCTCGCCTGCAGGTGTGCGGCACGATCCGTACAGTTTTTCAAACATTGATCGACAGTTTGCGCGCCAAGATAAATGAGGGCGTTCATTGTTTACCTTTGAAGCCGGTGGCCGTTCCTGCACGGACAGATGGTGTCTCAGCCGAGTTCCCTTATTCACAGATCGCGTTGAACGATCCTGCGGCCTGCGAGTCAGATGCGTTTCCACTTAAACCGCAACGGTTGATGCGTGAGTTGTCTGTCCAGCTGCCGGTCGATGCACGGGTATTTGTCGATGCCGGCAACAGTTGGGCCTGGGCGACCCATTATCTGCATATGCGCAGCAGCGGTCTCTATCGGGTCGGGATGGGGTATGGGGCAATGACCTGGGCAATCGGTGCCAGTGTCGGCAGCGCCCTCGGATCGCCTGCAAGTCCGACGATCTGTATCACCGGTGACGGCAGCTTTTTGATGAGTGGTCAGGAGTTGACAGTTGCTGTTGCCGAAAAGCTGCCGGTGGTTTTTGTCATCCTCAATGACAGTGTCTTGGGGATGGTGATGCACGGCCAGCGACTGGGAGGAGCGGAGCCGGTCGGCTTTGAATTGCCGCCGGTCGATTTTGCCCAGGTCGCGCGGGCGATGGGTGCAGCAGCAGAAACCGTTCGCAATGTTGCGGAATTGACAGCGCTCGATTTTACCGACATCTGCCGCCGCGAAGGACCGACATTACTCGATGTCTATATCGATCCGGAAGAGGTTCCGCCGATGGGGGCGCGGATGAAAACCTTGGGGCGTGTGTAGGAGTAGAGAGTTGGAATTATATGTGCGGCTGAGTAGAAATACTCAGCCGTTACTTTTGATTATCAATCAGGTTCTGGAACGACTCGTGGTGGCGGACCCTGGTAGTCGATGTCGTCACAGCGCAAGGGGAGGAACGATTCGGCGGGACGCTCTTTGGTATCAAGGTAGCAGGCGGTTATCCCGCTTGCAGTGAGTAGTGTCGATACGTAGTATGCCTCCTGTGGAGTAAATCCAAAGTCAGACAAAATCGCAGAACCGTAGCCATTTATATTGATGCCTTCATTATGCTTTTCAAGCATGACTTGGTCAATTTTATTGGCCAGTGCCAAATGATCGCCTGTGGCCATGTTGTTTTTTAGGGCATATTTTTTTAATATTTCAACCCTCTCATCTCCTTTAGCTATCGGTCGGGCATACCCCATAATATGGGGTTTCCCACGGTGCTTATTGCACTCCATTTCAATGATTTCAGAGGCAGTATGGCCCGCTTTATGTTGTTTCAGGGCAGCTTGAATAAAGGTTACACCCTCCAACATAGGTTTTTGTCCGTAAAGTTTTGAGTCGCCAGCCATAAGCCCTGCTGCTGTTGCCATGACGATTGATGTATTTATCGTTCCACCTAACGCCCCGATTTGGTTACACCATATTCGAGGATCCGGCCAACTCATGCATATATAGACAGCTTCCATCCAGTCCGCTGTTGACCTTTCAACCAGCCGCCCCGTCGCATGCAGAGCCATTACCTGAAAGTATGATTTGCTGCCGACAAAATCTTCCAAGAGATTGTAGCCGTGGCTGAAGACACCCTCACCGATTTTCCAGCCACCTTTTCGGCTGCGTATTGTTCCTCGACAACGATCCCAAAACATTAACTGCTCTGGTGTTTTATTTTTCAATGATATAATCCTCATCGTTTAAAAAGGGCATGGCAGTAATAGGCTTATTGGTTAACTCCAGTCCTTGAGCAAATAATCCTGGTGCGCTTAATAATTGAAATAAACCGGCAGCACTGCGTGAATTGAACCCCAAGTCAATGAAGGCTGCAGCCGCTATGCCCGGCATCAGCCAGCCCATTTTGTGCTGATCCAGGAAAGACGCAAACTCGTTGCCCCATTTCAGATATTTCCCTGAACCCTCTAACGCTAATAGTGAACAGGCTATTTTCCGAGCCAGTTCATCGATTCCTGAAAAGCGACTGCCAAAGCCTGGCGCGGGGTGCCAATCCCCTTGAGTTGTTGTGTTTTTATGGGAAAGAAGTAAGTCAGCAACTTCACCTGGATCTTTTCGCACATTTCTTTTTATGAACCGCATGGAAAGTTCTACTTCCGCTGCTCCTAAATGTGTCCCCGCTAAAATTCCCAGTGAAATTGGCAGGATGTGCGTTTTGTCTGTTTTACCTACCCCCGCATTCATTGCGGCCCTTGTCGCCGGATGCCTCGGGCCCGGGTTGATGAGCGAGATCATCAAGGTTTCGAGTAGTTCCTTTTGTGGTTCAGTTGGCAATTCAGTATTGAAAAGTAGGAAGAAAACGTCAACAAAGGTACGTTTTTTCATCAACTCGAAAAGGTTATAGCCGTGGCAACTGCAATCTGCAGCTATATAGGGGTTGTCCGGGCTTGGTATCTCATGCCAGATATTCGTAATCTGACGCTCAGCAAATGAATCATCTCTTCGCTGGACTTGTTTATGGTGTTTTTTCACGTTAAAACCTGTAGAGAAGTTCACACCACAAACTTCTTCCTTCTAAAGGGTAGTCATCGATGATTTTTACGCCGTCACTCGGTTCGCGGGCATCTTCATCGAAAATGTTGCGTACCGCTACGGTTAAGTTAGTGTGATCCATGATCTCTTGGCGATGCAGGGTCAGGTTTACGAGAGTATAATCATCAACCTCTGCGCGAGGATCTGATACTGCTCTGTGTCGGTTTCCAACCCAGTTGACTTGTGAGTACAAAGACCATTTCGGGTAGAATTTCCAATTCATACTCAGAAAGGCTTGCTGACCGGGGGCATCTGGGATTTTGTTTTCTGTGCCAGGGTCCACCGAATATTGCCAAGCATAATTACCAGTGAGTTGAACTTTATCTGTTGTATCCCATTTTGTTTCAAGTTCAAAACCGTAACCTTTTTGGTCTCGGGCATTTTGCGCGGTGTTGGTCCCTCCACCGGAAGGCACATACTCAATCAGCCCCTCGGCTCTGTATCCATATAGGTTTAACGTTGTTTGTAGATCGAATGTCAGGCGATAATTAAACGCTAATTCGACGGTGTCGATGGTTTCGGGATTGAGGTTTGGATTCCCCAGGGTTACTGGGTTCTGGTCTGCGAATTGTTCTTGAAATGAGGGGGCTCTGAATGCCCGGCCATAGAGTAGTTTGGTTGTGAGGTTGTATCGTGTAGACCAGACAAGTGCCAGCCTTGGGTTCAAGGTACTGCCAAAATCAGAATAGTGATCGTACCTGACGCCAGTTGTCATTTCCCAGTCCGGAGCGAGCTGCCACTCATCCTGTACTGACAAGTAGTACAAACTGCGGGATGTGTCAGGGATAGACACAAACGGAGTATTGCTAACATCTGTCATGACTCCCGGAACAACCCCTGCGCCAAAATTTTTAAATTCGCTTGTATCTTGATCCTGATATCTGGTTCCTGATCCGAACCGTAAACGATGCTTCAGAAATCCGCTATAGGTCGCTGAGAGATCTAACCCAACTTGCTGAGTATTCCCACTGGGATTGCCAATAACGCCGTCAGTGAAGGAAGAAAATCCCGATGGATCGGAGCTGGGATAAATTCCTGGTGGATTGAGAACAAGGTAACTATCGGACTTTTGGTATATATAGCTCAGGTTGAAATTTACCCCCCACCCGTCAGCGATATTGTCATTCGAATATGTAGCATCAAAAAGATACAGATCCTCATCTTGTGAGCCGACCGGGTCCAGTGCCAAGGCTCCGCCTGCCCCTACACCGGCATCAAATAAATGCCAGTTCCAAAACCTGAAAAGTAAATTGTCTTTGCTTGCATTGATCATTGTATTGGTGACACCGTAATCAGTACTTAACGATCCCGGTGCAAGCGAGAAATCTGTTCCAAAAGTAGAATCCAGTCTGGTCTGGAAATCGCTATTTATCGTTCGATCGTTATCTCCGTTGCTGGACTGCCACTCAAAAGTGAAGCCGACATCCCAGCCTGCAAACGAGCTCTTGGAGAGCAGCCAAGCATCCCTTGAGTTGAAAGAACCGATTCTGCCACCGATCTCAGGCTCAATTTCAGTGGCATCTTTAGTGATGATATTGATGACCCCGGCATAGGCATCGGCACCATTTACGGCAGATCCGGGCCCGCGAATTACTTCAATTCTGGAAATTGACAAAACCGGTATGCGGAAAAGAGTCGGGTGACTTCCTGTTAATGGCGGGCCGAAGGGGATACCGTTCATCAGCAATAGCACCTGGGGGTTGAAACCGGTGTGAATACCTCGGATAGAAAAAACCGAATCAAGCCGATTGATGGCTGAAACTCCGACATGCAAGCCAGGGACTGACTCCAGTACTTCGTTCAGGTTTCTCGCCCCCATCGCCTCAATCTGCTTGGCAGTGATCACACTGGCAACCGCTGGGGCCCGGTAAACCGGTTTGCTGCTGCCGGTGGCGATACTGACAAATTCCTCATCGCCGTAGAGGTCTTCCATCCCGTCGTCGTTGAACTCCAGCAGGGTATCCAGGGTTTCAGCGTGGGCTGTCGGCAACTGACCGCAGAGCGTCAGAGCGAGAATCATAAATGAATAATACATAATTTGCGGCATGACTTAGCTCCTGCCTGTTACAGGCTGGTACCGGTCTTCTCGGTAATCCATCGATCATTCCAATCTTTGTTACCATGCTGGTTGGTTGCTGCAATCGGCAAAGGGATGACTATGGTAAAGCTGGAGCCTTTGCCCGGTTTGCTGCTGACTTCGATTCTTCCGCCCAGCAAATCGCTGAATCGCTTGGTGATTGCCAGGCCCAGCCCGGTGCCTTCGAAGTCGCGGGTGGTGCTGCCATCGATTTGCCGAAACTCTTCAAAAATGATCTGTTGTTGCTCATTACTCAGGCCGATACCGGTATCGGTGACTTTTATCGTCAGCAACCGCGCTGTAATCTGCGGGATTACGTTGATGCTGCCGTTTTCGGTGAACTTGCCCGCATTGCTGAGCAGGTTGAGGATAATCTGCAGTAGCTTTTCTTTGTCGATCTGTATTTCGACCCGATTCTCCAGTGGTGCAATCGTCAGTTGATTGTTGTTCTGACGTAAAATCGGCAAGACCGTTTCACCAGCCTCTTTGAGTAAATCACCGATATCGACCGCCTCCAGCTTCAGGTCCATCTTTCCCGATTCAATTTTTGCCATGTCGAGGATACTGTTGATCAAAGCCAGAAGACGCTCGGCATTGTGAATAACCAGACCCAGCTCCTCAGAATTCTCGTCCAGCCCCTCAAGCACCAGATCTTCCCTGACGACGTCGGTGTAGCCGATAATTGCTTGCAGCGGAGTCCGCAGTTCGTGGCTCATGTTGGCGAGGAATTCTGATTTGTGCCGACTGGCAGTCAGTGCCACATCACGCGCCTCAACCAGCTCATGGGTGCGGATAGCAACTTCGCTTTCTAGCCGTTCGCCATGTTCACGCAGCCGCCGGTCCCGTTCGTTGAGACTGGTCATCAGGTGATTAAAAACGCTGGCCAGCATGGTGATCTCTTTCGGGCCGCTCAGCTCGGCGTAAACCCGAGTCCCTTCCTTTTCGTTCTCTTCCATGACGCTGATCAGTTTGAACAGTGGTTGCAGTAATCGATCGATACCGATATTGACCAAAACCGCCAGGATAATGGCAAAAGAGAGGGCGATTAAAATATTGTTCAGAAAAATATTGACTTGCAGATCCCGCAAAGTTGCTTTATCCATCACAACATAGGCGTAGCCGAGCAGTTCCACTGTTGGATCATCAAGTTGAAATTGGAAATCGTCCGACTCCGAGTGTATTCCCGTCAGTACCGGGGCAATGAAATGCCAGGCCTGATGGGTCTGGTCGATCAGCTTGGCGCCGGTCATGGTCAGATTTTCAGTCTTTGGCAACAGCAGTCGATTTTCACCTTTGACCGAGAGCGGCCTGCGATCGGTCTGAAAGATGCCCGCTTGAATAATGTCGGGGAAACTCATCACTGTTTCCAGCGGTTTTTCGGCATTCTCCGGGCTTTCATAGATCAATCCCAAGATGCTTTGTGCTGCCAGGGTGTCAGCAATCCGCAGCCCTTGGGCGACCATCTGCTCTGCTGCACGATTGCTGGTGACCCAGGCAGTGGTTACCGATGCGATCAGCGCCAGGCTGAGAATGCCGAGCGTAACTATGGCCAGCAATCGTCCGCGGAAACCCGATATTTTCATTTGTAGACTGTCTATAATTCTCATGACTTACGGTCCAGTTACCGTGCAGGAAACGTCAGGTTGAACTTTTGTTGCAGTTTGCTGCTGAAGCTTAAGCCCAGGTGAGCAGCTGTTCGCATATTGACGGCCAGATGTAATCTTTTTAGCGGGATTACCCCCGTTTTTCCTTGTGTTTTTTGTTGTTGGATTGTTTTTGCCAATTCTTCCCCCAGCCCGAAATTGTCTGGATACATGGAGAAAAGTGCGCCTCGCTGAACGTGGGTCGGCTTGCTGGAGCAGATGACCAGGTTTTTATTCCAGGCCTCCTGAAGCAGCATCGGCAGGACGATATCCTCGTTTGCCGTCAATTTGTCCAGCGGCAACCAGATCGCTATGCTGCGGCCACGGGCATTTTTTAACAGCTGGCGATACAGATGCATGGTTTCGCGCATGTCTTCAGCGGCAAACGCTTCCAGTTGCAGGTTGTTTTTTTGTGCCGCTTTTTCTGCGTAGGGGAGTAGCCAGGCATTGGCTTTGGGAGAGTAGACAACGAAAACCTGCTTGGCATCCGGGACCAGCAGCTTAAGCTGTGAAAAGAGTTGCTCAGGCTCGGTGGACAGGCTGATACCGGAGACACCGTTAGGGATCAAGGGGAGGGCGCCGACGATTGTCGGCAGGGGCAGGTCAAGTTGCTGAACGGTCAGATACCCTCGTTTCCCCAGCGCAATAATCCCGTTGACCTGCGCGGCTTCCAGGCGTGAGCGCAGTTGTATTAAATCATGTTTTTTTGACAGTGAATAGAGGCGGTATTCGGCGGTTTTTTGTGATTGAATACCTTCAAGTATCGTCTGAAATATTGCTTTGTAAGGGCTGGAAACTTCAGGGTAGATAACCGCAATTCGGTCGATGGCCAAAGCGCCGTTGGTAACAGACAGCAGCAGAAAACAGCTGACAAAACAGCGTTGCGCAAGACGCACTGCGAGGTTGTTGAAAGTCGCGAACCTGTGACTCCCCCCCCCTGGATCTACATTGCTATCGTAGGTTTTTGCGATCAATATCTTCACAACAAATGAATGGTTGGCGACAAGGTGCCTGAGGTTGAATGTTGGCTGATATTCAGTAACTGCAATCAATTAATGAGCTGTTAAAATCCCACAGACCACCCGCAAGGTCAACTTTTTTGTCGACTCCTATTCAAGTGTTTTGGTGTAATTCAACGTGTTGCAGATTTGTGAATATCGAATAAGAATTGATCAATCTGTTGCAGTAGGTTAGGCTTTTGCGGACGGTTTCTCGATTCTTGCCTGGGTTGTTGCATGACGGTTACAAAAAATTTGCAGAATCAGCGCGGTGTCGCCTTGATTTTTGTTCTGGTTGCAGTGACTTTGCTCGGCTTGATGGCCGGAATTGCCGGCAGCAGCTGGCAAACCATTGTCCAACGGGCCAAGGAGCAGGAGCTGCTCTGGCGTGGCGGGCAGATTCGCAAAGCTATCGGCTTCTATTATAAGACCGCCCACGGCGGTGCTAAATCTGGTTATCCCGCTAGCTTTGAACAATTACTGAAAGATCCGCGCTTTATATCAACCAAGCGCCATCTGCGCCGCCATTATTTAGATCCGATCACCGGGGACGATTGGGAACTGATTAAAACGCCGAACGGCCGTATCAAGGGCGTCCGCAGCCACAGTGACAAAGAACCGTTTAAAAAAGATAATTTCAGTAAAGAAAACGAGAAGTTAGTCGGTAAAATGAAGTATGCCGAATGGGAATTTATTTACCTTCCCAAAAAACAGCAAAAAACCTCAACGCAGCCACCGGGTCCCGTGATCAAACCGGTAAATTAAAACGGTTTGCCGCTACTCCCGGGAGGGGCATTGTTATCTCCACTTGGTATCTCTACAGCTTGTACCTAAGCCGGAAGCTGAAAGTCGGTACCGGCAAACTGAATATTGCTGGAGTCGTTTGCTCGCGGTGGTGAAACCGCGTGAACGCCGCCGCAGTGCGGACAGCAGCCGACGAATGTCGTCAGCATGAATGCTTCGTTACAGCCCTGACAGTTGGTCTGCAGCGCGTTGGGTAGCGGCTTCTGGCGCAACACCCCGCCGTGGGCCTGATAAACGAATTCAACCAATTCCCTGCCTTCTGCAAAGGGTCCAGCCCCTGATCCGCAACTTGAACAACCTGCCATATCTCGCTCCTGTGATTGTGTTGTTGGTGAAGCCGGACTATAGCGATTGTTTCTGTTGTTGCCGTTGACCTAAATCAAAACCGGGCCGGAAACTCCGGCTGCGGAGAAGTGAAAAAGTTACGCCCGCCGGATGATTTCGACCAGCAGTTCACTGACCTTGACCATATCTTCAACGCTGACCTGTTCATTGACCGTATGTACCTTGTCCATGCCGGTCGCTAGAATGACCATTTCGATCCCTTTGCCGTTGTAGATGTTTGCATCGGAACCGCCGCCTGCCGCGCGAATTTCCTGTGGCCGATCAAGGGCCTCGCCGGCAGCTCGGATGATCTGCAGGATCTCGGCATTCTCATCGACCTGCATGATCGGAAAATCCTCGTGCAGTTCCAGGGACATGGCCGCACGCCTGGTTTCACCTTTGATGGTGATGGTTGCACGAGCAACTTCCTCTTCCAGAGCCCTGACCATCAATTCGGTCTGTCGGCGCAGCTTTTTAACGTCATGGCTGCGGATTTCACCCTTTAGGCTGACCTTGCGGGGCACAATGTTGGAGGCCAGACCACCTTCGATTGTGCCGATATTGGCGGTAGTTTCATGATCGATGCGCCCGAGCGGCATCCTGGCGATCGCATTGCAGGCAATCTGGATCGCCGAAATCCCTTCTTCCGGGCAGACTCCGGCGTGAGCCTCGAGACCGAAGATGTCGACCTTGAAGCGGTTGGCGGCCGGTGCGCGATTGATGACGATATCGATGCCGGTGGTGTCGAGAGCCACGCCGCGCTTTGCCGACAGGCGGGAAAAGTCGAGCTGCTTGGCACCGAGCAGACCCTGCTCTTCGCAGACGGTGACAACAACTTCCAGTGGAACGTGGGGGATCTGCTGCTCTTTAAGTACTTCAAGCGCTTCGAGAATTTCGACGATGCCGGCTTTATCATCGGCACCGAGAATGGTTTCTCCGGCACTGGTGAAGATCCCATCCTTCAGCACCGGTTGCACATTCTCGGCAGGCGTGACGGTATCCATATGTACTGAGAGGAGCAGCGGATCGCCGGCTTTCCGGCCCTTGAGCCGGACAATCATATTGCCGCGCTCGCTGCCGATTTTTGGCCCGGCATCGTCGTATTCAACGCTGGCGCCCAGTTTTTCAAAGCGCTGTTGCAGATAGTCAGCGATTGCCGCTTCTTTGAAGGATGGGCTGTCAATTTCAGCCTGGCGAATAAATTCAGCGCAGACGCGTTGTCTGTCGATCATAGACTGTCTCCTTTTGTTCACGGATTGATCAACATCACATGTTAGCTGGAACAACAAGCAGTAGCAATCTTTTCAGGGTACAGTTTTTTTGGACATGGGCAGTGCTGTAATGTTATGATCCGTTAATTCATAGTTGGCATCCGGCGGTAATTTCAGGGCGTGACGCTCGCATCTAGTTCTCTTTTATGGTTTTTTTGATGAGTCTAAATCAAGATTTTCAACCACCTCGCTCCTTTCATGGCGCTCCTCCCCGACATCCGAAGCGGCGCTATTTCTCTATTGCTGCCGTACTGTTGATTGCTGTTGTTGCCATTGCGGTATTGTTGGCCGGCGACCCGTCTCCAGAACTGGAGGCGCGCACCACGCCGGTGGAAATTACCGCTCCGGTACCGGTCGTGCCACCGGCACCGGTCCGGCGCGAAATACAGAAGGTGGTGCAGTCGGGTGAAACCATCACTGCTCTGCTGGGGGAATATTTCACGCCGAAGGAAATTCACAATCTCAATATCCAGAGTCGTGAGGTTTTTCCCTTTACAAAAATCTGTGCCGGTCAACCGTATCGGATCTGTACCAGCGATGGTGAATTCGAGAGTTGCATTTACGAGATTGACGACGAAGAACAACTGATTATCAGTCGTGATCCTGAAGAGACACGGATGGAGCGATTGCCGATTCTTTACGATGTGCAAACGGAACTGGTGCAGGGAACCATCAAAACCAGCCTGTTTGATGCGGTAACTGAAATCGGTGAAAATCCCGAACTTGCGATTGCCCTGGCAGATATCTTTGCCTGGGATATCGATTTTATTCTCGATTTGCGGGTCGGCGATACCTTTCAGGCGTTGGTCGAAAAACGTTTTCGCGAAGGAAAATCGGCTGGTTACGGCAAGGTTCTAGCTGCTGAATTTATCAACCGGAAAAAGGTTTTTCGGGCGATTCTCTATCAGGATGGCAAACAAAAAGCCTCCTATTATGATGAAGAGGGGCAGAATGTCCGCAAGGCTTTCCTGCGGGCGCCGCTCTCCTTTTCACGGATCTCATCCGGTTTCAGCATGAAGCGTTTTCACCCGATCACCAAAACCTGGAAATCCCATCCCGCCATCGATTATGCCGCTGCCCCGGGGACGCCGATCAAGACAGTCGGTGATGGTTCCATCACCCGGATCGGTTACACCAAAGGCAACGGCAATTTCATTGAAGTGCGCCATAGCAACGGTTACAAAACCCTCTACCTGCACATGAAGGGCTTTGCCCGCGGGATGAAGCGAGGGAAGCGCATCTCGCAGGGGAAAGTCATCGGTTACGTCGGCAGCACCGGTCTGGCGACCGGCCCCCATCTTTGTTTCCGGATGAAGAAAAATGGCCGGCCGGTCAATCCCTATCGGGTCAAGGTGCCGGCGGCTAAAGCGGTCGCAAAAGCAAATATGACCGCTTTCACAAGCCTTGCGGCACCGCTACTGGCACGTTTTGAAGAAAGCCGCGCTGCTGAAAAGTTGGCCAAAGCAGAGCAGCAGGAAGGTGTATCGGTTATTGAGTCGGCCCAATGAACGGCTGGCACGGTCGACTGCTCAATGTTGACTTAACCCACCGCCGAACCTGGCCGGAAACGCTCCCGGCCGAATGGTTGCAAACCTACCTTGGTGGTCGTGGTCTCGGCATCCGCCTGATGCGCGACTATTATCAGCTTGACCCTTACTCAGCAGAAATTCCGCTGATCTTTGCTGTCGGCCCGCTCTGTGGTACCCCGGCGCCGACCGCTGCTCGTTTGAGTGTTGTCTCCCGCTCTCCTTTGACCGCCACCATCTATGATTGCTCTGCCGGCGGACGCTTCGCCTGGCGTTTGAAGGCCGCTGGTTTTGATGCGGTTAAAATTGTCGGCCAAAGCAGCGCGCCGGTGGTGCTGAAGATAACCCCGCAAGGGGGTGAGTTGTTGCCGGCAGAGAAACTCTGGGGATCGACCGTCGGCGCAACGGTCGCCCAACTGGATTCGCAGGGGAGTGTTGCTGCAATCGGCCCCGCCGGTGAAAATCGGGTCCGCTTCGCCAACATCATGATGGGCGAGGGCAACTCGGTCGGCCGCGGTGGGCTCGGCGCGGTGATGGGCGCGAAGCAGCTTAAGGCACTGCTGGTTGCCGGGAACCTGAAGGTGGAAATCACCGACCGCGAACGGTTTGACGAAGCGCGCCGCGATATCCTTCGCCTGTTCAAGGCTTCACCGGTGATTTATGGCGATCTGGGGATCGCTGAATATGGTACTCCGGCGTTGGTCGATCTGATGACGCAACGACGGATGGCACCGACCGAGAATTTCCGTAAAACCATCTTTGCTGCCGCCGATCAGTATTCCGGACCAGCGATTCGCCGGCAATATCAACCGAAAAACCACGGTTGCTACGGCTGTCCGATTCAGTGCAAAAAGAGCACCCAGGATGGCACGCCGTTGCCGGAGTATGAAACGGTTAACCATTTCGGCGCCTTAAACGGCATCAGCGACCTGCGCTCGATCATCAATTCGAATAACCTCTGTAATCAATTGGGGATGGATACCATTACTGCCGCCGCCAGCCTGTCGGCCTGGGGGGAGATCCGTGGCCGTTTTCCGCGTGCTGAAGAGGTCGGTCCGCTGCTGGAAAAGATTGCGCTACGCAGCGGCAAAGGGGACCTGCTGGCTGAAGGAGCGCAGCGGCTGAGCCGACAGTTGGGAAAGCCGGGATTGAGCATGAGTGTCAAAGGGTTGGAACTGCCGGCCTACGATCCGCGCGGCGCTTACGGCATGGCGTTGGCGTATTGCACCAGCAATCGCGGCGGCTGTCACCTGCGCGCCTATCCGATCTCCCACGAAATCCTCCGCAAACCGGTGCCGACCGATCGTTTCGACTTTGCCGGCAAAGCGCGAATTATCAAGATTTCTGAGGATTGCAACGCTGCTATCGATTCGCTGGTTGCCTGTAAATTCTCTTTCTTCGGCGCCAGCCTCGAAGAATATGCGGAACTGCTTACGGCAACCACCGGCATTGAATATTCGCCGCAGAAGCTCAAAGAGATCGGGGAGAGAATTTATCTGACCGAGCGTTTTTACAATCTGCAAAACGGTTTCAGCGCAGCGGATGATCAACTTCCATCCCGATTTTTCAACGAGGCCGGCAGTAGCGGCGATGGCATCGAGGTGCCGCCGATCGATCGTTTGCGGTTTGACGAAGAATTGCAGAAATACTACCGGATTCGCGGGCTCGACGAGCAAGGTTTCTTTGTTGCTGATAACTGGCTGGAGCAACAGCCATGATCCGTCAGCTCCGCAAATATGCTGACAAACTGCAACTCGACGGCAGCGCGTTGCCGCAACAGACCGCCATTCTCGCCCAAGATGATCGCTTGCTCAGTTTCGGTGCTGAAGCACTGCTGCCGCTCGGCCAGGCGGTGATTGAGCGGCTTAATGTTGTCTCGCTGGTCGTCGCCGCACCGCCGCTGCCGTTACTGGAGATCTTATTGCGGCGGCTGGCGGAAGATGCGCAGACCCTGATCCCGCAGGATACGGAAACCAGAACCTTTCTGCATGATATTCCGCTGGTTCGTAAAGAAGAGTTTTCGATTGAAAATCCGCAACGAATTGTCGAACTGCTCGGGCAGCGCAAAGGGGTTCTGGTCGAAGAGGTCGGGATTCTGGCGACCGGCAGTGTGACCGTTGAGCAGGCCTACATTAATTACTCCTCGGTTTATCATGCCCTGTTCGTCAAATTGTTGCTGATGTTGTTGGTCGATGCGCCGCCGACAGCAATAGAACTGGATCTTCTGCAGCCGCTATTGAAACAACTGCAGCAACCGATTCCGCTTCGACTCGATGACCTGTACCGTGGACCGCTGTTGGGGAAAACCGCGATTCTTGAAGCTATCGACCAGGTCGGCAAGCGTACCGTTGAGCTGAAACTGGTCGATTCATTTTTCGGCAACATCTCCTGCCGTCTGGCAGAGCAGGTTTTTATCTCCCAGTCAGCGGCAAGTCTCGATGCGTTGCCCGGTTGTATCGATCTGGTGCCGAACGATAATTCCAGTACTGCCGGAATTACCGCATCGAGTGAATTGATTGCCCATCGAGCGATTTTTGCGCAAACCGCGGCCAGCGTGATTCTGCACGGGCATCCGAAATTCACCGTGATCTTCAGCCTGTTATGTGAAGAAACCGCTTGTAAAATTTCCGATTGTTGGAAAGATTGTGATAAAATTAGATACTTAGGCACTGTCCCGGTGGTGGCGGGTGAAGTCGGAGCAGGCGGCATCGCTAAAAATGTGCCGCCGGTGATCGGGGATGGTATCGCCGTGGTTTACGGCCACGGGGTCTTCGCTACCGGAAACGACGATTTCCGTCAGCCGCTAGCAACAATGATTACCTTGGAAAATTGGTGCCGACGCGAATATCTGCATCGGCTGACAAATCGCAAGTAAATGAAATGTCAGGAGAACCTGTGAGCTATTCAGAGAATAATTCAACCGGCAGCGAGAATGACAGCAGACCGCTTTCGATTATCGATATCTCAAAAAAAGGCCGGCAGAAATTCCGCTCGCGGCGCTATGAAGAGGCTTGCGAACTGTTCAGCAGTGGACTGCAACGAGAACCTGATAATCCCTTTCTACTTTCCGGCATGGGCGATTCCTGCCGCGAAATCGGTAATTATGAGGAAGCGGAACATTGCTACCGCCGCTTGCTTGCTGTTGATCGGAATAACCTGTTTGCGCTGCGCGGTTTGGGCGATGTCTGTAAAAAACTAGGGCGGCATCAGGAGGCGATTCGTCTTTGGAAACAGTATCTTGCGCTGCGTCCACGTGATAAGCATGTCATGACCCGGATCGCCGATAGTTGCAAGGCGTTGATGCAGTTTGACCGGGCTGAAGAAGCCTATCTGCAGATCATTAAATTCGACCCGCAGGATCGTTTCGCCTTGACCGGTATCGCTGATCTTCAACACCGCCTTGGTAAGGATGCCGAGGCGATCCGCTATTATGAAAAGGTGCTTGAATTTGATCAGAATGAACTGCATATCCTGACGATTATCGGCAAGCTCTGCTGGCGGATCAACGATTTTGAAAAAGCCGAAAACTATTTTCGCCGGGCGTTAAAAATTGATCCGCAGAACCCCTATGCGCTCTATGGGCTTGGCAACTGTTATCGCTGGCATCGTCAGTACCAAAAGACCATCGATATCTGGAATGAAATCCTCAAATTTTCTGAGGGGAATAAAACCCTGCATTCGCGGATGGGTGATTGCTTTGTCCATCTGGGTGACCCGGCGTCAGCAGAAAAATCATATCAGCGGGCGTTGGCGCAAGGATACGACCGTTTTGCCATGGTCGGTCTGGTGCGACTGTATTGTGAACGCGATGATTGGGACAAGGCTGCCGACTGTTTCTGGTCGCTGGTGGCCAAGGAAGAGAATGCCGATCTACAACTCGAAGAGCTGAGCAAGCGCTTTGTGCGTTCGGGGCAGCGTGAACTCATGCTCCATTTCTTTCGCCAGCTATTGGCTTCAGAACAGAGCGAAACAGTCGTTTGTGAAGAAATCCGCAGCTTGCTGAAAAAGTTACAGAAAAACGATTAAGATCAGCGGTGTCCGTATGGTTCTTGTTGGTGACTTAGGGCGATCAAATCCCCCTCAATCCCCCTTTGCTAAAGGGGGAGGCAAGTCAATCCCCCCCCCTTTGACAAAAGGGGGGGGGGGGGGTGCGGGGAATTATCTGGCGCCCCCCTACTTTTCCGGCCCCCA
>JAJRQI010000059.1 GCA_024280335.1 Deltaproteobacteria bacterium
TCAAGGTTCGCCAAGATGTGAGACAAACGCCGGAACAAACACGGGGGGAGACGTGCGCGAAAAAACAGCTGGTGTTTTCAACCTATTGATTTATAAAAGATAAATATTTTTCTTGACGGGGGCAATATAGAATGTCCCCTTTGCCGTCCCCCCAAGCTGTACCGACAAACTCACCGCCGTCTACCAGAACCCAGGGTCACATCTCAACCTTCAACTATTAATCAACAATCATTACCAAGTTGAAAACTGACGTTTAGGCGATTGATGAATAAGTCTGTACGGGTAAAAAGACGCCTTCCCCCTGCCCCCGCCCACAAACTTGTCCGCTCGAACAAATTTCTTGACTTTAAAGCGATGAATGCATAAAAATTCCCGTACGGACAAAATCATGACACACCTTTTATCGCGGAAATCTACATGGCGACAAAAAAAAATAACGAAAATAGCACAGGGAATTACGGGCAGGTCACCACGGTTGCTGAAATTGGTCAGATGCTGCGGCACAAGCGCAAACAACTTGACGTGTTGCAGGAAGATGCCGCCGGGCTCTCCGGGGTGGGGACCAAATTTCTTTCCCAGCTTGAGAACGGCAAGGAAACTGCCCAAATCGGCCGGGTGCTGCAGGTGCTTAAATCAATGGGACTTGAGGTTTACATCTATCCCCGTTCAAGCAGTCCGTTCAAGGACCGTTAAATGGGTCTTCTCGATGTCTACCTGAATCAACAGTTGGTGGGGCAACTGGTACACGATAAAAGGGCGCAGTCGTTCAGTTATGGGCCTGAGTATCTGAAATCCACGACACCATTGCCCTTGTCGCGCCATTTGCCGCTGGACAGCACTGGAGAAAACCCGGTATTTACCGATGCGGCAGCGCGGGCGTTCTTTGAAAACCTGCTCCCCGAAGGGGATGTGCGGGCTCAGTTAGTCCGCCGGTTGGGGATTTCAAAGGAGAATATTTTTGCTCTGTTAAATGAACTTGGCGGCGATTGCGCCGGTGCGGTACTTCTTCTGCCGGTCGGGAAAAACCCGGATGGCGCAGGAAACTATCGGCCGATCAGTGAAGCAGAGTTGGCTGTCGAACTGGTGAATCTGCCGACCCATCCCTTTCTGGCTGATGACAAAGGTGTCCGGCTGTCGCTGGCCGGGGCGCAGCGTTTCACCGTATTGTAGGTCAGAGCCAAACCAAGACCGATTGAAAGTGGAACGCAATGGGGAGGGAGGGGGCGGACTGGGGATATACTGCTGTCAAAGTCTTGTAATTGCGCGTAGCTAAACCGGGGAGACCGATCCCTCTGCCAGTTCAGCCACTAGCTGATTCGCAAGGGTTGTGCTGACTGCGGTCATCGCTATGGCCCCGGCCAGATCTTTGAGCTGCGTCATCCGCAGGCTCTTGTAGCCGCAAGGGTTGATCCGCGTGAAAGGTTCCAGGTCCATGTCGACATTCAAGGCCAAACCGTGAAAGCTGCAGCCCCGGCTCACCCGCAGACCCAACGAGGCAATTTTGGCCCCGGCCACATAGACCCCCGGAGCTTTGGCCTGGACATGTGCTTCGACCCCGTAGTCGGCTAGGGTTTCGATAATTGCCGTTTCAATTTTCGTCACCAGGGGGCGGATGCCCAGATTACGTCGTTTCAGATCGATCAGCAGGTAGCCGACCAACTGGCCGGGGCCATGGTAGGTCACCTGTCCACCCCGATCGACCGGCAGCACGGGAATCTCGCCGGGCGACAGGATATGCTCGGCTTTCCCCGCCCGCCCCTGGGTAAATACCCGCAGGTGCTCCAGCAGCCAGAGCTCATCCGGCGTATCTGCGTCACGCGACCGGGTAAAATCCTGCATCCGCTGCCAGACCGGCGCGTAGGGTTGCAGGCCCAGCTGCCGAATGATCAGCGACTTGTTCAGCGCGTGCGCAGCACCGATTCTATCTGTTGAAGGGGATGTCACAAAAACACCATCTAAATAACCAAAAAAGCGGAGTAAGTTACGAAAAAATAGTCGCCGACTGCTTATTTCCTGTATAACACGGGAACGTCGCCAAGGGTAGTATTGCGAAGGGACGTCCTGTGCCCGGTTCCGACCGGGTCGGAATTATTGCTGATATCGCCAACCTGATGTCCCGGCAGGCGGTCAATAGTTGAAACAGGCGCGCAGCAAACGCCAGGCCGCCGGGTTGCGGGGCATCTCTCACACCACTCTGCTCAACAAGCTGAAGAAGCATAACCCGTAGATGGAACGAAATCAAACCAGTGGAAACGTATCATTCCATTGGTTCTTCCCTTTAAGTTTCATCCGGTTAGGCAACAGTTCGGTTGATAATGGCAAGATTTCGTTCCATTCTCGACAATGTCCCTTCTCCCACGCATGGCTCGCAGTCGCTCAAAGACTCCCATGGCGAAGAAAAGTAAAATAAATATCCGCCCCCAGCCACCTGGCAAAAAACCGAGTTACCTAGAGCACATAACGCCGTTTTCTCTTCCTCCCGGACCGGTGAAACTTGCCACCGGATCTCTCCACCCCCTTTCCTTGTTGGCAAGTTCCTTGCTCTTTCCAGACGACAGCAAAACACTGTTATCAATTTGACGGTCTGCAACCTGAAGCAACTACCTGGATCCGTGAGTAAGCGGTGGATAAAGAGTGCAAGTGCTTGGATTGAATAAGTGTTTCAAAAATTCTTAGCTTCACCCAAAGGTTAAGCGGTGATTTGGGGGACGCTTAGGCAATTCAATGACTTGTGCTATTTGCCAGCGGGTACTCACGGATCCAGGAACCATTCAATCCCGAGGAAAAGAGGAGCCAATCGATGATCGTAGGAATTCTGAAAGAGATCAAAATCGAAAAGAACCGGGTCTGCATGACCCCGGCCGGCGTCGATGTTGCCATCGACCAAGGGGGCTGTTTTGAAACCTCGCAACCGACCACCCATACCGAACCGACCTACGTGGTTGACGGGGTGCTGCTCTATTGCGTCGCCAACATGCCGGGCGCCGGGCAGGTGGCCTCCCGCGGCGTGGCAGAAGCCTTCGGTCTTAAGCATGTGCCGGTCGAGACCCTGCTGACTACCGACAGCACACAACTGAGCGCTTAAGCGCCTGACAGGAGGAAAAACCCATGGAAAGTTTCATTGCACTCATCAATCAGGTCGGCGGCTGGGTCTGGGGCCTGCCGCTGATCATCCTGCTGGTCGGCACCGGAGTCTATCTGACCGTTGCCCTGCGCGGCATCCAGTTCACCAAACTGGCCCATTCTCTCTATCTCGGCCTGGTCAAACGGAAAGAAGATGACGACGGCCCCGGTGATATCTCCCATTTTCAGGCGTTGATGACGGCCCTTTCGGCCACGGTGGGAACCGGCAACATTGCCGGAGTCGCCACCGCCATTGCCATCGGCGGTCCCGGCGCGCTGTTCTGGATGTGGGTCACCGGCCTGGTCGGGATGGCCACCAAGTACGGCGAGGCGGTGCTGGCGGTCAAGTACCGGGTCAAGGACGAAAATGGTGAGATGTGCGGTGGGCCGATGTACTATATTGAGCATGGTCTCGGCTGGAAGTGGCTGGCGAGCCTGTTCGCCCTGTTCGCCGCCGTCGCCGCTTTCGGTATCGGCAATATGGTGCAGTCGAATTCCGTCGCCGCCGCGGTAGAAGCAACCTTCGATATTCCGGCCGCAGTCACCGGCATCGTTCTGGCGATCGCCACCGGTGCGGTCATTCTCGGTGGAATCAAGAGCATCGGGCGGGTAACCGGACTGCTGGTGCCGCTGATGATCATCTTTTATATGGCCGGCTCGATTGTGATCCTGCTGCTGCATATGGATCAGATCCCGGGTGCCTTTGCGCTGGTCTTCGAAAAAGCCTTCTCTCCCACCGCAGCTTCCGGCGGTTTTGCCGGCGCCGGCGTGATGCTGGCGATCCGCATGGGCGTGGCGCGGGGGATCTTTTCCAATGAATCGGGCCTGGGCAGTGCACCGATCGCTGCAGCTGCGGCCAAGACCAAACATCCGGTTACCCAGGCACTGGTCTCCATGACCCAGACCTTCATCGATACCCTGATCGTCTGCACCATGACCGGCCTAGTGATCATCATCTCCGGGGTCTGGGACAGCGGCAAGAACGGCGCCGAGCTGACCACTGCCGCCTACTCCAACACGGCGCTCGGCCCCTTCGGCGGGTTGATCGTCACCCTAAGTCTGATCCTGTTCGCCTACTCGACCATTATCGGCTGGAGCTACTATGGGGAAAAGGCGATGGAATATCTGTTCGGTGTGAAGTCGATCATGCCGTATCGGCTGGTCTTCATTCTGTTTGTCGCAGTCGGCGCTTTTCTCAAACTGGATCTGGTCTGGGCCCTGTCGGACTGCTTCAACGGCCTTATGGCCTTCCCCAACCTGATCGCCCTGCTGGCGCTGTCGCCGGTGATCATCAAGGAGACCCGGGATTATTTCAACCGCAAGGAAGGTCTTGACCGGATCAAGGTTGACAGCCACTAACAACCGCCGGCGGACTGTCTCACCGCCGGGCGGTTTTGCGCAGCCCGGAGCGGCCCTCTCTCCCGCTCCGGGCTGCAATAACCTTGCAGGGAACTGTAAAGAAAGCCTTGAAACGCGGCAGCCTTTGCCGCGCTGGAGACGGCTTATGCCATCAACCTTGGAAACCTTGCGTAAAAAACACCCGCTGCTGCAAGAACTCTGTTCCTACACCCCATTGCTCTGGGCTAATCCTGCCTACCAGCCCAGTGCTCCTGCGGCGGGCCAAGGCCTCAGCGCAACAGACATCCAGGATGCAGCGCAGCGACTGACCCGCTTCGCACCGCTGATACAAGAGTTGTTTCCTGAGACGCAACCGGCCGGTGGGTTGATTGAATCACCGCTTTTACCTATCCCTGACATGCAGGCCGCTTTGCTGGGCAATGCGAAGACAACCGGCAGGTTGTGGCTCAAAGGGGACCACCTGTTGCCGATCGCCGGTTCGATCAAGGCTCGGGGAGGGATCTATGAGGTGCTTAAGCACGCCGAAAGCTTGAGCTTCGAGCATGGCCTGCTCAAACCTGACGATGATTACCGCCGCTTGTCGGACCCGAGGAGCAAGAATTTTTTTCGTCGCTATGCGATTGCCGTCGGCTCGACGGGCAATCTCGGCCTGAGCATCGGCATTATCGGCGCGGCACTCGGCTTCAAAGTCAGCGTCCATATGTCTGCCGAGGCCAGAACCTGGAAGAAAGAGCTGCTCAAGAGCAAAGGCGTGGCGGTTATCGAGCACCGGTCCGATTACGGCCGGGCGGTTGCCGAAGGTCGCGCCATGGCTCTGGCTGACCCGCAGTGCCATTTTATCGACGATGAAAAATCGAAAGATCTTTTTCTGGGCTATGCCGTCGCCGCATTGCGTCTGAAAACCCAGCTGGCGACCGGCGGGGTAAAGGTGAACCGGGAGCATCCGCTGTTTGTTTATCTTCCCTGCGGTGTCGGTGGCGGACCCGGTGGTGTGGCCTTCGGGCTTAAATCTGTCTTCGGCCCCCATGTCCATCCGTTTTTTGCCGAACCGACCCATTCCCCGTCGATGCTGCTCGGGATGCTGACCGGCAGGCACGAGCAGATTGCGGTGCAGGATCTCGGGCTGGACAATCTGACTGCAGCTGACGGCCTCGCGGTCGGACGGCCTTCCGGATTTGTCGGCAGACTGGTCGAACCGCTGCTGGCAGGGATTGCTACCGTTGAGGATCGGGAATTATTTCAGCTGCTGGCACTGCTGAGAGATTGTGAAGGGATTTCGCTTGAGCCTTCGGCCCTGGCCGGGATGCCGGTGCCTCATCGGCTGCTGGAATCACCGGCCGGGAAGGGGTTTCTGGACAACTACGATCTGCAAAAAAACCTGTCCGGCGCCAACCATATCGTCTGGGCGACCGGCGGCAGCATGGTCCCGCAGCAGGAAATGGCAAGGGACTACGAACAGGGAAAAATCATGCTGAGCGGTTCAGTAACTTCTCCCCCCCTCTGCATAGCACACTGCCCGGCATTCTTGCCGTCACGCCTTAGACAACGCAGCACTTCCCCGAGATCCTTAAGCAGTTAGCTAGAGGCAAATCATAGGCCGGACAGTTTCCGTGTTACAGATAAAAAGGCCTGAGATACAATTGTGGTTAGCCTGTAAAAGTGTTTGTATGGGATCTCGTGACATGTTGAAACCAGATCCAAGAGGGACGCAGCAGAGAATGATGCCACGCCGCCATACCAGCCATTTGTTGTTTATTGTCCTGCTTTTGCTCTGTTTAACCGGTTGCGTCAAGGATAAACATCCGCTGGCTATCAATGGCGTATTTGATTTATCCCACTGGGATTTTGATAAGGACGGGAGCGTAAGGCTAGACGGGCAGTGGGAATTTTACTGGAACAAGCTGCTCTCCCCGACAGATTTTCGCAGCAACGAACCGCTTGAGAGAACCGGTTATATTGACCTTCCCATGGCGTGGGCCGACTTCGAACCCGGGGGAGAGAAACTCCCCGACTACGGATATGCAACCTATCGTTTGCTGGTAAAAACAGATGGGGCTGCGGGAGTAAAAGCACTTCACATCAGCAAGATTCTCTCTGCTTACAAGCTCTGGATCGATGGTCGACTTGTTGCGTCAAGCGGCAGCGTAGGCAAAAACTCTGACACGGAAATACCGAAACTCTCGCTTGTCATCCCCCAGTTTGAAACCGACCGGGAGACCCTGGAGATTGTTCTGCAGGTGTCTAATTACAACTATCGCAGCGGCGGGGTCCTGACCTCGATCAGTTTCGGTTCCGCTGAAAATATTCGCGAAAGCCAGAATAGGCATTGGGCCTTCACCCTTATTATCCTCAGCGGGCTGCTGACGATGGGCGGCTATCATTTCATCCTTTATCTGCTGCGCCGGAACGATTTGTCGCCGCTCTATCTGGGGCTCTACTGTCTCTGCTGGGCAGTCAATAACCTGTTCTCTTCACCTTCTGGATGGCTGATCGAATTCTTTTTGCCCGAGGTGTCGTGGACGGTTTTTTATCAGGTCGGCATCTCGGCCTATTACCTCTCATGTCCTGTTTTGATGATGTTTCTGTACTCCCTTTATCCCCGTGAGTGTTCCGTTTTCGCTCTGCGTTTTTATCAACTTTTGGGGCTGGGATTCTGTCTGTCGGCTTTTCTCCTGCCGATCAGGCTGGCGGTTGAGATGGTGCCAGTCTACCATCTGTTCTCCTTTGTTCTGATCCTGTATACAATCTATTTCCTGGTAAAGGCCGTCGGCAGAAAAAGGGATGACGCACTGGTTCTCCTGGCTGGATATCTGGTTCTGGCTCTGTCGGGAGGCAACGATATGCTTTATGACGGCCGTATCATCGATACGGCCTACCTGCTTCCTCTCGGGCTCTTTCTGTTTATTATCTTCCAGGCATTTGCGCTTTCCATGCGCTCTTCCCGAGCATTTGTTGCGGTGGAAAACCTGTCGGCCGAACTCATCGAGAAAAATATCGAATTAACCCGAAAGGATGTTTTAAAAGACGAGTTTCTGGCCAACACCTCCCATGAATTGCGGACCCCGCTACACGGCATGATCGGCATTGCCGAGTCGCTGCTGAGCAGTACAGAAAGCCGGGGGAGTGCCAGTACGCGCAGCAGTCTTGAACTGATTATCGGCAGCGGTCAACGCCTGGCGAATCTGGTCAACGACATCCTCGATTTCTTACGCCTGAAGCATCAGGACTCTGTTCTGGATCGGCAGCCGCAGCAGTTACGCGCCCTGACCGACAGCGTATTGACCCTGACTGGCCGACTGGCGAAAGCAAAATCGTTGCAACTTGTCAACAGGGTCCCGCGCGATCTGCCTGCCGTCTATGGCGATCAGCACCGGTTGCAGCAAGTGCTCTATAATCTGATTGGAAATGCCATCAAATATACCGAACAGGGGCACGTAGAAGTCAGCGCTCGCCAGCAGGGTAACGAGGTCCTGATTTGTGTCACGGATACCGGTGTCGGTATCGCCCCGGATCATCTCGAAACAATATTCAGGCCTTTCGAACAAGCTGGATCCTCGGCTGCTCGGCACTTTGATAGCAGTGGCCTGGGGTTGGGGATCAGCCGCCAGCTGGTCGAATTGCACGGCGGCCGGCTCAGTGTCGAATCTGCCCTCGGTAAGGGCAGCCGGTTCAGCTTCACCTTACCCTGCGCCGAATCGGAGCAGGCAGAGGCAATAAACAGTTTATCGCCTACCGAATCGACAAGTGACTGGCAGGCGCGATCGACTCAGGACGCAGCGCAGCAGTTGTCCCTTTCCCGAACAAAGGTCGCAGCGGGCAAAGGGTCCATCCATATTCTGGTGGTGGATGATGATCCGGTGAATTTACAGGTCGTTATCAACCACCTGACCACCGAAGAAATGCTGGTGACAACCGCTACCAGCGGCGAAGAAGCATTACAGCGCCTGGAATCAGGCATGGGGTTTAATCTAGTCCTGCTGGATATCATGATGCCAGGGATGAACGGCTACGAAGTCTGTCAACACTTGCGTCAACGCTATAGTTCGGCTGAACTCCCGGTACTGATGCTGACCGCCAGGAACCAGCTGCAGGACCTCGTACAGGGGCTGGATTGCGGTGCCAATGATTTCCTGTCCAAGCCTTTTGCCAAAGAGGAGCTGCTGGCACGGGTACGGGCGCAACTTCAGATCCAGAATGCCCATACTATGCTAGTGGAAAACCAGCGTCTTAAAGAAGAGCTCCGGCAGCGTCGGCAGACCGAGCG
This sequence comes from Deltaproteobacteria bacterium, assembly GCA_024280335.1. Taxonomy (GTDB): domain Bacteria; phylum Desulfobacterota; class Desulfuromonadia; order Desulfuromonadales; family Geopsychrobacteraceae; genus Malonomonas. The sequence continues at coordinate 8,747 of JAJRQI010000059.1, forward strand.
TGAGCTGCGGCGAGTCCAGCACCAGCTTGGGGCAATGCTGAACCTGGTTCCCGAGGCGATACTGGCCGTCAATGAAAACGAGGAGGTCAGTTTTTGTAACCGCGCCTTTGAAGCGTTGACGGGATATCATGTCAACGCCTTATTGGGACAACCTGCGGAGCTCTTGTTTCCCGGAGAGAGCAAGGAACAGCTCCTGCAATGGCTGGGGCAACTGAGCGAAAGTGGTGAACTTCAGTGCCGCGACCTGACGCTAGTCTATGCCGATCTCAAACAACACCGACACCGGCTGCAGTCCAAGCGTCTGGAGTTGGAGGAAGGGCCGTTGTTGATGTTGGTTGTGCTGCCCGCAGCCGACCTCAATACGTCTGCGCAGATACCGGCTACCCTGTCGCTTATCGAATCGATAAACCATAATCGCAACCGCTTGCGGACGTTGGAAGAGACCCTGAACGGCCTCACGCCACAACTCGCATCAGGGCAGTCGGATTTTACCGAGGATCTGCTTGCTGTCGACACCGCACTGGCTCAGTTGAATCATCGTCTGTTACCAAATGGTACGTCGGCAGACCAGCATCTATCAATCGTCAACATGATGAAGTTGGCCATCGACTGCTGGTGTGAAGATACCCATACCGATAAAACGGAACTGGCACGTCAATCCGGACTATGGAAGGTTTACACCAATGATGACGGTTGGGACCGTACCCAGACACTAGATCGTTACTTGAGCCTTGAGACCCTCCCAAAACACCCCCGCCGAAAGCAGGTACTGCGCACCGCCGAATTTGTATTGACCAATTGCCGTCAAGACACGCCGCGCAGACAGCAGCTGGAACGGGAGCTGGCACAGTTGCATCTTTCCGGGTAGACCGTCTGGCGGAGAAGTCATTTCGCTGGGAACGGCCTGCTCAGAACTTCAGCAAAAAAAGCTGCTGGTATCTCCCACAGGGATGCGATACCCAGGGCTATGCCGTATCCATCATCCCCTTCCCCCTTCCCACTAATCTGCTCATTAAGAATATACCTCTTTGTTTACAGTTGGTTATAGCGATACTAACGATTTTAACAGTGGCCTTTCAAGACAGCCGCAAGGTAAAACCTTCAGGATAAAAAAACACACTGCCTGCCTGTAGATTGTCTCCTCCTCCCCCCCCCGGAAGGATGGCTGGGTCGAGGTATTGGCTGATATCTTGTTGCGAAGACAAGTGTAGACTTGGAGGAGATCGCGCATGGGAAGTTCCCAGCACATCTATTTATGTAAGGGGTTCATTTTTACGGTTTTTCGCCGAGTATTCTCCGGTTCATCGGCCGGTTGTTGTGCCTTGATTTGTGCGCTGCCGATTTTCTTCACCACCGGAAGCTCCTTCGCCGCAGCACCTACGCAAGCAACCCAGGTGGCTGACACCGTGACCAATCCGGTTACCGGCCAGGATGTGGTCGTCGTGGAGCTGATTTTAGACCCTGCGGATTCCGGTGCGGTTCCTCTGGAACTGGCCTATGTCCGCACCTCCGACGACTACCTCCTCCTGGTCAAAAATCAGGTTGGTGACCGCCTCTATACCTACGATGCCAATGATAACATTGTGCTGCTTGAGGTTGTCTCCACCGATCCGATTTCCGGCACGGCTCAATTGCGCCCGACGGCTGACCCAACGGCGACTACTTCACCGATCGACTATAGTTCACCCTGGTCGGGGGGGACTGCCGGAGTGGGTGCCCAGAAGACCACCCAGACCAGCGCCACCGGCGTACGCGTGGTGAATATAGGCCAGGGCGGCAGCAATGGTGGCTGGGGTACGCTGTTCATCCCGCCGACTGCCGGTGGCAATGGCGCTACCGGTGCCACAGTGAACTACACCAATACAACAGCCGTCTCCACAGCCGTAAGCATCGGTTTTGAGGCCGGCAGTATCGGTGGCGCCGGTGGTACGGGAGGGAATTCCTACGCTTCATTCTGGAGCGGCAGGCCCGGCGGTAGCGGCGGCACAGGGGGAGCCATCAATATCACCAATAGTTCCGGTGCTGATATCACTACTTCAGGGACTGCAAAAAGCGGAATTTATGCTTACAGCCGCAGCGGCAAGGCCGGAGCTGGTGGCAGCGGTTATGTCTGGTCTGCCAGCGGGAGCGGCGGGCACAGCAGTGACGGGGGCAATGTTACCGCGACCAACCATGCGCGTATCAGAACAACCGGGACCGATGCCCGTGGCATCTACGGCCTGAGTATGAGTGGCAACGGCGGTACCAGTGGCAGCAGCTGGGGAATCGTCGGTTCAGCGGCCAGCGGTTCCAGCGGCGGCAACGGCGGTAACCTAGCCCTGACCAATACCGCTACGATCTGGACCTCGGGGCAAGGGGCGCACGCTGTTTTCGGCCAAAGCATTGGTGGAACCGGCGGCGATTCGGGTTCGGCAGGAGGTATCGTAGCCCTTGCCGGGTCCGGTTCCGCTGGCGGCGATGGAGGGATCGTCAGCATTGACAATCGCGGGGTGATTGTTACCGACGGCAATGAGGCTCGTGGTCTCTTTGCTCAAAGCATTGGTGGTGGCGGCGGCACAGGAAATGGTATTTGGGGGCTGGTGGCCCTCGGTGGCGGCGGTTTGGCCGGCGGCTCCGCAGGTGACGTGAGGGTGAATAATCAGAACGGGGGAGCCATCACAACCCATGGCCGGTATGCGGATGCAATTTTTGCGCAAAGTGTCGGTGGTGGTGGTGGTGGTGGGACAGGCTCCGGCTCTTTCGGCGTTGTCGCACTCGGCGGTGCCGGCAGCAGTAGTGGTACTGCCGGACAGGTAAGTGTAACCAACAATGCCAACCTGACCACTTCGGGCAATTTCTCGCGCAGTATTTTTGCCCAGTCGATCGGCGGTGGCGGTGGTGCAGGCGGCGGCAGCGGTGGTCTGGTCGCTATCGGCGGTTCCAGCACGAGCGGCAGTGATGCTGGTGAGGTCAATGTTACCAGCAACGGCAATCTTTTCACGACCGGCGATAAGGCCAGTGCAGTCTACGCTCAATCGATCGGCGGCGGTGGCGGCAACGGAGCATCCTCAGGAGGTCCGATTGCTATTGGCGGTACCGGTACCGGCGGTGGCAAAGGTGCCGCAGTGAAGGTCAAGACCAGCGGTACGATTGAAACGACCGGCGACCAGTCATTCGGCGTTTTTGCCCAATCGATCGGCGGCGGCGGCGGTGATGGCGGTACCGCCGGCGGGATGGTTACCATCGGTGGTCGCGCAGGAATCGGCAACCACGGTGGTAATGTTTCGGTCTCTCATGGCGGTGAAATTTTCACTGCGGGCGAAGATTCATCAGGAATTTTCGCCCAATCGGTGGGTGGCGGCGGCGGCAATGGCGGTTCCGGTTATGCTGGCTCATTGATGGTCGGTTTCAGCCTGGGTGGCAGCGGTGCCGCCGGGGGGCTTGGCGGTGATGTTGAAGTCGATCTGCAACCCCTCATTTTCGGCGGTTTCGAGCCGACAGTCCTTATCGCTACGCAAGGCGACCGTTCGACCGGCATCATGGCCCAGAGCATTGGCGGCGGCGGTGGAAATGGCGGTATTGCTGTTCAGGGCAGCTACGGCGCGCTGGCGACTATTTCGGTGGCTATCGGTGGTTCCGGCGGTTCTGGCGGAGTGGATGGCTTGGGCGGCACCGTCGAACTCAGAGGCAAGGGAAATGTGACGACCACCGGCAACAATGCAGCAGCGGTGATTTTACAATCTGTTGGCGGTGGCGGCGGTAACGGCGGCACAAGTGTCGCCGGATCGATCTCTGGCGGGGATGGCATCGCTATCGGCATGGCCGTTGGTGGGTCTGCTGGTTCCGGTGGCGTGGGTGGCCGTGTCGTAGCCAAGTTGGAGGGTGAACTAAAAACCAGCGGTGCGGCCTCGGTCGGTTTTCTGGCTCAATCGGTCGGTGGTGGCGGCGGCAATGGCGGGACAACGGTGGCCGGCAGCGCCGGCCTTGGCGCCGTCTTAAATGGCGAGTTTTCTATAGCGGTCGGTGGTTCCGGCGGTTCCGGCGGCGACGGCGGCAATCTAATGGTAACCCAAAAAGGCTCGATTGCCACCCTGGGCAATCAATCTGATGGCGTGCTGGTACAAAGTATCGGTGGTGGTGGCGGCAACGGTGGCACGGTTGTCTCTGCCGGTGGCGGTGCAGCCCTCATGGGGATTTCTGTACCGATCAGCGTGGGCGTCGGCGGCTCCGGCGGTAGCGGCGGAGTCGCTGGAAAGATTGTCGCTACACTTGACAGCGATGTCAACACAACCGGCGATGGCTCGGATGCTGTGATCATCCAATCGATCGGTGGCGGCGGCGGCAATGGTGGCCTGACTGTTGCTGCCAGCGGTTCCGTAGCTGGTGGGTTTGCCATTGGGGTGAACGTCGGTGTCGGTGGAACGGGGGGGAGCGGCGGTGACGGTCAGGGAGTGGTTGCAGAGTATACCGGTAAACTGATCACTCGCGGAGACCATTCTGTGGGGCTGCTTGCCCAAACGGTCGGCGGTGGCGGCGGTAATGCCGGTGGTAGCATTGCGGCTGGTCTTAATGCTGCGGTCGGTGGTGGCGGCAATCTAAATGCCAGTGTCGGTGGCTCAGGTGGCGCGGCCGGTGATGGTGGTGTGATGACCTTGGACAGTTCGGGCTCGATTGAAACTTTTGGTAAGAAGTCCACCGCTATGCTCGCCCAGTCGATTGGTGGTGGCGGTGGTAATGGCGGCTTCAGCATTGCCGGAGGTCTGGGTATCGGTATCTTCGGCAGTGCAGAGATCTCAGCCGGCATCGGTGGCTTTGGAGCCGGTGGCGGCGATGGTGGCGCAGTTACGACCAACGCAAAAAGTACGATTTTTACCCATGGTGATGATGCTGTCGGGATGCTCTCCCAGAGTATCGGCGGTGGTGGTGGCAACGGTGCTTTCAGCGTGAGTAGCGGCGGTGCCGGGGCGGTCTTCGGCACCGGGGCGGTCAATTTCAGTCTCGGCGGCTTCGGCGATTCGGCTGGCAATGCCGCTGCTGTCCATGCCACAGCAGAACAAAGGATATCCACACTAGGCTCCTACTCAACCGCCTTTCTCGCTCAGAGTATCGGCGGCGGTGGCGGCAATGGCGGCTTCAGTGTCTCCGGTAATGGTGCTGTCGCCTTCTTCGGTAGCGGTAACGGGAGCCTGGGCATCGGCGGCGGCGGTGCCAGTGGCGGTGGTGGCGCGGCAGTCATCGCAGCAGTCAAAGGGAATGTTTCGACACTGGGTAAATCATCGGGCGCGGTCCTTGCCCAATCGATTGGTGGTGGTGGCGGTAATGGTGGTTTCAATGTGGAACTTGCTGGTTCAGCGGCCTGGTACGGTACAGGTTCGGTCGGTGTCGGCGTGGGTGGTTCCGGTACCGGGGGTGGGTATGGATCGACGGTAACCCTGCAAGTTGGCAATGTTGACACGGGCCTCAACAATAGAATCGACACACAAGGAGATAATTCCGTGGCGATTCTGGCCCAATCGGTCGGTGGCGGTGGCGGCAACGGTGGCTTCAATGTCAGCGTCTCGGCTTCCGTTGCCGGATATGGCAATGCCGCCGGTGGCGTCGGTGTCGGCGGTACTGCCGGGGGCGGTGGTGACGCTGCGGCTGTTACGACCAACGTAACGGCCGATATTACTACGGCCGGGGATAACTCTGTCGGTTTGCTGGCGCAGAGTGTCGGCGGAGGCGGTGGCAACGGTGGCTTCAATATTGCGGTTTCTGGTGCAGGATCAGGAGCCGGCAGCGGCGGGGCCGTTGTCGGCGTCGGTGGCCTGGCTGGTGCTGGTGGATCTGCCGGCAAGGTAAACAATACCCTTGTCGGCAACGTGACCACTTCCGGAGATAAGGCAACGGCGGTCCTTGCCCAATCGGTCGGTGGCGGTGGCGGCAACGCTGGTTTCAATGTAACAGGATTCATTACCGCCGCGAAAAACGGCGCCGGTGGTGCCTCGATCGCGGTCGGTGGAGCCGGCGGTGGCGGCGGGCGGGCCGCTACAATCAGCAACAATGTAACCGGCACAATCATCACCGGTGGTGATGATTCAGGTGGGGTTCTGGCGCAGTCGATCGGCGGGGGGGGTGGTAATGGCGGCTTCTCACTTAGCGGGGCGGTGGCCTTGGCGGGTGATGGCAGCGGTGCACTCAGTGTCGGCGTCGGCGGCGTCGGTGGCAGCGGTGGTATCTCTGCCGCGGTGACGAACAGCGTGACCGGTGAGATTTATACCGACGGTGAAAATTCTTTTGGCATGACCGCCCAGTCGATCGGTGGTGGTGGCGGCAACGGTGGTGTGAACGTAACCGGAGCCTTCACTGCGGCGAAGACCGGAACCGGCGCCGTCGCTATCGGGGTCGGTGGTGTCGCAGGCGGTGGTGGCAACTCCGCAGTAGTGAATAATACTCTGACCGGCTCTGTGCAGACGCTGGACAAGCGCTCGACGGCTGTCCTCACCCAGTCGGTTGGCGGCGGTGGCGGTAATGGCGGCGTCAACGTGACCGGCACCCTTACCGGGGCCAAGCAAGGCAGCGGCAATGCAGCGATCGGGGTTGGCGGTTTCGGCGGCAATGGCGGCAGCGCGGGCCTGACGACCAGTATCGTGACGGGTGGTGCGGTGACCACCGGTGACGATTCTGTAGCGATCCTCACCCAGTCGATCGGCGGTGGCGGCGGCAATGACGGCGTCAATGTTTCGGCCGGGATCAATTATACGCACAACTACGGCGGCACCCTTGGGCTGGGACTCGGCGGTTTTGGTGGCGGTGGCGGCAACGCCGGCAATGTCAGCAGCAGGGTCAATACCACTGCGACCTACTCCCAGATCGGAACCACCGGTGACAACTCTTCTGCAATCATCGCCCAGTCGATCGGTGGCGGCGGCGGCACTGGCGGCGTCAATGTCGGTGCTGGTGTGAACATCACCGGCAAGACCGGTCTTGCCGTCGGTCTGGGTGTCGGTGGTTTTGGCGGCGGCGGTGGCAATGCCGGTAACGTCATTCTCGATGCGAGCGGACAGCTGGTGACCGAAGGGAACAATTCCAGCGGACTGCTTGCCCAGTCGATTGGCGGCGGTGGCGGCAATGGCGACGTCAACGTAGCGGGTACGCTCTCTTTCGCCTATCTGAATAATGACAAGCAGGCGGCTCTTGCAACCTCCATCGGCGTGGGCGGCTTCGGCGGAAGCGGCGGTCAGGCCGGCGAGGTAAAGGTAAACTACCGCGGCACGATCGTGGCACAGCCTCGCACCCTGATTGCTGAAACGGTCGATACAGCCACCGGCAGCAGTACCCCCGAACACTATGAATACAACATTGGTGAAGGTTCTCACGGCCTGCTCGCCCAGTCGATCGGCGGTGGCGGCGGTAACGGCGGGGTGAATGTCAGTGCCGGACTCTCCGTCGGTAGCGGCAAAACCGACGGCCATGCACTCTTCGTGGGGGTTGGCGGCTTCGGCGGTGGTGGCGGCAACGCCGGAGATGTCGATGTCACAGCTGACGGCAACGGCACTACCGACATCATTTCCTCTTATGGTGACGGTTATTCAGCGATTGCCGCCCAGTCGATCGGTGGCGGCGGTGGCAACGGTACACTCAATGTCAGCGGTGGTCTGGTGACCGATTCCCCCATCTCCATCGGCGTCGGCGGTCTGGCGGGCAGCGCTGGTACCGGAGGCAACGTCAAGGTCAGCAGTACGACCAATATCTTTGCGGCTTCCGGGGATATTGCCCCCTTAGACAGCGGAGCAATCATCCTGCAATCGATTGTCGATGCTGTGGTTGGGGTGGTCGATGAACTGACCTCCGGCGATGCGAATATCAAGGCCATCGTTGATGCCATCGTTGGGCCGACCGAACCGGAACACTCGGCGGGCATTCTGGCCCAGTCGATCGGCGGCGGCGGCGGTAACGGTGGGGTGAATGTCAGCGGCGGGCTCTCCATCTCCAAGGAGAAATTACCTTCGGTCACCTTCGGTATCGGCGGCTTCGGCGGTGCTGCCGCACGAAGCGGCAACGTCACTGTCAGCCATAGCGGCGATACTGAAATTGTCGGGGACTGGACCCACGGAATTCTGGCGCAGAGCATTGCCGGCGGTGGTGGTAACGGCGGTTTCAATGCCAGCACCGGTCTCAATCTCGGTGACACCACGAATTCTGGAGGAGCGCTGGACTTTACTGCCGTTATCGGCATTGGTGGTCTGGGCGGGCAGGGAGCGGATGCCGGTAATGTACAGGTTGCTTCAAGTGGAAAGATGACCCTGGCTGGGGACTACTCTCGTGGTGTTTTCGCCCAGAGTATCGGCGGTGGCGGGGGCAATGGCGGTATGAACGTCAACGGACTTTTCGCCAGTAATAGCTCGCCAATCAGTGTCGGCATCGGCGGTTCCGGCCTGGGCGGCGGAGATGCCGGTGAGGTCTCCGTTACTCGCGGCAGTGCGACGCAAACGGCGGGCATGATCACAACCATGGGTGAAGGTGCGCTGGGCATCGAAGCCTCCAGCATCGGTGGCGGCGGTGGTGATGCCGGAATGAATTTTCAGCTCGGCGTCAGTTTGGCCGGTTCGTCCGATGGCGGAGCGAAGAAGCAGTCTTACGGTCTGGTCGTCGCGGTCGGCGGCTCTGGAGCAGAAGCCGGTCATGCCGGCAAAATCGCTGTGAATAACTACAGCGACATCAGTACCTTCGGCAAGAACAGTTTTGGCCTGCTCGGTCAGTCGATCGGCGGTGGTGGCGGCAATGCGCACATCAACATGGCTCTGGCCTATCATGGAAAAAGTGAAGGGACCAAAGGTCTGAATATCGCCATAGGTGGTGGAACCGGCAATGGCGGCAACGGTGACAGGGTCGACGTGAACCACGACGGCTCCCTTGAGACTTGGGGGTGGGGTTCCTACGGCATCCTGGCCCAGTCGATCGGCGGCGGTGGCGGCAATACTTCGATGAACACCGCCTTCACAAAAGAGAATGGCAAGATCAATGTCTCCATCGGCAGTGTTGGTGGCAACGGCGGCAAGGGAGATGATGTTGCCCTCACCTCCGGGGGGCAGATCAAGACCCACGGTGTAAATGCCTATGGCCTGCTGGCCCAATCGATCGGGAACGGTGGCGGCAACAGTTCAGCAATCTCCCTGTCGCTGGCGACTCCGACCAATAAAGAGGATAAGACCACAGCCAAATCTTTTGCTGTCTCCCTTGGCTTGGATGGCGGGCAGGGAGGTTCTGCCGGTGACGTTGTGCTAACGGCCGAAGGTCTCGTTGCTACCGAGGGAAGAGATTCCCATGCCATTATTGCCCAGAGCCTGGGTGGTGGCGGCGGCAATGGCGGCGGTGCTGGCGGCATGGGCCTTCTGACCTCGACGACAGCGGCCCTGTCCATCGGTGCCACTGGTGGTCAGGGGGGCGCTGGAGGAACTGTTACAGTTGCCAGCTCTGCAACGGTCTCCACCAGAAATCATAACTCTATCGGCATTCTCGCCCAGTCTGTTGGTGGCGGTGGTGGAACTGGTGGCGGCGGTGGTGGCCCATCCATCAAATCTGAATCCAGCTCAGTGCGTATAGCAATCGGCGGTTCCGGTGGTACGGGAATGATCGCCGGCAGCGTCAAGGTCAGCAACAGCGGCACGGTGACTACCAACGGCGGAGAATCTCACGGTGTCCTGGCGCAGAGTCTCGGCGGCGGTGGCGGCAATGGTGGCCTTGTGCTTAATGAAGTCCTTTACCATAAAGCAGGGAAAGACCCGCGCGCCCACGTCTCCGCCTCTATCGGTGGTTCCGGGGGGACCGGCGGGACCGGGGGCAGTGTGGATGTGACCAACCAAGGAAACATTGTCACCCTGGCCGGCGACTCCGTCGGAATTCTCGCCCAGTCAATCGGTGGCGGCGGCGGCAATGGCAGTACGGTTATTACCGGCTCACTTATGGGCAAGGCAGGGAACAATATCTCCCTTGGTATCGGCGGCATCGGTGGGCAGGGTGGCACTGCCGGTCATGTAAAGGTGACGAACCTTGCGGATACTTCCGGAAACGCAGCCCTCATCAAGACCTATGCCGACAATTCGCATGGCATCCTCGCCATGAGTGTCGGTGGCGGCGGTGGCAACGGCAGCACCACGATTACCACCAGTGCAGCGGGAAAAGGGAGCAAAGATGACCAGACCACGGTCACTTTCGGTTTAAGTGTCGGCGGCCTCGGCGGGACTGGTGGTGTCGGCGGCAACACAAGAATCGAAAATGCCGGGAGCATCATAACGCTCGGTAAGAATGCCCACGGAATTATTGCCCAGTCGATCGGTGGCGGCGGTGGTAATGGCGGATTGGCGATTACGGGAGATCTCAGCCTAGGAGCAACGGGCAAGACCGGTTCCAAGCAGCACACCAGCACTGTCGCTCTCGGCGGTTGGGGCGGTATCGGCAACAACGCGGGCGATGTGGTGATCAAGAACTCCGGCACCATTGAGGTAAAGGGGGACAACTCCTACGGTATCTACGCGCAGAGCGTCGGTGGCGGTGGAGGTAACGGCGGTTTTGCCGCCGCCCTCTCCCGCAATCTACTGACCAACCCCTTCCAGCTTGGTGCGCTAGAAGGGGCTTTGCTTAATATCGGAGTCGGCGGCAGCGGCGGTGCAGGAGGCTCCGGCGGCAATGTCAACATCGATCACACCGGTTCAATCGTTGCCCATGGAGACAATGCCTACGGCATCTATGCCCAGACTGTCGCCGGCGGTGGCGGAAATATGAGCTATTCTCTCAGCAGCCCGGTATGGATGGCGGCAGGGCTGGCGACAAATATCACCCTAGGACTTGTTCGTGATGCCCTCGATAAGGCCTATGACACAACCGGCAAAGTGACCCTGAACAGCACGGGAGACATCACCATGTACGGTAAAAATAGCCGTGCTTTCCAGGTCCAGACCATCAATGGAGGCGGTGGCAATCTAAATCTCTTTATGGATATGAGCAAGCGAGCGGTTGAGGTCGGCTTAGACGGTATTGAAGTTCCGGCAAATGATCCGCTACTCGACAATATTTATGCCCATATTCTAGCCCCTGTTCAGGTGGGTGCCAAGCTGGCCTGGAAAGCGGTCGGTGGTGATCTCATCGTCGATAGTGCCAGTACAATAACGGCTTTGGGAACCGGCCTTGTCGCGTCCCAACTGCAATCGATCGGTGGTGGTGGTGGTTCCACGGTATTGAATTACATGATTGAAAAGGGCGTAGATACCCTTGGCAAGGGATCAACCCTTGCCCTCGACATTTTAGCGGGAGCCAAAGACACCTTCGGCAGTGCTGGCGGCACCGTGAGTGCCAGAAAAGAAGGTGGAATCTACACTACCAACAAAAATGCTCAGGGTGCTTCCTACCAATCGGTAGGCGGCGGTGGTGGTCACATCATCGTCAATGTCACGTCGGTCCCAAAGCAGCAGATCGCAGATCCCGGATCGGTACCCAAGGTTGCCACCCTGCTGGCAGAACCTGTTCTCTCCGCCAATCCCGGTGTTACGGCAAGTGTAACTCTCGGCGCAGTCGCCAGTACCGACAACAACGGCGGAGACCTTGATATCAGCAACATCGGCGAAACTCTCACCCAAGGGGCATATTCAGCCGGCCTGATCTTGCAGAGTATCGGCGGCGGTGGGGCCGATGCCCACCTGAACGGTCTGGACGCTTTGGCGGTCACCATCGGTGGTCGTGAAGGAACCAGCGGTACTGGTGGAAACATTCAGTTTACCAACAGCGGAGCGGTGGCGACCGCCGGTGAACGTTCCCACGGGATTATCCTGCAGAGTATCGGTGGCGGCGGCGGTGCGCTGTTCAGTGCCCTTGATCCGGGCGGAATCGAGCTGAACCTGAGCAATGAAAGCAGCGGCAATGGTGGCGATATCAATTTCACCCAGCAAGGGAGAATTCAAACCTTAGGAGCTGGAACCTACGGGGTTCTGGCTCAGAGTATCGGCGGCGGCGGCGGGTTGATCGATCGCCTGTTTGCCGGTAGTGCCGGCGGCAGCGGCAGCGGTGGTGACATCAACCTCACCTTTGCTGACGATGTAATCACCTCAGGTATCGATTCAATCGGAATCTTTGTGCAAAGCGCTGGAGGTACCGGCGCAGTTAACGGAGACATCGACCTAGCCCTCAAAGGAACCCTGGTCATGGGAGGTTCAGGGGCCGGAGTCGGGGTCAATTTTTCCGGTGGCCGTGACAATCGGCTGACCAATCATGCCGCTCTGTTGACAGTTGACGGCACCACCGGAATGGCTATCCTCGGCACCACCGGAAATGAATGGATCGACAACTTTGCGACAGTCGTCGGTAATGTCGACTTGGGCGGGGGGCGTAACAGCTTTATCAATCACCAGGGTGCCCGGTATCTGTCCGGGGCAGTCGCTAGTCTGGGTTCCGCTGGGCAGTTGCTCAACGCCGGAGTGCTCACTCCTGGAGGCCCTGGCAACCCGCAGACAACCACGCTGAGCGGCGATTTTATTCAGAGCAGCACGGGTGAATACCTGGTTGATCTGGATTTCGCCAGCAACCGCGCCGACCGGATCAGCGCCAGCGGCCTGGCCGAGTTGGGTGGTCAAATCAGCCTGAACCTCCTGCATCCTGACTCACTGCTTCCGGGTAAACACCAGCTGGTTATCGTCTCAGGTGCAGATGGAGTAACCGACAATATAACGGCCCTGCGGGTTCCGCCCTCCGCTGTGGTTAACTATCAACTTGTCATGCCCGACGCGGTCAGTCTAGCGGTGGGTCTGGATATCAATTTTGCGCCCGTTGGACTCGATGGCAACTCGACGGCTATCGGTAATTACTTTAACCAGCTGCAATTGTCCGGTGGCTCTGAGGCAATGGCGCCGATTGTGACACAGATCTTCAATCTTTCCGACGGCACGAGTCTGGCTGAGGCCTACGACTTCATGAATCCCGATTATTTCGATAACTTCACCAGCATCACGCTAGATGCCGTGCGGCCGTATACCCAATCGCTGCTGGGACGTCTGCAGACGGTACGTTTGACCGGCAAGGTTGCAACCGGCATACAGCAATCGATCTCCTTAAGTGGAGGGGATCGAGTCCTGCTTGCCTTTAACGGCTCTGACGCAAGTTTACTGAAATTGTTTGGCCCCGCAGAACAACCGACTGAAAAATATGGTTTCTGGCTCAACGGCTTCGGTCAGAAAGGAAACCGAACCGCTGGCGATGGCTATGATGGCTATCAATTCTCCTCGCGCGGCGTCATGATCGGTTTCGACAGCCTGCTTAGTCGCAAGGCCTTGGGGGGCGTGAGCCTGGGATATACCCAGACCGATCTGAATGTTGACTCCGGCCGGAGCGATGGGAATATCGAAAGCCTTCATGGATCTCTCTATGGCAGTTACTTTAGCGATACACTGTATATCGACGGGGTTGTCTCCTACGCCAGCCAAGATTACACGAACAAGCGGTTGACCCGGGTGCTTTCCATCGACCGCCAGGCCAGCAGCCAACATCATGGTCACCTGTGGTCCGCGTATGCTGAGACTGGATACAGCCATAAGATACAGCAATGGCTCCTACAGCCCTTTGCGGCACTGAACTACAGCTATCTTGATGAGGAGGGATTCAGCGAAACCGGTGCGGGCGTACTCAGCCTGCGGGTAGAAAATCGCTCGACTGAGGCGCTGGTGTCGGATCTTGGCGGCCGGCTGGCAAGGGTGTTCGACACCTCAACCGGGATCCTGACTGCGGAGTTAAGCGCATCCTGGAATTACGATTTTTCCATAGACGACCAAATCCTTATCGCCAGCTTTGCCGGTGCCCCGGGAGGATCGTTCGCTATCCGTGGCCGAGAGCCGGAGCGACACGGGGTGCTGTTCGGCTTTGGTTTGAGTTCCATCAGTAAGTCAGGAGTTCACGCATCGCTGCAATTCAACAAGGAGTACCGCGAGGGGTACCGGACCCTCAATATAATGGGCAAGCTCAGGGTGGCGTTTAAGTGTGGAGCGGGGTCAAAAGTTAGGCTGAGGCTGTCGGTTTGGGCGAAACGGCTCAGGATTGAGAAAAGGGACCAGAGGGTTCTTGTCCCCTGTATTTCATAACAAATTCGTGTAACTTCAGCCGGATGGCCTCGGGGTGCCCAATTCAAGGGTGTCTGACGCCAGGACGGCATCAGCAAGCCCCAGGGATGGGTTCATGCGGCCCTTGGAGTGGGCAGCGCGTGGCCATTTACCGAGGTGCTGAATACAAATTCGTAAGATTGCGCCGGGACTTGGCGTGCCAGGGTTCAAAACAAGGTACCCAGTATCATCAAGCGCCCCCCCGCTTGACGATAATCGCCACCGCCATATCGGCATCGACCGCATACTGGCTGTAGTCGACAGAAAAAACAAAGGAGGGAAAGCTGGCATTCAACTCGATGTTGTTGCCGGGCAGAACCCCCATGACCATCAGCTTCTGCAATTTCTTGGAATCACCGGTCTTGATATAGGCGATCGTCCCGCACTCTCCCGGCTTCAGGCTGGTCAGAGGGGCGACGAACTTCTCTTTGCTTTCACGCGCCTTGCGGCAGCAGTCGCCGGGCGGGATCGGTTTGCCGTGCGGGCAGGTTTCCGGGTGGCCGAGCAGTCGGCAGATTTTCTCCTCGATCCCTTTTTTGACGATATGTTCCACCTGGCAGGCGGCGGCTTCCATGTCATCGCCCTGATCGGTCTCGATGATATCGTGAAACAGCCGCTCCGAAAGGCGGTGACGACGGATCGCCAGCGCGGCTTCAGTTTTTCCGGCCGGAGTTAAACAGAGGGTTCCGTCCGTTACCCTGATCAGCCCTTCCTGCACCAGCCGCTCAAGGGGAAGCTGTAACTCCCGGCGGAAGAACTGTTCGCTGGTATTTCCCAGCTGCGGCTTTTCTTCCAGATAAATCCACAACTTTTCCAGGGCTTCTTCAAGCTGCTCATTGTTTTTCATCAGGTGCTCTCCGGTTTTTATCTCTTAGTCACAGGGGATTACAGTTCGATTCCGGTCACATTCAGCAAGGCGTTGACCAGCCCGCCGATGACAAAGGCGAAGGGGAAGATGAACAGGGCGATGGCGGAGGCCATCTTGAGGCCGCGCTCCTTCTTCATGATCAGGAACTGGGCGATACAGGGCACGAACAGGGTCAGGGTGATGACCGCCACCGCCAGCTGATTGCCCGACAGCGCCCCGGCCTGTTGCAGGTCAAACAGGCCGGCGGCACCGTAATCGCGGCGGAAGAAACCGAACAGAAAGGCGACCGCCGCTTCTTTCGGCAAGCCGATCCAGCCCATCACATGCCCCAGCCAGGAGACGACGACATCGAAGGTGGCGGTGATTTTCCCCAGCCAGATCAGCACACTGGCAAGAATAAACAGCGGCAGGATCTCGACGAAATACCACTGCATACGGGTGTAGGTCTTCATGAAGACCGCGCCGGGGCGCGGCATCCGCAGTGGCGGCACCTCCATGTAGAAGTTCGGCCGATCGCCGGGCATCAGCCGCGCGGTGAGAAAACCGATAAATAGAAAGATAAACAGCATGAATCCGGCCCAAACCGCCATGGCACCGGGTTTCTCGGCGACCATGCCGAGGATCACGCCGAGTTGGGCGCTGCAGGGGATCGCCAGGGCCAGCAGCAGGGTGGCGATGATCCGCTCGCGCTTGGTCTCCAAGGTGCGGGTGACCATGGTCGCCATGGTGTCGCAGCCGAAACCGAGGGTCATCGGGATCACCGCCCGGCCGTTGAGGCCGATCTTCTTGAAAACCCGGTCGACCAGCAGCGCCAGGCGCGGCAGGTAGCCGCTGTCCTCGATGATCGAAAAGGCGATGAAAAAGGTTCCGACGATCGGCAGGATGATGGCGATGGCGTAGCGGATCCCCAGGGTGATGATGCCGTAGTCCATCCCCAGCAGATCACGAATCGGCTGCCAGGGGATATAGGTCATGAGAAAGTTGTTGATCCAGGGGCTGATATATTCCCCGAACAGGTCGGCCTCGAGAAAATCGACGATAGTGCCGGCACCGAACTCACCGACGAATTTGTACAGGCCGAAGTAAAGCACCAGCAGCAGAATCGGTATTCCGGTCAAGGGGCGCATACTCCATTCGCTGAGCCGGTTGGCGAACGACTTGCCCCTGTTGAGCGGCGGGGTGAAGGTTTCCGCGCAGATTTTGAGGGCATTCTGGTGCAGGATCATCGGGATTCTGTAGCTGGCCGACTCTTCCAACTGCTCCTCCAGCTGCACCAGAGTGGTATCGAGGTAATCACTGGAGCGGCCTTCCAGCTCGCGCTCCTCTGCAGTAATGGCGGTATCACCCTGGATCAGCAGCAGGGCCAGAGTGCGCTGCGACAGACCGCGAGCGGCCGGCATGAGCGGCGCCAGGGCGTTCAGCGCCGCATCAACAGCTTCCCCGTAAAAGAGCTCCAGAGTACTTTGCGCCGGTCGGTAGGCGGTGATCTTTTCCTTCAGGGTATCAACCCCCTGGCCGGAAAGAGCCGAGATCGCCACTACCGGGATGCCGAGTTTTTCCTCCAGCAAGCGGGTATCGATGTCGATTTTCAGCTGCTTGGCTTCGTCGATCATATTCAGTACCAGCAGTACCGGCAGTCCCGCTTCAACCAGCTGCAGGGTGAAGGAGAGCATCCGCTTGAGGTTCTTGGCGTCGACCACATGCAGCACCAGCTCAGCGTCGCCGGCCAGCAGAATGTCGCGCGAGACCCGCTCCTCTTCGGTAATCGGCAGCAACGAATACATCCCCGGCGTGTCTTCGACCTGAAACTCTTCGACCCCGATCCGGCACTTGCCGCAGGAAACTTCCACCGTGGTGCCCGGATAGTTGGAGACCACCACGTAAGAGCCGGTCAGCCGGTTGAACAGGGCGCTCTTGCCGACGTTGGGGTTACCGACCATGACCATTTTTTTGAGCGCTGAGTCTTCATCGGGCTGATTTCCGTGGCAGCCGCAACCGCTTTGCTGATTCATTTCTACCTCTCAATCCAAGACTATTTATTATGTATGTA
The DNA here is from genome assembly GCA_024280335.1 of Deltaproteobacteria bacterium. Lineage (GTDB taxonomy): Bacteria > Desulfobacterota > Desulfuromonadia > Desulfuromonadales > Geopsychrobacteraceae > Malonomonas. The sequence goes on from JAJRQI010000059.1 coordinate 25,764, forward strand.
CGTCCGTCCAGACGTTCATGTGTTGTGATAAAAAAAGGGGTTCAGCCCTCTTCCAGATGGCGAATTCCCTCTTCGAACAGATGGCGGACATGATCATCATCGAGAGAGTAGTAGACCATCTTGCCCGCTTTTCTCGATTTGACCAGCCGGGCAGAACGCAGAATCCGCAGTTGGTGGGAGATCGCCGATTGGGTCGCGTTTACCACCGCTGCAATATCGCAGACACAGAGCTCTTCTTCGGCGATGGCGTGCAGGATACGCACCCGGGTCGGTTCCGCCAGAACCTTAAAGGTTTCGGCCAGGGCAACGATGGTCCGGTCGTCGCGCATCCGCTCTCTGGCCCGTGCGACCCGCTGCTGATCGACATAATAGAGTTGACAGATATCGTTTGACATAATCCCCGCTATACATGAATAATCATTCAGATGATCCGCTTTTTACCTTTGTTCTCATCCCTCTGTCAAGAAGAATTTGAAAATGGTTTTCATCAAGCAGGTAGTTCCGCAATCAACTCGCAGTCGAAAAATTTCACTTCCCGCCTTGGGCCTTGTGCTGGCGGCGATTATTCTGGCCCTGATCCTCGGGGTGGTGACCTGGCGCAATCTGGATCGCGAAGAGCGCCTGATGGAAGATTTTTTGCTGGAGAAGGGTTTGACCCTCATCCGCACTTTCGAGGCGGGCACGCGCACTTCAATGATGATGAACTGGCAGGAGAGCACGCTGGCGACCCTGGTGCGGGAGACGGCACGCGCGGAATCGATCGCCTATGTTGCGATTACCGATGCTTCCGGACGCCTGCTGACGAAAGCAGGGGGCGATATCAGTGGCACCGACATCCTGCCCTTCACCCGGGTTCTTACTGTAAAAAGGCCTTTAACCCGACGGACAACCGACGCTGCCGGTCGGGCGGTGTTCGAGGTCGCCAAGGAGTTCAATCCGATTCAGGCTATGGGCACAGGGCGCGAGCGGATGATGAGGCGCTGGCAGCAATGGTGTGGCAGCGATTGTGACTCAGGAGATCAGATCGAACGACGGGTGCTTTTTGTCGGTCTGTACATGGGACAATTCGAGGCCGCCCAACAAGAAGATCTCCGTCAGAGTATACTTATGGGTGGGCTTCTGCTGATGCTGGGGTCTGCCGGATTTTATTTCATCTTTCTTTCTCAGCAGACACAAGTGGCCAGAACCACTCTGGCCAACATGGAACTTTATACACGCAACGTCATCGACAGTATGCCTGCCGGTTTGATTACTTTAGATAACCGGTATCGGATTGTTTCACTTAACGATAAGGCCGAGGCAATCTTCAGCGCGCAGGCAAAAACGGTGGTGGGAAAATTTCTGGACGCCCTGACCGGAACGGAACAATGTGAAATTGCGCCGTTGATCCGCGCGGGTCAGGATTTTACTGACCGATCGATGGTGTGCCAACGAGAGAATGGTGAGCCTGTTCCGGTCAAGGTCAGTGCTTCGCGGTTGACCGACAAAGACGGCGAGCCGCTGGGGACGGTATTGATCATCCGTGACATGCGCGAAATCAGGTTGATGGAAGAGGCGCTGGAACGCTCGCGGCGACACGCCGCCCTCGGGCGGATGGCGGCCGGGATTGCCCATGAAATCCGCAATCCACTGGGAACCCTGCGCGGCTTTGCCCAGTATTTTTCCAAATTTGCCGAACTGGACCCGAATGCCGAGGAATATGTCGAGTTGATGGTCGGTGAAGTCGATCGGCTCAATCGAACCATCTCCGCGCTGTTGCAGTTCGCCCGGCCGCGCGAGCTGAAAGCGAGCGAAATCGACTTGGGCGAACTTCTGCAGCGCACCGCCCGGCTGTTGCAGGAAGAATTGGCCGCCGGCAAGCTGGCCTTTCAGATCGACCCGCCCGCCGCGCCGGTCAGCTTCACGGCAGATTCCGACCTGCTGATCCAGCTGCTGATCAATTTGCTGCAGAACGCTCAGGCAGCCACCGAACCTGGTGGAAAGATTCGTCTCGGCGCTGATGAGCAGGGTGAGAATGTTCACCTCTGGGTCGAGGACAGCGGCAAGGGGATGACCCCGGAGGAGCGCTCGCGGATGTTCGATCCGTTCTACACCACGCGCAAGACCGGCACCGGGCTGGGGCTGGGGCTGGCGACAGTCCAGCAGATTGTCGAGCAGCACGGCGGCCGTATCGAGGTGGAGACGCTAGTCGCGCAGGGCACCCGGATTGAAGTTGTTCTGCCCCGTGAAGCGAGGCAGGCCAGAGACATGTCAAACCCTGTCGAGCGGGACTCCCTGCCGAATTCACGAGGGGATGGAATATGAAGCAGAAGCAAGCGGTTATCCTGGTGGTCGATGACGACACCGCCCACCGCACCATGCTCAAAGCCCACCTGGGCGGTGACGGCTACGAGATTGTTGAAGCCGACGACGGTGATATCGCCATCCATCTGGCCCGGGAACGGCAGATCGACCTGGTGTTGCTCGATCTGAAGATGCAGCGGGTCGGGGGGATCGAGGCGCTGGAGGCGATCCACGAAGTCAAACCGGATCTGCCGGTGATCATTATCACCGCCTTCTCTTCGGTGGAAAAGGCCGTGGAAGCGATGCAGAAAGGCGCCTTCGACTACGTCACCAAGCCGGTCGATGCCGCCGAGCTGGCCCTGAAGGTGAAACGAGCGCTGAACTTTGATTCCCTGCAGCAGGAGAATGCCGCGCTGAAGGAGCGGCTCGGCGAAAAGTTCGACTTCGGTAAGATCATCGGCAGCAGCCGACCGATGCGCGAGATGTTCGAAACCCTGGCGCTAGTCGCACCCTCCGATGCCAGCGTGTTGATCGCCGGTGAATCGGGGACCGGCAAGGAACTGGTCGCCAACGCCGTGCACCAGAACAGCCGTCGTGCCAGAGAGCCTTTTGTCAAGGTCAACTGCGCGGCGCTGCACGAAAATCTGCTCGAAAGCGAACTGTTCGGCCATGAAAAGGGCGCCTTTACCGGTGCCGCCGAGCAGCGCAAAGGTCGCTTCGAACTGGCGCACAAGGGGACGCTGTTTCTCGATGAGATCGGTGACATGAGCCTGACCACCCAGGCCAAGATTCTGCGCGTGCTGCAGGAGGGTGAATTCGAACGGCTCGGCGGCAGCAAGACGGTCAAGGTCGATGTGCGGCTGCTCGCCGCCACCCACAAGGATCTGCCGCGGCTGGTCGAAACGGGCGGCTTTCGCCAAGACCTCTTCTTTCGCCTCAGCGTCGTCCCCCTGGAGCTGCCGCCCCTGCGCGATCGAACCGAGGACATCCCGCAGCTGGCCGGACATTTTCTGGAACAGTACAGCCGTAAAAACCGCAAGGATATTCGCGGCATCCACCCAGATGCCCTGGACGCCCTGCTGGCTTACGCCTGGCCGGGCAATATTCGCGAACTGGAGAACAGCCTGGAGCGAGCGGTGATCCTCTGTCTCGGTGAACAGATCAGCCTGCAGGAGCTGCCCGGCGCGGTCCGCCAGGCAGGGCAAAGCAGCGAACGACCCTTTGCCCTGCGACCCGGTCACAGCCTCAAGCAGATGGAAAAGGATCTGATTCGCGCCACCCTCGCTCAGACGGAGGGCAACCGCACCCGCGCCGCCGAAATTCTCGGCATCAGCCGCCAGACCCTGCAGAACAAACTCAGAGAGTACGGCCCCTGATCGCTACAGGCCAGCCCGATACAGCCACTTCGAATAGATCAGATCCCCCCAGAGATCCTGGAACGCTGCGATAATCGCCAGACGTTGCGGCTTGGTCGTGACCTCGGCAAAACCGGGCATAGTCGCACCGGGGTGGGTTCCGCCTTGGGCCAGGGTTTTCTCCAGCGAACTCAAAGTGTGGTGCCACGAATGCCCGGAACCGTTCAACGGCTGCGGCGGGTAGCTGCCATCAGCTTTCGGCCGGTCCCAATCGCTTCCACCCTGCCCCTGATCGCCATGACATCCGGCACAATGGCTGGCGAACAGCAGCTTGCCGTCCGCAACCTGTTGCGGCGTGTACCAGCGCTCCGAGGTCGGCTGCGGTGGTGCACAGCCCCAGATCCCGACGATAACCAACAGTAAAACCACAGCGAGCATCCCTTTTTTCATCTTGCCACATCTCCCTTCATCAATATCATTGTCTGGCGATTGCCATCGAATTATAACAACTGTCCTGCTGAAAAATCAGAGACTATGTTTCGATAAACGTCACATCCCCCTGAATCGCTTCAAACAGGCGCGGCTTGGCCAGGGAATAGTAGGACATGCGGCCGTCGTTGCGATGGTTGAGAAGCCCCTGTTGCCGCAGCTGTTTCAGCTGCTGACTGGTCGCCGGCATGGAGAGGCCGAGAATGTGGGCCAGGTCGCAGACGCAGAGCTCGCCCTTGCCGAGGGCGAAGATGATCTTCAGCCGCACCGGACTGCCGAGGAGCTTGTAGAACTCTGCCAGACGCAGCAGATCAGTTTCGGCGACCATCGAGTTCTGAATCTCCTGGATCAGCACTTCATTGAAGCAGCTCACCTTGCAGGGAGCCTCACTGGAATCGGGCTGCGGTTTGGTTTTCATCATGGTCTCAATACCTGGATTGTTTTTGCCTGTAATTGATACCCCTCCCCGGCGTCAACCATCTCGCCGCTGATGACCACTTCACTTTTCAGCTTTGGCAACTCTCCCCCAGTATAATGCACCCGCACGAATTTTGATGCGCAATTCAGTTGCCCGCAGCTGCGATACTCACGAACGTCGATCAGCAGGAAGGTCGCAGCCTGGGCAGAACTGTCGGCCACGACACCATGTACTTTGATCTCCCCCTGATAAGCACCGGGATCGGCGAACACGCTGTTGACGTTCAGTGCGCCTTTGGGGGCCGAACTGCCGAACCAGTTCCAGGCAGCCGATGCCGAGAAGGCACCGATAAATACCAGTAAAGCGACACAAATTCCCAGGCGCAGATAATCTTTCATACTCTCTCTCCCATCGTCAGTTGCTCTTTGATCTCTTTGCCAAGCACCAGTTGGCCATCGCGGATATAGATGATCTGTTGCGCCATTTCGGCGACCTTTTCCGAATGGGTGACAATAACCACGGTCTTGCCCTGCGCGTTGACCTTGCCGATCTGCTCCAGCAGCTCCGCTTCCGAGCGGCTGTCGAGATTGCCACTCGGCTCATCCATCAGCAAAATCTCCGGGTCGTTGGCCAGCGCCCTGGCGATGGCCACTCTTTGTCGCTGGCCGCCGGAGAGCTGGTTCGGCCTGGCCCGCAGTTTGTCTTCGAGGCCCACCAGCTTGAGCAGTTCGGCGGCCCGCTCTTCTTGCTCCCTTTTCGATATCCCGGCCAGCATCATCGCCACCTGAACATTTTCCAGCGCGGTAAGAACCGGCAGCAGGTTAAAGAACTGGAAGACGAAGCCGAGCTTACGTGCCCGGATCTCGGTCAGTCGGTCGGCAGTAACAGCGGTCAGCTCGACATCATCGAGAAAAACCTTCCCCGAACTGGGGCGGTCAAGGCCGCCGATCAGATGCAGCAGGGTGCTCTTGCCGTGGCCCGATGGCCCCATGATACAGGAGAGGCTCCCTTTGGGGATCTGCAGATCGACCTGTTGCAGGGCGACTGTACGATAACCGCTGTCATAGACCTTGGTCAGTTTTTCAGTGCGGATAATCGGGTTATTCATAGCTGATCGCCTCCACCGGGCTGAGTTTGCAGGCCTGGCGGGCCGGATAGACTCCGGCCAGCGCCGAGACCAGCACTGAGAAGACCAAGGCTTTCAGGGTAATCCCGGCATTGAAGAGCTGCACGCTCTGCTCGCTGCCTAAAAAGGCGGTAAATTCATTCTGACCGATATAGGGTGCGGCAAACCAGGAGAAGACGAAACCGACCACCACCCCGACGATCCCGCCCAGCAGGCCGTAGCAGGCCGATTCGCACAGGAAGAGGGAGAAGATGGTGCGCTTTTTGGCCCCGATCGCCTGCAGGATGCCGATCTCCCGGCGGCGCTCGTAAATGGCGGTCATCATGGTGTTGACGATGCCGAAAAAGGCGGCCAGGATAGCGACCGCAGCGACCAGCTTGAGTGCGCTGCCGACACTGCCGACGATAGCCAGCACCGACTTCAGCAGCTGTTTGTCGGAGGAGACTTCAACATTGGCCACCTCCTGAATCTGCAGGATGTAGTGGTCGATGCGGGTGATGTCATCCACCTTGACCGCGATGAAAGAAACCTTGTCACCGACGGCGTAGAGTTTCTGAGCGGTGGCAAAATCCATGTAAATCGCCAGATCATCGCGGTTGCCGACCTCCTGCAAAATCCCGCTGATTGAGAACTCCTGCCCCCGAACTCTCAATAGGTCTCCGCTGGCAAGTTCGAATTGCTTGGCAATCCCGGAGCCGACCACGACATTGGCCTTATCAAGCACATAGCGTCCCTGATCGATCTGCCAATTCTTAAACTGTTTCATTGCGGTCGGCAGAATCCCGATCAGCGGTACCGGCTGATTCTTGAGCGCGGTACGCTGTGTCAGGTAGGGAAAGGCGGTCAACCCTTCGAGCGCGGCGATTTTTTCCACATCGGCGTTGGGGATAGCCTCGGGCAGGGTCTCCCCGGTGAGGACCGAAATCTGCTCGTAAGCGCACCAGCCACGGGGGGTGACCACCAGATTCGCGCCCAGCACATCCGCCTGCTTGCGGATCTCGGTCTCTAGGCCGCTGCCGAGCGAGAGAAGGGTCACCAGCGAAGCGATCCCCACAGCGATAGCCGAGAGGGTGAAGAAAAAGCGGCTTTTGCGGCGGGTGATATTTTTCCAGGTCAGTTTAAAGTAGTTCAAGGTGTTTGCTCCTCTGCGGTTGTTTACAGCTCTTGCGGAGCCGATATCTCGCCCTAATCGCTTTCACACTTTCGAAACTAATTACATAATAAGACTCGCCATGTCAAGTGTACTGAGTCTCGGTCACTGTCAAAAAATTTGACAATATGGCCGAATCCGAGCTGGAAGACTGCCTATTTTTTTTCCAAACAACAGTCCGATAAAAGCCAGTACCTGGAGTAAATCCTGCTTTATTTCACTAACTTGTGAATACTTTCAGGGTTTCGGCATCCTCCTTGCGGTCCCAGTAAGGCAACAAATCACCGCATGAGGAGGTCGCTATGAAAAAGATAATTCTACTGCTGGTTGTTCTGGGCGCAGCAACCTTGATCCTGTCGGGTTGTGGCCATTGGGACTGCGGGAATGGACACAACCACGGCCAGAGCCAGACGCACAGCCATTATTCCGGCTGCGGCCACCCGGGCTATTGAGAGGCGACGGCGATGTTTTGCGAATCTGGTTGCAGTGGTGGCTGGCTTTTCAGCGAATGGATCATGCCGGGAGTATTGCTGCTGGTCCTGCTCGCCGGAACCGCCTGGCTCCTGAACCGGAGGACTCCGTCGACCCTGTCTGCGGCGGGGAATTGTCCCCACTGCGGCGGCCCGGTGCAACAGGCCTATTTTCGCTGCCCGCACTGCGGGGACGAACTCAAGCATAACTGTCCCGGTTGCAGCCGGGTGGTCGATCAGGCTTGGGACTTCTGCCCCTTCTGCCGAGCGGCACTGAAGACCGAAACGCAACAACCGGTCACTTCGATGACAACAGATCAATCAACCCCATAAACCTTAAGGAGAACCGCATGAAGAACAATCGTAAACTGATTTCGGCAACCGCAGTATTGGCCATTGTGACTCTGGCAGCCCCGGCTTTTGCCTGGCTGGACGGCTGGTCGGGAGCCCGGATAAATACCGATTCAGGGGTGGAGACTGCCCTGTCTCTGACCGCCGAACAGCAGAAAAGTATCGATGCGATTCAGGGCAAGTATCAGCCGCAACTGCAGGAGCTGCGGCAGCAGCTCAACAGCAAACTGGACGAGTTGAGCGCGGCCCGTAGCGACGACGCCACCACCGTCGGGCGTCTCAACGAACTTGAGAGTGAGCTGAACAATCTGGAACGTGGCTACTGGAGCAAGCGGGATCAGGCAAACCAGGAGATGGCCCCGATTACCGGCGCCGGATCTGCTGCCTGGTTTGCCTGCAACTACCGGGGCTGCGATCACGACAACGGTCGTCACCGGATGATGCAGGATGACTCCAAAATGAGCAGTCGCATGACCGACGGAAAGTCCGCTTGCTGCCGGTAACGGTTTTGCTGATGGTAACCGATAACGCTGAGAATGGAGCCTTCACGATGAAAGACAGACGATACAACACCCTCCTTGGTTTGCTGCTGATCGCTTTGTTTCTGCTGGTTTCCGCAGCTCCGGTCATCGCCGGCGATGACCGGGAGGCGCTACAGGGACTGACAGCCGCCAAGGTGGTGTTCGATGTCAAAAAGGCTGATCCGCAAGAGCTGTTGCGCGCCTTGACCGCGATCAGAAACACCGGCGAAATACTGACCCGGCAGGCTGTGCTGCCCGATATTGTTGTGACCTTCCGCGGAGCTGCCGTGGTCTGCCTGGCCGACATGCGCGAGGATCCGGACACCGATGAGTATAAGAACGATCTTCTGGATAAAATCTCCTGGAACATCATCGAGTTGAAAAAATCCGGTGTTCAATTGGAGGTCTGTTCCTTGGCCCTCAAGCTGGCCGGAATGGACAATATCGACGTACTGCCCGGCCTCAAGCGGGTCGAAAACAGTTTGCTCTCGCTGATCGCTTATCAACAGAAAGGCTACGCGATGGTCGCCATATGATCAGGAAAGAAATTTTCCTGATCAAACACGGCCGGAGGCAAGAGACCTCTCCCCGACATCCGACAGAACCCTAAAGGAGCGTGCAAGCATGATGAGATACTGGAACGACAACTGGCTGTGCGGACCCGGAGCCTATTTGCATGGCCCCTGGGGGATGCTGGTCAACCTCGGCTTCTGGATTCTGGTGATTTTTTTATTCGTCTGGCTGTTCAAGGCCGTCTTCAACAAAAACAGCGCCGCCCGGCCCTCTTCGTCAGCACAGGAAGTCCTGAGGCACCGCTATGCGGCGGGTGAGATCGATCGTCAGGAATACGAACGGATGATGCGAGAAATACAGGGATAGCTAAATGTTTTTACCTTGTATCCGGTACCGCCTTAACAGGCCACAGAGCCACAACAGACGGCTGAGCATCTTGCAACCTCTTCACCAAGGAGCAGCGCAATGACCGTGAATCGCTTATTAACTCAACTTTCGCAGACGGAATAAATCCTTAACACACTTAAATAATTAAACAAAAGCATCATCAGCTGTAGTAAAATAGGTTGTCGCCAAACAACCTGATACTAACAAGGAGATGATGCTTTGGACCAGATTGTAGCAGA
>JAJRQI010000060.1 GCA_024280335.1 Deltaproteobacteria bacterium
AGGGCCGCAATATTCGAGTACATCGAAGTATTCTACAATCGTCAGCGACTACATTCTTCTAACGGATATGAGTCCCCGCTGGTCTTTGAGATGTTGCAAAAAGCTGCGTAATATTGTGTCCGGAAAAGTGTTGACACATCACAATGCTTGCACATGACCCACAAAGAAAATCCCCCAACCCTGATGCATTCACAAAACAACTGTTCGTTGTACTGGCTAACCCTGTCAGCAACTTATAGAAATTGGTTATTTTTTCAGCCCTCACGGCTTTTACCTGCATGAAAGGATATTCGAGATGATCTAATTGAAACCAATCTTGGTACGGCGCGCAACCTTGATCAAAATTACCCCTCGACAAAGGAACCTGTATACGCTGCTTTAGTTCTGCGGTGTCTTTTGGGTGAAATAGTATTTGCGTCAAACAGATCAACAATTGTAGTGCTGCCAGTTCCATATCATCGCGCGGCAAGCACAGTTCCCAGTGTTCGTCTTTACACAGTAGCTGCTGCAACGTCAGTTTCTGTGCTGCTGCTTCTGTCTGTTGCCGCACGGGTATCCACGGATCGGTTAATAGATTCATCTTTTCTCCCTCCTCAGTCCGGTATCGCTGTGATACCTGAAAATGACCTTCTTTCCTTCGGTTATAAATCCGCTGCCATCCGGCTGCATCTTCAACCAGTAGCGATTTTTATCAACTTCAGCAATATCATCCAAGCTATATTTCCACGCATTGCTCCCTGGTACACTGACACTGTTGAGTGCCAATGTTTCATTCAACTGATATTCATCCAGTTGGTCGAGCAAATCACCATCAATCGTTTGCCGGCCATTCGTTGCCTCAATGTACGGGATGAGCGTCAGGCTCATTTCACCATCACGCGTCACAGCAGTAATGCTCTGATCACTGTCCGTAAATGGTGTCATGTCTTTGGCCATATTGACAATTTGTTGAGCCATAAACCTTTTTACACTTTCAATTTCATCCTTGAATTCCCGATATGCCTCCGTCACTAATTCAGGTTCATCGTCCCATGAGTCTTCCTGGTAGACCGCTTCAATCCAATCCCGATAGGCTGCAGGAAATACAACTTGCTCCACATCGATCAACATTTGCTCAGTTCGCCAGAGAACACGGTTGTTGGCGTAAACAACGCCGGTACCGCCGTAATCACCATCAGTCGGCACGAGAACCGAACAAAGTGGCTCGGTGAAGCCGGGAGGTCTTTTGTCGTTATTGTTTTCATGACGGTGCAAACGCCCCATTCGCTGAAATAGCAGATCGACCGGACAGAGTTGAGTAATAATCCAGTCGAAATCAATATCAAGCGATTGTTCAACCACCTGCGTTGCCACCAGAATCCGCCCTTTGTTGCGGTCGCCACCTAGACCGAAGCTGTTGATGACGCCTTTTTCTTTGCCTTGCCTGTCCAAAAACCGGAAGCGGGCGTGAAACAGATCGACCTCAATCGGCAGACCCTCAGTTTGCAACTTGAGCTGTTCATAGAGAGATTGTGCCACATCAACCAGATTGCAGATAATTGCCACCTGAGCACCTTTTTCAGCGGCTTTAATTATTCGAGAAATCAGGTCATTGTCCGGTGTCATGTCTTGAGATCGTAAAGACTCAACATTGACGGTGACAATCTCTTGATCTGCAGCCTCCGGCAGCGAATATGGTACGACTTCGTGAGCAGCAGCAGAACTGATTAAAGGATAAGGCAATAGTTCTTCAGCATTTGTCACCTCTGCATTCCAGGCGGCAAACAGCTTCTGTTTCTGTTCAGCGGGAAGTGTGGCGGATAGAAGGATTGCTGACCCGACCGAATTCTTCTGCTGTCGCAACACCTCTTCGAGCAAGCCGTACATGTAGGCATCATAAGCATGGACTTCATCAACAATCAGTACACTTCGGCCCACACCAAAACCACGCACAAACCGGTGGCGAACTGGCAGCACCGAAATCAGTATCTGGTCGACGGTGCAGACACCAATCTGGCCAAAGAATACTCGTTTGCGACTTTCGGCCAACCATTCGCTGCACTTGACCCAGCCATCCTGCTCATCGCCTTCTGCATGGTTGCTGTACTTTTTGAGATCGGCAAATTTTTCATTGAACCTGGCGTAACCGTGAGCAAGTAATAGGTTCGGCGAAGCAGAAAAAAGTATTGTGGCAGCTTTTTTCAACCGATCGAACATAGCGTTTGTCGTCGCCTGCGTCGGCAAAGCGAAGATGATAGAATCAGCCAACTCGGCATCAATAAGTTTCCACGCATGTGCTAAAGCAGCCTCAGTTTTCCCGGTACCTGTCGGCGCTTCAATAATTGTCAGTGCGGGTTCTTTAGGCAGCATTTCGGTCAGTACCTGCAAAGGTCGCGGGGATTTGCCTTCAGGAAGCAGTGCGGTAACGCCGGAGAAGGGTTTTGAACGGCCGATGATGCCGGACATCTCCAGAACCCTTCCCCCATCATTCGCTGACTTCTGATTGAAGTATGCTTCTGGTTCTTTGGGCTGAGAATGGAATGAAAAGTTTTGCACATCGCAACGAGAACCCAACCAGTCCGCGACAGAGCATAATCCGGCTAACATCGGTGAAGGCTCAGGCGGTTCGCTACTCAGAGAGAGACCTGCAGGAGATAAAAATAGCTCGGCGAGTACATTTTGCCATGCAACGCGAGCCGATAAATCGACATCCCTGTAACGTGAATCAACCGTACTGCTGAATTCGGCGCTGATGGCATAATCTGCGTTTTTCAGATGGCCGTGATGTCCGGTAACTGCTTCAATCCAAGGCTTCCATGAAATCCACTGCTCCGGTTCGACCTCATCGAAAAACAAACCACCACCTGAATCAGCACATCCGAACAACTGGATATAATCCTTTCGAAACCAATAAAGACCGGCCTCGCCGTGCCAGTAACCCTTGATTTCTTTTTCTGAAGGGAGTGTGCCAGCCGGATAGGGGTACAGTGATTTAAAAGCAGGGGCTTTGAGCTGGAATCGGAGGTCGAACTTACCGTAATCGTGAAGGGCGCAAAAAAACAACAGCCAGGCACGAATCTGCTTCTCGTCACAATTACGACAAAAACTTCGCCTGATTGTTGCGCTGGAATCCCACCAGACTGCGACCATTGCTGCCACATCCAGACAATGATAGGGCAGCAGATGATAGCTGCCATCTTCCGCAGTTTTGCCCCAGTAGTTGAAAATTGACATCACACCCCCTCCGTCCTTTCTCTCCAGTCGATAACAATATAGGAGCTATCTTTGCCGATCCAGAATCTTCCCAGTTCGTCACAAAGGCTCACCTCAACAGTTACTTGAATCCCCTTGCCGTCCAAACGGGCAAGATCAAAATCTATGTGCATTTCAGCACGTTGCAACTTTAGGTCGGGCCATTTCCTGATTGCTCCCAATAGGGTGCGCTGACACATTCCCGCCAGAATACGGTTTCGTTCAACATCAAACAGGCGTGGCGAAATCCGCAACCTTAGCAAGTCAATCACCGTATAAGGCTGATTTCCTGATACCGCCTGAAACGCATAGTAGCTTGTTGAGCAATTAAACTGATAAGCAACACCTCCAGCAATCCCCTTCAAATCTCTACGCGACAATCCCATACCTTCCCCCTATTTATCGGCATGACTGACCCTACCACCCCACCATGACAAAATAAGTCACAATCTCAATATTTCTGCAACCCCAACCAAACAAACGCCGCCATCCGGGCATCATCCAGCGCTCGATGCCGCTGGATTGAATCGTCAATTTCTCCGCCAAGGTGCCGATAAACTGTTTGCAACTGATAGTTCGGCAATCGCAATAATTTCCGTCGACTGAGCTTCAGGGTACAGTCAATCCGATTCGAAAGACCGTGACCGAGTGAAGCGAATTCGGCGCGTAGAAAGCGCGTGTCAAAGGGGGCATTGTGGGCGACCAAGGTCGACCGTCCAATAAAGTTGTGGAATTTGGCAAACACCTCTTCCGGTCGTGGCTGGCCGCGCAGCATGGTTCTGCTGATCCCATGCACTGCTTGCGCCTGTGGATCAATCGGCACCCCGGCATCGATCAGACTCTGGAATTCATCGACAATTTCTCCGCCGGTCAGCCTGACGGCACCAATCTCGATAATCCGGTGTCCCTGTTGCGGCGACAGCCCGGTGGTTTCTACGTCGAAGACGACTAGGTCCATCTTTGGCTCCTGTTCGATCATTGCCGAAAGGGTTACAGATACAGACATCCCGACTAAATCTATCAGCTGGCCTCTTTTTTCGGCTACGGTTGTGTTACGAACCATACCGGACAATAATGTCACAATAAGTCACACTGGCAATTTAATTCCTCCATTTTTTCTTCAATTCGGGCGAATACAAGATTCGCCCCTACCCGGTTCACAATCCTGGGCGCGGCAAGCAGCGCCTTTACGAAATGGTTAGAAAGCGGGCGGACACATGGGTCCGCCCCTACGGGTGGTTGGCCGGGTTTTCCTGGTCGGTTGCCCATTTCATTGGGTTGCCGCGGATATATTGCCGGGCGCTGTGCAATTCGTTTTCGTCGCGGATGATCCGTTCGTAATAATTGCGCTGCCATAATTTGCCGGGGAATGGTGGCCAATGGTTGTTTTTTACGTTTTTGATGTAGGCGTTGGTGGTCAATGATTTAAATGCCTGCACAATCCGCCCCACCGATCCAGCAGATGTCCCGTAGGGGCGATCCTTGTGATCGCCCGGTTCTTCACGATCCTTGTGATCGCCCGGTTCTTCACGATCCTTGTGATCGCCCGGGATTGAATTTTCTGGTAAAGACGGGCGAATACAAGATTCGCCCCTACGGTCATGCAAAATCAATATTCCGTGAAAATGGTTCGGCATGATGGTGAATTCGGCGGTGGTCAAATTCGGGAAACGTGACGGCAAACCAATCCAGGTGTTTTCCACCATCCTCCCGGCAGCGTTTAAACCCATGGCACCATCGGTGATGGTGCAGAAGAGCGATTCTCGTCCCTGCACACAAACGGTCACAAAATAGAAACCTGCTGAGGAATAATCGTAGTGAGACAGCCGAATCGACTGGCGATGATGGATCTCTGGATTGAATGTCATGAATGTCCCCCCCCGGGAAAGACGGGGCAGGCACTGCGGCCTGCCCCGGTGGATCAGATCATTCGCTGACCAGCATGATCGGTGCTTCGAGGTAGCTTTTGACGGTATCGAGAAATTCTGCGGCATCGGCACCGTCGAGCACCCGGTGGTCGGCGGAGAGGGTCAGGCGCATGACCGGTGCGACCGCCGGTTCACCCTGCTCATCGACGACAATTTCACCCTTGACGGTGCCGACGGAAAGCACCGCTGCTTGCGGCGGGGTGATGATGGCGCCGAATGATTCGACGCCGAGCATCCCCATGTTGGTGATGGTAAAGGTGCCGCCCTCCATCTCCTGCGGTTGCAGACGACCCTTGTTCGCGGCTTTTTCACCCAGATCGCGAGCTTTGGCGCTGATCTGTTTGAGGCTGAGCTTTTCGCAGTTATGGAGAACCGGGTTGTAGAGTCCGCGATCGGTGGCGACCGCCATGGCGATATTGATATCGGCCAGCTCAACCCCCTGCTCGCCGTTCCAGGTGGCATTGACCCAGGGATGTTCCTGCAGCGCTTTTGCGGTGGCCGCGAGGACGAAATCGTTGATAGTGACGCCCAGATCCTTGCGGAAACGGATGACATCGGTCATGTCGACCGGCATGGTGACATAAAAGTGCGGGATCGTCCGCCAGGCTTCCTCCATTTTGCGGGCGACCAGCCGGCGGATCTTGACCGACTTGCCACTGCTGCTGTTGGCCGCGACCGAAATTTTCCGGGAATAAGCGGTCTCGGGCATTTCCTCGGGGCCAGCCCGCTCGACATCGGCCAACACGATCCGGCCACGCGGCCCGCTGCCCTGGATCGACTTTAAATCAAGGCCTAATTCTCCTGCCAGTTTCCGCGCGGCAGGAGAGATGACCGGCCGGTCCGATTTACCCAAGGGCGGCGGCACGACAACCGGGAAAGCAGGTGTTTCGGCGACAGGCGGCTTCAGCGGTACTGGTTGCTCCTTCACAACCGCCCCAACGGTCTGATCTTTTGCCACGGAGGTGGTTCCGCTGGCAGTGCTCAAGGTCGCCAACAGGGTGCCGACCGGCACGGTCTGCCCCGCTGCGACGCGCAGAGACTCGATAACCCCGGAGTCAAAAGCTTCCATCTCCATGGTCGCTTTGTCGGTTTCCACTTCGGCAATCACCTGGCCGCGCTCGATGCTGTCGCCGACCGCTACAAACCATTCGATCAGGGTTCCCTCTTTCATCGTATCGCTGAGCTTCGGCATGTTGATTTCTACGGTCATGCTTCATCCCCCTTCAACTTAAGATGTTCAAATCTAACGGCATTTAACCATAGCGAACCCAGAGTTCACAGGAAAAAGGGAGTGAATTCAAAACCTTTATCTTTTTTCCTTGCCCTTTTCACCTGCCGTTAAAACAACTCTTTGACTCGCGTCACCACATCCTCGGCGTGCGGGATGGCCAACTGCTCCAGCTGCTTGTTATAAGGGGCCGAGACATCGGCAGCAGCGACCCGCAACACCGGGGCGTCTAGCACATCGAAACAGGTTTCCATGATTCGCGCCGCAATCTCGCCACCCCAACCGCCGGTCAGCCAGGACTCTTCAACGGTGATAGCACGCCGGGTTCTACCGACCGACTCGATCACCGCAGCCATATCGAGCGGGTTGAGGCCGCGCAGATCGAGGACTTCAGCATCGATCCCCTCAGCCGCCAACTGTTCAGCCGCCTCCAGGCAGGTATAAACCATTTTCGACAGGGCGATCAGGGTCACATCCCGCCCGGCACGCTTGATATCGGCCACACCCAGCGGGATCAGCAGCTCGCCATCCGGCACATCTCCTTTGACGCCGTACAGTTCTTCATGCTCCAAAAACAGAACCGGATCTGCACTGCGGATCGCGGTTTTCAGCAGCCCCTTGGCATCCGCCGGAAACGAGGGGCAGACCACCCGGATGCCGGGGAAATGCATGAACAGCCCCTCCAGCGAATGGGAGTGTTGCGCGCCGAGCTGATTGCCACCACCGCCGGGGGCACGGATCACCAGCGGCACCTGCAGCTGACCGCCGAACATATAGTGGATTTTCGCCACGTGATTGACGATCTGGTCCATGGCAACGATGGCGAAATTAACCGTCATAATCTCGGCAATCGGTCGCAAGCCGCCCATCGCCGCACCGCAAGCCATGCCGATAATCCCCGCCTCGGCGATCGGGGTATCGATCACCCGCTGTTCGCCGAAGGCGGCATATAAACCCTTGCTGACCTTGAAAGAACCTTCATAAAGGCCGACATCCTCACCGAGCAGGATTATTTTTTCATCCCGTTCCAGCTCTTCATGCAAGGCCTGATTGATCGCTTCACGGGTGGTGATTTCAGCCATAGTTTATCCTTCTGAATCCCCCTCAATCCCCCTTTTTCAAAGGGGGGGCAACCGTCCCACCCTTAGCAAAGAGGGGATGGGGGGATTTCGGCCATACAGAAACAGCTATCCCTCGACGTAAATATCGGTCATCAACTGATCGGCAGCCGGTTCCGGGCTGGCTTCGGCAAATTCGATCGCCGCCGCAACCCGTTGCAGCTCTTCGGCCAGAATCGTTTCCAGTTGTGCCGGTGCAACCCCCTTGTGCTGCTGTAGATACTTGCCCAACTTTGGGATCGGATCCCGCTCCTGCCAGATTTTCTTCTCCTGCGGACTGCGATAATTGCCCGGATCGGAGATCGAATGGCCACGAAAGCGATAGGTGGCCGCCTCGATATAGCTGGGGCCGCCACCTTCGCGGGCCCGTGCAATCGCTTCTCTGACCAGTTGGTAGACGGCGAGGACATTCATGCCGTCGACCCGGTTGCCCGGCGTTTCGTAGGCACAGCTCTTCTTGTACAGTTCCGTCACCGAACTGGCCCGCTCGACGCTGGTGCCGATGCCATAGCCGTTGTTTTCACAGATGAAGATCACCGGCACATGGTAGAGGGCGGCCATGTTCATCGCTTCGTGAAATACCCCCTGATTGGTCGCACCATCGCCGAACAGGCAGACCACCACCTGACCGGTCTGCTGATATTTGGCGGCGTAGCCCAGGCCGACCGCCAGCGGCAGATGACCGCCGACGATGCCGTAACCACCCATGAAATTCAATTCGGCGCTGGCCAGATGCATCGACCCGCCCTTGCCCCGGCTGATGCCGGTCGCTTTGCCGAACAGTTCGGCCATAATTACCTTGGGATCAGCGCCACGGGCGATAATATGCCCATGCTCACGGTAGGCGCTGATCATATAGTCGCCGTCCTGCATCGCGTGGGACGCCCCGACTCCGACCGCCTCCTCACCGGAATAGAGGTGCAGAAAACCGCCCATCTTCCCCTGACTGTAAAGTTTGGGGCAGGACTCTTCGAATTCGCGCAGCAAAACCATGTCGCGATACATCTGCAACAGTTCAGCGATCTCAAGTTTTAATCCATCATCGATCGGCAGCATGGCAAACCTCCTACGTCCATTAACTGTAGCACCCCCTCTCGGAAATACTCAACTTGACGGCATTCGCCTGAGAACAGGGAGCGGGCAGAAAATTCGGCCGGAGGAAGATCGGGTGAAACAGAAAGGGAAATTTGCGGTTAGGCAGGATGAACGCTATCCACAAACGCCGCAACGGCGGCAACCGGAGACGCAGCGCGGGGTCAAGGTTCCCTGTAGCGCCCGCTGGTATTCCAGTCGAAAATAATCCCGCCGGATCCCTTGATCAATGATCTCCCAAGGGAACAGCTCATCCGCAGTCCGTTCACGACTGAGGCAAAAATCGAGGTCCAGGCCGTTCTTCTTACAGAGCTGCTTCAGATTGCCCCCGGCCGTCAGTTGCGGCAGTAGGCGGCCGATACGGCGGTCACCGCGGGACAGAAAGGCCTGCAATTGCGCGGCACGGATCGATTCACTGTTCAGTTGCGTATTCGGCATCCGGGCAATCGCCGAACGCAGCAGGCGGATTTTCTTTTTCAGGCTCTTCTCCGGCTCCATCCCGGCCCACTGCAACGGGGTAAAGGGTTTGGGGATAAAGGGATTGACGCTTAAAGTAATGGTCCCCAACTGGCCGCGCTGCCGTCCGGTCTCACGCCAGATCAGGCGGATTTTTTCTGCCAGTTGCAGCAGTTCCTGCAGATCGTCCTGAGTCTCGGTCGGCAGACCGATCAGGAAATAGAGTTTCAGATTGAGGATGTCTCCATCAGCCAGCAGCTGCACCGCATGCAGGATCTGCTCTTCATTCAACCCCTTATTGATCAGATCCCGCAGCCGCTGACTGCCGGCTTCGGGAGCGATAGCGGCGGTGCGCAGTCCGGAAGCGTGCAGACCGGCGACCTCCTCGGTTGTCAGGGCATCGAGTCGCAGGCTCGACACCGAGACCTTGCCGCCCCGCTCCAGAATCCCCTGCTGCAACGGTTCAATCTGTGTATGATCGGCCACTGCCGCGCCGACCAGGCCGATCTTCTGCCGTTGACAGAGTCCGAGATCCACCTGTTCGAGCAGATTATTCAGACTTCTTTCCCGCGGCGGCAGATAGATATAACCGGCGGCACAAAAACGGCACCCACGTGAGCAGCCACGCGAAACTTCGGCCAGCGCCATGTCGCCGAATTCGGTCTCCCGAGTCTGCAGATAGCTGCGACTGGCCGATTCATCCAGATCGGCAAGAAACTGCCTCCGTACCTGCTTGGGTGCCGGTCGCTGCACCTCAACCGACTCAAGAGTTCCGTCAGTCTGATAATTAATCGTATAAAGCGACGGTACATAAATCCCGGCAACTCCGGCCAACGACTGCAACAATTTGGTTCGATCGGTTGCACCGGGAATCAGCAGCTCCAGCATCGGCCCCAGAATCGGCTCCGCCTCGCCGACCGCCACCAGATCGACCAGCTCGGCAATCGGCTCCGGGTTGAGAAAAGCGCAGACCCCGCCGAACAGAACTAGCGGATCGGCACTGCTCCGCTGAGCGGCATACAACGGCAATCCGGCTAATGAAAAGATCGTCGGCAGATGCAGGTAATCGTTCTCAAAGGAGATAGAAAAAGCGATCAGATCGAAATCAGCGAGC
Organism: Deltaproteobacteria bacterium; assembly: GCA_024280335.1. Classification (GTDB taxonomy): domain Bacteria; phylum Desulfobacterota; class Desulfuromonadia; order Desulfuromonadales; family Geopsychrobacteraceae; genus Malonomonas. The sequence continues at coordinate 10,168 of JAJRQI010000060.1, forward strand.
GGTCGCTGCGATTCCAATGACAGCAGCGGAAAACCGGTCCGTTGGTGCTCGAGCAGATCCTTTTTATCGGGAAGGAAAAACCGTTCGCAAAGGCAATCAGCACGTTGATTGAGAAGATGATAGACGGTCTGAAAGCCGAGATTGCTCATCCCCTGATGATAATGATTGGGATAGATCAGCGCGATCCGATAGCGATCGGACCAGGGGTGAAGAATCGCACCTGTTTCCGAGTTGAGTCGTTGCCGATATTTATCAATAAGTTGACGTGACATGGCGCTATTTAAGCACAGATTTACCAGCGGACACAGAAAAAGAAAGGGGCCGCTAAAGCGGCCCCAGGTGACGAGGGAGTCGTCAGGGAGTCATTACAAAGTACAGAACGCTGTACATCTGCCGGGCGGAGAACCGGCTTACATCACAATTGAAATTTCTTTCGCGGCAGCGCAACAGCCAGCGGTCGTGCGCGCGCAACAACCTTGCCACTTTCGTGCTGCAGAAAATGCAAGTCAACTACGGTAGAAGCCGGGCCGAATCGTTTTCAATCGACCCGGCGGCGCAAAAAGGTCGGGATGTCGAATTGTCCATCGTCGACGAACAGGTCACGAGCCTGGCTCGGCATTTCCCGCTGTTTGCGGACAAGGGGAGCTTCTAGCTGCTGATTACGGATAATCGTCGGTACGTCGAGATCAACCTTGCCGTTACTGCGCAACAGTGCCTGGGAACGCTCGTTGATCAGATCGCTAGCGCGTCGTTTACCATCAAAGGTTTCACCGAAGCCGGTAGCGATCGCGGTAATTTTGATTTTATCGCCAAGGCTCTCATCGATCACCAAACCGACGATGATGTTGGCATCCTCGTGAACCTTTTCGTGAATGATGGTTGAGGCTTCCTCAAACTCTTCCATCGTCATGTTGGCAGAGCCGGAGATATTGACCAGCACGCCCATGGCACCGGAGATATCGACCTCTTCCAGCAATGGACTGCTGATGGCATTGTGCGCCGCTTCGGCAGCACGTCGCTCACCCTCAGCAATACCGATGCCCATCATTGCCATACCGCGGTTGCTCATGACGGTGCGTACATCGGCGAAGTCGACGTTGATCAGACCTTCGGTGGTGATCAGATCTGAGATCCCCTGCACCGCCTGCCGCAACACATCATCGGCGGGTTTAAAGGCATCGAGAATACTCATATTTTTACCGGCCAGGCCGAGCAATCGATCGTTCGGCACCACCACCAGTGAATCGACCACTTCACGCAGTTCCGCAATGCCCTGATCGGCACGCGCCATCCGCTGCTTGCCCTCGCGGCTGAACGGTTTTGTCACCACGCCGACGGTCAAAGCACCGGCCTCTTTGGCGGCCCTGGCAACTACCGGCGCAGCACCGGTTCCGGTACCGCCGCCCATCCCTGCGGCAACAAAGACCATGTCGGACCCCTCGAACAGTTCGACCAGACGCTGATGGTCCTCTTCGGCGGCCTGGCGGCCGAGTTCGGGATTGGCCCCGGCACCCAGCCCCTTGGTCAGCTGGCCGCCGAGTTGGACCTTCATCGGCGCGTCGCTACGCCGCAATGCCTGGGCATCGGTGTTGGCGGTGATAAATTCAACCCCCTCTACCTGGCTGCGAATCATGGTATTGACCGCGTTGCCGCCGCCGCCACCAACGCCGATCACCTTGATTTTTGCCCCTTGGTCCAAAGCATCCTCAAACTGAAACATGACTCCCTCATTGTTAGGCATAATGCCCTCCCTTTTTCAGTTTTGCTGCCGCTTCTCCGCAGACTCGACAACAGTTAAGTTTAATTCTGACTAATTTAGCACTAGTATTTCTTATTAACAAGTAATTATCACATAATTATCTATTAAAAGAACTCTCCGAACCACTCCTTCATCCGGCGTGCGACCCGCTCAAAGACATTGTCTTCCCCGATGCGAAAGTTGGCGCTCTGGGTATTGTGGCTGCCGTACTTCACCAGGCCGACTCCGGTTGCGTAAATAGGCGAATTCACGACATCAAACAGCCCACCGATATCTTGTGGGTTGCCGCGCCGGACCGGTAGGTTGAACACCTGTTCAGCCAGTTCCGGCATTCCCGGCAGGATGGCACTACCGCCGGTAATCACCACACCAGAGGCGATCAACTCGCCATAACCGCTTTTGATGATTTCGCGATTGACCAGTGAGAAGATCTCCTCGACCCGCGGCTCAAGGATTTCCGCCAGCAGTTGCCGCGACAATACCCGTGGCTCACGACCGCCGACCGAGGGGACTTCGATCGTTTCATCCTTGCCGACCATCGAGGTCAGGCAACAACCGTAGGCCTGCTTGATCTTTTCAGCCTCAGCCATCGGCGTGCGCAAACCGACGGCGATATCGTTGGTCAGATGATCACCGCCGATCGACAGCACCGAGGTATGCTTGATCGCCCCTTCGGAGAAAATCGCGATATCCGAGGTGCCGCCGCCCAGATCGACCAAGGCAACGCCCAACTCCTTTTCATCCGGCGAAAGCACCGCTTCGCTGGAGGCCAGCTGCTCAAGCACGATATCGGCAACATCGACCCCGGCACGATTGCAGCTTTTGACGATATTCTGCGCGCTGGCAACCGCTCCGGTGACGATATGGACTTTGGCCTCCAGGCGGACCCCGCTCATGCCGAGCGGCTCGCGAATCCCATCCTGATCGTCGATGATAAATTCCTGCGGCAGGATGTGTAACACCTCGCGATCCATCGGAATCGCGATCGCCTTGGCGGCGTCGATGACCCGCTGCAAATCCTCACTGGTTACTTCACGATTCTTGATCGCGATCACCCCTTGTGAATTAAGCCCCTTGATGTGACCGCCGGCGATTCCGGCAAACACTGACTTTATTTCACAACCGGCCATCAGTTCCGCTTCACGAATCGATTTCTGGATGGCTTCAACAGTGGTTTCAATATTGATCACCACTCCCTTGCGCAGCCCCTTGGATGGACTGGTGCCGATGCCGACCACCTCCAGTCCTTCATCGGTCATATTGCCGACGATACAGCAGATTTTAGTGGTTCCGATATCCAGCCCGACGATCAAATTTTCTCTTCTTGCGCTCATGACACCCCCTTGGTATCAGCCTTTGGCCGCGTTAGGAGATTGTCGGACAGCCTCCTTGCGGGACGTTCAATTCGGACGATTACTTTTTCGTCAACATTCAGGTCTATGTAGTCAAGAATCGGCAAGCGCGGTTTTAATTGACTGTAAATCCGCTCCAGTCGGTCCAGTTTTTTGCTGAAAGCATCCCGCCCCAGCCTGACCTTCACCCCGCCATCCAGGGTAAACAGAGAGAGACTGCCGCTCGGGTTGCGATGAATTTCCGAGATCTGATCGAGGCTGAACAGCTTGCGCCCGGCCAGATCGGCCATCAGTGCGACAATTTTTTTCAGATCTGCCGCAACCTGCGGATCACGCTGCTCGACCTTCCGGTAATCGAACCCGGTAATCATCGGAAAATCAAGCTTATCCGTCGCATCCAGCACCTTGAAAACCTCAGCGTTGCGACCCAGGTAGTAGAGGAACCCCAGATTGATAATCGCCACCGGCTGCTGCTCAACAACACTGATCACCACTTCCCGCGGGAAAATCCGCTCCACCCGCGCTGCGCCGACCCAAGGGTTCTCTTCAATCTTGCGACCGATCAAGCCGAGATCCAGTTCAAAGGTATTCTGTCCCCGCTGGATATCCGAAAGAGCAATCAACTGTTCCGAGCTGAGCTGCCGACCGCCGTTGACGGCAATCTGGTCGATGCGGAACTGATCCGAAGCCATCAGCAACTGTACCGCGAAGAAACCGCCGACCACGATCAGCGCACCGCTGAAAGAGGCAACTGCGACCCGCAGGACGCGATGCAGCAATTTACGCAACTTCAGCGGCTGTTTCTGCTTCTTTTGCCGATTCTTGCGCAGTTTGCTTTTAGTTTTTTGTTGGCGTTTCAGATCACGCATTGCGGTTTCGTTCTCAGTAAATTTCCAAGCTACTTATCCAGCCCGGCGTCGAGCAGAATCTGCTCGACCAGTCGGGGAAATTCAATCCCGGCTTCGCCTGCGGCTTTCGGCAGCAGACTGGTTTCGGTCATTCCGGGAATGGTATTGATCTCGATACAGTAAAACTCGCGCTCGCGGAGCATGAAATCGACCCGCGCGGCACCGCGACAGCCAAGAACCTTGCAGGCAGCAATGGCGGCCTGTTGAATCCGCTGGTAGCTGACCGCATCAAGCGGTGCCGGCAACAGATACTCGGTTGCTCCAGCGGTATATTTGGCCTGATAGTCGTAAAAACCGCTCTTCGGTACAATCTGGATGATCGGCAGTGCCTGGCCGTTCAATACCGAAACCGTCAGTTCGATACCTTCTATATACTCTTCGACCAGCACCGTGCCGTCGAGTGCTGCAGCGGTATCGATGCCGTGGCGTAGCGCCTCGCGGCTGCGGGCGATGCTGATGCCGATGGTCGAACCTTCCCGCGACGGTTTGACGATCAGCGGCAGATATTTGCAGCGTGCAAACAGACTTTCGCTCGACTCCCCCGGGCGCATAAAATCGAAACCTGGTGTCGGCAGCTCGTGGTAAAGCAGCAGCTGCTTGGTGACCACCTTATCGATCGCCATGCTCGAAGCCAGCACCCCGCTGCCGGTATAAGGGATCTGCAACATCTCCAGCAATCCCTGAACCCGGCCGTCCTCACCGAACCTGCCGTGCAGGGCGATAAACGCTATTTCGATTGCTGCATCGCGCAGCTGCCCCGGCAGATCCGTGCCGACATCGATGCCGACCGCCGGATAACCGAGCTGCTGCAGGGCGCTCAAGCAAGCGGCTCCGGTGCGCAGGGAAACTTCCCGCTCAGCGGACAGCCCACCCATCAGCACGGCGATTTTCTTCTGCTGCAACGCCTCGCGACTGAAAGAGTTCACATCGATACCTCGTCATCGCGCAATCGATCGGCCAGCAGTTGACAGACCTGATTGACATTACCGGCCCCCAGCGTCACCACCATGTCGCCCGGCTCGACCAGTTCGACCAGCAGATCGGTCAGCTCGGCAAAGGACGCACGATAGTGGCTGGCCTTGTGGCCATGTTCGATAATTCCTTGCACCAGCGCCTCAGCGGTCGCGCCGGCAATCGGCTCCTCCCCGGCGGCGTAAACATCGGTCACCAGCAGCAGGTCGGCCTGATAGAAAGCGGTCAGAAATTCTTCAAACAGCGCCGCGGTTCGGCTGTAACGATGCGGTTGAAAAACCGCCACAACCCGCTTCTTCCAACCCGCCTTGGCGGCAGCCAGAGTAGCCTTGATTTCTGCCGGATGATGTCCGTAATCATCGACAATCATCACCCCGCCGATCTCATCACGAACCTGAAAGCGTCGTTGCAGGCCACCGAAGTTGCGAAAACCACCGATAATCGTCTGAAAAGGCACCTCCAGTTCCATCGCCACCGCGATCACCGCCAGCGCATTGAGGACATTGTGGCGTCCCGGCAGTTTGAACGAGATCCGCCCCAGCTCCTTGCCCTGATAATGGGCGGTGAAGCTGGTGCGCCCCTGGCGATGCTGCACATCGCTGGCGTAAAAATCGGCCTGCGAACTGAACCCGTAACTCAGATAGCGTTTTTTCACTTCCGGCAGAATATCCTGCACATTCGGGTCGTCCAGACAGAGGACCGCGCGACCGTAAAACGGCACCTTGTTAATAAATTCGGTAAAGATCTGCTTGATCTCATCCAGTCCCGAGTAAAAATCGAGATGGTCTGCATCGATGTTGGTGACCACGGCGATGGTCGGCGACAGGTGCATGAATGAACCGTCCGACTCGTCCGCCTCGGCGACCAGAAACTTGCCGCGCCCCAGTTTGGCATTGCTGCCGAAAGCATCTAGTTTACCGCCGATCACTGCGGTCGGATCGATCCCAGCGTGATGCAACACCACCGACAGCATACTGGTGGTGGTGGTCTTGCCGTGGGTCCCGGCAATGGCGATGCCGTACTTCATCCGCATCAGTTCTGCCAGCATTTCGGCCCGCGGGATCACCGCGACATGCTGCCGGTGCGCCTCGATTACTTCAGGATTATCCGCTTTGACCGCCGTCGAGGTGACCACCACATCCGCATCACAGACGTTCTCCGCGCTGTGGCCGATCATAATCTCGCCGCCGAACCCGGCCAGCCGCCGGGTGGTATCGCTTTCACGCAGATCAGACCCGGAGACCCGGTAGCCCTGATTGAGCAGCAGTTCAGCAATCCCGCTCATGCCGATACCGCCGATGCCGACAAAATGAATTTTTTTGATTCGTCCGTACATAACAAACCTTCGGTTTGAGCTGTAAGTTAAGAGCAGTAAGCAGTTAGCTGTTAGCTGTTAGCTGTTGGCGGCTTATCTGATTATCAGCTTTCGGCACTCGCTTAATATTCTTTCTGCTGCTCCCGGCTGTCCCAGCGTACGACCTTTGTCCGCCATCTGTTGCAACTGTGTCAGATCGAAAAACAGCGGCTTGATCGTCGTCGCCAGCTGTTGCGGACTCAGTTCGCTCTGCGGCAGCAGTTTCGCGGCACCGGCCACGACCAGCGCTTTGGCATTGGCGGTCTGATGATCTCCCGACGCATAGGGGAACGGGATCAAAATTGCCGGGCGACCGCAGACGGTCAGTTCCGCCAAGGTGGTTGCCCCGGCCCGGCAGACAACCAATTTACATGCTGCGTAGGCAGCGGCCATATCCTCGATAAAGGGCACCACCTGCTGCGGATCGAAACCGGCAGCGTCATAGGCTTGTCGAACCTGTTGCAGATCTTCCGCTCCGGTCTGGTGGAGGATCTCCGGCCGCTGCGGCCAATCGTTCAGCAGCGGCAGCAGCTGCATGACCGCCTGATTGATCGCCCGGGCACCGCGACTGCCGCCGAAGATCAGCAGCTTACCCGCTTGCGGCAGCGGCACGGCAACCTCTTCCAGACCGGGACGCAGCGGATTGCCGGTGAGCAGCGTTTTGCTGCGATCGAACCCGGCCGTCTGTGGAAACGACAGGCAGATCAGCTTTGCCCAACGGCCGAGCAGTCTGTTACTTAAGCCGGGGATCGCGTTCTGCTCGTGGATCAGATAGGGAATCCCCAGCAGCCTGGCCATCAACAGCACCGGTACCGACGCGTAGCCACCGACCCCGACCACCAGATCGGGACGAAAATCGTTGAGGATTGCCCTGGCCTGCAGCAGGCTTTTCAGCAAACGGGGCAGCATTTCCAATCTGCCGCGCCAGCCCCGACCGACCACTCCGGCCATGGCGACAAATTGCAACGGCAGGTTGAGCTTCGGCAGCAGCCGCGCTTCCAGCCCCTGTTCAGTGCCGACAAACTGCACAGCTGCCGTTGCTTCCTGTTTGAGCAACAGCTGCGCCAGCGCAACCGCCGGAAACAAGTGCCCGCCGGTTCCGCCACCGGCCAGCAACAGCCTCACTGCTGCGGCTCCAGGGTCGAGGAGATATTCAACAAGATCCCGACCGCCACCAGGCTGACCACCAGACTGGTGCCGCCGTAGGAGATAAACGGCAGCGCCAGCCCCTTGGTCGGCAGCAACCCCAGACAGACGGCCAGATTGACAAAGGCTTCCAGACCGAGCAACAGGCTCAGGCCGAAGGCCAGATTGCGACCGAACGGATCCTGACACTGCAGAGCGATACGGATACCGCAAAACACGATCAGCAGAAACAGCGCCGCAACCAGCAACACCCCGACCAGCCCCAGCTCTTCGCCGATCACCGAAAAAATAAAATCGGTGTGCGCTTCCGGAAGATAGAACAGTTTCTGTTCGCCGACCCCCAGCCCCTGACCGAAGACGCCCCCTTTGCCGAAAGCAACCAGACTCTGGATAATCTGAAAGCCGCTACCGAAAGGATCCTCCCAGGGATCCAGAAAGGCCATGATCCGGCGGCGACGATATTCAACCTGCATGATCAGAAAATAGAGTGCCGGCAATGAAATCAACAGGGTCAGCAGGATATACCGCCAACGCACTCCGGCAACGATCAGCATCGACAGAGCCAGCCCGGTAATAATCATCGCGCTGCCCAAATCGGGTTGTTTCAGCAGCAAGCCGAGCAGTACTGCCAATACGATCATGTAGGGCAGGTAGCCTTTGCACAGCGAGCGAACCATCTCTTTTTTTCGGGTCAATGAATGGGCCAGATAGAGGACCAGTCCCAGCTTGACCAGTTCCGCCGGCTGCAGGTTGAATCCGGGCAGTCGCAACCAGCGCAGCGCACCGCCGACCCGAACGCCAAGGCCGGGGACAAACAGCAGCGCCAGCAGTACGATCCCGACCAGCAGGGTGACCGTCGCCAGCTTGCGCCAGTTCTGGTAATTAAAATAGGCAGCAATCGCCATCAGTGAAAAACCGACCAGAGTATAAATCAGCTGCCGCTTAAGGAAATAAAACCCATCGTTGAAGCGTTCAGCCGCCATGATTGCCGAGGAGGAATAGACCATCACCACCCCGATACAGGTCAGGCAGACCGCCAGCAGCAACAGCGTCGTATCGATGTCGCGGCGCAGGGTCACGGTTTCCACCCCGTTTCCGGCAAGGCTTCGACCAGATCAACGAATGCGCGACCACGTGCCTGATAATCGCTGAACATGTCGAAACTTGAGCAAGCCGGTGACAGCAGCACGGTTCCTCCGGACGGGGTAATCTCCGCCGCCTGCAAAACCGCAGCCTCAAGGCTGGCCGCCATGCGCAGCTGGCAACAACCGGACAGCTCTTCGGCCATTCGCTGCGCGGCTTCGCCGATCAGAATCAGGCTTTCGACCTTTTCTGTCAGCAGCGGCCGCAACAGAGAATAATCGCCGCCTTTGTCCTTGCCGCCGGCGATCAGGGTCACTGGCGCAGCAAGCCCGGCCAGACTCTTCAACACGCTGCCGACATTGGTTCCCTTGGAATCGTTGTACCAGTCGACGCCGGCGCGCTGCCGAACCAGGTTCATCCGGTGCTCCAGCCCGCGAAACCCGCAGACTGCCCGCCAAGCCAGCTCAGCCGGGCAACCTTGCAATAACGCCGGGATCAGCGCCGCCATGGCATTTTCGATGTTGTGCTCCCCCGGCAAGCGCAACTCGGCAAGCGGCAGACGGCTGTTCGCGCCGTTCCAGTTCCAGATCAATTCGTCACCCCGGCGGATCATGCCGCGCACCTTCCGGCCCTGCGCTGAGAACCAGACCTTGGTTGCGCGCAGCCCCTCGGTCAATCGGCAGACCTCGGCATCATCGGCGTTGAGGATGGCATAATCACCGGCCTCCAGATTGCGAAACAGCTGCAGCTTGGCGTGATAGTAACTCTGCAGATCGGCATAGCGATCCAGATGATCGGCGCTGAGATTGAGCAGCAGAGCGAAGCGTGGATGAAATTTTTCAATCGTCTCCAGCTGGAAGGAAGAAAGCTCCACCGCCAACAGATCATATTCAGCAGCGCAAGCTTCGACCAACGGCATACCGAGATTGCCGCCGACGAAAATCTGTTTGCCCCAGGCCTGAAAAATCTCGCCGAGCAGACGGGTGGTGGTCGATTTGCCGTTGGTTCCAGTGATGCCGATCATCGGTGCCGCGATCTCCCGCGCCGCCAGCTCAACCTCACCCAGCAGTGGGATATTGCACGATCTGGCCCGCAACAAGGGCGGGCAATCGAGCGGCACGCCGGGGCTGACAGCAATCAGGTCGGCCTGTTCGAACAGCTCCAGGTTATGGCCGCCCAGATCCAGCCGCACCGGCAGTTGCGCAAACTCGGCCAGCCCGGCAAGCTGTTCGGCACTGCGTTGATCAGACAGAGCGACGCTGGCGCCACGTTGCAGCAGAAAACGCACCAGGGCCTGACCGCTGCGGCCCGCCCCGATGACAACTACTTTTTTTCCGCTGAAGTCTTGTTTCATCGCAGTTTCAATGTCGATAAGGCAATCAATGCCAGAATGATACTGATAATCCAGAAGCGGACGATAATCTTCGGCTCCGGCCAGCCCTTGAGTTCAAAATGGTGATGAATCGGCGCCATGCGAAACACCCGCCGACCCCAGTAACGAAACGAAATCACCTGGACAATCACCGAGAGCGCTTCAACGACGAAGATCCCGCCGACAATCACCAGCACCACCTCGTTTTTGGTAATCACCGCAATCGTACCGAGTGAGCCGCCGAGCGACAAGCTACCGACATCGCCCATAAACACCTGGGCGGGGTAACTGTTGAACCACAGAAATCCGAGCCCGGCCCCGGCCATCGCCCCGCAGAGGATCGCCAGTTCTCCGGCCCCCTGAATACTGCTGATCTGCAGATAGCCGGCGAGTTTGGCGTTACCGGCCAGATAGGCGAGCAGCAGAAAGGTTCCGGCGGCAATGATCATCGGTCCGATTGCCAGGCCGTCCAGCCCGTCGGTCAGATTGACCGCGTTGCTCGCACCTACCATCACCAGGATGGCAAAAGGGATATAGAAAAGACCGATATCCGGCTGCGCATCCTTGAAAAACGGTAAACTCAGGCGCGTATCAAAGCCGCTGCTGCTGTACAGCAACAGTACCGCGACCAAAGCGATCAGAATCTGCCAGAACAGCTTCTGCCGGGCGGAGATACCATCACTGTTTTTACGCACCACCTTCAGATAGTCATCGACGAAGCCGATCGCCCCGTAACCGGTCGTCACCAGCAGGGTCACCCAGATATACAGATTGGTCAGGTCCGCCCAAAGCAGGGTCGGCACAATAATCGCCAACAGGATCAGTGAGCCGCCCATGGTCGGCGTCCCCTCTTTGACAAAGTGGGATTCCGGACCACTCTTGCGGATCGTCTGACCGATCTGCATTTTCTGCAGGGTGGCGATCAACCAGGGGCCAAGGATGAATGAGATCAACAGGGCGGTTATGGTCGCATAGATCGTCCGGAAGGTGATGAAGCGGAAGACGTACAACACCGAGAACTCAGTATGCAGTGGGTAGAGAAGGTGATAAAGCACCTGCTAACTCCCTTTCTGCCCGTGAGGCAGCTCCTCGCCGGCAGCGCGTAACGCCGTCGCCAGCTTGTCCAGCTTGATTCCCCGCGAACCTTTGACCAGAATCCGATCTCCCGGGCGTTGATTCTGCTGCAGATAACCGATCGCGGCGGCCACGTCGGCAAGTTGGACCGACTGCTCAGCAGGCAGTCCGGCTGTTTGCGCACCGGCGCAGAGAAGATCAGCATACTCACCGACGGCAACCAGCAGATCGACGACTTCAGCAGCCCGAGCCCCGGCCTCGCGGTGCAGTTGCACCGTATCCTCGCCCAACTCCAGCATATCGCCGAGTACTGCGACGCGCCGACCCTGGCCTTTCTGTTCCTTCAATCCGTCAAGCGCTGCAGCTACCGAAAGCGGATTGGAATTGTAGCTGTCATCCAGCAGCAGTCCGCCGCAGGCCAATGGACACAGGTTCATCCGGCCGCGGATCGGGACAAACCGGTTCAGTCCGGCGGCAATCTTCGCCAGCGGGACGTTCACCACCAGCGCGGCAGCCGCGGCAGCCAGAGCATTGGCAACATTGTGTCGTCCCGGAACCTGCAGACAGACGCTTTCACGCTTACTGTCAAAAACCAGCTCAAACTGGACCGAAGCCGCGGCCACCTGGACCTGTTCGGCCCTGACCTGTGCTTGCGCTGATTCACCGTAGGTCAATTTATCGACCCCGTTGGCGACCGGCAGTCGGGCCACCCGCTCGTCATCCAGATTAATCACCGCTGTTCCCCCCTGCAGCCCGGCAAACAATTCCCCTTTGGCGCGGGAAACACCATCCAGTCCATGCAGGGTTTCCAGGTGTGCCGGTCCGACATTGGTGATCACACCGATGGTCGGCTGAGCAATTTCGGTCAGCCGCTCGATTTCACCGAGCGAGCTGGTGCCCATCTCCAGCACCGCCCATTGATGCTCGGTCTGCAAGCGGAACAGGGTCAGCGGCAAACCGATCAGATTATTGAAGTTGCCCGCCGTTTTTAGTCCCGGCCCGATCAACTCCAGAATGGCTGCCAACATCTCCTTGCTGGTGGTTTTACCCACCGAGCCGGTGATCGCGATCAGCGGGCCGCGCAGTTGCAACCGATAGGCCGCAGCCAGATCACCCAAGGCGCGCAGAGTGCCGGAAACTCGGACTACCGGCACGCTCAAGCCCTCAATGACCTCTTCACTCAAGCAGGCAGCAGCACCATTTTTCACCGCCTGACTCAGATAGTCGTGGCCATCGAAGCGCTCGCCGCGTAACGGGATGAACAATGCACCCGGCGTGATATTGCGACTGTCGGTGGAAATGCCGCTCAACTGACAATTGCGCTTTGTTCCGGAGAATTCCCCGGCGGTAATCCGTGCAACCCGTTCCAGATCAAACATCGTCATCCGCTCCTGCGATCCCGTGGCGGTTCAAGGTGCGAAACAGCTCTTCCCGATCGTCAAAATGAATCCTGGTGGTTCCCAAAATCTGATAATCTTCATGCCCTTTTCCGGCAACCAGCAGCAGATCACCTGTTTGGGCGATTTCGCTGGCAAACTCGATCGCTTCGCGACGGTCGGCGATGACCACAAAGCCGCGCTCCTTCGCCTGCAGCTGGAACGAACTGAGTTCCAACGCTTCCGCAGCCAGGGCACCGGCACGCATCTGTTCAAGAATCTGCAGCGGATCTTCGGTGCGCGGGTTGTCGGAGGTGAAGATCGCCAGGTCGGAGTAACCAACTGCGGCTGCCGCCATCACCGGCCGCTTAATCGGGTCACGGTCACCGCCGCAACCGACCAGCGTGATCAGCCGCTTATGCTCAAGCTTCGACAAGGTTTTCAGCACCTGCTCAAGGGCATCACTGGTGTGTGCGTAATCGACCAGTGCCAGCACCCCTTTGCTGTTTTCGACCCGCTGCACGCGTCCTGGAACCTGAGGGGCGACGCTGATCCCGGCCTCAATATCGGCATTCTCGATCTGTAACGCCTGCGCGGCGGCCACGGCAGCCAGCAGGTTGCTGATATTGAAATGACCGATCATCTTGCTGTCGATCTGTAGCCGCCCCTGCGGCGTGGCAAAACTGCCGTGAATACCGTTCCTGTCGGCAGTGACATCAAGGGCACGAACCTTGGCCTCGGCGTGCAGGCCGAAACCGCACCAGGCAGGATTTTCCTGCAGCAGTCGGGCGCCGAAACCGTCATCCCGGTTGATCGCTGCCTGCCCCTGCTGCAACAACTCGCTGAACAGTCGCCGCTTGCTGGCGAAATAATTGTCCAGATTCCGATGGTAATCGAGATGCTCCGGGGTCAGATTGGTAAACACCGCGACATCAAACTCGATGCCGTCGACCCGGTGCTGTTCCAGCGCATGCGAAGAGACTTCAAGGATGAAGGCATCCGCTCCCCGCTGCCGGAAATCCGCCATCATCGCCAGCAGTTCCAGCGATTCAGGGGTGGTGTGCGCTGCTTCCAACCGTTGCCCGGCGAAACGATATTCAACCGTGCCGAAAACCGCCGGGGCAAGACCAGCCTGCTTAAGGATCGCTTCGAGCAGATAGGTGATGCTGGTCTTGCCGTTGGTTCCGGTAACGCCGATCACCGGGACGCCCCGAGTCGGATGCCCGTGGTGTGCTGCCGCCAGCTGCGCCATGGCCTGACGCACTTTCGCTACTTGAACAAAGCAGGTCGCGGCGGGCGGTTCTTCCGGCAGCTGTTCGACAACGACCACCGTGGCTCCATTGTCGATCGCCTGCGGAACATAGGCAAGACCATCCACCTGACTGCCGGGCAGGGCAAAAAAGATATTCCCCGGCGAAACCTGGCGTGAGTCACAGCACAGACCGGTCAGGTTCAGATCGGTCGCACCGACAATCAGTTCCGTCTCAATCGTCTGCAGCAGCGCAGCAAGCTTCATCGTCTTCCTTTCAGGCACCAAAACGGACCCAGGCCTCTTTGCCGTAGCGGATCGTCCGACCGGGTCGCGGCGATTGTTCAACCACCTGACCACTGCCGGAAAGTTTCAGATTCAGGCTTTTATTCTGCATCGCCCGCAGCACCTGCCGATAGCTCATCCCCCGAAAATCGGGCATCCGTAAACCATCGACCGGTTCGGAATCGGGCAGCAAAGCTGCCAGATCAGGCAGCGGGGCCAGATCGAGTTGTGCTTTTGCCAACCCCTGCAACGAGCCTTTCGGCAGAATATCCAGATAGCTGAGCGACTGCTCGGCAATCCGGGCGAATACCGGTGCGGCGATCAAGCCGCCGTAGGTCTTTCCCTGCGGTTCATCGACCGTGACGGAAATAACCAGTGCCGGATTCTCCGCCGGAACAAAACCGATAAAGGAGGAGACCCGCTTATCCGGCGAGTAGCCTCCGGTCACCGGGTCAACCTTTTGTGCAGTACCGGTTTTACCCGCCACTCGATAGCCGGACAGCGCCGCCCGGGTACCGGTCCCGCCCGGCTCCGTGACTGAAATCAGCATCTCGCTGACCAGTTTGGCCGTCCGTTCGGAGATGACCCGTCGCTTAACCTGCGGCAAACGCCGCTGAACCTGTTGTCCCTCGGCGTCAGTCACCCGTTCGACGATAAAGGGTTCCATCAGTAAGCCACCATTGGCGATAGCCGCCATTGCGCTGGTCATCTGCACCGGAGTGACACTTAACCCCTGACCGAAGGAGATGGCGGCCAGATCGATTTCGAACCAGCGCGACGGCGGTCGAACCTGACCGCTCGCTTCCCCCGGCAGGTCGAGTCCGGTCGGCTCACCGAAACCGAAATCACGAATATAGGCATAGTAGCGTTCCCGCTCGAGCGCCTTACCCAGCTTGGCAAAGCCGATATTGCTGCTGAATTTAAGCATCTCCTTAAGGGTCAATTTGCCGTAGCGGGCGTGATCGCGAATCACCTTGCCGCCGACCGAATAACGGCCGTTTTCACAGTCGGTCTTCTGATTCAGCCGGACGATTCCTTCTTCCAGTATCCCGGCCAACAGAAACGGCTTGAAGGTCGAGCCCGGCTCAAACATGTCACACACCGCCCGGTTGCGCCGCCTGGAGGCACGATAGTTACCGGGCAGGTTCGGATTGTAGTCAGGCTGACTGGCCATCGCCAGAACCCGGCCGCTGGCCGGTTCCATCATCACTACGGTGCCGCCGACGGCGCCGGTCTGCTTGACCACCCGAGCCAACTCCTTTTCAGCGATATACTGCAGCGAACGATCGATGGTCAGCTGCAGGCTGTGCCCCGCTACGCCCCCCTGCACCAACTGTTTTTCAGTGGCCATCCCGCGACCGCGCGCATCCCGCTGCGACAGCAGCCGGCCTGGCTCCCCCTGCAGCAGTTGATCATATTCCAGTTCGATCCCTTCCAGCCCCTTGGGATCGAGACCGGTAAAACCGACAACATGGGCGCCGACGTTTGCTTGCGGGTAGTAACGTTTGTGTTCGGTAACAAATTGCAGCCCGGCAATGCGTAATTTCACCACCTGCCCGGCGACCTCGGGATCAAGCTTTCGTTTGACCCAGACGAAACGTTTTTTCGCCGACAGCAGTTGCTGCAGCTCTTTTTTCGACAAATCGAGAATTCCGGCCAGTTTGCCGGCAGCCTGCTGCGGATCTTTGACCAACAGCGGGTCGGCATAAAGGGATTGAGTATCCAGGCTCAAAGCCAGTGGATTGCCGTTGCGATCCAGAATACTGCCGCGCTGCGGCGCCAGCTTAACCACCCGCTGTCGCTGCTGATCGGCCCGCTCCTGCAGATCAGGAGCGATCACAACCTGTAAATAGTAGGCACGCCCGGCCACCAGCAGAAACGCCAGCAGAAACAGGGCGCCAAAAAGCGGATGCGCAGTTGGATGCCGCGCTCCGTAAATGCCATATCAATCGACCCGAATGATCTGGCCGGAGGATGGCGGACGTAAACCCAGGGTTTCCCGCGCCAGGGTCTCGATCCGCTCATCGCGCGCCAGGTAGGCCGCTTCCAGCTTCAATTGCTTGATCTCCTGCTGACCGGTCCGAATCTGTTTCTCCAGGCTGGAAATTCCATACTCTAGATTGATGGCGTGAATCCGTGACCAGACGAACAACAGGGAAAGGAGTGCGACCAGCACAATGGCGACAAAAACCTGGGCCAGGCGTGGTCGATAAAGCGAAAACCCATTGATCTCTACCACTGTCTGCTGTACAGCTTGCGACATAGGAGCCTCCCTGTCTATCTCAGACGTGCTGAATAATCCCTGAATCCGTGAATATTCGACGGATCCAGGTAATCAGCAACGTTCAACCGCTCTCAATATCGCACTGCGAGAACGGCCATTCACTTCAATCTCGGCATCACTGGCGCGAAGACCTTTGCGCGTCAACAGTTTCACTTCCGGTTGCTTATTACAGAGGCAGACGGGCAAACGCGGCGGGCAGATACAACCTGCGGCGCGCTCACGAAACAACCGTTTGACGATTCGATCCTCCAACGAGTGAAAGCTGATCACCACCAGCCGTCCACCCGGTTTCAGCAAATCAATTCCGGCGGCAACTCCGTTTTTGACCTGCTCCAACTCCTGGTTTACTTGAATCCGCAGCGCCTGAAACACCCGCGTGGCCGGATGGATTCGACTCGGCCTGTGACCACCGGGAACCGCATCCCGCACCAGTTGTGCAAGCTGTGCGGTCCGGGTGATCGGCTCTTCGCTGCGCCGGGCAACAATTTTTCTGACGATCCGCCGGCTGAAGCGCTCTTCTCCATATTCAAAAAAGATCCGTACCAGTTCGGCCTCATCGGCCTGATTGATAATGTCGGCTGCAGTCTCACCGACCTGTGGATTCATCCGCATATCGAGCGGGGCATCGTGGCGAAAGGAGAAACCCCGCTCCGGAGTATCGAGTTGATGGGATGAAACCCCGAGGTCGAGAAGCATTCCGTCAAGACGATCGATGCCGAGTTGTTGCAGCACCGAATCGGCCTGATCGAAGGTGGCATGGTGCAGGCTGACGCGATCGCCGAACGGGGACAGAACTTCAGCTGCTTTTTGTAACGCCGCCGGATCACGATCAAGACCGACCAACCGGCAGTCGGGCGCGAGTTCAAGGATCATGCGGGAATGACCGCCGCCACCGGTGGTTCCATCCAGGTAGGTGCCGTTATCCTGCGGTTGCAGCCAGCGAAGAACCTCTTCAGGCATCACCGACAGATGTTCAAACTCCGCCGCAGCCATCGATCAGAAACCCAGCTCCGCCTGACCTTGCGCGTCAGCGTCCAACAAGGCTTCAGACTCACCGGCAATCAGCTGGTGGGCCTGCTGGCTCCAGATTTCGATCTTTTCAAACATACCGATCACCACCACATCCTTGTCCAGCACCGCATGGGTCCGCAGCGACTGCGGCACCTGAATCCGTCCCTGGGCGTTAAAGGTGCACTCCTTAGCCGGCGCGATCCGATTCCGCAGGTTGGCTTCACGGCTGGGACCGGCGGGCATGGCGAAAACCTTGGCGCAAATCTCTTCCCAACGTTTCGGTGGATAGGCCACCAGTCCACCCTTAAAACGAGTGACAAACAGGCTCTCACTCTTGTAAACTTCACGCAGCTCGTCCCGAAACGAGGCCGGAATACTGATCCGTCCCTTCAGGTCGATACTGACGTTATATTCACCAGAGAATTTCACCTTGACACCTCTTGACACTTTTTGACACCGGGATGTTGAAAATATAGCGGTGCCCCCCTTGACTGTCAAGCAGAAAACCCTGTTTTTTCGACCTTTGTCAGATATGGAAAATGCTGTTCTGGCGGGGACTTAACTTTCATTAGAGAGGAAAACAGCGGGCTGATATCGACAGTTACCGACGCCATGCCTTACCGACGGAGCATAAGTACATAAAATCTCTGGCATCAACGATGAATCCAGAGAAAAAACACCAAAAAAGCGGCCCGAATTCTGAATCGCTTTACGGCATAGTGATATTGCTGACACGGCGGCAGAAGGTTTCTCAGTCACGCTTCCCGGCCAGTACCATTTCCACCTCCTCGATCCGGCGGTCATCCATCCGCCGGACTCGAAACAGCACCCCCGCCTCTTCAAACGACTCCCCTTCTTGCGGGATTCGCCCCATGATCTGCAACAGGTAACCGGCCAGGGTAGTAACATGCTCCTCCGGCAATTCCAGCTTAAAGCGCCGGTTGACCGTCCGCAATGAAACCGCGGCATCGACCAGAAAGCGGCCGGGTTCAAGCTGGCGAAAATCGACCTGCTCAATCTCATACTCATCATGGATCTCGCCGACGATCTCTTCAATCACATCCTCCAGAGTAACGATCCCCTCAACACCGCCATATTCGTCGACGACAATGGCCAGATGTTCACGTCGCCGGCGGAAACTCTGCAGCAATACCGCGACCCGCTTCGACTCGGGGACAAAATACGGCTTGCGGCAGATATCGGCGAGAGAGAACTTATCGGTCCGGCCGATAAAATCAAGGACCGCCTTGGAGTGTACCACCCCGGTGATACTGTCGAGACTGCCACTGAAAACCGGAAACCGTGAGTGCCGTTCACGTTGGACAATTTCCAGCACCTCCTGAACATTAGCCGAGACCTCAATCCCGACCATTTCGGTCCGCGGGATCATCACGTCGCGCACCCGGGTTTCTGACAGATCGAAGATACCGTGCAGCATCCGCCGCTGCTCGGCCGCAACCACGCCCGACTCTTCACCGACCTCGATAATCGCCCGGATCTCTTCCTCGGAAACCGACAGCCCCTCCGCCTCTTCGCCGCGAAAAAATCGGGTCAACAGCCGTGAGAGCGAGGCAACGACATGCACCACCGGGGTCAGCATCCAGACCACGAAACGGATCGGGTGCAGCACCATAAATGATACTTTTTCCGGATATTTCGCCGCATAGGTTTTGGGGCAGACTTCGGAGAAAACCAGCAGAATCGGCGTAAGAATCAACACGGTCAGAACTTCACCCTGTTCACCAAAATAGCCGACAAACAAGCCGGCAGCAATAACCGTGGCAGCAATATTGACCAGATTGTTGCCGACCAGAATCCCGCTGAGCAAGCGATCGGGGTCATCGAGCAGGGCGGCCAATTTGGCTGCTCCGGGACGCTCTTTTTGTTGCAGAAAACGCACCCGCAACTTATCAAGAGACAACAGTGCTGTTTCAGAACCGGAAAAGAAACCTGACAGTGCCAGCAATACCAGCAACGCCAGGATGCGCCATAATGATTCGTCGGACATCCAGACTCCAGAGTATGCAGAAATATTTGAAGTAATAACGCCAGTATAGCGAAATTGAAATAAATTGCGCGGAGTGTAGCTTAATCCGCTTTAAAGAGGAAGTGCTTGTCGTTGCACCAGGTCAATCCACATGCTATAAGCCGTCAGATAAAACTACCAATCCAGTTGAGGTTTCCAGATGTCCAAAACCACTGATTCCGTTCGTCAGCAGCACGCCTCCCTGAGTGAGCAGCTCCATCGCCACAACCGCCTCTACCACGGTCTCGACCAGCCGGAAATCAGCGATGCTGAATACGATCGGCTGATGCAGCAACTGCTGGCACTGGAAGCACAATTCCCCGAGCTGATCAGCAACGACTCCCCTTCTCAGCGGGTCGGCAGTGAACCGCTGGACAGCTTCTCCTCTGTCAGCCACGCCAGTCCGATGCTGTCACTGGAAAATGCCTTTAACGCTGAGCAACTGCGTGAGTTTGATGCCCGAATAAAACGTTTTCTCTCCCGTGAAGAAGCGATCGAATATCTCTGCGAAATGAAACTGGACGGTGTGGCGGTTGCCCTGACTTACGAAGCGGGAAAACTGGTGCGCGGCGCCACCCGCGGCGACGGCAGCCGCGGCGAAGAGATCACCCGGAACATCCGCACCATCGGCTCGATCCCGCTGCGTCTGCAGGACGACTTTCCGCCACGGCTTGAGGTTCGCGGCGAAATCTACATGGAGTTGGCCGCCTTCCGCAAACTGAACGAACAGCGCCGTGAAGAGGGCGAGGCCACCTTCGCCAACCCGCGCAATGTCACTGCCGGCAGCCTGCGACAGCTCGATTCAAAGCTGACCGCCAAACGACCGCTGACCATCAGCTGTTACGGTATCGGCGCTATCGAAGGCAGCGAGCCGCAAAGTCACTATCAACTGCTGGCAACGTTGCGGCGCTGGGGGCTGAAGGTCAACCTGGAAACGCTGCGCGTTGCCGGCGATATCGAGGCGGTCATTGATCGCTATCAGGAGCTGATCGAACTGCGCGACCAGTTGCCCTACGAGATCGACGGCATGGTGGTGAAGGTCAACAGCCGCAGCCTGCAGCAGGAGTTGGGGGAAAAAAGTCGTACCCCGCGCTGGGCGATCGCCTGCAAATTTCCACCGCGCCAGGCAGAAACGGTGCTCGAATCGGTCCGCTTTCAGGTCGGCCGCACCGGAGCGATCACTCCGGTTGCCAACCTGAAGCCGGTCAGCGTCAGCGGCGTTACTGTCTCCAGCGCCAGCCTGCACAACTGGGATGAAATCGAACGGCTCGGCATCCGTATCGGCGACCGAGTTGTGGTCGAACGGGCTGGAGATGTAATCCCCGACATCGTCAAAGTGCTCCGCAAAAAGCGCAGCGGCACGGAACAGGTGATCCCCGAACCGACCGAATGCCCGGCCTGCGGATCCCCGGTTTCGCGCGAAGCAGGGGAAGTGGTGCCGCGCTGTCAAGGCTTAAGCTGCCCGGCACAACTGAAGGAATCGCTGAAGCATTTTTGTGCTCGGCGAGCCATGGATATTGATGGATTAGGCGACCGCATCATTGACCAGTTATTGCGTCTCGAACTGGTCAACAGCGTTGCCGATCTCTACCAGCTACAGAAAGAGCAACTGTTCCAGTTTGAACGGATGGGTGAGAAGCTGGCGGAAAAACTGCTGACGGCAATCACGGCGAGCAAGCAGCGCCCGCTGGAACGTTTCCTGTTCGGGCTCGGTATCCGCCATGTCGGCAGCCACGTCGCCAAAGTTCTCAGCCGTCGGTTCGGCTCTCTGGATGCGCTGGCCGCAGCAGACGCAGAGCAGCTGCTGGCGATCCATGAAATCGGCCCGCAGGTTGCCGACAGCGTCACCCGCTTCTTTGCCGACCCGCGCAACCAGGAGATTCTGGCCCGGCTGCGTCAACTCGGCGTGGCACCAATCCCCAGTGAACAACCGCTCGGGGACAGATTGCAGGGGAAGGTCTTCGTTTTTACCGGCGCCCTGGAACGTTTCAGCCGCAAAGAAGGTGAAGCGCTGGTCGAAGCCCAAGGTGGCCGGGCCAGCGGCTCGGTGAGTAAAAAGACCGATTACGTGGTAGCCGGGCCGGGGGCCGGGAGCAAACTGGCCAAGGCGGAACAGTTGGGGATCAAAGTCTTCAATGAAGAGGAGTTTCTCAGCTATATCAAACAAGGGGACGATTCATGACGCAGAACAGGGCCGAGGTTCGGGTCAGTGGTAGAGTTCAGGGCGTCTGGTTCCGGCAGAGCACCAGACAGACTGCTGAACAATTCGGCGTCACCGGCTGGGTGCGCAACTGTCCGGACGGTTCGGTCGAAGCGGTTTTTGAAGGGGAAAAGAGCTCTGTGCAGCGGGTTATCGACTGGTGCCGGCAGGGGCCGCGCCAGGCGAGGGTGGATGATCTTCAGGTTAGCTGGAGTGCTGCAACCGACGAATTCAATCGATTTCAAGTCCACTGAGCATTTACACGTGCACCGGAAATTCTGCCAGCTCGCAACAATCCAGCAATTTTGCAGCAATTTTGCAGCAAACAAGCAGCGGTAGAGCAGCACGACACCGCAAATCAACACCTTGACAGCTGCCCCCGGATCAACGACAACGTCACTGACATTACATGACAGCAGAAGGCTATTATGTCTCAAATTACCGCAAGACTCCCAGACGAAGTCATCTCAGCCCTTGACCGAGCGGCACAGGCCCTGAACCGCTCACGGGCGGACATTATTCGGCAAGCAATCGAAAGTTACCTAGAGGATTTTGACGATCTGACCGTCGCCATTGAACGGCTGCGTGATCCGGCAGATATGAATATCGACTGGCAGGAGGCCAAACGTGCGCTACTCGCTGACAATTAAGCAGAGCGCCCTCAAAGAGATTCAGCGACTCGACAAACCTGACCGAAAACGCCTTATCGAAGCGATCGATAAACTCGCTGAGAATCCGCATGTCGGCAAACTCCTCAAGGGAGAATTCTCTGGTCTCCGCCGCATTCGGGTCGGCAGCTGGCGGGTCATTTATGAAATCAATGATGGGAAGGTTGTAGTTCTGATCCTGCGGGTCGCCCACCGCAAGGATATTTATCGCTGACAGAATGTCCCGGTCAAGACTCACAACTGATTTCGAAACGGTCGATAGAGCGGATCACCGATCAGCACCATCTGCCACGACAGGAAGGGCAGGCTCAAAAAGTAACTTTCCGCCAACGTGTAATAACCGTCGAGCAGGGTCGCAAAGAACAGCTCCGGTAACGGGAAGCC
>JAJRQI010000061.1 GCA_024280335.1 Deltaproteobacteria bacterium
GAAATGGAAGCGGTGCAAACCGGGTACCTGCCTCAGAATTATTGAGGTGAAGAATAGGCAGGAGCCGTATACGAGGCCCGTACGTACGGTTCTGTGAGAGGGATGAGGCGAGCCTGATCTGCTCGCCTCACCCTACTCGATTGTCTGGGTTGCCCTTTTTCTTTTTGGCAGAGAGCGTTATAATCGGCAGGCAAGTTTGATCGAATCTACTTGAAAGTGGGGAGTTGATGATGCGTCTCAGAAGATTATCTATGTTGTTTTTGTCGGTGATATTGCTGGCTGGTTGTGCGACCAATACCACCCACGAGAATACCAAAAAAGGGGCTGGGATCGGTGCACTGGTCGGTGCTGTTTCCGGCGCGATTATCGGTTATCAGAATGATCATTCCGGCGGTGCTCTGCGCGGGGCTCTGATTGGTGGTGCAGCTGGCGGAGCCATCGGTGCCGGCACCGGGGCTTATATGGATAAGCAACAGACTGAATTCGAACAGCAGTTGTCCTCTGAGCGTGCCCAGCAACAGATTGAAATCGAGCGGCAGCAAAATGAAATTCTCAAACTGACGATGAGCAGTGAGGTTTCATTCGATTTCAACTCGGCAAAAATCAAACCGACTTTCCGGCCACCGCTCGACAAGATTGCCGGAATCTTGAACCGTTATCCACAAACCGAGATCGTTGTTGTCGGTCATACCGATAATGTCGGCTCCGAACAGTACAATATGGACCTTTCCAGCCGACGGGCCATCGCTGTCGCCGATTATTTAGTCCTACGCGGGGTTGCCTCTGCACGAATGGGGACCGAGGGGCGCGGAGAGCTTGAACCTCGGGCCGGCAATGCCACTAATGAAGGGCGGTCGCTGAATCGCCGCGTTGAAGTTTTTGTCGTGCCGAACCGCGATATTAAATAAAGTTTGTGTCCAAAAATGGTGACGTGTAGAGCAGGCGAGCCAAGGATTAAGGCCTTGCCTGCTCTTATTTTTCGGCTCTGAAGTGAAATATTGCCGGTTCAGCTTGACTTTGCGCGACCGGTTGTTCATGAAATGTGACCTGCCCTTGCTGATCGATCATGATAAGGGTAGATACTTGGGTGCCATATTCCGCCCCGGTGATGCGGATCGCTGAGAGTTGTCGTTCCCATTCGAGGCTGACTCCGGTCGCGGGGAGTTCGTTGTCGGTTGCCAGTTCGGTCGAAGAGAGAATCTCCAGCAGCTGCTGCATCTCGGGTTGCGGTTGTCGGATCAGTCTTCCCAGCCGTTGCTTGCCATTTTTTACTTTCGGCCAGGGGGTATTGAGGCTGGCGTTGCTGAGCCCGTGAATCCCCGGATTCAGTCGTCGTGCGGATTCTTGCCGATTGCTGAAGTAATACAGATTGTCATAGCTGCCGAACAGCAGGTTATAGCCCTGATACCCGGCAATAGACTGTTTCAGGGTGCTGATGAACTGTTCAGGAGAAGATGCCCCGCACAAATAGTTGAGCGGCAGCAAGCCTCGTGAGTGTAGAGCCTTGGCTGCTTTGGCCGACTCGCGGAGATTGGTGACGGCGGCAATGCGGCCGCTGGCGGTTATGCCGAGCCAGGTCCCGCCGGCCTGCAGATCTTTTCCGGCCAGCAGCTGTGGCTGATCCGGCCACCAGTGGGCTGCCTGAGAAGGGCGCGAGTGGAATTCATCACGATTTGCCGCCAGAATCAGTGGATATTGCGGATGACATTGATAGGCCAGAAGGATCAAGCACATAACGTCTGTCTGTTCTTGCGGTGCTGAAAAAAACCAGGAGCCGACAGTTGCGGCTCCTGGTGGTTTGGTTTGTCCCGGTTATTTTTTTTCTTTTTCTTTGCGGCTGGCAAAGATCAGCAGTTTCTGGTCTGTGTAGGTTTCCACTTCGCCGGCAAACGATTCGATTTTAAAGAAATCGTGAATTTTCTGCGGCGCATCCATGAAAAACTTATTCAGGTTCTGTATTTCTTCCCGGTTCATCCCGGCGCGCTTTGCCCACTCCTGAAAATCGTGGGTTTTAGGGATAACCAGGGTTTCGTGCAGGATCAGTTCCGAATCGTTGATCATCTGCGTCCATTCGTCTTCGTTGAAGGCTCGAATGTGGGTCGGATCACGCATCTGTTCCATGCTCTGATAAAATTCGGCAATTTCCGGGTCGGACGGCAGCAGGGTGTCGATGATCGCCATCCGGCCGCCGCGCCGCAGGACCCGGTGGAATTCACGCAGGGCGCGTGGGACATCAGGAAAATGGTGGGGAGCAATACGGCAGGTCAGCAGAGTGAAAGAGCCGGCCGGAAAGGGGAGGTCTTCGGCGTCAGCTTCGCGAAAGACAACGTTATCGAAGCCGCCTTCCTCAGCCAGATGCTCCTGGGCTTTTTTCAGCATCTGCATGGTCAGGTCGGAGGCGACAACCTGCCTGACTAGCGGGGCAAAATACAATGCGGTGTGCCCGCCGCCGCAAGCAACGTCAAGCATATTGTCATCTTGTGACGGTTGCAGCAGCCGCACTGCTTCTTCCAGATCTTTACCGCCGGCAAAGTGGGCAGCCTGAACATAAGCTTGGGCTGTTTTGCCGAATTGTTCTCGGACCCGGTTCTTGAATTTGCTGTCCATTCAGCTTCCTTCCTGCAATTTAGACAGCAGTATATCATTGAAATCAAAAAAGTCTTGGAGATATTTGACCATTATGGTGTTTTTTCGCCCTTGTCCGTGGCGCTTCCACAACAAATAAGGCACGGCTTTTGCTGTTCTCTCGCAGGGTTCGAAAAGCGACTGGCTGTACTCCCCTAAAGCGCGGGATCTGCCGTTTCTACTCGGGCGGAAACTTGTCATTTGACGGATATGGTTGATCGACAATCCGCCGCACCGGATTCTATATAACCTTAAGATCAGGGATCGTACTTATATGGATATTACTGTCATTGCAAAAGAGTTGCTGGTTGGGATCTGGGATGAATTTATCTACGTGCTGCCTTTTATGGCGATCGGAGTTTTGCTTGAGGCGACGATTCGAACCCTCAAGTGGCACGTTAAAATACGCCATGCCCTGACCCGCTTCGGAGGCTTTGCCATTATCCTGGCGACCCTGCTGGGTGCCGTCAGTCCGCTCTGCGCCTGTGCAACCTTGCCGTTGGTGATTTCGTTGCTGGTAGCCGGGTTGCCGCTGGCTCCGGCCATGGCTCTGCTGGTGACCTCGCCATTGATGAGCCCGGCCGGTTACACCTTGTTGAATTGGGAGCTCGGCCCGGTTTGGGCGAATACCGTACTTTTTTGCGCGGTGGCATTAGGTCTGTTTGCCGGCTATCTGACCCACCTGTTGCGACCCTACGGTTTCAGCGAAGAAGTCATTTTTCGTAAGCAGTTGCCGCAGGGTAATTTTCATGATCCCGACTATCCGGTCGAAGAGTTGCGCTGCGATTGCGGCAAGCAGTTGTCGCACCGGGTCGATCGCTGTACCCACAATAAACTGTATGTCTTCCTGGCCAAGTTCTGGGAAGGGATGCTGAAGATCGGCAAGTTCGTCCTGATCGGCATCACCGTAGAGGTTGTTGCCCTGCAGTTTATCCCCAATGAGTGGATTTCGATGCTGCTGGAGGGGACCGGGGTGCTGCCGATCTTTGCCCTGACTTTTGCGACCATCCCGTTGCACATGCCGCAGGTGACCGCAGCAGCAATGCTTTACGGCTTTGTTTCGCCGGAATTCGGCGAGGGAATCAAGCTGTCGAAAGGGGCAGGGATTGCATTGCTGATCGGTGGCCCGGTCACCGCGCTGCCGGTTATGGCGCTGTTTATCGCCATGTTCCGCAAGCGGGTGCTGGCTCTTTATCTGATGATCTGTGTCAGCGGGACCTTGCTCCTGGCCTTCGGTTATCGCTGGCTGCCGTTTTTTTAACGATATTTCAACCTGAACAGGCGATCTAGCAGATCGCCCCTACACTTGCATCGGCAGGTAGGGGCGCCACGCTGGGGCGCCCTGGTTTATCCGTTGTCGGTCTCTTCCCGCTGTTCTGCCAGAACCAGTTCCTGCCGATGCAGCTCGTTCATCAGTTCGTGCAGCCCATTGCTGAATTGCGCGGCTAAACCCTCCAGCTCTTCCAGCTGGCTTTCCAGTCGTCGGGCGGTCGTCAGTGTGCTGCGGAGCTGTTTTAATGGATCGATGTCTGGCGGATTGCGGATCATCGCGACTTCACGGAACTGCTTTTGCACCGTCGGCAGGCTGCGTTCCTGTTCTATGACCGAATCACGCAGCTGGGCGTATTCATCCTCGCTGAACTGCTGTTCATCACGTGCCTGCCGCAACAGATCGACGGCCCGATAGTCGGGCAGTGGCTGCAGTCGTCGCTCTGACCCGAGCAGCGCCGGTTCCTCCTGTTCAAGATAGCGGTAGGCCAGGGTCAGTTTGCGGGCGGTCTCCTTGCGGATGCGAATCTCTTTGGCGCAGTAATCATCAAATGATTCATAGCCCCAGCCCTGAAATTCGCCATCATTCTTGACTTTGAGCAGTTGTTCTCCCAGTTCGACCCAGGATGATTTGAACTGCCGGGCCACCGCCAGCACCTGATAGCGCGGCGTAGTTGGATCCAGTTCGCGCATCAACTGTTCGATGATCAGTTCACTTTTACTCTTTGCGGTTTCACGCATCACTCAGACTCCATTCGATTCTTTTTTTTGCGAGACCGTTCATTCTTGATTCGTTGGTTCGCGGCGAAGATAGCACAGCTATCGTTCATCGCACAGGGCGTTTTCTCTGGACACGTCATGTGTCCAGGAGGCTGTCAGAGAATACTATGACCAGCTGTAAACCCAGCTGTTTGGCCCATATTTCAGCTCCTTTTCGGCCCATAGCTATGGCTATGAGCTCTCAAACGAACTAAAATCTGTTCTCAAACTTCTGGGTTTTCGCTTCGGCCCCTATTCTCGGTCAGCCTCCTGCGGTAGAATCCAGGACCTTTTTACGGAGGCTTTATGAAAAGTTGTCAGGTCGGGCCGGATACGCTGCGGATGTTGCAGTTGGGGCACCCCTGGGTGATCGCTGATCGCTATACCAAGCAATGGCCGGCGGGGAAAGCGGGAGAACTGATCTCTTTGCAGGATCAGCAGCAGCGGCATCTGGCGACCGCACTCTATGATCCGCAAAGTCGCATCGTTGCCCGGGTGCTGGATCGCCGGAAAATAACGATAGATAGCAGTTGGCTGGAAAAAAAGTTGCGCAGCGCCGAACTGTTGCGCCGGCAGCATGCCTTGCTCGATGAGACCGACGCCTACCGGCTGGTCAACGGGGAAGGGGATGGGCTGCCGGGAATCACCGTCGATCGTTATGGCGATTACTTGATGGTGCAGCTGTATAGCGAAGCCTGGGATCGCCACCTGTCGGTATTGAATACTGCGCTGCAAACCGTCTTTAAGCCCGCTGCGATCTATCGCAAGCTGCGCCCGCAAGAGACCCGCCAGCTGGAAGCCAAAAGTCGCAGCAAGGAATACAGCCGGGTGGTGGTCGGCGAGGCGGCGGCGGTGCCGTTACAGGTTCAGGAAAACGGCCTGAACTATCTGGTCGATCTGCGTGAAGGCTTAAATACAGGAATCTTCCCCGATCAGCGGCGTAATCGGCGTGAACTGATGTCCCGCGCAGCCGGTAAACGGGTGCTCAACCTGTTCGCCTTTACCGGGGCGTTTTCCGTTGCCGCCGCTGCCGCCGGGGCAAAAAAAGTGACCAGTATCGACGTCTCGCAGAAATACCTGGATATCGCTCGGGAGAACTTTTCCATCAATCGGCTCAATCCCAAGCGGCACCAGTTTATTGTCGGTGATGTGTTTGCCGAGCTGAAAAGACTGCGCGAAGCCGGACAGCGTTTCGATATCATCCTCTTCGACCCACCCTCCTTTTCCACCACCAAAAAAAGTCGCTTTTCCACCCACGGCGGCACGGCAAAGCTGGTCGCTGAAACCCTGCCGTTGCTTGAGTCCGGCGGTTTGCTGATGAGTTCTTCCAACCATCAGAAGGTGTCGATGGATGACTACTTAAAAGAGCTGCGACGTGGATCGTTGCAGGCCGGGGGTGAGTTGAGAACGATCTTCGTCGGCGGTCAACCAGAGGATTTCCCCTGCCCGGTGACTTTTCCCGAAGGGCGCTATCTGAAGTTTGTGATCAGCAGTAAACTCTGATGTTTTGGCATGCTTGGATAAGCAGCGGGGGATTGTTCCCTGCGCCAGCAGTCCGATCTCCGCTCAAGTGATCGGTTTTTGACCCAGATTTTTCAGCAAGCGGTTCACCGCTTCGCGTGCCCGTTTGCGCTGTATCCAGGCATTTAACCCACCTGATTCGAGTCCACCTTCAGGCGGCTTGCCGGTCATCAGATTCATGGTCAGATAAAGATCGGCTTTGAGCCAGGTTTGCAGGGTTACCCGGTCGCCATCCTGACGAATTTCCACAATAGTTGGTGCCATCAACAGCCAGCGGCCCTTTTTATAACTGCGAAACGAGTCCTCTTGTTGTTCAAGCGTGAACTCGGCGCCCGCTGCCCAGCTGTCGACGACCGACCACAGGTCGGATTTATAGGTAAATTCGCGGATCGTACGTTTTTTCATCGATGGTCCTTATGCTCGGGATTGCAAGGGTTTGCGAGAGCGGATACCGGCCAACGAACCACCTTGGCGTGAAGGTTTCAGCTCCTCGTGCCGCAGGATATCCCAACTGGAAAAGATCCTCAACCGTTCTTCGGGGTGCCGGATGAAGTGCGAGTCGAGTTCGCCGGGCAGGAGACTGCCAACCCGGCTGAAAGTGCGTAAGCTGCTTGCCTTCATCGGGCGCTTTTGCTAAAAAGGACCATTCTTTACACTGATGTTCAAGGAGACCGAAGAATTATGGGACTGATGACCGGAAAACGGGGCATTATTTTTGGCGTTGCCAATGACAAGAGTATCGCTTGGGGTGTCGCCCAGCAGTTGCATGAAGCAGGTGCCGAGTTGGCTTTTACCTATCTGAACGGGGCGCTGGAAAAGCGCGTCCGTCCGCTGGCTGAAAGCCTGAATGCAAATATAATCCTCCCCTGCGATGTGCAGAATGAGGAAGAGATGGTCGCGGTTTTTGCTGAGCTGGAAAAGCAGTGGGGCAAGATAGACTTTGTCGTTCACGCTATCGCTTTTGCCAATCGTGAGGATTTGAAAAAACCCTTCAGTCAGACCAGCCGTGATGGCTTCCGCTTGGCTCTCGACATCAGCGCTTACTCACTGGTGTCGATGACCCGCTGCGCCCTGCCGGTGATGAAGGAGGGCGGCAGTATCGTCACCATGACCTATCTTGGCGCGGTTCGCACCGTTCCGGCTTATAATGTCATGGGGGTTGCCAAGGCGGCGCTTGAATCTTCAGTACGATATCTGGCTGCTGAACTGGGTGCGCAGGGGATCCGGGTGAACGCCGTCTCCGCCGGTCCGATCAAGACCCTGGCGTCTTCGGGGGTTGCCAACTTCAAAGAAAAACTGCGGGTGGCCGAAGCCCGTTCTCCGCTGACCCGGCTGGTAAATCAGGAGGAGGTCGGCAAGTCGACCCTCTACCTGTTGTCCGATTTGGCCTCCGGAGTCACCGGTGAAATCCATTATGTGGATGGTGGTTTCAATATTGCGGCAGGTTAACTTGAGCGACCGCAACCCTAGTCAATCATGGAAAGGCCCCTTTTTACGGGGCCTTTCCCATTTTTGGGGCCAGCAATGATCGAAGGTAAAACTACCGGTCTGAAGGCCAGTCAGATCAATGCGTTAGAACGGATCTATCGGCGGAAGCTCCCCGCCGGGGAGCTGATCACCACTGAACTGGCGCGCTATCTGACCGAACTCTCTCATGAGATTCAGCGCCAGCTCGGCCTGATCATCGACCGTTCCGGCAGCATCCGCTACGTGATTGTCGGGGATAACCGGGAAATTGTCATCCCCGACCTGTCCGGCTACAGCCTCGGGCGCAGCGGCCTGCGTGGCCTGCGCTGCGTGCATACCCATCTGAAACAGGACCCCTTAAGCCGCGATGACCTGACCGACCTGGAGTTGCTGCGACTGGATCTGATGGCGGTGATCGGGGTGCGCGAGGATGGACTGCCGGGCCGGCTGGAGTATGCACACTTGCTACCGACGGCCGAAAAGGCTCAGATCGAAACGGTTGTCCTGGGCGATTTTTATCAGCTTGACCTCGATTATTCCGCATTTATTCAGTCGCTTGATCAGCAGATGGAACGGGTTTCCGCCGAAACCGTTGACCTGTCGGATGGTCGGGAACGGGCACTGTTGATCTCGGTGCCGCGCGGCAATCGTCAGCAGGCCGAGGATTCGATGGACGAGCTGGAAGAGTTGGCGCGTACTACCGATCTGGCGGTGATCGACAAGGTTATTCAACGGCCGCGCAAGCTCAATCCACGGTTTCTGGTCGGCGAGGGAAAGTTGCGCGAAATTGTCATCAGTGCCCTGCAACGGCGGGCAACGCTGTTGATTTTTGATCAGGATCTGACTCCCAACCAGGTCCGTTCCATCAGTGAAGTCACCGAAATCAAGGTCATCGACCGCACCCAGTTGATTCTCGATATCTTTGCCAAGCGGGCCCAGTCGCGTGACGGCAAGGTGCAGGTTGAGCTGGCCCAGCTCAAATATATCCTGCCGCGTCTGGCGGGGAAGGGGACGGCGATGTCGCGCTTGATGGGCGGCATCGGCGGACGTGGCCCCGGAGAAACCAAGCTGGAGATCGACCGGCGGCGGATCCGCGATAAAATCCGGCGCTTGGAGAAGCAGCTAGACAGCCTCGGCCGGGGTCGTCTGCAGCGTCGTCAGAAACGGGTGCGGGCTGGATTACCGATTATCTCCATCGTCGGCTATACCAACGCCGGCAAGTCCACGCTGCTCAACGCTATGACACAGAGCGAGGTGTTTACTGAAAACCTGCTGTTTGCCACCCTTGACACTTCATCTCGGCGGTTGCGTTTTCCGCTCGATCGCGAAGTGATCATCACCTACACCGTCGGCTTTATCCGCGATCTGCCGAAAAGCCTGCTCGGGGCCTTTAAAGCAACCCTTGAAGAACTGGAAGATGCCGATCTTCTGCTGCATCTGGTCGATCTGTCCAATCCACGATTTAACGAACAGATCGAATCGGTCGATAAGATTCTCGAAGGCCTCGATCTGGGCACCCGGCAGCGCTTGCTGGTCTTCAATAAAATCGATCAGGTGGATCCGCACGAGGTGCAGCATCTTTGTCGCCGCTATCAGGCGATTCCGCTGACTGCATTTGATCGCAACAGCTTTCAACCGCTTTTGGATGAATTACAGCGGCGCTTCTGGTCGGAAGAAGAGGGCGGCAGCGGCTCAACTTGACAGCCACAGCGGCTATCTATTAGGCTGCCAACGGTGTTTTTTGCACCCTTTTTGCTGAACCGAAAGTTTTTCTCTGGAGATTGCATGTTGAAGATATTTTCTGCTCTGTTGTTGCTTCTGTTGCTTGTCGGCTGTTTTTCGCCAGCGCAGCATCAGGTGCAATTGAATGATTCGCTGCCTGAACAGCCGGTCGTGGTTGTAGAGGTCCCTGATGTTTCGGCAGAGCTTCCTGTGGCAGAGGTTGCCGGCAGCCCGGCCGAAGTGATTACGGAGAACGTTGCTGCCGAGGTGACGACGGTTGCAGCAGCGCCTGCTGTCGAGCCGGTTAAACCGGCCCTGCTTCCGTATGTTGGAGACTTTCCTTTAGCGGATCATCCGCGTATCGACAAACTGCTGAAACGTTACACCGGTAAAGGTCGCAAAACCTTCGGCACCTGGCTGGAGCGGGCCGGACGATATATCCACGGGATTCAGGAGATCTTTGCCGAGGAAGGGGTGCCGCTCGATCTGGCCTATCTGGCGATGATTGAATCAGGATTTAATCCACGCGCCTACAGTTGGGCGCATGCGGCCGGGCCCTGGCAGTTTATTGAAAGCACCGGCAATATTTACGGTCTGAAGAACGATTGGTGGCGTGACGAACGTCTCGATTTGGGAAAATCGACCCGGGCGGCGGCCAAGCATCTGAAATATCTGCATGCACGTTTTGATGGTGACTGGTATCTGGCGGTTGCCGCCTACAACGCCGGCGGCGGCAAGGTCCGCAGGGCGGTCAAGGCGAGTAACAGTCGTGATTTCTGGGTACTGACCGAGGGGAAGGTGTTGCGCGAGGAGACCCGCGATTATCTACCGAAACTGCTGGCTGCTCTGCGCGTGGTCAAGGATCTGGAAGATTATGGTTTTGCCGATCTCGATTTTGCCGAACCGCTGACGTATGAAACGGTCAGCGTTGCGACGGCGACCGATCTGGAGGTTGTTGCGCGCCTTTGCGGTGTCAGCTATGCCGATCTTAAGCAGCTCAATCCAAATCTGAAGCGCTGGAGCACCCCGCCGCAGCTGCGCAATTATCCACTGCATGTACCGCTCGGCACTGCTGAGCAGTTTCGTTCTTTGTATGCCGAACTGCCCGAGGATCAGCGCGCCAGCTATCATCGCCACCAGATCAAGGCGGGTGACAGCCTGCTGGCGCTGGCAAAAAAATACCGGATTCAGGTCGATGATATTATTACCCTGAACCGGATCAAGAATCCGCGGGCATTGCAGATCGGCGACAACCTGATTCTACCGCTGCAGGAAGGCTTTACCCGCCTGCCGGTTGCCGAGTTGAGCGACAAGTATGTGCGTTCGCGGCGTAAAACCTACCGGGTGCGGAGCGGGGATAGCCTCTGGAGCATTGCCAATCGTTTTGACGTAACCCAAAAGCAGCTGCGCGTCTGGAACAAACTCGGCTGGAGTAATCTGATTAAGCCGGGGCAGACTTTGGCCGTCTCGGCACGTGGCAAGCGACGCGTAGCAAAGGTCAGTCGCCAACCGGTCGTTTCACGCAAACTGATCTACAAGGTTATGTCGGGCGATACCCTGTGGGGGATCGGTCGACAGTTCGATGTTGAAACCGAGATGATTCGAGTCTGGAACGATCTGTCGAACAGCCATCTGCTGCACCCGGGGCAGACGCTGACGCTGATGGTGCCGATCAGTCGGCAAGGTTGATCTTTGTCTGTCGAACGGGCACTTTTTCTTTCCCGCTGGCCGGGGCAGCTGGCTGACGGATACCAGCGACTTTACTTCGGCAGTGAATTTTGCAGTTGGGCCTTCCCCCACCTTTCCCAGATTGAACAAGCCTTAAGAGGCAGTCGTGATCGCGGCCTCGGGTTTACACTGGTGACACCGGTTCTGCGTGAAGAGTCGCTGGCCGAACTGCGCAACCTGTTTCAATCACTGCAGGCACAGCTTCAGCCCGGCGATGAAGTGGTGATTTCAGATTTCGGCGCTCTGGAGTTGGTGCGCGAGCTTCTGCCGCAGGCCGAGCTGGTCCTCGGCCGTGCCTTGTCGGGTCAGAAGCGGGGCCCACGGATCGAAACCTTAGAGCTGGGCGAAGAGGCCTTGAACTATTTCCGGCAGGGTCGCTGGTATAGTGCTGAAGCGGTCAAGCTGTTGCATGAGCTTGGTATCCAGCGGATCGAGCTGGACAACCTGCTGCAAGGGCTCGAGCCGCTGCCGACTGCGCTGAAAGGAACCCTGCACACTCCGTATGCAATGGTCACCTCCAGTCGCAACTGTCCGTTTCATCCCGATAAAAGCGGCCGGCGTTGCTCCGTCAGTTGCGGCGAAGCGTTCCGCCTGACCACGCCGCAGACCCGGCAGCCGCTGTTGCAGGCCGGAAACAGTCAGTTCCTCGAGATTCTTCAACTACCGGCCGACCTTTTCTCTCTCGGGATCGATCGTCTGGTTTTTCATCCGCAACTGCCGCGTTAAGCTTTGACATTTCAGACGCAGATTGCTACAGTTCAGCGCCGAAAAGCGTCACTTGTCGGCCCGTTTTCCCGTTGTCCGGCGCAAAACAAATCTGCCTTAAAAGGATAGTTTTCATGCTTAATATGTTTATTTCACTGGCGATATCAGCCCTGTGTTCCGCGCTGGTGGTCCGGTTTGTCACCGACAGTATGCCGATCGTTGCCGCAGTCTCGATTGCTTTCTTCTTTTTGCCCTTTATCCTGATCGTCCGGGTGGTGATGAAGAAAGTTGAAGCCTTGATGATGGCTGCCCAACGTGACGTGCAGGCGAATCGTGCCGAAAAAGCGATCGCCAACCTGCAGTCCGGTTTCAAATTCGGCGCCTGGCAGTTTTATGTCAAGCAGCAGATCTATTCACAGATCGGCAGTATTCAATATATGACGCGTGACTTCAATGCTGCGATCCCAAACCTGGAAAAAGGTTTCGTTCGCAACTGGGTCAGTATGGCGATGCTCGGTATTGCCTATATGAAGAAGAATAAAACCAGTAAAATGGCCGAAACCTTCGACAAGGCGATTTCCGGCAGCCGCAAAGAGCCGATGGTTTATGCCCTGTACGCCTTCTGCCTGGAGAAGATCGGCGAGCGGGCCAAGGCAATCGCCACCCTGGAAAAGGGCTTGAAAAAGACTGCCGCTGATGAACGCCTGCAGGAGAATATCGAACGGTTGCAAGCAG
This sequence comes from Deltaproteobacteria bacterium, assembly GCA_024280335.1. Taxonomy (GTDB): domain Bacteria; phylum Desulfobacterota; class Desulfuromonadia; order Desulfuromonadales; family Geopsychrobacteraceae; genus Malonomonas. The sequence goes on from JAJRQI010000061.1 coordinate 12,532, forward strand.
GTAAAAAGATGAAGATGAAGGGGTTCGGCGACATGTGGTACCAGTTTCACCTTGAGAAGCAGGGTGCGATTATAAAAAAACAGACCAAAGCGATGACCGGTCGTCGTAAGCAGGTGGTGCGCTGAAGAGGGACCTTAATGGCAAAGAAAAAAAAGCCACAAACAGTAAAAAATACAGAGTTTGCCCGCATCCCCTTCAATTCGTTGACGGGGTTTGCTGTTTCTACCCCGGCCCCGCCGCAGCAGGCTCAAGCGTCGGATAGGGCGACTGAGAAGTCTGCAGAGCGGTATGGTTCCTTTGTCGAAGAGATGGCATTTCTCGATGTCAAACGACTGAACCCTTCCGCCGCTGATGAGGATGAGGATTCCCGCGCGAGCCCGTCTTCGCAGATCAAGCCGCCGCGAGTTGCAGAACCGCAGGATGAAGAAGAAGAGTTCCTGCAGGCTTTGGGCGAGCTAGAGGTGCGTTTCAGCGATCAGTTCCCGGACGCAGACCGGTCGCCGGTAGCACCCGCCCGACGGATGAAGCAATTGAAACAGGGCAAGTTGACTCCGCAAGCATCCCTTGATCTGCACGGCTTGCTACGCACTGCGGTCGCCGAAAAATTGCGTTTTTTCCTCCAGAATGCACAACATCAAGGCTGGTCGACTCTGTTGGTGATCACCGGCAAGGGGTTGCATTCCGAAGGCGGAGAGCCGGTTTTACGCCAGGAAGCGGAACGGTTTCTGGCCGGGGAGGGCCGCAAGTGGGTTGCAGAATGGGGGCGGGCCTCAAAGCAGTATGGCGGTGACGGGGCGCTGGTGTTGTTTTTACGCAAGCGCCCCTGTTGAGCCGGTTGTTTAGTTGAAGGTCGTTGAATGATTCTTTTATCTGTTTAGGTTCTTGATTAATTTGCTTTGTTACTTTATATTTCTGTTAACAACATGGTTCATGACGGAAACTAGCGGTTATGGCCTACGGGTAAAGTGATCGTTTCTGTTTGGACATAACCTAGAAATAGGAGGAAAAAATGGCCCAGATATACAATGATAACTCGCTGTCGATTGGGGATACGCCTCTGGTGCGTTTGAATCGTGTCGTCCCTGCGGGTGGTGCCAATGTTTATGGCAAGGTTGAAGGACGGAATCCGGCCTATTCGGTAAAGTGCCGGATCGGTGCCTCGATGATCTGGGATGCCCTGAAAAGCGGAACCTTGAAGCCGGGGATGGAGATCGTCGAGCCGACCAGCGGCAACACCGGTATTGCCCTGGCGTTTGTCGCGGCCGCCAAGGGGATTCCGATAACCTTGACCATGCCGGAGACGATGAGCCTGGAGCGGCGCAAGGTACTCAAGGCGTTCGGCGCCAAGTTGATTCTGACTCCCGGTGCCAAGGGGATGTCCGGTGCGATCGCCGAGGCTGAGAGGCTGGCCGAAAGCAATCCGGAGCGCTACCTGTTGTTGCACCAGTTTAAAAATCCAGCCAACCCGGCGGTTCACGAACAAACCACCGGACCGGAAATCTGGGATGCTACTGACGGCCAGATCGATGTGTTGGTTTCCGGAGTCGGGACCGGCGGCACAATCACCGGTGTCTCGCGTTTCATCAAGCAGACCAAGGGGAAGCAGCTTCTGTCGGTTGCGGTTGAACCGTCCGACAGCCCGGTTTTGACCCAGCACTTTGCCGGAGAAACTTTGCAGCCGGGGCCGCATAAAATCCAGGGGATCGGGGCCGGTTTTATTCCTGATACCCTGGATCTGGAAATGGTCGACCGGGTCGAGCGGGTGACGAACGAAGAATCGCTTGACTATGCCCGGCGACTGGCCAAGGAAGAAGGGCTGCTCTCGGGGATTTCCTGTGGTGCGGCAGTCGCGGTTGCAGCCCGCTTGGCGGCAGATCCGGAATTTGCCGGCAAGAATATTGTTGTCATTCTGCCCGATTCCGGGGAGCGTTATCTGACCAGCGTCCTGTTTGAAGAGGTCTAGCAGCCAGCTGCTGAATCGTTCGACCCGGCGGCCGGGACAGTCATCTGACAGAAAAAGCGGTTGACAACTGCCGGATCGGTAACTATTTTTAAGTTGGCTCCGACAACGGGGCCGACAGTTTTCATCAAGAGTGGTGGAGGGACAGGCCCTGCGAAGCCACAGCAACCGGTTCGATAATTGATCGAACAGATGGTGCTAACTCCTGCTCGATGCTGCCCGTTGCGGGCAATACCGGGGAAGATGAGGACGGAGCTTCAGACGCTAAGTTATTCTCGAAGCCCCTTCTCATTCCTGTGAGAAGGGGCTTTTTTATGCTCCTTCCTGATTCAATCAGCGAAAGGGATGACCATGACAAAACTTGCCTCTGGCAGTTTGACGACCCGCAGTGTGCAGATCGGTGTCGGCCGCGACAACCAGACCGGTGGGATCAGCTTTCCGATCTATCCCAGCGCCACCTACCGCCACCCGGGGGTGGGGCAGAGTACCGGTTACGATTACACCCGCAGCAGCAACCCGACCCGTGATCTGCTGGAAGAGGCATTTGCCGAACTGGAAGGTGGCGCGCGCGGCCTGGCCTTCGCGTCCGGGATGGCGGCACTGACCACCCTGTTTCTGCATTTTTCCAGTGGTGACCATCTGGTGGTTTCCGAAGATCTCTATGGCGGCACCTACCGGGTTCTCGATCAGGTGTTTGGCAAGTTCGGTCTTTCGGTAAGCTACGTCGATACCACCGACAACGCCGCAGTGCAGGCGGCCGTGACGCCGCAAACCAAGGCACTGCTGGTTGAAACTCCGGGCAATCCGCTGCTCGGGGTCGCCGATCTTCGCGCACTCTCCGAACTCAGTCAAGAACAGGGCTTGATGCTGATTGTCGACAACACTTTTCTGACGCCGGTGCTGCAACGCCCGCTGGAGTTGGGGGCGGATGTCGTCATCCATTCCGCGACCAAATATATGGGCGGGCACAGTGATCTCTGTGCCGGAGCGCTGGTCACCAAAAATGCCGAACTGGGGGAACGCCTCTATTTTTTGCAGAATACCACCGGCGCAATTTTGCCGCCTCAGGACTGCTGGTTGTTGATCCGCAGCCTGAAGACTCTGCCGTTGCGCATGGAACGCCACTGCGCCAGCGCCTTGCAGGTTGCACTCTGGCTGCAGCAACAACCGCAGGTAGCCGCTATCTATTATCCCGGTTTACATGAACATCCTGGATATGAGTTGAGCCGGCAGCAAGCTCAAGGGTTTGGCGGGATGCTCTCTTTCCGCGTCAATAGCCCGCAGCTGGCCGAACAGGTTCTGGAGAAATTGCAGCTGATCTCCTTTGCCGAAAGTCTCGGTGGGGTTGAATCATTGATTACCTTGCCGGCGGTACAGACCCACGGTGATATCCCGGAGGCTGAACGGCAACGCTTGGGGATCTGTAACAGTCTGCTGCGCCTGTCGGTCGGCCTGGAAGAACCGGCGGATCTGATTGCCGATCTGGAACAAGCGCTAGGTTGATTCGCCGTAACTATTTTATTGCCGCTCTCCACATCGGCTCAACAGTTGTGCTATCCTCGCCCGGTTAAGAACCTGAACTGCAATAATGAGGCTATGCAATGCCCGACATTTCATCCGGGGGGCTGTCCAGCGGTACTGACTCCCCGCCGCAACTGACCGAACAACTGACTCGTGCAATCGATTGCCTTGCCGGGCTTGCTAACGATTACGCAGACCATCGGGCTGAACTGGAGCTGGTGCGCCAGCGGCTGGGCGAGGGACGTTTTCATCTGGCGGTTCTGGGTCAGTTCAAACGGGGCAAGAGCACCCTGCTCAATGCGTTGCTCGGTGATGACCTGTTGCCGACCGATATCCTGCCGGTGACGGCAATCCCGACCTACATCAAAGCCGGAGACGAGCTGAGCGCGCAGGTTTATTTCGTCGATCGCAGCGAAGTCGAATATTTTATCCCGGAGAATAAATCGGCGCTGGCTGTTTTTCTGGCCGAGTACGTGACCGAAGCGGGAAATCCACATAACCAGCGCCAGGTCAGTCGCGTCGAGATCAGCCATCCTGCTGCCTTGTTGCGACAGGGTGTGGTGCTGATCGATACGCCTGGCATCGGTTCGACCCTCAAGCACAATACTGAGGTCGCCCATCAAATCCTCCCTCAGTGCGATGCTGCCCTGTTTCTGGTTTCGCCCGATCCGCCGATCACCGAGATGGAACTTGATTATCTGCAGCAGATCAAGCAGCGGTTGCCGCGCACTTTTTATCTGCTGAACAAGGTCGATTTTCTTGATGAGCAGGATTTGGCGGCATCCCTGAATTTTCTGGCCGAGCAACTGCAGCGTTTTTACCCTGAAGCTCCGCCGATCATGCCGATTTCGGCGCGTAAGGGGTTGCAAGCGAGACTAGATGGTGATGCGGTCGGCTGGCAGAGAAGCGGCATGCAACCGGTTGAGCAGCAGCTGATCGATTTTTTGGCCGATGAAAAACAGCAGACCCTGCAACTTGCGCTGACCCGGCGCACCGGTGACCTGCTGGCCGAAGTAATCATGCAGCTGCAGCTGTCGCTCAGTGCTTTGAAATTACCTGAAGATGAGCTGCACCAACGTCTTGCTGATTTCAGGCAGTCACTCCCTGCAATCGAACGTGAGCAGCAGGCTGCGGTTGATCTGCTTGCTGGTGATTTAAAGCGGGCGATTGCCCGCTTGGCTGTGGAGATTGAGGCGTTGCGTGACCAGGTCAAGCAACAGATTCTCATCCAGGTGGAACGTCACCTGCAATCGGTGGAAGATCCGGAACAGATGGAACGCTTGGTCCGTGAAACCATTGTTGCAGAGACCGATCAATTCTTCGCCCCGGCGATGCGTACGGTTGCCGAGGTGATCCGACAGGATGCGACCCGGTTGCTGACCATCCATCAGGAGCGTAGCAACAAATTGATTGAGCAGGTCCGTCAGACTGCTGCTGAATTGTTCGATATCCCTTATCGGGCACCGATTGCGGGGGCCTCCTATTCTCCGTTTGCGGCACCGGCCTGGAGCAATGATCTGTTCACTTCTGATATGGATCCGTTAGGGCAGAGGCTGTCGCGTAAATTTTTCACCAAGAAGTATCGACGTAAGCGGACCAGCAACCGGTTGCGTGAGGAGAGCCGCAAGCTGTTGAACCGGAACGTCGAGCAGATCAACTGGGCTTTGCGGCAGAGTCTCGATGAAAGTTTCCGCCAGTTCGGGGCCGAGTTGAGGGAACAGCTGGAAAAGACGATAACGGCCACCCGCAAAGCGATGGAGGTGGCTTTGCAGCGCAGTGTCTCCGTTTCGCGCGAAACGGCTGCTGACGAAATTCGGTTGCAGCAGGCATTGCGGACGCTTGAAGAGATTAAGGGGGGGGATTGAGGGTCAGCCTCCCCCTTGATTAAAGGGGGATTTGCCCCTCAGTAAGAATCAAATCGGACAAAAAAGCCGGATCTGTTAACTAGATCCGGCTTTTTTGAGTCTATTCTTTAGCTGCTTCCTCGGGCTTGGCAGTTTTCCTTGGCCTGCCAGGGCGTCGCTTCGGTTTTTCCTCATTGCCGGCAGACTCGACAGTTGCCGATGTCGGTTCAGCTGTCACCTGCTTTGTTGCCCGTCGCGTGCGCGGTTTCGGTTTCGGTTTTGCTGCGCTCGTTTCAGTCTTTGTTTCGCTTGAGGTCTCCTCGGCGGTTTTCTTTATTGCCCGGCGAGGGCGACGTTTCGGTGTCTCTGCCGGGACGGTTTCGGTTGCCGTAGCAGTCGTTTCGACTGGCGCTTCCGCTGCCGGTTTCTTCCGTGGTCTGCCGGGCCGCCGCTTCGGTTTCTCCTCCGGAGTCACCGCATCCAGCGGTGTAGCCGCAACTTCAGGTAGTCCCTCTTCAGGGGTCTTTTTTGTTGTCTGTCGAGAGCGGCGCTTCGGTTTTTCTGCAGGCTTTTGTCCTGGTGCGACCTCTGCCTTTGTCTCCTCAGCAGTGACCTCGACTTTTTTGCTGCTGTTACGCGTCCGGCGCTTCGGCTGCTCCTCTACGGCAGGTTCTTCCTGTGTTGCCTGGCCGGTGCTCACCGCTGTTTCTGCGATTTTATTCTCGGCAGTTTTTGTGCTGCGGCGCGGCGGCTTTTCTTCCGGCTCTGTTTCAGCGATATCAACCTCTTCGCTTACCGCTTCAGTCGGTTTCTTTGCCGGTTTGCGTCTGCGTCGTTTCGGTTTTTCCGCAACCGGGACTGCCTCGGCGGTTTTTTCTTCTGTCACTTCGGCTGCTGTTGCAGGAATCTCTGGCTCTTCAGCCGTTTTCTTTGTCGCCGGCTTACGGGTCCGGCGCTTTTTCGGCTGATCCAAGGTTGCCGTGTCTGGCACCTCTGAGGCTTTTTCTTCTGTATCCTCTGTTTTTACATCGGCTGGCGGAACCTGAGCCAACGCTTCCGGTAGCCCGGCAATTTCAGTTGTTGGTTCGGTAACCGCTGTTTCCTCTGTCGTTTGCAGTGCTTCGGTATCTGTCGGCTGATCCGCTTTCCGCCGTCTCCGGCGACGGCGACGGCGACGACTTTTTGTTTCCCCTGCTTCCGTTTCAGTTGCCGGTTCGGTCGTTGCTTCGTCCGCTACGGAGGCTTCCTCTGTGTTCAGTGGGGTTGCCGCGGTTGTTGGCTCGGCAGTCTCTTCTTGCTGGGCTGCGGCCAAAGCGTTTTCGATCTGGTTGGCATGGGAAACCGGGGCGATTTCGCGGCTGTCCGCACCATTCTTTTCTCGTTTGTGCAGCTCGATGTCGAGCTGACCGGGGGTCATGTCGGAACGGCCGATGATGCTGACTTTCAGGTTGAGGCGTTTCTCCAAGTCAACCAGAGACTGGCGTTTGCTGTTGAGTAGATCGTTGGCAACCTCGATCGGCACGCTGGCCTCGATGTGGCCGATATGCCCTTTGGAAGCCGCCGCATGGATCTGCCGCAGCAGCGCTACCGCCTGATTTTCAGCACTCTTGATTCGTCCTTTGCCCAGGCAGTGGGGACACTCCAGGTAGGAACCGACGCTCAGGGTCGGTTTGAGCCGTTGCCGGCTCATTTCCATCAGGCCGAACTGGCTGATTCGACCGACGGTAACCTTGGCTTTGTCATCTTTTAATGATTTGCGCAATTCCTGTTCGACTTCACGAATATGCTTGCGGTCGCGCATGTCGATAAAGTCGATCACCACCAGTCCGCCGAGATCGCGCAAGCGCAGTTGCCGACCGACTTCAGCCGCTGCTTCCAGATTTGTTTTAAAGGCGGTCGCTTCAATGCCGCTTTCGCTCGACATTTTTCCCGAATTGACATCTATGGCGACCAGGGCTTCTGTCTGGTCGATGACGATCGAGCCGCCGGAGGGGAGTGGGATCTGGTTTTTCGCCAGAGCGTCGATCTGCTCTTCAATCTGATAGCGGGAGAAGACCGGCCGCCGCTCGCGGTGTCGTTTGACCAGTGCGGTCTGCTCCGGCATCACCAGGGCGAAGAAGTCTTTGGTTTCCTGATAAACTTTCTGATCGTCGATCAGCACCTCATCCATCTCGGTACTGAAATAATCACGAATTGAACGGATCACCAGGTTCGATTCCTGATAGAGTTGGGCCGGGGCCTTGACCTGATCCTTGCGCGCGACGATCCCTTCAAAGAGGCGGACCAGATAGTCGAAATCACGCCTGAGTTCCTCTTTTTCCTTGCCGATTCCGGCGGTGCGGACGATGTAACCCATCCGCTCCGGAAGATCCAGTTCGGCCATCGTGCGTTTCAGCTTTTTCCGTTCCGGGTCATCCTGGATTTTACGCGAGACGCCTTTGGTGGTGCTGTCCGGCATCAAAACCATATAGCGACCGGGAACTGATAGATTGGTCGTCAGTGCCGCCCCTTTGTTGCCGCGCTCTTCCTTGACGATCTGGGTCAGAATTTCCTGGCCGCGATGCAGAATGTCGTTGATTCTCGGCCGTCCTTTGCTTTCTTCTTTTTTCGGGTAGAGATTCGGATGGATTTCGCCAATCTGCAGAAAACCGAGTTTCTCGGCGCCATAATCGACAAAAGCGGCCTGCAGCCCGGATTCAACCCGAACCACCACCGCTTTGTAGATGTTCCCTTTGGTCTGTTCCTGCCCGGCGATCTCGATATCGAGCTCGCTTAATACCCCATCAACAACGATCGCCACCCGATTTTCCTCCGGGTGGGAGGCGTTGATCAACATCTTCTTGCTCATTTTCTAGTAAACCTTTCTGGCCGCCGGTTCGGCGGGACATCCCGGATTCTTCCACGCCTTGACCTCACCGCTTGATTGCGGGGTCTGCATATGGAACATCCGGGTCAATAGTGGATGCGACCAAATAAACCGATTCGGTCGCATCAAATTTGTCAGCCTATGCTTTGCCGGTCTCAACGCAAACAGAGCGGAGACGCGAGAAAACTCGATTTGTGCCGTTACTATATCAGATAAAAAGAATCTGTAAAATCGAATAAACGCCGGAGAGAGATTTTCTGACTCGTTTCACTGATCGAGCAGATGTTGGTTACCTGATTTAACCGCTGTTTTTGTCGGTTGCGATTGGCTGGAACCTCGAGGTTAAGATATATTGTTGACTGCGAATTCACAGTGTAAACCGTATGAAGTGCAGGTTTTTGCTACAATTAAGAGATCTCTGTCAACGGGAGCCAGCCGATGTTCGAAAACCACCATAATAACGAAGTGAGATCCATCCGGCGTAAGGTATTTATCGTTCTTCTCGGGATTGTTCTGGTCAGTATCTTGCATTTTATGACCCGTACCAGTGATCAGGGTCTGCATGTCTGGCATATTTTCTTTCGCAAACTCTATTTCATTCCGATTCTTGCCGGTGCGGTCTGGTTTCTCTTGCCGGGAGCCATTATTACCGCGATCGCTGTGATTGGGGTTTATGCTCTGCATCTGTTGTTTGACTGGTCTCAATTTCAGATGGAGAGAATGAACCAGATCGGCGAGATGGCAAGTTTCCTGCTGTTTTCAGTGGTGGCAGGAGTCCTGGTAACGCTTGAGCGCCGAGCTGAAACAAAAGCGGAGCGGGTCCGCAGATATGCGGAACGGGAAAAGATTGCAACGGTGGTCGCGTCGCTCAGCGAAACCCTGGGCGCGCGTGATCCTGATACCCTTGCTCACTCTCAGCGTGTCGCCGGGTTGGCTGCGAGATTCGCCCGTTTTCTCAAGCTTGCCGAGGAAGAAGTTCAGGACCTTTACCTGGCAGGTCTTCTTCACGATATCGGTAAAATCGGGATCCGCGATGATGTGCTGCTCAAGCCCGAGGTGCTCACGGCAGAGGAGCGTCAACAGATCATGGAGCATCCGCGGATCGCTGAAAAAATTCTTAAGCCGGTCGGTTTTCCAGCGGTGAGCCGCTACGTTGCGGTGCATCATGAAAACTGGGATGGGACAGGATATCCCGAAGGGCTGCAGGGTGCTGCTATCCCGTTGGCCGGTCGGATTCTGGCGATAGCGGATACTTTTGACGCCTTGCGTTCGGATCGGCCTTATCATCAGGGGTTGAATCCTGATCGCCAGGTCAGGAAAATCATGGCCGGTATGGCCGGCAGTAAGCTGGATGCAGAACTGTTGCAGCAGTTTTGGCGGTGCGTTGAGGAATCTCCGAGTATGGATTTTTACGAGAAGAATTAGAAAATATTTAGAAAATGCTTTTAATGGAGATAGATCGGTGTATTATAGTTTCTCCTGCGGATTAGGGTATTCTTTATGTTAAGCAGACGTTGATTGAGATCAGTCTTTTCATCCGCAGGTTGAGCTGGAAATTTCAGTAACCGTCGTAATTTTCAATAGAAAGGAATCTGTCGATGTCACCTACTCCAATCCTGTTAATGCTCCTGTTCTTCCTTCCCTTTACTTCTCTAGCGACGGAAGACAATCAACAGCAACGCTTCGATCAGATCATGAAGATGAAAATGGCACAGATCACCGAAGCGACCGAAGAATTGCTGGACCGAAAGTATCCAGATCACGATTGGGATCAGTACAATTTTCCTGACTACGCATTTCTCAATGATGGCATTGAGATGGGGTACCGGATTGCGGTTGTTGCACCGGAGCTGCTGGGGAAGATCAATGCTGAAGCGACCGATCAGGGGATTCCTTGCTACTGTTTTTGTGGTGCCATGGGGCATCGTGACTTATTGGCCTGCTTTCTCAAGGATGGAAAGCTCGACAACGGCTACGACGACCATGCCTCCGGTTGTAATATTTGTTATGGCCAGGCGATGCTGGCTTTACTCTGGCAGGACGCTGGGGCCAGCCATGATGAGATTCTTGCCGGTATGAAAGTTAAGTTTGCCCGCTTGATACAGATGCGCGAAAAGAATCAGTAGCGATAACAAGATTACAGAGCTGCCACAAACTGTTGAATATCCTGCCCGCACGTGTAGAATATTCAACAGTTCTGTTTGGGGCAGGCTTCACTTTTACGGAAAACCGGCCAGATCGTGGGCCGCAATCTGTTGGCACATAAATTGATATTGTATTCGCAGGTAGGTGATTACCGAGGCTGGGATCCTGGCCATATTTAATTGTAGAGGAGAAATAATGAAACGGATTCGGGTGATGATTCTAGCCCTGTTGATCAGTTGTGCGTGCTTCGGTTCGGTTGCCGGGGCCACGGCGGAACCGGAGCTTTTGACGCAATTGCTGGAAGAGGCGGACCGGAACAATCCAGAGCTGCAGGCCGCTCGGGAGCGTGCCGAGATGGTCAGTTTTACCATCGACCAGGCGAACTCTCTGGATGACCCGATGCTGGGTATCGGCCTTATCAATATTCCGATTGATAAACTGAACACCTCTTCCACGCCGATGTCTGGCGGGACCCTGACCCTGTCGCAGAAATTCCCTTTCCCTGGGAAACTGATCGCCAAAGGCGAGATGGCCAAGCAGAGAACCATCTGGTATGCCAAAGCTTATGAGGATGCTCGTCTGAAGCTGCGGCAGCAGGTGAAGGATGCCTGGTATCGGCTGCTTTATCAGCGCCAGGCGATCGACCTGACTCAGCAGAATATCGATATTCTCGATGATTTTATCCGTCTCACTGAAACCCGCTACAAGGTCGGCAAAGGTCTGCAGCAGAATGTGCTCAAGGCACAGGTCGAACGTTCCAAACTGTATGACAAACTGTTAACTCTGCAGCAGAAAGAAGAGGCCACCCTGGCTGAACTGAACAGCCTGGTTGATCGGGACACCGACCAGCCGCTGGAAGAACAGCCGATCCCAGAGATCGGGCATAGTGCTCTTGCTCTGGCCGATTTACAGAGTCAGGCGAAGCAGCGACGCCCTCTGTTCGGGGCTTACCGCTCGCTGATCGATCAGTTCGAAGAGCAACGAAAGCTGGCCAAGCTTGATTATAAGCCGGATTTCAACGTCTGGGCCGGTTACCGCTGGCGGAATGACCAACTACCTGACGGCGGCAGTGATTTTATCAGTACCGGCGTGACGATCAACCTGCCGGTCAAGAACCGCCGTCGTTCTGCGGCTGTTGCCGAAGCCGATTCCGGCCTGCGGATGGCCCATCGGCGTTTCCAAAACTTCCGCAGTCAGGTCGATCTGGATATCCATCGTGCTTTGACCCGGATGAATGAAGCGATGGCGCAGACTGACCTTTATAAAACCGGAATTATCCCGCAGGCGGATCAGACCTTCAAGGCGACTCTGGCCGCATACCAGGTCGACAAAGTCGATTTTCTCGACCTGCTCGATTCGTTGCTGACCCTGTACCGTTATGAAATCGACTACTACCGGGCTTTGACCGACCATGAACGGGGTCTCGCCATGGTGGTGTTTGCTGCCGGCCTTGAGAACGGGACGTTGACCGACGTTTCTCGTCAATCCAGCGAAGGACAATAATCATGAAAGCCACGTTTAAACATTCTTTAGCTCTGTTCTTTTGCCTTGCTCTGATCCTTTCCGGTGGGCTGGCCTATGTTGCCGCTACCCTGAGCGGAGAACGTTCTGTTGCTGACCTCGGCCCGGCTCAGCTTCACGCCGCAGAGGAGGAGGGCGGCGAACGCAAGGTAAAATACTGGGCGGCACCGATGGATCCGACCTATATCCGGAACGAACCTGGCAAGTCGCCGATGGGCATGGACTTGATTCCGGTCTACGAAGATGAGGTTTCCGGCGGGGCGACCATCAGTATCGATCCGGTGACCTCGCAGAATATGGGGGTTCGCACCGACCTGGTGACGCGCGCCGATATCAGTCGTCAGATCAGTACCGTCGGGCTGGTCGGTTACGAGGAGCCGACCCAGTATTCGATCAACGCCAAGGTCGCCGGCTGGGTGGAAAAGCTCTATGTCAACGAAACCGGACAGCAGGTCAAGAAGGGTCAAAAACTGCTGGAGATCTACAGTCCCGAGCTGGTCAGTGCCCAGGAAGAGCTGCTGCTGGCCAAAAATACCCTGGTTGCGGTCTCCCGGTCCAGTTTTCCCCAGATCGTCGAAAGTGGTCGACGGCTGCTTGAGGCTTCGCGGAAACGACTCAAACTCTGGGATGTTTCGGATGAGCAGATCCGTAAGATTGAGGAAACCGGTCAGGTTCAGAAGCGCTTGACCCTCTATTCCCTCTACGACGGCATCGTTTCGATGAAGATGGTCAATGAAGGAATGCATATCACGCCGGGCTTGCCGCTGCTCGAAATCTCCGACATTTCAAGGGTTTGGGTTTATGCTGATATCTACGAATACGAACTGCCCTGGATCAAGGTCGGCCAACAGGCGACCATCTATCTTCCCTATGCCGACAGTAAGCCCCTGACTGCCAAGGTCGATTACCTCTATCCCTATGTTGAAGCCAAAACCCGGACCGTCAAGGCGCGTCTGGTCTTCGATAACCCCGAGTTCGAGCTGCGTCCCGACATGTATGTCAATGTACGGCTGCAGGCCGAGGCGGTGACTGATGTCCTGGTGATCCCTGTCGAAGCGATCCTCTACTCCGGAGAGAAACAGACGGTTTTTGTCGCCCTTGGCGAAGGGAAATTCGAGCCTCGCGTAATCAAGTCCGGTCTGCAGGACGGCACCGGCCGGGTGCAGGTGCTGCAGGGGCTGCAGGAGGGTGACAAGGTGGTCATCTCGGCCCAGTTTATGCTCGACTCTGAAAGCAAGCTGCGCGAAGCGATCCAGAAGATGCTCGAGATCGACCAGGAGGATTCCGATGCCGGATCGGCGGATGATCTGTTCGGTGACGAGTAGGAAGAGGGCACCGAAGAGCTGTTTAAATAAACCGGGTTCGACGTTCAGGGTTCGATGTTAGAAGTCGAATGCCCTGTCTTGCCCGTAGCTGATTTGCTGCGCGCCTGAGAGCCTATGGGTTTTATGCCGAACATTAAACACCGAATAAGGGACGGGTTTTGTGATGCTTGAAAATTTAATTGATTGGTCGATTAAAAATAAGTTTATGGTGATGTTGCTGACCTTCTTCATGGTCATCGGCGGGCTCTATGCCATCAGTAAAACCCCTCTGGATGCCATCCCCGACCTGTCGGATGTGCAGGTCATCGTCTTCACCGAATACCCGGGACAGGCCCCCGAGGTGGTCGAGGATCAGGTCACCTATCCGCTGACGACCCAGATGTTGGCGGTGCCGAAGGCCAAGGTGGTCCGCGGCTACTCCTTCTTCGGTTTCTCCTTTGTCTATATCATCTTTGAGGACGGCACCGATCTCTACTGGGCCCGCTCGCGGGTGCTGGAGTATCTGAACTATGCCGCCGGCAGGTTACCCAAGGGAGTCACCCCGAGCCTGGGACCTGATGCCACCGGGGTCGGCTGGGTTTACGAGTATGTGCTGGAGAGTGATCAGCACGATCTGCAGCAGTTGCGTTCGATTCAGGACTGGTTCTTACGTTACGAATTGACCGCCGTCGACGGCGTCTCGGAAGTCGCCTCCATCGGCGGTTTCGTTAAACAGTATCAGGTCGAGATCGATCCCGATCGTCTGCTGGCCTACCATCTGACCATTCCGCAGATCAAACACGCAATCCAGCGCAGCAACAACGATGTCGGCGGCCGGCTGATCGAAATGGCCGAGACCGAGTTCATGGTGCGCGGCCTCGGCTATATCAAATCAATCGAAGATTTGGAGCTGGTGGTGATCGGGACCGACATGCGCGGCACGCCGATCCTGCTGCGTGATCTGGCACGGATTCAGATCGGACCGGAACTTCGACGTGGGGTGGCCGAGCTGGACGGCAAGGGCGAAGCGGTCGGCGGCGTTGTTATCATGCGCTTCGGCGGCAACGCTCTCAAGACCATTGAAAACGTCAAGGAGAAACTTGAGGAACTCAAGTCCGGGTTGCCCGAAGGGGTTACCATCAGAACCGTTTATGACCGCAGTGGCCTGATCGAGCGCGCGGTCGATAACCTGGCCGAGAAGCTGCTTGAAGAGAGTATCGTCGTTGCGGTGGTTACGGCACTCTTCCTGTTCCATATTCCCAGTTCACTGGTTGCTATCCTGACCCTGCCGATCGCGATCCTGATGGCCTTCATGGTCATGTACTGGCAGGGGATCAATGCCAACATCATGAGCCTGGGCGGGATCGCCATCGCCATCGGCGCAATGATCGACGCCGCTATCATCATGATCGAAAATGCCCACAAACACCTGGAGCGCGATCGCGGCAAAAAACCGCATTGGGAGATTATTGCCGACTCCTGCAAGGAGGTCGGGCCCTCGCTCTTCTATGCACTGCTGGTCATTACCGTCTCCTTTTTCCCGGTCTTTACCCTGGGTGAGCAGTCGGGACGGCTGTTCAAGCCGCTGGCCTATACTAAGACCTACGCCATGGCCGCCGGAGCGCTGCTTTCGGTGACGCTGGTGCCGGTGCTGCTGGGCTGGTTTATCCGCGGAAAAATACCCGCAGAACAGAAGAACCCGATCAACCGGTTCCTCTTTTGGGCCTATAATCCGATGGTCGATTTCGTCATCAGATGGCGTAAAATGGTGCTGCTGGTTGCGCTGCTGCTTACCCTCTCGATTGCCTTTCCGATGTCGAAGATGGGTTCAGAGTTCATGCCGCCGCTTTATGAGGGCGACCTGCTCTACATGCCGACCACCCTGCCCGGTATTTCGGTAACCAAGGCCAAGGAGTTGATGCAGCAGACCGACCGGATTATCAAAAAGTTCCCCGAGGTCCATCATGTCTTCGGCAAGGTCGGTCGCGCCGAGACCGCCACCGATCCGGCACCCTTGTCGATGATGGAAACCACCATCATGCTCAAGCCGGAGGAGGAGTGGCGTAAGGTTGAGACCGAACGTTTCTACGACACCTGGCCCGATTGGAGCCAAATGCCGCTTGGCTGGATCTGGCCGAAGCAGGTGACCATCACCGTCGCTCAGCTGATGACCGAGATGAATGATGCGATCCAGTTTCCGGGCCTGACCAACGCCTGGACCATGCCGATCAAGACCCGGATCGACATGCTTTCGACCGGGATCAAAACTCCGCTCGGGATCAAGGTCATGGGTGACGACCTGTCGGTGCTGTCGGGCATCGGTAAGGAGATCGAGGTGGCGTTGCGTGATATCCCCGGCACCCTCAGTGTCTATTCAGAACGGGTGGTCGGCGGCAACTATCTCGATTTCGAGATCGACCGGGTGGCGGTGGCCCGCTACGGCCTGACCGTCGGAGATGTGCAGGATACTATCCAGTCGGCGATCGGCGGCATGAATGTGTCGCAGACCGTCGAAGGTCTGGAGCGCTATCCGATCAACATCCGCTACGCCCGCGATTACCGCAACGACCTGCAGTCGTTACAGCGGGTGCTGGTCCCGATCCCCGGCGGCAAGCATATCCCGATCTCCCAGGTGGCCGAGATCGTGATCCGCAAGGGTCCGCCGAGTATCAAGAGCGAGAATGCCCGCCGCACTGCCTGGATCTATGTCGACATTACCGGCATCGATATCGGCACTTATGTCAAAAATGCGCAGAAGGTGGTGGAGGAGAAGATCCAGTTGCCGCCGGGCTACAACCTGATCTGGAGCGGGCAGTACGAGTATATGGAAGCAGCGGAGGCCCGGCTCAAGGTGGTCATCCCGTTGACCCTGCTGATCATCTTTGTCATCATCTATATCAGCACCAAGTCGTTGGTCAAGACCGGGATCATCTTCGTCGCCCTGCCGCTGTCGATGGTCGGTTGTTTCTGGTTCCTCTGGGTGCTCGATTATAATATGTCAGTGGCGGTCTGGGTCGGAATCATCGCCCTGGCGGGGATCTCGGCGGAGACCGGAGTGGTGATGCTGCTCTACTTGGATCTGGCATACGATCTCTGGAAAGAGAACAACCGGATGCTCAATCGCGGTGACCTGGTCCAGGCGATCCACCACGGCGCGGTCAAGCGGATCCGGCCGAAGATCATGACCATCTGCGTCATTATCGCCGGTCTGTTGCCGATTATGTGGAGTCATGGCGCCGGTGCCGACGTGATGAAACGAATCGCCGCACCGATGGTCGGCGGGGTGGTCACCTCGGGAGTGATGGAGCTGCTGGTCTTTCCGGTTATCTACTTCATTTGGCGACAGCGGGGCCTGGATAAGACCGCCGAACCGACGGCATTGGAAGAACTTCACGACTAACTGACATTATAACTAACGTGGCGAAAGCCGAAACGCGGATAAACCGTATCAAACCTATGAATGGAGGAAACAATGAAAAGAACAACAATCGCAATCCTGGCCATACTCTGTCTGTTGCTGCCGTTTACTGCTCTTGCCGGGGATGGACATGGCATGAAGATGGATATGGACAAAGGTATGAAGATGGGTAAAGACAAAGGCATGCACATGGACATGAAGATGCCGAAGGGTATGATCATGCTGGAAAATGAAGTGGTTGAGGGTATTCTGGGGATGGGCCACCTGAAGGATCTTAAGGCCGGTATGGGCAAGATGAAAATGGGTGGCAAGATGAAGATGGACGGCACCCACAATTTTTCTGTGATGTTCCAGAACCCCGAAACTAAAGAGTATGTCACCAAGGGGAAAGCCGCGCTCAAGGTTGAATCTCCGAACGGTGAAACCGGTAAAGCGATCATGCTGATGGGGAAAGGTGGTAATTTTGCTGCAGATATCACCCTGACAGAGCCGGGCGAGTACCACTTCTATGTCGCGACCAAACTGGCCGACGGTCAGAAGCGCAAGTATCATTTTCACTACGATTTCAAATAACCGCTGAACCGGGGATTGAGTTACTTCCCCATTGTCGCAGATACGAGAAAAGCCCCACATGCCGAGTGTGGGGCTTTTCTCGTATTTAATCTATCAAGTCACTATTGATGCTCTCGCAAAAACGTATTAGATGGCTAAACAAAAATTTCGCCCCACAAGGCGTAGTGGGTTTTCAGGGGTGAAGGCCTACATATTGTAGGTCGAGGTCCTGAAAAAGCGCTGCAACGCAGTCGGGCGGACTTTTTGCGACGCCATCACTATTCAGCACAATTCGAACTATTAACAATAACGTTTGTCATCCACATGGCGCTAGTGCACAGGGAAGATGTCAGCAAAACCGGGACTGTCCCCGCGCTCTTTTGTTTTAGAGGGGGCTGTCAGGTTTTTGCGGCGCTAAACACCAGAGTTTCATGGCCCGGAAACATCTGGGACAGTCCCGAGTTTACAGCGTTACTCCGGCAAAAAGAGTTTAAACTGGCGTCATTCGTCTATGCTGAATAGTTATTCTATCAAGAAAAATTCCGATTCTCCTGTTCCTGCACCCGGATAAAGGTGGTGCGTTTGGTCAACTCCTTCAATGCCCCAGCGCCGACGTAGGTGCAGGTTGAGCGGACGCCGCCAAGGATGTCCCGGACCGTATCCGCTACCGGGCCGCGGTAGGGGACTTCAACGGTTTTCCCTTCTGACGCGCGATATTCAGCGACTCCACCGACATGTTTAGCCATCGCGGTTGTTGAACTCATGCCGTAAAACAGTTTGTACTGCTGACCGTCGCGCTGAACCAGCTGGCCGCCGCTTTCGTCGTGACCGGCAAACATGCCGCCGAGCATGACGAAATCAGCACCGCCGCCGAAGGCCTTGGCGACATCTCCGGCACAGCTACATCCGCCGTCTGAAATAATCCGCCCGCCCAGACCGTGGGCCGCATCGGCGCATTCGATCACCGCCGACAGCTGCGGATAGCCGACCCCGGTTTTGACCCGGGTGGTGCAGACTGAGCCGGGGCCGATCCCGACCTTGACAATATCGGCACCGGAAAGGTGCAGCTCTTCGACCATCTCGCCGGTGACCACGTTGCCGGCAACGATGGTTTTGTCGGGAAAACTGTCCCGCACCTGTTTGACAAAATCGACAAAGGCTTCGGCATAGCCGTTAGCGACGTCGATGCAGATGAATGCCAGTTGCGGATGGCGATCGATGACCTTCAGCATGTTGCTGAAATCGGCTTCGGCAGTGCCGGTGCTGATCATGATCCGCTGGAAGATGCTTGCCTCCCGGTTTTCCAGAAAAGTATCCCACTGCTTGACACTGTAGTGTTTATGGATGGCCGTCAGTAAGCCGAACTCGGCTAACGCCTCGGCGATTTCAAAGGTGCCGACCGTGTCCATGTTCGCTGCGATCACCGGGGTCCCGTGCCACTGCCGCTTGCTGTGCAAAAAAGTAAATTCCCGTTCCAGGTTGACCTGGGCCCGGCTTTCAGGGTCGAGCGTTTCGGACGGATCAGGACATCTTTAAAGCCGAGCTTGAGATCTGTTTCTATGCGCATTTAATGACTCCAGTGGCCGGTTGTTTTTCAGTCGTTGTTTTCTGGTGATAATCTAACATTTATTGCAGAACCTGTAGCGACTATGGCCGCTCCGGAACTTCCCGTCAAGGCCGTCTTCCGTCGTCCAAATAGCGAAATTCTTTGTCGGAATTTTCAGGTGCTTTCAGGTTTGCAAAATATCTGAACGGGGTTAACATGGGAGTTGTGTCAGATATTGTCTTATTTTTTCTGGAGGTCGGATGAAATTTCTGTTGTTGACTGTTTCTTGTTGTCTCTGGCTGACGGCATCGGCATGGGGGCTCAGCTATTATTGCCGCGACAGCAACGGGACTGAATTCTTTGCCGACAGTCCGGAATGGTTGCCGGAGAGCTGTCAGGGAGAGATTTGGCAATTAGAACAACAGGATCCTCCCGCCGCATCGACCTCTGCGCCAGAGTCCACTGCTCCTGCAGAAAAAGAGGAGAACCTGCTGGAGCGGATGATCGAAGAAGATGTGCTAGCAATAAAGGTCGAACAACTGAAAGCGCAGACCGGAGCCGCAGTTGAAAAATATGATCAGGGGAGCAGTTTGCTTGACGTTTCCCCACGGCGCTTGCGCTACGGCCGCAGGGAACGCACGGAAAAAGGAAAAAAACTGATCCTTGAGGCGCAACAGGCCAAACAGGAAATTCTGAATGAGCTTGAAGTGTTGCAGTTGGCCCCGAAAAATCGGCAGGAGATTGAAAATCAACTCGAATTGATCAAGTGATGACTTTAATTCGGTGGAGAATAGTCTACAGGTAGCTAGCGAATATTCCCCTGTTACCGCAGGGAGAAGATTTGAATCCTGGAATTAAACGACTCTTCTGCCGGATGGACTCTGCGATATCAGCAGCTTGGACCTTATCCGTAAAAATCCCCCCCTTGGCACGCTCCATGTAATAATCAATCACCACCGTACGAAGCCTTTAGCGAAACCCCTTCGCCCGGTCTTGCGCAACTGCATTCAGGCCGTTTTTATGCGGCTGGCATCTTTGAATAATCCCTCACCGTGATGGAGATGATGACGTGACCAGTGTGTTCAAAGACTGTCTCGGCTGCGGTTTGCCGACCGAAGCGCCTTCAATCCTCTGCTCACGCTGTGCGGAGCTGGTTGATCTGGATCGATATCGTCAGCCTGAGTCCAAGTTTTCAGACCGCCTGAAGATGGCAAGCCTAGGTGAAACGCTGCCCGATCTTTTGCAAAAAATGATTCCCCCCGGACTGACTCTCGTGGCAACCCTGGCAGGAATTTTGGCGGTAAATGCCGTCCTCTGCCAGTTGTCCGGCCACGATTGCAGTTTGTTCGTTCCCTGCCTGCTTGCTTAAAGGCAACCCAGCTCAAAAGCGTTCTTGACGCCCACACGGCAAGAGCGTTCGAGAGACCTCCTGAGATGGGCCCTTCCTACCTGATAGGAAGGGCCGTTTTTTTTGTAACTTCAGCACATCCCGCCTTCGGCACTCTGGCGGGGTTGCTGCGCTGCTCAAATGCTCACATAACCATGTATGCTCCGCTTCTGCGCTGCTCGCGCCTTGCCAGAGCACCAAATTCGGGCGTGCTGAATAGTCACGTTTTTTTGTCTCCGGTGGAAATCCCGGACAGTACTCTGGTTGATGTTAGTCGTGATGCAGCATAGCGGGTGCGGATGGCGCAGCCGGTTGCTTCTGCAGAGAGAGCAGATAGTTGATCAGATGCCAGCGCTCGGCGGGACTGAGATTTTTAAACGGCGGCATCCCGGTGGCACCGGTCCCGTTGCCGATAATCCAGAATTTTTCGCCCGGATTGTACATACCGCTGTGTTGTACATCGAGGAAATTTGCCGGAGCTGTCGGTAATGCCGCTGCCGCCGGTCCCTGGCCATCCCCCTTGTCCCCATGGCAGACGGTGCAGTTTCGGCCGTACAACTTCTTGCCCTGTGCCAGCGAATCCTCATCGGGGGCGATCGGCGTACGTTCCATCACCCGGTAGTCTTCCGGAACCTTGTCCTTGACCGCTGTCATGGCCTGCATATGTTGGTTCATTTTCCCTTTTTCCGGATGCTTCTTCTTGCCGTGGGCGAAGGCAGAATCACTCCAGACGGCGGTGAAAAGGAACAGACTGCAGAGAACAGTCAGCGAAAAGAGGATGGTTTTTCTGTTGTTGGCATACATAGGCTCACTTCCTTCTGTTCAGGGGGCATTTCCGCCCAAGTTATTCCTCAAAGAGGCTCTCCGCCTCTTCCACTTTCAGTTGTTTCAGCCATTGCCGGTACCAGGGCGGATGACCGATATCCAGCCAGGAGGGGGTGCTGTGGCACATGTAGCAATCTCCCACCCGGCCCGGCATCTTTTTGAAATGTCCCTTGAAATGGCTTTTCGGTGCCTTGTGGCACTCGAAACAATCGCTGGAGCGGCCGGTGGGATGCCGGTAGCCCGGGATCGTCCAGGCTTGCACCTGGTGGCAGGCTGCGCAGTCCCGACCGAACAGTCCGGTGTGAATATCGCTGCCCGGATGACAAGCGTAGCAGTTCAGCAGTCGCTCTTCGGCCGGCAGCTGAAAAGATTGCTCTGCGGTCATTTCGGCAGCGTCCTGGTGTTGCAGCCACATCTCGATCTGACCAACCAAGAGCCCAGGTTCATCAGTTAATGATCCGGAACTTTTCAGTCGTTTCAGGATAAGATTCGACAGCCGGGCGTGATCCATGCGGGTCGGCGGCAGGTCGCGGCCCAGATGCTCCGGGTGGCAACCGATGCAGTTGCCGATATCGGCATGAAAGATATTCTCCGGCCAGCCCAACAGCCGCTCATCAAGGGCATGGCAAGCGATACAGTCGATCTCGTCGATACCGCCGAAGCTGGAGTGACAGGCGGCACAGTCGTTTTCCAGGCGCGCATGGGCAGCGGAGAGCTTTCCCGGTGAGGTCAGCTGCTGCCAGACGGCGGCCTGTTTAAAAAAGCTATCTTCCGGAGTCGCACTCCAGAGTATAGCTAGTATTGTCAGGCTGATGGTCGTCAATAGCCATCTGTTTGTCTTGATTTTCATCCTTTATTGTTCCATTACGTTAGTCAAAACTATGGACTTTAGTCCAAGCCTTTCAGGTGCTACTCATATTTCGTCATTCCCGCGAAGGCGGGAATCCAGTTTTTTTTATAAAGCGTGGATCCCCGCATTCGCGAGGATGACGGTTGAAGTCGTTTCCGGCTTTGGTTTTAAAGGGAATTCCATTCCCCACCAAAATTCTGCACTTTAGAGAAGGGTGGTTTATTGAAACCATCTCAAGCCGAAGTGCAGGCTTGCCCAGATATGGAAAAACAGCAGCAGGTAGAGCAGCAGCGAGATAGCGATATGCCACTTGAGCCAACGAGAGAACCATTTTTTAAAACCGTCATGCATGAAAATCGCATTTTCCACATCGGCGATCGCCTCGACATGGCGCACGACCGCCAAAGGTTCGATGGTTCGCTGCCGATCGGCCGTATCAGCAGGGTTCAGCAGGGCGGTCGTCAATCTGCGCCTGAAACTGGCGAAGGGCCGGAGCGCGGCCAGCTGTCCGGGATCGGCGGCCACTGCAGTTGCCAGCTCGCTATAAGCCAGGTTCAGGGTTTGCAACTGGGCCTGCTTTTCTCTGAGCCCCCGGCCGACCCGAACGAGCAGGTAGCGGCCGACAAAGCCGCTTAAAACGACGATCAGGGTCAGCAAGGTCAGCAGCAGCCCCAGCCAACTTGCAAACTTATGGCCGGTGTGGATCAACACCAGCAGCGGCCCGACCAGCCCGGCGTAAATGTGCCAGGCCAGCAGGGTGCGCATCTTGACGCGCCTGGTGACGGCGGCTTTAAGCGGTTTGATCCGCTTGATGATGTAGTAGAGCAACGGCACCAGCATCAACAGACCACCGCTGACGCCCAGCAGGCCGCCGGTCGGACTGCCGGCAAAGCGCGGCGAGACATGCAGCAGCGCTCCGGACCAGAGGAACAGGATGATGACGACCAGCGCCGAAGCGATCAGTTTTTCTTTCTCTTGCATCGCGCTCAAGCCTCGATGATCAGATCGGTGCGGGCCACGGCTTGACAGGCCAGGATCATCCCCTGTGCCTTGTCGTCCGGATGCAGACCCTCCTCGCTGGCCATTTCGACCTCGCCGGAAAGGAGTTTGACCGCACACATACCGCAGCTGCCGGCCCGGCAGGAGGAATCGATCTCAACCCCGAGGCGCTCTGCAGCTTCGAGAACCGTCTCATCGGTCTGCAGCTGTCCCGACTTTCCGGAGCGCTGGAAGCTGATGGTTGCGCCGGTCGTTGTTGTGCTTACGCTTTTGGCAGGCGCAGCTTTTTTCGGCGTTGCGGGTGGCCCGAACAGCTCGAATTTGATCTGCTCCTTCGGCACCCCGAGTTGCGCAAGCATGGCCTTGAGCGCCTCCATCATCGGTGGTGAACCACAGAGATGAATCCGTTTTGCGGTAATCTCAGGCACCCATGCGGCGAGCCGCTCGCCGGTCAGCATGCCCGCGTGGAACCCATCGGTCTCCTCTGTGAGATCGCTGATGAGGATAAAGCTCTTCAGATTGGGATTGCGCCGCTTGAGGATGTTCATCTCATCGGCAAAAATGAACTCCTCGCGCGTACGGCAGGCATAAATAAAATACAACTCTCCACTCCAGCCGATGTCGAGCATCGCCCGTGCGACGCTCATCATCGGTGTCACCCCGACCCCGCCGCCGATCAGCACGATACTTTCTGCTTCCTTGCCGGTAAAGATGAAACGACCGGACGGCGGCTGCACTTCGAGGGTGTCGCCCTGTTTGACGACATCATGCAGATAGCGTGATCCGACCCCCTGTTCCTCCCGTTTTACGGTGATTTCGCAATAGTAGCCCTGGGTCGGCGAGGAGGAGATGCTGTAGTTGCGCTTGATCGTCTTCCCTGCATGCGGGATGCTGATGGTCAGAAACTGACCCGGCTGATAACTGAAGGGGATCGAGGTGCCGTCACAGGCGACCATGCGAAAGGTTTTGACCTCGGGGGTCTCCTGGTAAATCCGCACCACCCGCAGTCGGCACAGCTTGCGTGTTCCGACCTCCAGCAGTCCCTCGCTCTGTCCGGTCTTTTCTGCCGCGCTTGAGCAACAGCCGGGTTCGGTATCTGCGGCCGGAGGGGCCGTCCTTGCGGCTGGTGCGTCTTCGGCGGCCGCCAAAGTGGGGCCGACTGGCGGGTCGGCAGTCAACCGTGCCAGCAACTGTGAGGTCCGACGCACCTTGAGTAGATAGATGGTCACCAGGGTTAAACCGATAAGCAGGGAAAAGAGGCAGATGAACAGGGAGAACGGCGTCATGCCGAACAGCTGGAAGCCGGAGCGCATCGCGGCCGGCGGTAGCAGGTTGAGCTGGGATTTGTACCATTGTAATGCCGTTCGCTGCGGGGCAATCCCTGCGTTCAACGCCTGACGTACGGCGAGCCCGCTGCGGAAGCGGGACAGGCCTGCTTCGATAGCAGCGGCTTCAGTCCGCATGGCGGCCAGATCATCACGTCCCTGCGCCTGAGTGAAGTCGGCAAACCCTTTATGCAGTTGAGCGACACCTGCGGATTCCATCTGTCGGGCGCGCTCAAGCAGGGTGGTGCGCTGTTCGGTTGAGAGCTCCGGAAATTTGATCAGCGTTGGAAACAGCTCGCTCGACTTGGGTCGCGCCATCGCTTTCATCATCGCTTTCATCCCGCCGCCGCCCATGCCGCCGGATTTTCCGCCCATCCCCATACCGCCGGGCTTCTTGTCCTTTTTTTCCATCCCCATGCCGGTGTCATCGGTTGTTGCGGGGGCGGTATCGCTTGCGCCGGGGTGATGGCTTTTGTGCTCCTCGGGACTGGTTTGCGCCTGGGTCAAGGCTGGCGTGAGTATCAGCGCAATCAGGGTCAGCAGGATGACGATTTTGATCAGTGGCAGGCTTTGTCGGTCAGGAGTTTTTACTGGCAGTAGTCGGGGCATGGAGCAACTCCAGATGGAAAAAAGAATCGAGTTGAACTTAGTATGTCAGGTCGTGGGCAGAAGCATCTCGATGGTGCGCAGCAGATCCTTGGTACTGACCGGCTTGGCCAAAAAATGATGGCCGCCGATCAGGTTATGGCCATCGGCCGTATCATCGCGGGTGACGATGGCGGTGAGAAAGACCAGTTTTATATTTTGCAGCCGTGGCTCCGCCCGGAGCTGTTCGGCAATTGCGTCGCCGGGAAGGTCCGGCATCATGATGTCGAGAAAAATGATATCAGGATCAAAGTCGAGGGCAACCCGGATCGCATTTTTACCACAGTTTTCTGTTCTGACGGTAAACTTTCCGGTACGCTCGAGGTTCAGCTTTATCATCCGCGTCAAACCGGGCTCGTCATCAATAACAAGGATTTTTTTCATTTCAGACTCCCTCTAATCGGTTTTGAAGATAATTGTTATGCAAAGTCCACCGTTATCACGGTTGCTTAATTCGATTTCCGCCCCATGCAGATCGAGGATATTTCTGCAGACATACAGCCCCAGTCCGCTCCCTTTTCCCACTGGCTTGGTGGTGTAGAACGGATCGAAAATCTTGTCCATATCCTCTTTGCCGATACCGGGGCCACTGTCGGCAATCTCAGCGACAAGAACTTTTTTACCGGGTGAACCGGACTGATAAGTCGAAATCTGCAAGGTACCGTTACGGGGCATCGCCTGGACCGCGTTATGCACCAGATTGATGAAGACCTGGTGGATCTTGTTTTCGTCGAGCAGGATTTTCGGCAGCTGACCTTGTAGTTGCAGATGAACCTGAACGCCGTTCTGCGACAGTATGTGCCGAACCAGCGTCAACGAGTCTTCTATCACCTTGTTTAAACTGCAGAGTTCTCTCGACAGTTTTTTCTCGCGGGAAAAATCGAGCAGACTGTTGATGACCGAATCTGCGCAGCTGACGGCAGTCTCCATATCCTGAACGACATCCTGACAGGTCTGGTCCAGCACCAATTCGTCCCTGACATAGTCGAGTCCCAGGCGAATCTGCATCAACGGGTTTTTTACTTCGTGGGCGACACCGGCGGCCAAACTGCCGATCGACTCCATTTTGGCCGCCCGGATCAACTGTAACTGTGTCTCTTTCAGCTCGTTGTGGGAGCGGTTCAACTGTTCATAGGCTTCCTGGATTTCCATCTCTGCCGCCGTTCGCCACTCCAGTTCCTTTTTCAGGTTACGGGTCCGTGCCGCAACCTGTTGCCGTAAGCTTCGATTCCAGAGAATGAAACCGAGAAAAGTCAGCAGAACTGTCGCCAGACCGGAGAAGAGCAGGGTCCAGAAGGTTTTTCCCATGATCAGCGTCGGGGCTTTCAGGTGAATCCACTGCCGAGAAATCGCCTCATGTTCCTCATCGCTGATACCGGCCAGAACTTTCTCCATGATGCGGTTCAGTTCCGGCCAGTCTTTGCGCGTGGCAATCCCCAACTCGAGATCTTTTTCTACCCGACCGACAATGTTGATGTCGGTCATCCCTTCACGGTGGATATAGTAGGAGGCGGTTGCCATATCACTGACCAGGGCAGTGACTTTGCCTTCAGAGATCGCTTCGAGAGCCGTCGCCACGTCCGACATGGAGGTGATCTGGAGTTGCGGAGAGTTTGCGCCGATAAAGTGGCCCCATTGCCGCCCCTTGACCACCGCGACCTTTTTTCCGGTGAGTGAGGCCAGGTCTGGATATTTGTCTCCAGCAACGATGACTCCGGGGAAGACAATGTGCGGGCGCGCAACCTGCATCGACTGTGCAGGGACTGAGGTCCGCGCCGTTGCCGCGACAATGTCAACTGCGCCGGATTTGATGTAGGCTTGCAATTGCGCCGGGTTTTCAGCCCGGAGAACTTTGAAGCGCATCCCCAGACGCTGTTCCAGCAACGCGATATAATCGGCTGCTACGCCGCGATAGGTTCCGCTATCGTCAAAAAATTCAAAGGGATAAGACCGGGCTTGGGTGACCAGGACGATTTCCGGATGCTCAGCGAGCCATTTTCGTTCGGCTTGACTCAAGGAAACTGCCGCCGCAACATCGGTCGCCAGAGTCAGTCCTGTCCATGGCAGCAGGCTAATCAGAAGTGAAATGAGAATCAGACGCTTGAGGTATTTACTGAGTGAATCAAACTCCATGCAGTTCTCCGTCCCGCATTACGGCCATCTCAAGAGAATTTGCGAGTCCACCATCATTACTACAGAAACATGAGCACAAAACAGACCAATAAAAAGGCGGTACTTGATTCGAAACTGCGGCGCTTCGGCACAGCCAGCTCAAACTGCCTGTTTTTAAGGGATGGCAAGGAATAGACCTGCCCGATAGGCTGCGGAACGAAGCCGCAATGCTGTTGTTTTTATCCAGCTGCCGGACGGTCTGTCCGGCAGGATTGTTGAATATTCAACAATCATTGAAGATTAACCGACAAATACCCTGAGTTCCCTCGGCCCTGAACCCGAAAGCAAATGTGGAAGACGTTTCGGTGGTCAGAAACTCAAACCATGTGCCAGCGTGATCGAGTAGCCCTCGTCAGAGAACCCGACATCCAGGCGAAACTGAGTGGATCGCTCGAAACCGAGACGCAGACTACCGCCCCAGCTGTCATGGATCTCGGAACGACCGAGGGCTGACAGATCTTTGGCGACGGAGCCGGCATCGTAAAACAGGGCTCCGCCAAGCCGCTCAATCCGGATGGCATCGGTAAAGGTGATCCCGCGGGGGAGAAACCAGAAACGGTATTCGGCACTAGCATGCCATGCGGCATCGTCTGTCCAGCGGTTGCCGATGTAGCCGCGCAGCGTGTCGCGCCCACCCAGGCTGGGCTTCAGATAGTAGGGCAACTCGCCGTAGGTCCAGCGAAGAAACGAGTTGAATGCGAGCACGTCGGTGGGCGGGTTCTCTTCGTTTGGATCTCCGCCGTCGTGAAACAGGGCAGGCACTTTGAAGGTGTAATTTCCGTCAGCCTGCATAATCGCCGCTGCCGGTTCTCCATCCCGCCAGGGCGCCAATTCAGCTGAAATTCCGATCATTCCGCCCTTGTATGGATTGATCGGACTGTCCCGCCCGTCCAGCCGCAGACCGGCTTCCAGCCAGAAGGCAAGGTCTTCCTCTCCGGCAGCGAAAAGAGTGGGAAACGCTTCGGCCGTATTCGAGACCTTCGAGACAAACCCGTTGGATATTTCGTGGCTCTCGAGCCGAAGGCCGGCTCGTCCAACCAGGTTCTGCATTGCCGCAAGCGGGGTGCCCTCCAGTGCCACCTCCGCCAGCCTGACCTTGTCGGAATAACTTGTCTCGTCAGCTTCTTTCGTCCCGGCTCCCAAGCCGAAAAAACGGCGGGTGAGGGTTTTTTCGTAATCGAGAATAACGCTCAGAAAAGACCTTTCCTCGAAAGCGATTCCTCCAGATGGCACTTCGATGTGATTTAACCAGCGCAGCCAGTGCGCGAAGTAGCGCTGCTGACCTTCCGTTGTATAGCTGGCCTTCAGGATGACGTGATCCCGGCGACGACTGTTTAAAAAATCGATGTCGGTGAGGGCGAATCCACCACCGGCTCCTACGTCCTCCTCAAAGAAAACCACCGGGAGGATGAAGGTGCTGACCAGAAACCGGTCAAGCAGATTGCCGGGCTTGAGGCGCCCTTCAGGAATATAGCGCCAACGTTCTGGATTGCGCACGTTCTCGGGGAGTTTGACCCGCGTGATACGGCCGTCCTGGTCAACCCCGGCGAGTGGGTTGTATCCTTTGTCAGCGTTGGGCGCGGAGAGTCTCCGGCCGTGCGTGACATGGTCAGCCTGAGCCTGTGCGGTGATGGGTATGAAGACGCAAAGCGCCAGGATGCATGTAGCGCACAACCGAGCATAGCGCTCTACAATAGGATTCCACGACGCTGGTTTTCTGCGTAAAACAGACCTCGGTGAAAAAAATCCGAACATAATTATTTGTTCTCCGACAATAGAGGGCAGGTGCATCCGACAGGTTCCTAGACCGCCTTGATCACGGTCAGGGTGATGTCATCCTCCTGGTGGCTATCCATCCGGAAGCGGCTGACCAGTTCCAGGATTGATGTGTGGATCTGTGCGGCCGGCTCACTTGCTCGGGAGCAGATCAGGGCTTTGAGCCGCTCGGTACCCAGCGCTTTGCCCTGCGGGTTGCGCGCCTCCCAGATGCCATCGGTGCCGACCAGCAGGATGTCGCCGGCTTCAAATACGAAGGGGACCCCTTCCTCCCAGCTGGTTTCGGCGATGATCCCCAGGGGCAGCCCGGTGCTACCGAATTCAGCGATGGTTTTATCTCGGCAACGATAGAAAAACAGCGGCCCGTGTCCCGCCGAACACCAATGCAGCATCGTGGTTTTTGCAGTCAGGACCCCGTAAAACAGGGTCATGAACTGCTCGTCTGCGATGTCCTGACAAAGATGCTCGTTCAGGGTTGCGAAGAGTGTCGGCAGATTGAGGTCACAGCGGGTTGCATGAGAGCGTAAAACTCCCCGAGCACCGGCCATCAGCAGCGCCGCACCGATTCCGTGCCCTGAAACATCGCCGACCGCCAGGGCCAGGCAGCCATTTCCCAGTGGAATAAAATCGTAGTAGTCCCCCCCGGTTTCATCGCAGGGTTCGGATCCGCCGAAAATCTCAAATCCGCTGAGCAGAGGCTGGGTCTGCGGCAATAGCTGACGCTGGATATCTCCTGCCAGAGCCAGGGAGCTGGCCATTCGTTCCCGCTCTTCCAGGGCTGGTCCCAACTGGTTGAAAACTTGACCAAGTTCTGCAACCTCGTCGTTGGTTTCGATCTCCACTCGGGATCGGTAATTGCCACCGGCCAAATTTTCGGCGGCCGTTACCAGGGTGCGAAGCGGGCGAGTCACTTTTTGGGAGGCCAGAAATGCGGTAAAAAAGACCGCAGTGATAGCACAAATCAGCAACACTCCAGAAATCCCCAACCCTTTGAGGATCTTTTCAACTACATGATTTCTTGCGGCAACCGCCTGAGCGATGACCTGAGAGTGGGGCACCAGGATGAGGACGAAAGGCTCCGAATTAGTGGAGCCACTGAAGATCCAGTGAGTTTCGACCCCTTGAAAACCCATCTTCAGCGAGCCGCCGCGCCCGGTCGAGATCTGCTGCAGCAACAGTTTTTTGTCCTCGGGTTTGTCCGGCTGCAGCCAGCTCTGTGAGTGCAAATTCTGCCAGAGAGTGTCAGCATCCCCGGTTTCACGAACAGCCAGAATGCGCAGACCGCTCTCTTTTGTCCCCTCCTCCGGTCCGGTAGCAACCAGCATCTCTCTGGTTCCGCTGAACCAGTTTTCCGACAGCTTCAGATCCTCTAGCATGACTTCTACCGGACGGACCAGGGCGGTGGCGCCGATAAATTGACCGTCCGCCTCTAGCAGAGGTCTGGCAACCATAACCACCGGCTTACCGCTGACCGGGTCGTTGGCGAGGGTGCGGGTCTGGACCTGTAGCTGGCGTGTCGTCCGGTACCAGGGCATTTGCCGTGGATCGCTGGCGCCTAGACACTGCTCATGCAACGGGTAACAGGAGGAACGGCCGGTTTCAAGGATGGTGTACTGACGCGAAACCGCCCCCGGGCGATAGCTCTGCAGGAAACTGTAAGCCAGCGGCGGAGATGGGTCGGGGGCGAAGGGGACGATCGGGGAGTTGATACCCTGAACTGCTTGAAGGTCCAGTGCGGCCTCCATTGCATGATGGTCACGTTCCTGAATGCGCTGAAAGCTGTCGATCAACTTATACAGGGCACCGTGTGCCTGACTGGACAGTTGCCGCTCGGCCTCCTCAGCCAGGTGTACACCTGAACGATAGAAATAATAATGGCTTGTGGCGATGCTGAGCAGCAGCGGAACGACGGCAAAAATCAGCAGCAGAACCAACAGCTTGTGGCGAATTCTCATAGATTTCACCCCCGTCAGGGTCACAAGGAGCCCCTTGAACACAAGGTTCTATTTTAGGTGATTACCGTCACGACTCTCTCTTGAATAGATCTATTTCCCCGGAATCTCAGTAAGGACCACGCATGGTGTATCCACCGGGTTTGAGGCACTCTTGATCTCAACTTTGCCGCTGACCTCTACCGCTCGCATCAGGCTGTCCATCACCGGGCAGTGTTTTTCTACCATTTCGGCCAATTGCCGGATCTTTTCCTCTGGTTCGTCAGAGACCACCTGGGTGGTAAAAGAAACCCGTGAAAATCCGGCGGGAACCTCGGCCAGGTTCAACAGGCCGCGCAGATCAAGATACCCCTTGGCGTGAACTTCGATCCGGTCGATCTTCAAACCCATAACAGCGGCATAAGCCCGATAGACAATCTCCTGGCAACCGCCCAGGGCCGCCAATAACAGCTCGACCGGATTGGGACCGGTGTCTGTTCCGCCCAATTCCAGCGGCTCATCGAGGGTTGTCGAAAATCCGCGAATTTGTGAACGGACCGCAAAACTGTCCTGCTCCGAATAAGCAGAGGCACGAAAGACCGAGGTCGCAACCTGCGGTTTTTTATCGATAGTTTCGATCAACTTTAAAAGAGCTTCTTTGATTTCTGCACTCATAACTGTCTCTGCTCCAGAATGTTTGGAATGGAAAGATCCGCCTGCACTGCACTATAGCGGGATAAAAGCCGGTTTGCAACCTGACGATCCCGATCGTAATCGTCTAAAGGCGCGGCAATCGGTGCTTTGACCAGACCCTGGGATGGGGGTAGAATTGAATCAACAGGATGGAGAGTTGAAATGAGAAAACTGATCAGGGCAGGTCTATGTTTGAGTGTGCTTATCCTTCTCGGATGTTTTGGCCCGTCCCGGCAATGGCGCTGGACTCATCCGGATTCCGGATATGCCGATCTGAACCGCCCGGCCGACATCGCCTTCTGTGAACAGGAGACCTTAGACATTTCGACCAATGGCCCGTTCAGCGTCGAAAATTCCCGCCCCTACGGCGGTTGGGGGGATTTTATTTTTGAGCTTTGTATGGAAGAGCGGGGCTGGGAGTTGGTACAACTTAAAGCTGGCCCGACTGAGGCAGGAAAATAGAGGGACAGGGTGGTTCTTATGCTGAGACTTGTTTCGCTGACTGCGATCGTGCTGTTGCTCCAGCTTCCGGCCCAGGCGCTGGAACTGATCTCCGTCTCACCCAGCAGGGCCGAACCTGAGACCCTGGTCACTCTCAGCGGCGGTCCCTTTACCGGTCGCTCACAGGTACTTTTCGGGAATGAAGTGTTGCGGCCGAACAGCGTCGAAAGCGGGCAGATGGCCTTCATCGTCCCCGCTCTGCCGGCTGGCAAGTATGCTTTGCGGGTAAGTCAGGACGGCCAGCAGACCCGTCAGTTTTATAACTTTGAAGTCCTTGAGCCAACACCCCGAATTGACGCCATCACGCCCCGCAATATCGATGCATGTTTTGATATTTCTGACCAAACCATACAGGTTGAAGGGCGGGGGTTTTTGCCCGGCACAATAGTTCTCTTTAACGGCTTAACAGCAGATAAACGGATCACCGCTGCAAACAAACTTGAATTTACCCTGATTCCGGGGTTGCGTGCCGGGGTCTACGGTGTGCAGCTTAAAAATCCGTCGGGCGCTACTTCATTGCCGCATTCTGTCTGGGTGAGTGATATTCCAACGATCTACAGTGTTGAGCGCGGGGAGGATTTCGTCAATCACTATGAGGTCATCGTCAGAGGGAAGAATTTCTATTTTGATTCAATCCTGACGGTGACAGAGCCTGAAAACGAACTGCCGAAAAACCGACACCAACCCCTCATCCTGCATGCCCATGACTCTGCTTCAGGGTCTTCAGCCTATCCACGCAATGAGAACGCCGGGCATATTATTTATCGTGACTGTCGGACCTTGATTTATCAGCGCTATCCGACCAGTTTTCAGGAAAAAGAATTGCTCCTGCAGGTTATCAACCCCGATGGCAAGAAAACGGCCCCTTTCACGATTTCATTGCCCTGAGTCGGCCCGCTAGAGCTCGAAAGATATGTGCGAAATGCTGCTGGTTTTGTTCGGGGGAGCGATTGCTGCGGAGGCGGTGGAGAGGATAAAAAAAGCCCGATTCAGCGGAGGGGGGTGCTAAACCGGGCTTTTCGGGCGGTTTTGAGGCCGCTTAATATGGATTGTAATATATGTTTGCTGGCGGGTCAAGTGTCAGGTTGTAGTTTTGTTGTCTGCTTTTGCAACGTTTCCATTAATGATTTCCAGCGGGAGCCGCGCTTGGTGGCTTGTCCGTCTAGGCTGTGGACTGGCAGAATGTCGATCAGTGAGTTGGTCAGAAAGATTTCATCCGCCTGTTGCAGGTTGGTCAACGGCAGCGGCTGCTCAACGACTGAAAGTCCGCTTTCAATGGTGGCATTGATGACCTGTCGGCGCATTACTCCGGCCAGAATCAGGGAGCCGGTTGCAGGGGTGACCAGCTGGTTATCGATGACAGCAAAGATATTGCTGGTATTCCCCTCCAGAATGTTTCCTTGAGAATCGATGAAAAGGGCTTCTCCGGCTCCTTTTTGCCTGGCAAAGTCGCCGGCATACAGGCAATCGGCATAGTTGCCTCGCTTCATCTGCGGCAGATGGTTTAACGGATTGACCCGCTGGTTGGGGGCGATGACACAGACTGTTCCTGCCCGGCGCTGTTCGTCGTTGATTTCCGTCATCGGTGTAGCGGTGATCAAAAACCAGCTCTGTTCCGCTTCCGGCAGGGTTAATCCCTGATGGCTGCCGCGACTGATGGTCAGCCGAATTCGGCTGGTCGCTGCGGTCAATCGCGCTGCCAGTTGCTGCAGTGAAACCTCGATCCGTTTGCGGTCGCAGGGGAAATTGAGCAATTTGGCTGAAAGTTCGAGCCGCTCCAGGTGCTCATCGATCAGCAGGATTTTTTGTCCTTGCGCCTTGAGGGTTTCGAACAGGCTGTCACCGAACAGAAAACTTCCGTCACTGATCGACAGTGTTGCCGCTTCTTTTGCGATGAACTCTCCGTTCAGGCAGATCTGCATCCTATTCACCCGCTTCTTTCAGTACCGTGCGCAACGCTTCCCCTTTGGCCAGACATTCAAACCACTCTTTATCCGCGATCGAGTCGGCAACGATCCCGGCTCCGGTTTGATAGCTCAGCTGCTCGCCGATCCGCTGAAAACTACGGATCAGGATGTTCAGGTCCATGCTGCCGCAAACGCTGATGTAGCCGGCGCTGCCGGTGTAGCTGCCGCGACCGGTCGGCTCCAGCTCATCGATAATCTCCATGCAGCGTTTTTTCGGCACCCCGGTTATGGTCCCGCCGGGGAAGCTGGCATGCAGCAGGTCAAAGGGGCCGAACTGCGGAGCTAGCATGCCGCGAACATTGGAGACGATGTGGGTAACGTGCGAGTAGCGTTCCAGCACCATCAGTTCGTCGACTCTGACCGATCCGGCTAGGCAGACTTTCCCCAGATCGTTGCGTTCCAGGTCGAGCAGCATGATATGTTCGGCACGTTCTTTCGGGTGGGCCAGCAGTTCGTCGCCGAGACGACTGTCGGTCGCAGCGGAACTGCCCCGTGGCCTGGTGCCGGCAATCGGGCGGGTTTCAGCTAGACCTTCACGCAGTGAGACCAGTCGCTCCGGAGAGCTGGAGATGATCTCCATCTCCGGGAAACGGAGCAGACAGGCAAAAGGGGAGGGGTTGAGTTTGCGCAGTTGCCGGTAGAGTTCTGACGAGTCTCCTTGCAGTCGACCATCAAAACGGCAGGACAGGTTGACCTGATAGACATCCCCGGCGGCAATGTACTCTTTTGCTCGCTCGACCATCGCCTCAAATTGTGCTTGACGGATATTTGCTTTCGGCAGCCGGATAACCTTCAGCGGTTTTGCTTCCAGCGGTCGTTGTGAATTGCGGACCTGCTGTTCGAGAGCCTTAAGGTCGACGCTTGGATCGAGAGAGCTCAGGGTCAGCCGCTGCTGTTCGTGGTGGTAGACGGCAGTGACATCTACCCAGACCAGCAGCAACTCCGGTACGGCCAAGTCGCGCTGCGCCCGTCTGGGCAACTCCTCGATCTGACCGGCCAGGTCGTAGCCGAAATAACCGAAATAGCCGCCCAGAAATGGGCTGTCCGGCTGAACGGGTAGTGCTCGAGAGCGCAGAATCTCAGCCAGTGTCTCCAAGGGTTTTCCGGGCAGAACCTGAGAATCGCCATTGCTGTAGCGGGTCAGAAGGTTGTCTGACAGTCGATAGCGTTCCTGGACGCGCAGCGGAACAATAGAAAAACGACCGGTTTTCGGCCGGGGGTTCAGCGATTCAAGCAGGCCGGGGCCATCCGGGCACTGGTGCCGGTAGAGCGCCAGCGGATCGAAATCGGCAAGCAGAAAGGAATGTGAATTTAGGGTCATTCTCATCGTCATCAGCAACAAAACGGGGTCAGCTGATTACAGCTGACCCCGTTTGATTTTTTGGTGGAGCTACGCGGGATCGAACCGCGGACCTTTTGACTGCCAGTCAAACGCTCTCCCAACTGAGCTACAGCCCCATTCAAGTGGAGCGATTTATAACAAACTCGGCATTGCAGTGTCAACAGGAAAAAGTGCGGAAAACCTTCAGTAATAATGTAAATGATGAGCCACTTGCAAAAGGCTGAAGAATCAAGCGCCCGTCATTCCCGCGTAGGCGGGAATCTAGAAGTTCTCAGGGATGGCCCAAAAACTGGATCCCCGTTTTCACGGGGATGACGACTTTTGCAAGAGCCTCTGATCTTTGGTTTACAGGTGACATGTTGGTTGTTTCATGCCCTTTGCTTTGGGGGCGGATTTTCACTGCTCTGCATCTCTTGTCCGCGCAATTTTGGTTATTTTTATCATCTCATGTTAAGGTGCAGCGTTTTCCTGTGTGTGAGATTTCCATGCCGAAGAGGAGTGCTTTATGGGAGGACGAGAGGAGTTGTTGCGCAGGCTGCCGGCGGTCGATCGGGTCTTGCGTGAAGAGCCTTTACAGCCGTTTATCGGTCAGCTGCCGCAGCCGTTGTTGACTGCAGCGGTTCAGCAGATCCTTGAGGGACTGCGGCTGCAAATTCTCGAGAATAAGGCGCCACTGTCGGCGCAGAGTCTTGTGCCGGATCAGGTTGCGACGGCAGCGGCTGAAAAATGCCGCCAGATGCTGCGACCGTCGTTGCGAAAAGTCCTCAATGCGACCGGGACCTTGCTGCACACCAATCTCGGTCGTGCGCCATTAGCGCCGCAAGCGGTTGCGGCAATCAGCCAGGTTGCCGCAAGCTATTCCAACCTGGAACTTGATCTTGCCAGCGGACAGCGCGGTGAACGTTTCAGTCACGTTGAAACCTTGTTGACCCAGCTGACCGGCGCAGAAGCGGCGCTGGTGGTCAACAATAATGCCGGTGCCGTGCTGCTGGCGCTCTCCGCGCTGGGAAAAGATCGCGAAGCGATTGTTTCGCGCGGTGAGCTGGTGGAGATCGGCGGCGCTTTTCGTATCCCCGAGGTAATGGCGGCCGGCGGCGTCATCCTGCGTGAAGTCGGCGCCTCGAACCGGACCCATCTGAAAGATTATCAGCAGGCGATCAGCGAGCAGACCGCGCTGCTGCTGAAGGTTCACACCAGCAACTACCGGATTGTCGGCTTCAGCCGGCAGGTGGAGGCGCGCGAACTGGCGCCATTGGCCAAGGAGCATGGTTTGATCCTGCTGGAAGACCTTGGCAGCGGCATGTTGCAGGATTTGACGGCCTTTGGCTTGCCGCAGGAACCGACGGTTGCCGAAACCATTGCCGCCGGGGTCGATCTGGTGACCTTCAGTGGCGACAAACTGCTCGGCGGCCCGCAGGCCGGTTTGATCCTCGGTCGCCGCGAATTGGTCGAGAAACTGCGCAGCCATCCGCTGGCGCGGGCTTTGCGGATCGACAAACTGACCTTGGCGGCACTCGAAGCGACCTTGCGTCTCTATCTGCAACCGGAAACCGCGCTGCGTGAACTGCCGATTCTGCAGATGTTTGCCATCTCTCCTGAGCTGCTGCGTGAGCGCTGCAAGCGTTTAGCTGCGCGGCTTGCGGCCGAGTCGCTGCCGATCGAGATAGGTTTGGTCGAAGATATGGCCCGGGTCGGTGGTGGGGCGATGCCGCTGACGGAATTGCCGGACTGGGCGGTGGAGATAGAATTGCTCAACGGCTCAATCGATAGTTTAATGCGCTGTATGCGAAGTTATACTCCCGCCTTGATCGGCCGGGTGCAGAATGACCGGTTGCGGATCAATCTGCGCGCTGTGGCTGCCGAGGATGAGGCGCTGCTGGCGCAAATTTTGATCGCGGCGCTCAAGGAGCAGGGGTGAACGGTGGCTGAAACGGGACATTTCATCATTGGCACCGCCGGCCATGTCGATCACGGAAAAACTTCGCTGATCCGTGCGCTGACCGGGGTTGAAACCGATCGCCTGCAGCAGGAGAAGGAGCGCGGGATCTCCATCGAGCTCGGCTTTGCTCCGCTCGACCTCGGGCAGGGTCAGATTGCCGGCGTGGTTGATGTCCCGGGTCATGAAAAGTTTATTCCACAGATGCTCGGCGGGATCAGCGGCATCGACCTGGTGCTGCTGGTCATCGACGCCAATGAAGGGGTGATGCCGCAGACCCGCGAACATCTGCAGATTATGCAACTGCTGCAATTACAGCGCGGTATTCTGGTGCTCAACAAGTGCGATCTGGTGGAAGAGGAGTGGCTTGATATCGTTGAAGAAGAGATCCGTGAGCAGGTGGCCGAAACCTTTCTGGCGGATGCTCCCTGTTGTCGGGTCTCGGCGCTACAGGGGACGGGTTTGGATGAGTTGCGGGCTGAGATCAGGCGCCAGTTGGGTCTGGTCAAACCACGTGACCCCGGTGGTGCCGTTCGGTTGCCGATCGATCGGCGCTTCAGTATCACCGGTTTCGGCACTATAGCGACCGGAACTTTGACCAGTGGTCGGGTGCAGCCGGGTGATATGCTGGAACTGTTGCCGGCGGCTATGGCCACCAGGGTGCGTGAGGTGCAGGTTCACGGTCGCTCAGTCGAGGCCGCCTCTGCCGGGCAGCGGGCTGCTCTCAACCTGACCGGGGTCTCCATCGAGCAACTGCCGCGCGGCTCGGTTCTCGGGACTCCCGGCCTGTTTCGGGCCACAGAGCGGCTCGATGTCAAACTCAAACTGCTCGATTCTGCGCCCCGGCCGGTCAAATTTCGCGACCCGGTACATTTTTATCTCGGCACATCGCGTGCCGTGGCGCGGGTGGTGCTGCTTGATCGGGAGCAGTTGCAACCCGGTGAAGAAGCGCTGCTGCAGCTGGTCCTTGATCAACCGTTGCTGGCCTATCGAGGCGATCGCTTCATTGTCCGTTCCTATTCGCCGATGCTGACCATCGGCGGCGGCACAGTGATCGATACCGAACCGCAGAAGCATAAGCGCTTTCGTGCCGAGGTGCTCAGACGGTTAGCAGACCTGGCCGCCGGAGATCTCGGTTTCTGGTTGCAGAAGCTGAACGAATTGGGCGTTGCCCGGCTGCGTGATCTGGTCAAACAGACCGGGACGGGCCGTGAGCAACTGCAGCAGGGGCTGGAAACCCTGAAAAGCAGCGGGCAGGTGGAACTGCTTGCGGATCAATGGCTGGTGAGTGAACGGTTGCGGAGCTGGATACAGCAGATCCCGCAACGGGTTGGCGATTATCTGGACCAGAACCATTTGCGCCACGGGATGCCGCGGGCAACGTTGCACTCAGCCATCTGTTCGCAACTGGCTCCAAAAGGCTTCGAGCTGTTGCTGCAGCGGTTGCAGGATCGCGGCGAACTGCTGTTGCGCGACGATCTGGTTACAACGGCCGACTGGCAGCCGCAGCCGAGTGAAGCCGAGCAGAAAATTTTGCAGCACCTGGAAAAACATTTTCGCGAGCAGGGTTTTCAGGTGAAAAACTGCAATGAGGTTCTTACCCAGCTTGGCCTTGAGGCGATCGATGCGGAACTTTATTTTTCTTATCTGATTCAGGAAGGTGTCTTGAAGCGCTTGAACCAGGTCAGCTATCTGCATGCTGAGAACTATCGACAGGCAGAGTTGCAGCTGGTTGAACTGTTTCAGCAACAGGAGACTCTGACCCTGGCAGAGTATCGGGACCGGCTGGGCAGCAGTCGCAAGCTGATTCAGGCGTTACTTGAACTGTTCGACAGCTACAAATATACCCGTCGGGTCGGTGAGCAGCGGGTCGCCTGGCAGTTGCCGGAAAGGCCGGTCACTGACTGTCGGCCCATCTCTGATGATTTTCAATAGCTGACCTTGGCAAAGGGGGATTTTGCCGCAGCGTTGATGGCATCCTCCAGGGTGTGAATACCGCAGGCTTTCAGCAGCGGGATCATTTTCAGCAGTACCTCGGCGGTGACAATGGCGTCGCCGAGAGCGGTATGCCGGCCGACGATGGTGACATTCAGTCGTTCCGCCAGTCCCTCCAGGGCGTGAGAGTCCTGATGGGGGTGGACGATGGAAGAAAGCAGCAGTGTATCGAGTACCGGGTTGTCAAACTTGATCCCGGTTTTTTCTTCCTGTAATTGCAGAA
Organism: Deltaproteobacteria bacterium; assembly: GCA_024280335.1. GTDB lineage: Bacteria > Desulfobacterota > Desulfuromonadia > Desulfuromonadales > Geopsychrobacteraceae > Malonomonas. The sequence continues at coordinate 51,776 of JAJRQI010000061.1, forward strand.
AGCGCATATCAAATGCGGCATTGTGGGCGACCAAAACCGAATTTTCAGCAAAGTTATGGAAGTGCGGCAGTACCTTGTCGATCGTCGGCTGCCCCGGAAGTAGTGCTGGATCTATCCCGTGGATTGCCACCGAGGACGCGGGGACATGGCGCAGCGGGTCGACCAGTTGGTCGATGCTTTCATGGTGCAGCAGCTGACCGTTGACAATGCGTATGGCGCCGAGCTGGATGATTTCGTCCCCGTCTGAGGGATTCAGGCCGGTGGTTTCAGTATCGAAGACCACGTAGGTTAACTTATCCAGCGGCGTCTGGCCCAACTCCTGCCAGTCGCTGCGGTTGAACAGGTCGAATTCGTAGGAGACCGGACGGTGTTCCAGCGAAACCTGCATCGCCAGGTGTTCAGCTTCGTCGATCGGCGGGAAGGTCAAGAGGATCCCGCTGCAGAACTGTTCCAGGTAGGAAAGAGTTTTTATCGTCCCTCCCATCTGCTGGATAACATCACGGAAAGTAAGCATTTTCCCTTGGTTATCCGCCAGCAGCGGCATCGATTTCCATTCTTGCAGCAGCGCCAAGTCCACGTCTTGCTCCGGCCAGATGATGGCCAACTCCACCTTTCCCTGCTCGTTATTGGTCAGGGTGATCAGCAGTTCCGGGGTCTGCTCGCGCCCTTTCAACAGGCCTGACAGGTGGGAGATCGCCTGGACCATCGAATAGCTGTCCAGCTTCATCCAGAGCCCTTCGGCGGCCTGAATATTGACCTTGATGCCGGAGCGTTCAAAGATATTTTTTTTGATGACAGCCAGCAGGTTGGCCGCCAGCACGTCCTCTGTTTTGCTCAAGTCGTGCAGATGGCGGGCGTAATTGACGCGAGCCTGCTCGATCTTCTCCTGCAGGCTTTGCGAGGCATGGTCGATGGTTTTTCGATATTTGGTCAGTTGTTCGTAGTCGAGTCGCGGTTGGTTGAGGATGGTGGTGATCGATGAGCGAATTTCATGCAGGGTGCCCTGCAGATCATCGGTCAGGGTCTGGATCAATGCGTCTCGGCGGCTGTCCGCTTCGATCTGTTTAGTCATGTCCTCCAGAGTCAGAACAAATCCGGAGATCGATTTCGTTTCATTCTGCTCCAGAAAGACCGGAGCCATATTGACTCGCAGACAGACGCCGGTGTGCAGGGTCATCATGAAGCTGCTGACCGGTTTGACCTGCCCGGATTCGAAACCTTTGTGCAGCAACTCCAGGGCATGGACAATCGGGTCCCGGTCGAGGATGCTGAACAGGGAGCGGCCCAGACCGAGAATGCCGTGCAACTGGTTCTCATCCGTCTGGTCGACGTCGAACAGCTGTTGGGTCTGTTGGTTATAGAGAAGGATCTGGCCATCGGTGTTGCAGACCAGAACCCCGTGAGGCATTTCAGACATCAGTGCCGCCAGCCGGGTTCGTTCTTCATTCAGCTTGGCTTGGGCTTCGGCGATCTGCTCGTTAACATTCCGCTGCAGGTTGGCAAAGGCATCGGCCGATTCATTGATGATGCCAGTCAGGTAGTGGATTTCGCGGGCGCCTTTCTTGATCTGGACCCGATGTTCCGGATTGGCCGCTGAGATCAACTGAGTGCTTTCGCCCAGCTTCAGGATCGGAATGATGTAGTAATGAAACAGCTGACTGATCATAAAGCCGAGGATCAGGCAGAGGCTGACCGCACCGAGCAGAGGAAAGGGGAGCAGTTTTCCGAACAGTTTAGCAAGAATCAGCTGCTCATCCCCGTTGAGGTTGAGCCAGGCACCTTCTATACTCGCAAAAATAACGCCGAAAACAACCAGGTAGACAACAGCAAGGAAGATCCAGTATTTGATGCTCGGTTTCATCCGTTAACGGCCCTTTTGCAGGAGGTGTTTAGCGGTGCTGTGCGATCCTCTGGAAATAGAATGTATGGTCACCTGAGAATTAACAGTTTGCCATAAAGGATTCGCGAGGCAAGGGGCGGGGTGATAAAATGCGCCGTCCGGCAAAATGCGGGACGGCGCAGGTTCTTCTTACACAGTGAGGCGTTTCAGCGCCTCAAGGTATTTCTCGCTGGTTTTCCGCACGATTTCTTGCGGCAGCTTCGGCGGCGGTGCCTGCTTGTTCCAGTCGAGAGTCTCCAGGTAGTCGCGCAGAAACTGCTTGTCGAAGCTCGGCTGAGAGCTGCCCGGCTGATAAAGATCTTTGGGCCAGAAGCGTGAAGAATCCGGGGTCAGGGCTTCGTCGATCCAGATCAGTTGATCGTCGATCAGGCCGAATTCGAATTTGGTATCGGCGATGATAATCCCCTTGCTGTCAGCCAGTTTCCGGGCACGTTCATAGATCGCAATACTGATATCGCTGACCTGCTGGGAGATTTCACGACCGCAGAGTTCTGCGGCCTGCTCAAAGGTGATATTTTCGTCATGTTCACCCAGCTCAGCCTTGGTCGAAGGGGTAAAGAGGGTTTTCGGCAGTTTGTCGCTCTGAACCAGCCCGGTCGGCAGTTCGATCCCGCAGAGTGAACCCTGCTGCTGATATTCTTTCCAGCCGCTGCCCGACAGGTAGCCGCGAACGATACACTCGATCGGTAACGGCTTGGCTTTTTTGGTCAGCATGCTGCGCCCCTCCAGCTGCTCACGATACTGGTGGGTGATCGCCGGAAAATCACTGACCTCGGTCGCGATCAGATGGTGCGGGATCAGGTCGGTCATCTGATCGAACCAGAACTTGGAAACCTCGGTCAGCACGTAGCCTTTCTGCGGAATTCCCTCGTCCATAATAACGTCGAAGGCCGAAATGCGATCGCTGGTGACTATCAGCAGGTGCTCGCCGAGGTCATAGATATCACGGACTTTACCGCGGTTAACCAACTTCAGAGCGGGGCAGTCGGTTTCGGTAACAATGGGGGTCATGATTTTTCTCTTTCGCTGCTGATCGAGCTGACCAGCTCAGGGATCAGGATTTCAATTTCGGCCTTTTTCAACAACTCTTTCAGCTTATTGTTGACGACCGCTTCTTTTTTGCTGGTTTGCAGCTGCTCTTCCAGCTGTTGCTTTGCCGCAACATCCAGCGCGGCAAAGTCGGCCAGCTTGGCATCGCGCAGGCTGGCGACCAGGAATTTATTGTCGATGGTGTAGACCGCAGAGGCGATCGGGGTTTCCTGATTCAGTTGAAATGCAGCTTCGGCCAGTTCTGGAGCCGCGCCGATGCGTGGGATGAAACTCCCGTAGCTGCGGCTGAATTCGCCCGACTCTTCCACGGTCAACTTCAGTTCGGCGGCGGCTTTGCGCAGGCTCTTCAGTCGGCTCGCCTGGATTAACAGCTGGTCTGCCAGCTCCTTGGCCAGGGTTTGTGCCTGCTCACTGCGGAACGCCTGTTCGACGGTCGCTTTTACTTCAGACAGCTCCGGCAGGCGGCTCGGCTTGTGCTCCTTTTGGGTGAACAGGAATACCCCTTGGGTGGTCTGGACCGGACGGGCCAGCTCACCGGTCTTGATGGTGAAGGCAGCGGCACTGACCGACTCAACCCGGCCGATACCGTCGATGGCATCCTCACGACCGAAAAAGCCGGTTTCCTTGACGCCCAGGTCATTGCTTTTTGCGGCGGCATCCAGATCTCCGGTTTTGCGGTTGATGTTGTAGGCGTCCATCGCTTTTTCGTAAGCGAGTTGACGGGCCTTCTCGACCTTGAGCCCCGCTTTGACTGCCTCGATGGCATCGACCAGCGGTTTGACGCCCGGCTCGATATATTCTTCAACCTTTATGATGTGGAAGCCGAATGGGGTCTTGACGACCCCGCTCAGTTGTCCCGGACGCAGATCGAAGGCGGCATTCTCGAAACTGCTGACCATGGTGCCGCGACCGAAGGAGCCAAGCTCCCCGCCGTCGCCGGCAGTCCCTTTATCATCGGAGTGGATCCGGGCCAGTTCAGCAAAATCAGCGCCATCGTTCAGCTGTTTCAGCAGCTCTTCTGCCAGCTCACGACGTTTCTGGGTGGTGACTTCGTCGGCATCTTCCGCAACTCGCAGCAGGATATGGGCAGCCTTGACCTGCTCCTTGATTTCGAACTGGTCGAGGTTGCGGCGATGGTAACGTTGCAACTCCTCTTCCGTGAAGCTGGAAATCTCGTTTTCATAGCGGGCCGGCTCAAATTGCAGGTAGCGCAGGGAGACCTTTTCCGGCAGTCGGAACCGTTACCGGTTCTGCGCAAAGAACTCTTGCAGCGCCTCATCACCAACCTTGACCTTGGCCTCAACCAGCGCCGGAGTCAGCCAGACATAGTTCAGGTTGACCTTATCATTCTCTTTGTGGAAAGACTCTTCCACTTCGGCCGGGTCGAGGGTGACGCCCGCTTGCAACTGGTCGCGGACTTTCTGCGTCAGCAATTGTCGATACTGTGTCGATTCAAACTGTTCCGGGGTCATTCGTTGATAGCTGAGAACCTGCATGTAGCGAGTTCGGTTGAAGGCTCCATTCTCCTGAAACGCCTCAAATTGGGCGATCGAGTTGACCAGCTCCTTTTCGCTGACCGAGATACCCAGCTTTTCAGCCTCTTGAACCAACAGCGATTCATGGACCAGTTGCAGCAGCGCCTGCTTCGGCAGGTTGAGTTGTTTCTCGGCCTCAGCGTTGAAATTGCCCTGATAGATACTCTGGTAGAGATTGTACAGGTTGCTGTAGGTGGACTGGTATGCAGTGTAGCTGATTACGTCGTCGTTGATGCGGGCGGCGACATTGTTTCCGGCGCTGCTGCTGTCGGAGCCGGTAGGCGCAGTCAACATGGTGTAACCGATGACGAAACTGAGGATGATCAGACCAAAAGCGATTTTGATCAGGATCGATTTTTGCTTGGATCTGACAAAGTCAAGCATTGTAGGGGAACTCCTTGGTTTTATAGGCGTTGAATGGTGGATAAACAGGCCAGCATGTTAGACCAGCAATCCGCCGAAATGCAATCATTTTTTCCCGCATAAGCGCTTGCGTGAAGGTGGGTGGTTTGCTAGAGTGATCCAGTTTTTCGATGAGTATGCAAAAGCACTTATTACGCCGTTTACGGCCCGCTACAGGATAGATATATGTTCAATATATTCAATGCAATATGGGGGATGTTTTCCAACGATCTGGCGATCGATTTAGGTACCGCCAACACGTTGGTCTATATGAAGGGGAAGGGGATTGTCGTCAGTGAGCCATCGGTGGTTGCGGTCAAGACCGGTCATGCCGGACAGCGCAAGGTCCTGGCGGTCGGCAAGGATGCCAAGGAGATGCTTGGCCGGACGCCCGGCAGCATCGTTGCCATCCGGCCGATGAAAGACGGCGTTATCGCCGATTTTGATTACACCGAAGAGATGCTGCGCTACTTTATCCGTAAGGTGCATAACCGGAAAAATCTGATCCGACCACGGATAGTGATCTGTGTCCCCTCCGGGATTACCCAGGTGGAAAAGCGCGCCGTGCGTGAATCGGCCGAGTCGGCCGGTGCCCGCGAGGTTTACCTGATTGAAGAACCGATGGCTGCAGCGATCGGTGCCGGGTTGCCGATCACCGAGGCTTCGGGGAATATGATTGTCGATATCGGCGGCGGGACCACGGAAGTTGCGGTGATTTCTCTGGCCGGGATCGTCTACTCGCAGAGTGTCCGGATCGGTGGCGACAAGCTTGATGAGGCGATCGTCCAGTACATGAAGCGCAAGTACAACCTGCTGATCGGTGAGCGGACTGCCGAGGCGGTGAAAATAGGCATCGGCAATGTCTATGCGGTCGGCGATGAAGTAACAACGATGGAGGTCAAGGGCCGGGACCTGGTCAGCGGCATCCCCAAAACCCTGGTGATCAACTCAGATGAGATCCGTGAGGCGATGTCCGAACCGGTGAACACCATCATCGAAGCGGTGCGGATCTGCCTGGAACGGACGCCGCCGGAACTGGCTGCCGATATTGTTGATAAAGGGATCGTGCTGGCTGGCGGCGGGGCCTACCTGAAAAATCTCGACATCCTGCTGCACGAACAGACCGGTTTGCCGGTGGTTGCCGCCGAAGATCCGCTCTCCTGCGTGGTGTTAGGTTCGGGGCAAGTGCTCGATCAGCTGGACCTGCTCCGGCAGGTGGCGATCTCCTCCTGATTTGAGCAAGTAACCAGCTGTTCTATCTTTGCCGGGGAGGATCGATTTGATCCTCCCTCTTTACGTTGATCCCGGCGATCTTTCGGTTCGCTGTCTGGGGTAGGGAATGCGCGAATTATTCAATCGCTACCGCTTCTTCTTTCTTGCAGTTGTGCTACTGCTCTCCACTCTGCTGCTCTACTCTTACAATCTGCGCAATAAAGGCGCGACCAGTTTTTTCGAACGCGCCATCCTGACCATTGCCGCCCCGTTTCAAGCCAGTCTTGATGAAAGTGCCGATTTTATTACAGGGTTGTGGGGCAATTATCTTTGGCTGGTGGATGCTCGCCGACAGAACCTGGATTTGCTGCAGGAAAATCGTCAGTTGACCTCTGAGCTGCAGCAGGTCGAAGAGATCCGTCTGCAGAATGAACGGTTGCGCAACCTGCTGGCTTTGGTCGATGACATCGATCGGGCAGCTTTGCCGGCGCAGATTATCGGCGAGGACGCCAGCAATTGGGCACGGACTGTGACCATCGATAAGGGCAGCAGGGCCGGGTTGCGTGCTGGTCTGCCGGTCGTCGCTGCCGAGGGGGTGGTCGGCCGGATTATCAAGACCGCACCCGGCAGCTCCCGGGTGTTGTTGGTTACCGATGCCTCGTCGAATATTGCGGCGCTGGTGCAACGAACCCGAACTCGCGGGATCGTCCATGGACTGGGGTCCAAGCTGGCACTCAAATATGCGCTTCGCGATGCTGAGGTTGCAGCCGGTGATCTGCTGGTGACCTCTGGGATGGGCGGCGTCTTCCCCAAGGGTTTAAGCCTCGGCAAGGTACAAATTGCTGAGCGTGACGAGTTAGCCCTGTTCCAGAAAATTGTCGTGGTTCCGGTGGTCGATTTTTCGCACCTGGAAGAGGTCATGGTGTTGTTGGGAGAGGACCGATGAGGCGCTTTCTCCTCTATCTGTTGATCGGGATCTTCTTTGTCCTGTTGCAGAGCAGCCTCTTTCCGCTGCTGCTGCCTGCCGGTCTGCGGCCGAACCTGCTGATGATCCTGATTGTCTACCTTGGGCTAAGTGAAAACTTAACCCGCGCAGTGCTGGTTGCTCTGCTGCTGGGCGGCATTCAGGATAGCTTCAGTGGCACCAGCCTGGGCCTGTATGTCACTGTCGACCTGGTGTTGTTGTTGCTGGTCCGGTTGTTGTCGACCCATCTGAATACCGAAAATCCTGCCCTGTTATTATTGTTGATTGCCGGTGGAACCCTGGTGCAGAATCTGCTGGTCGGCTTCTGCCTGATGTTTTTTGCCGATGCCGGGCCGATCCTTTCGATCCTGTTGTCAGCCTTGCCGCAACAGTTACTGGCCAATCTGCTGGCCGCCTTGCTGATGCTTCTTCTGTTGTTACGCATTCAACCGATGTTCGGCAGTCGTTCCGGCCTGCCCGGGCTGATTTACCAGAGTAAGCGTCATGGGGCTTGATGCCCGGTGGGCCGAGTCGCCGGCGGTGCAGAGGCGTTTTCTGTTCATCTCTGCTGCGGCTGCGCTGTTTTTTCTGTTACTGGTGTTGCGGCTCTGGTACTTGCAGGTGATCAGCTACGAGGACTACCAGGGGCGTTCCGTCCGTAACCGGACCCGGGTATTGCCGTTGGAGGCACCGCGCGGGCCGATCTACGACCGGAATGGTCAGTTGCTGGTTGATAATCGCCCCTCTTTTCGAATTTCGGTCATGCGCCAGGAGGTCACTGATCAGCAGCAACTGCTGGAACGGTTAGCGGTGTTACTGGAGACCGACGTCACCAGTTTGCAGCAGCGTTGGCAGGCGGGGAAACGGTTCCCGGTTTATCGACCGGTACCGCTGGCAAACGATGTCAATTGGGAAATCATGGAGCGGATTCAGGAACACAGCGTTGAACTTCCCGGGGTCCTCACCGAAGTTCGACCGATCCGTGACTATCTGGAAAAGGGTTCGGCGGCGCACTTGATCGGCTACCTTGGTGAAGTGACCGAAAATGAATTGCGCAGCGACCAGTTTGAGCAGTATCAGCCGGGTGATTTGATCGGTAAAACTGCGCTGGAGCGCCAATTCGAACCCTACCTCAAAGGGACCAAAGGGCAACGGCTGGTCGAAGTCGATGTGAAAGGGAAGCTGCTGCGTGAATTGCAGATGGAGCCCGCCCGGCCGGGAAATAAACTCTATCTGACCCTTGATCGCGAATTACAGCGGGCAGCGGACCAGGTGTTTGCGGATCAGTCGGGGGCTGCGGTCGCCCTCGACGTCAAGACCGGTGAGATTTTGGCGATGGTCAGTCGGCCGACCTTCGATCCGGCACTGTTCGCGCGCGGGATTGCCAGTGAAGAATGGCGTGGACTGATTAACGATAGTCGCCATCCGCTACAGAACAAAGTGATTTCCGGCCAATATTCACCGGCCTCGACCTTCAAAATGATCGTTGCTCTAGCGGCCATGCGCAGCGGGGTTGCCGGTAAAAACCGGATTGTTGATTGCGACGGTAGTTTGGAACTCGGCGGTGCCCGGTTCCGCTGTTGGAAGAAAGACGGACATGGGCGCAGCAATATGAAAAAGGCGCTGCGTGAAAGTTGCGATGTCTGGTTCTATCAGGTCGGGCTGGAGTTGGGGATCGACAAGTTGTCGCTGGCCGCCAAGGAGTTCGGTCTCGGTGCGCCGGTCGGTTATCCGCTCCCCGGGGAGCGTTCAGGGATGATCCCGTCGCAACCGTGGAAACGGGCCCGATTCGGTAAACCATGGTATGCCGGCGAAACGGTTATTGCCTCAATCGGCCAGGGATTTGTACTGGCAACACCACTGCAGCTGGCGGTGATGACCGCAGCGCTGGCCAACGGTGGAAAGGTTATGAAACCGCAGTTGATCAAGCAGATAGAAGATTGGCAGGGGCAACTTCTGGTGCAGTCGCAACCGGAAATGATCCGCCAGATAGAGTATTCTGCTGCTGCATGGAAAGCAGTGAAGGACGGTCTGATTGCCGTGGTTAACGAGCCGCGTGGGACCGGGCGGGTGGCACAACTGCCGGAGGTCGTCGTCGCCGGAAAAACCGGCACGTCACAGGTGGTTCGGCGAAAATCGGACGAAGAGGAAGAGTTGGACGAGGGGGGCGAAGTCCCTTACCGGTTTCGCCCGCACGCTTTGTTTGTCGCTTACGCCCCGGCCGAAAAGCCGGAAATTGCCGTTGCCGTGGTGGTTGAGCATGGGCAGCATGGGGGCAGCGCCGCCGGTCCGGTGGCCAAGGCGATTCTGAGCCGTTATTTTGATCTGAAAAAAGCAGCGCAGCAAAGGCAAAAAGGGCAGGGGCACTAGATGTTTGATCGTCGTCTGATTACAAATTTCGACTGGGTGTTGCTGCTGACCGTCTCGGTGCTGGCCGGGATCGGCATCCTGAACCTGTACAGCGCCACCGCAAATTGGCATGATGCGGCAACGCCGCTGTACATGAAGCAGATGCTCTGGTTCGGTGGCGGCGTGCTGTTGGCGTTCTTGATCTGTTGTTTTGACTATCGCCATCTAGAGCATTTTGCCATCCACGGCTACATCCTCAGTGTCGGCTTGCTCTTGTATGTTTTGCTGCTGGGTAAAAGCTCCATGGGGGCGACGCGTTGGATCAACCTCGGTTTTTTTAACCTGCAACCGAGCGAAGTCATCAAAATTGTCATGGTCCTGGTTTTGGCGCGAATTTTCGGCCGTACTGCTCATCCACTCGGTTTCAGTTTTGCCGAACTCTGGCAACCGGCCCTGTTGCTGCTGGTGCCGGTCGTCCTGATCCTCAAGCAGCCAGATCTGGGGACTGCATTGATGGTGGTTTTTATCCCCCTGTCGATGCTGCTGTTTGCCGGTCTGCAGCGGCGCACCCTGCTCTGGCTCAGCTTGTTGGGGATCTTGACCGCCGCCGCGGGCTGGTTTGGTCTGCACGACTATCAGAAGGCGCGAATCCGGACCTTCCTTGACCCCGAGGCCGACCCGCTCGGCAGCGGTTATCATATTATCCAGTCCAAAATTGCCGTCGGCAGCGGCGGATTTTTCGGTAAGGGATTTCTGCAGGGAACCCAGTCGCAGCTCTCTTTTTTGCCGGAACGGCACACCGATTTTGCTTTTTCTGTTTTTGCCGAGGAGTGGGGCTTCACGGGGAGTGTGCTGCTGCTGTCCGGCTACCTGTTTCTGATTGTTTGGGGGCTTTATATCGCCCGCCGGGCTTCAGATCGCTTCGGCATGTTTCTCGCCATCGGCGTAACCGCGATGATTTTCTGGCACATCATTGTCAACCTGGGGATGGTCATCGGCCTGCTGCCGGTCGTCGGTGTGCCGTTGCCGCTCTTCTCCTACGGCGGCACCAGCATGGTGACCATGATGATCGGTGTCGGCCTGCTGATGAGTGTCAGCATGCGGCGGTTTATGTTCTGAACTTTGTCGGGTTTTTGGAATCTACGGTTTGAAAATACTTATCGCTGGCTGAACGATTTCAGTTTGAAAATCGTAATTGGCCATTTGAGCTTCCAGTCATGCAATTTAATTTCCTGTTACGGGTGAGCAAGCGCGAGGAGTTGTCAGATATACCGGGGGGCGGCAGGTAATGACGGCTTGTAGCAGCATGTGCAACTCATCAAGCCTGATTGTATCTACGGTTAGAAAGCGTCTCCAGATTGGAGGCTTTGTGCCTTTAAGGCTGATCTTCAACTGGTACACCCTGCGAAGTTTCTTGGCCACGAGATATTCTCTTCCTTTTAAAAAACAAAAAAACTTTCAGTTTCAATGTGTTTGTCGCCTAATGCCGAACTCGACCTGAAAATCGTAGGCCTTAACTCGTGGCACGAGTCTTCGCTGATTTTTCTCAAGTTCAACGATCCCATAGCGAGCCATTGTTTTCAGGGTCCTGGAAAGATTGCTTGAAGATCTACCAGTCAACTCTTCAAGCTCTTTTAGGGATTGTGGGTGTTTTTCCAAAATAAGCCGCAACAGTTCCTGGTTTTCGCTGTTGAGAACCTGTGCCATCGACTGCAGAGATTCAAACCAGACTTTCGGCTCGGCACCGCGAGGAATATATTCACCCTTGGCAATCGCAATCGTTCTATGCTTGTAGTCTTCCCTGGACATGATGCCGATCTTAACAACATTATCAGGCATGGCCTTCTCCTAAAAAAGTTTCTACTGCCGCCTAAAAGTCTTCCAGAAGTTGACCGGCAGATTCAAATTCGTACTCGAAAACTTTTTCCAGCTGATGCTTGTGGTCCCAAGTCACCTTCCGTACTCCAAATCGCTTCCTTTTGGGCTTGATGCCGTGAGCATTATCAAAACCAATCACCCGGCGATTGTACTTGTCATGGAGGGGAAGGCTGTAACTGATTCCATGCGGAATCTGTGCGCTCAGATCAACCCGGTAGGCTTCCATTTTTGTCCAATAGCCGTTCTCTAACGGAAAAACTTCACCGTTCAGATTCAGCAGGTTTTCCAGATCAAACGTGTCCAACAGGTAGCCCCTCACTACTAAATATCATCAGATGATAACTGTATCACTTTACAAATTCTCGGCAAGAAAAAAGCCCATTTAGCCGACTGGTCCAAAGGGGCTCTTCATCATTAAGTCACTATATTTGAGATACAGGAACGGGGACCGCCCCCCCCCTGTTAGGTTAAGTGGCTACGAGGGAACAGCCTAAGTTTCCCCGGCCCGCGACCACCATAACGGGCAAGTCCCTTCATGTCATTTCGCAAATTTCCTGTCAAAGGGGGTTGTCATATATCCAAAGAAATTTTGATCGCCCTGCTTTAGCAATGAAGTTATCGGACGTATCTGACGTCGTCAGGCATCCTTAACTCTGCAATCTTCAGCATTCGGCCTTGGGGAAATTTGATCGATTTTCGCACTGGATTCCGAACACCCACTTATTTTTCCCACCAGAAATCATTATCCTCCAGTGGATCATAAAAGCGGATCCGCCCCCATTTTTCGATCGGTCGGCGCCGCTCGTGCGGATCGCCTTCGCGGTAGAGTCGGTCTACGGTGAGGAAGGTTCCAATGATCGGACCATGTTTGTGCAGTGCCTGCAGGCTGTAGCTGGAGCAGGTCGGATACATCGGACAGCGCGGCCCGTCGATGGGGGAGATATATTTCTGGAACAGTTGCACGGCCAGTTGCAAGGGGGCACTTTCGACTGACGAAGATTCTCGCTTTGCCTGCTGTTGCGGGACTTCCCAAGGGCCCCAGTCTTCTGCCGTTGCCTGCTGGCCGCAAAGGCATGCCGTCAATAAAAGCAAACTGGCTAGCCGGATCATTTATCCTGCTGTTCTTTTTTGAGTCCTTCCAGATACGCCATCCGCTCGCCAATCAGTTTTTCATAACCCCGCTCGGTGGGCCGGTAAAATTTCGTTCCCGCCAATTGCTCCGGCAGATGCTGCTGGTCGGCAACTCCACCGTTGAAGTCGTGGGCATACTTGTAGCCCTTGCCGTAGCCCTGCTCTTTCATCAACTTGGTCGGTGCGTTGCGGATGTACTTGGGGACCGGCAGTGCGCCCGATTTGCGGACTTCGGCTTGGGCCTGGTTGATGCCGAGGTAGCTGGCGTTGCTTTTCGGCGCGGTAGCGAGATAAGTGACCCCTTGGGCCAGGTTGATGCGGGCTTCCGGCAGGCCGATAAAGTGCACTGCCTGCTGGACCGCCAGGGCAATTTGCAGAGCGCGTGGATCAGCGTTACCGATATCCTCTGAAGCAAAAATCACCATCCGCCGGACGATAAACAGCGGAGCTTCACCCGCTTCCAGCATCCGCGCCAGCCAGTAGAGGGCACCGTCCGGATCGCTGCCGCGCAGGCTTTTGATGAAGGCAGAGATGACGTTGTAGTGCTCATCGGCCCCCTTGTCGTAGCGCAGCGCCTTTTTCTGCAAGGCTTCCTGGGCGATCTGCAGGTTGATGCGACCATCCTGCGTTGCTGAAGCCGCCACTTCTATTGCGCCGAGCAGGATGCGCGCGTCGCCGTCGGCCTGCTCGGAAAGAAACTCGGCGGCATCTTCATCTATTTCAAGTTTCTGCTCAAGCAGACCGCGTGGATCGGCCAGGGCCCGCTGCAGCAGGATTTTCAGATCCTCAGCCGCCAGCGATTCGAGGACAAAAACCCGCGAGCGGGAGAGTAGTGCTGAATTGACCTCGAAACTGGGGTTTTCGGTGGTAGCGCCGATCAGGGTGACATCGCCTTTTTCCACCGAAGGAAGAAACGCATCCTGCTGGGCTTTGTTGAAACGGTGAATCTCATCGACGAACAGCAGGGTTTTGCGGCCGTGATAGGCACGCTGCTGTTTTGCCTCGGCGACGATCTCGCGCACCTCTTTAATGCTACCCAGCACCGCCGAAAAGAACACAAAGCGGCTCTCGGTGCGGCCTGCGATCACTTGGCCGAGGCTGGTCTTGCCGGTACCGGGCGGACCCCAGAAGATCACCGATGAGAGCTGGTCGGTTTCGATCAGTCGGCGCAGCAGTTTGCCCTCGCCGAGCAGGTGCTGCTGTCCGACCACCTCGTCGAGGTTGCGTGGCCGCATGCGCTCGGCGAGCGGAGTGCTGGTGCTGTTCTGGGCTGATTGTTCGAAGAGATCCATACCGGTTCCCACGTTGCAGAAGGGCGTCAATGTAGCACGCCGGGACTATTTATGACAACTCTCCAAGTCTTTGAATGCGATAGACTTTAACCCCTGTTTATGGTATCTCACAGAAGTTTTTATGGTTATTGATTCGTAACTATTCAGCACGCTCGAATTTGGTGCTCTGGCAAGGCGCGAGCAGCGCAGAAGCGGAGCATACATGGTTATGTGAGTATTTGAGCAGCACAGCAACGCCGCCAGAGTACCGAAGGCGGGATGTGCTGAATAGTTACATTGATTTTAGATGATATCCCTTCCGTAGTCATTTATTCACTACTTTTTTCAGGGTGGGTGCTGTGCTGAAGAAAATCGGAGTTTACGCAAAAAAAGATCATCCGGACGCGGAGCAGATTGCTCACGATATTTGTGCTCGTTTGCAGCGCGATACTATTGAGGTGCTGCTGGAAGACAGCCTTGCTGAACAGATTGGTCAGGTTAACGGTTACGGCGAAGATGAAATCCCCGCCCTGGTTGATCTGATTATCGTCCTCGGTGGTGACGGTACGCTGATTTCGGTGGCCCGGCTGGTCGGCCACCGCGATGTACCGATTTTGGGGATCAACCTCGGTCGTTTGGGATTTCTGACCGAAGTCACCCAGGCGGAACTTCCCGAAATGCTCGACCGGCTGGTGGCGGGGGAGTATGAAATTACCGAGCGGATGATGCTCGATGCTGCGATCCGTCGTAACGGCGAGGTGGTCGGTGAGTACACCGTTTTGAACGATGTGGTGATCAATAAAGGGGCGCTGGCCCGGATCATCGATATGACAACCAGTATTGATGGCCGCCATTTAAGTACTTACAAGGCGGACGGTCTGATTATTTCCACGCCGACCGGTTCGACCGGCTATAATCTGGCCGCCGGCGGTCCGATTATTTATCCCGAAATCAACAGTCTGGTGATTTCACCGATCTGTCCGCATACCCTGACCAATCGGCCGATCGTGGTCTGGAGCAAGTCGGTCATCGAGATCGAGGTCAAGTTCGAAAATGACGTGGTCTTCTTCACCGCTGACGGTCAGGTCGGGCGCAAACTGTTGCCGGGTGATGTGGTTGAAGTCCGTCGCTCAGCGGCGCGGACCAAACTGGTCAGCAGCCCGAGCAAGGATTATTTTGAAATTCTGCGCACCAAGCTGAGTTGGGGAGAAAGATAGGCACTTGCCATAGACCAGTTAGCTGATAGCTGATAGCTGTTAGCTGGAACCATTATGATTACCGATCTGATTATCAAAAATTTTGCCATTATCGAGAATCTGCACGTCAGCTTCGGTCATGGTTTTAACGTGCTGACCGGTGAAACCGGGGCGGGCAAGTCGATTATTATCGATGCGGTCAACTTGTTGCTCGGCGGTCGGGCGCGGGGTGAAGTGATCCGTACCGGAACCGATGAAGCGTCCGTCGAGGCGGTTTTCGATCTGCAGGCGGAAAACGTTGTTCGTCGGCGACTGGCCGAACTGGGACTGGATGCAGATGAGCTGGTCGTGCGACGGCTTGTCTCCCGTTCGGGGGAGAACCAGGTCTTCGTCAACGGTTCCCTGGTACCACTTGCGCAGCTACGCGAACTGACCTGTCGGCTGGTGAATATCTATGGCCAGCATGAGCATCAGAACCTGCAGCAGGTGGAAACCCATCTGCAACTGCTTGATAACTTTGCCGGGTTGCAGGATCTGCTGACTTGCTACCGGCAGGCCTTTGAGCAAACCCGGCAGATCGAGCAGCAGTTGGCCCGACTTGATCTGGCCGAGCGGGAACGTCAGCAGCGGCTTGACATGTTGACCTTTCAGTCGCAGGAGCTGACAGCGGCCAAGCTGGTTGCCGGAGAGGATCTGGAGCTGGAACAGGAGCGCTCGCTGCTGCAGCATGCTGAAAAACTGACCGCCGCCACTGCCGGTGGTTACGAAACGCTTTACGCCGGACAGTCTGCAGTTTGCGAACAGCTTGGCGGAGTAGCCGATCAGTTGGCGGCTCTTCAGCAGATCGACCCACAACTGGTCGTGCTGGTAGAAACCTTGCGCAGCAGTCTCTACGACCTGGAGGATGTTGCCGGGCAACTGCGCAGTTATACTGAAAAGCTCGATTTCGAGCCGCAGCGGCAACAGCAGGTTGAAGAGCGACTGGCGGTGCTGGCGAATCTGAAACGAAAATATGCGCCGACGGTCGAGGAACTGCTTGCCTACCAAGCGAAGATCGCTGAGGACCTCGCGCTGCTCAGCGATGTTGCCGGGCACCGTGAGCAGTTGCAGCACCAGTTGGACTCAGCTCGTGCAGAATTGTTGGCCGAGGGGGTAAAATTGAGTCTGCACCGCCGACAGGCCGCTGCTGAACTGGCGATCGCAGTCGAGTCGGAACTGGCTGGATTGGCGATGCCGAGTGCCAAGTTTGAATTGCGCTTGACCGCATTGGCTGAACCCTCTGCCGAGGGTCTGGAACGGGGTGAATTTTACCTGGCCGCGAATCCCGGTGAAGTGGCACAGCCGCTGGCTAAAATTGCTTCGGGCGGGGAACTTTCGCGGATCATGCTGGCCCTCAAGCGTAGCGCACCGGAAGGAGACGGGGTGAGAACTCTGATCTTTGACGAGGTTGATGCCGGGATCGGCGGCGAAGCGGCGACTGCGGTCGGCGAGAAGATCTGCCGACTGGGACGTACCTTGCAAGTCCTCTGTGTCACTCATCTGCCTCAGGTTGCGGCCTTTGCCGATCAACACTATCAGGTCACGAAAGAAGAGGCCGCCGGGCGCACGTCCACCCGTTTACTGCTGCTTGATAACGAGCAGCAAGTTGCTGAAATGGCGCGCATGCTCGGTGGCGCGCAAATCAGTGAGCGCACCCTGGAACATGCCCGCGAACTGATTGCAAGTTCCAGCGCGCGTATTTCCGCCTGATTCGATTTTTTGGAGGCCCACTATGATCCGTCATGCACGTATCTCCGATGCGCGGGATATCCACCAATTACTGCTGATTTATGCCAAGGACGGGCAACTTCTCGGCCGCTCCCTCTCCGATATTTACGAAACCATTCGTTATTTTTATGTGTTTGAAGAGGATGGGAAGATTCTGGGCGTCGGTGCGCTTGAGATCTGCTGGGAAGATCTGGCCGAGATCCGCTCTCTGGCGGTTGCACCAGGCCAGCAGGGCAAAGGTGTCGGGCGGGAAATTGTTGCGAGTTGCCTCACCGAAGCACGTGAACTGGAACTCAAACGGGTGTTTGCCTTGACCTATCAACCTGAATTCTTTGAAAAGATGGGTTTTTATGAGATTGAAAAATCGGAGTTACCCCACAAAGTCTGGGGGGTTTGTCTCAAATGTGTTAAATTCCCGGATTGTGATGAAAATGCTTTGGCGATAGAGCTGTCTGTCTGAAGTGATCGATTTTGTTCAGAACGGGGCTTTTACGTCAAACCTTATGTGCCCCCTGGGTTTGTCGCATCGCTCGTTTGACCCGTGCGGTAAGCCGTATCGGGTTGATCGGTTTGGCGATGAAATCAAAAAAACCCATTTCAAGCAGCCGTGACTCTTCTTCGGCGGTAGCTTTGGCTGAGAGGGCAATCACCGGAATATCAGCTACCCCGCGAGTCCCTTGCAGCGCGCGGAACATTTCCTGCCCATCCATCCGCGGCATGATTACATCGGTAATGATCAGGTGCGGGTGGATCTGAATTGCCATTTTTAATCCTTCGGCACCATTGTTGGCCTTGTAGACAGTGAAACCTTCTTTTTTCAGTGCTGCTTCGGCTGCAGAAAGGACGATCTCCTGATCGTCAACCATCAGGATAATCCAGGAACGATCAGCGGCGTCCGTTTCGATTTCTTTCAGGTAGTGTTTTTTGATTGCTGCTTTGATCTCTTCGGGAGTCGTGACACAGGGAGTGATGCGCCGGTCGGTTTTGAATGAAAGATCGCTCTGCAGGTCCATGTCAAGGGGATTGCACATGGCCAGGTGCAGGATTTTACCGTCGATTTTAAGCGGGAATATCAGGTTTGTCAGGGCGGTTTCTGCATCGATCAGGTCGAGCACTTCCTGAGGAAAACGATAGCGGGCGATCCCTTTAACATAGGGAACATTGAACTGTTTAGCCAGTGCTTTGGCAATATCTTCCTCCAGGATAATATCCATCGACTCAAGGATCTGTCCCAGCCGTTTGCCGCTGTTTTTTTGAACGGCCAGAGCTTTGTCGAGGGTTTCTGGTGTAATAATCCCGGTTTCCAGAAGAATCTCACCCATCCTTTTTCTAGCCATATCAGATCCGTTTACGAAGGTTGTGATGTTGATTTCTTGTCTAGCAGTCCCCTCCCCACTCGCCGATTTTACAATATTAAATCAAACACATTATACGCATTTTATTTTTAATTGCAAGGCAGAGTTTATCTGCTGCTGAAAACAGCTGAAGTAAGGCGGATTCTCAAGGTTTTGAGCCGCGATTGTTCGGCATGGAAATTTAGCCGGTGATTTCGGCAGTAGAGAAGATTTTATCGAGACTTGCAAACTGTACGCCTTTTTGTTTCATGTGCTCCTCAATTGAAGTGAGGCGTTGTTTTATCTGGTTCTCAGCGCTACTGCGTAAAGCGGACTTACACGCGGTATTTTCATCCTTAGTCGCCTGCAGTATTTCCAGTGATACTGGTGCTAGTGCGCTCTCCTGTCGTTGTTTGAAGAAATCCTGTAATTGCTGTTGATACTCATCACCAAAATAGAAAACTTCAGGAACCAGGGCAGTAAAACTTCTGATCGGGATTACATCCTTGCCGATGGCCCGGTAGGCATCAAGGATTTCCGGCTCCATATCCTGGTAGTTCTGAACCGGCATATACATCCGTTGCAGGTATTGCAGAACCTTTTCGGTTTTTTTGCGATGACCGCCGATAATCACTGAGGCGCCGATCTCTCCTTTTCTGGCCCCTTTTATCCAGGGGGCACCGGTGATGCCGAAGTCATTTTGGACCGGCAGGTTGAGCAGGGCGGAGAGGGTGTTGATCGCCAGCGCAAACCCGGCAGAGGGGCCGCCGACGTTGTAGGATGCGGAAAGCAGCTGATGGTGCAATGAATAGCCATCCAGATATTCGCCAAGCAGACGAGAGATGTTGAGCTGGGGTTGTAACGACTGCAGATAACTTTCAACCAGGGTCATCGCTTCACGGGAACTTTGATGGGTCATCTGGACGGCTAGGTCCAGTTCGGCGCCCGCGGCAGAACTGGAAGAAACCGCGCCGGTGACGACAATCTTTTCCGGGTACATCCGGTAGATCAGGGTCGAGGCGATCGGCAGCAGCACACCGCTGACATCATTGGCGCCGACGCCGACGACAAAGCCGACCTGAGGTTCCTCGGACAGTTCGGTTTCCAGAAATTCGTCCAGCTGCTGCTTCCCTTTTCGCAACGGGCTGCCGGCCAACTGCTGCCCGGCGTTCTGCAGATGCCAGTGGGTTGTCGGGAAGTCGGCATCCGATTTGATCTTCGACAGCCGCGCGATCACTTCGTCCAGTCGGTTGAGCAGGGCATCTTCACCTTGCCGGGCCTGTTGGGTCAGCGCGGTCTCGGGCATAATCCCTTCGAGCAGACCGAGCAGAATTTTATAGTTGAAGCGGACAAAGCGGGTCTTTTCCTCATGGTCGTCCGCAGCAATTCTCAGCAGTTTCTGGATGACTTCAAGTTCGGTCGTGCGCAGCGAGCGCACCTTTTCAGCATAGGCGGTGTAATCGGCCGGAGTTTCACAGAGTGAATTAGCCTGTTTGGTGATCTCCTCAACCGACAACCCTTCCGCCAGGGGGATTCCCGCCATCTCTTTAGCGATGATGCGTGAACAGTCATCCTCCCGCAGGTGTCCGGTGACGTTGAGGACTTTCAGCCGTTTAGAGCGGATCAGTGCCGGATCGATAATGTCCAGTCGATTGGTGGTCAGCACGGTGAAGACCCGATAGAGCGGGGTTTCGCCGTCGATGATCGAAAGGAACTTGTTGGTGATCTTGTCGTAGGGGCTTCCCCCTTGCGCTGAGCGGCGCGGGGCGATCGCATCCCCTTCGTCGAAAAAGACCATCGCCGGAGAAATCATTTTCGCAATATCGTAGATTCGTTCCAGATTGGCCACCATCCCTTCCAGCGGGCTGTTGGCATCGGTCAGGTCGGAGAGGTTGGCGGCGATATCCTGCACGTCATGATTATCGCCGAGCCAGGAGCGGACCAAATAGGTTTTTCCCGAGCCGGGCGGGCCGGTCAGCACCACACCTTTTTCTTCGTTGATGTTGTAGAACAGGGCATTGTTGGCCATCTCGGAAAATTCATTTTTGATATTTCCGATGTAGTCTTTCCAGGCGACCCCGCGGTCCAGTTCGCCGACCACTTTCTTGTAGATTGAGCCGTGGACGTTGCGCGCCACCGCCTTCAGGGCATCTCGGACCAGCAGTTGATCATCCAGATATTCGGGGACGAAATGACCTTTAATGCTGATCAGCGATGCGAGCAGGCGGCGCACATAGGCCGGGGTGATCTTCAGGCTGCGTTGATGAAAAATCGGGTAGAGTTTATCGATGGCATGATCAAGCTCTTCCTCCGACAGATGCGGCCGGCGGCTGTCTGCAGGGTTCTTGGGTTGATTCCTGCGCCTTAATTCCAGGCAGACAACCTCGCGTAGATTCGCCGGATCCTCCCAGATGTCGTTGATGTCGATGATCAGGCCACGTTCCACAAAGCGCCTATAGATCGCCGGGTCGAACTGTTCAGGCTGGTCGGTTGTGGCGATCAGGATGCAATCACGGCGGCCGTGGGCGATCTCATCCAGGATGATGTTGCTGGCATCGATCAGGGTGGTCTGCTGTGATTTGACCGAGCTGCGCTCATCGGGGCGACCGAAGGCAGAGTGGGCCTCTTCCATGTGGCGCAGGCATAATTGGGCTGGATTGCCCATCGCTTTGCGCAGATAATTCCCCGGCTCGCCGGCAAAAGCGGTCTGGTAATCGTTGGGTGTGATCATCGCGTAGTCGATCCGTACCCCCTCTTCATCCAGCGTCGAGAGTGCCTGGCTGATCCGGTTGCGAAAAAGATAACGGATCAAGGGGATTCGCGAAAAGAGGCGGAGTCTGGTTCTTTTGCGCCGTCTTTCAATTCGGACCGCCAATTCCGGATCGACCTGAGTCAGACTGCGCCACAGCGGTTGATTCGCCAGTACAGCGGCTTTTTTGGCGTTGAGATCGACGACCGGTTTGACCACTGAGGAAAAGAGGGCCTCTTCTATCGCTTGCTTGATCGTCGCGCTTTTGCCGCTGCCTGAGTTGCCGATGACCAGAATCAGCGGTGCGCGCGGAGTCTCAGGATCGTCGCTGTACTCTTTGAGGATAAAGGTGTGATAAATTTTGTCGAACATCTGGTAGATCGATTTGGGGACGAAGGTGTCGACCGTTTCTTTTTCTAACAGATAGGTCAGGTACTGATGATCCTGCGGATCCAGTTCCTGAGCCAGAATCCGGTTCCAGGCGGCGGTGGCGTCTTGCGAGCCGGCGGCCTCGAAGCGTTGGTGCCAGTCGTTGAGCAGGCTTGGGTTCTGCAGTAGGGTGAATTTACGTTCTGCTGGCTTGATGAAGTTTTGCACCCAGAGGAAAAGCCGCTTCAGAACAGATCGATGCGGGTCGTACTGATGTAGACGCCGCAAGACAAACCGCCGCGTTTCATTGCTCCAGCCCGCTACCAGATTTTCGATCTGCTGGATGCGTGTTTCGGAGAGGCTGACGTGAATCGGTGCTCTGGTTTTACGGGTTTGCGGCATCGTTCTCTACCGGTGGCAATTCAGCGGGCAGCGGCGCAGGCAGAGTGACCGGTATCGCTGAGTTGGTATTGTTTAAGACAAAGGTATTTTGTCCCTGTTGATTCTTCTGGTATGCCGCCGCCCATTTCTGTTGATTGAGAAAGTTGAACAGGTGGGGCGTGTTGGCACCGCTTACCTTCAGCGCGCGGCTCATCTGCTGAATCGAATCACTGTAGGCCGCATAAAGTTTTTTCGTTCTGCTGGCCTCAAGGTCAGCAGCGTAGTTTTCCGCCTCGGCAATCAGTTCGCGGCGTTTCTTCTCTTCACTGGCCTCGGCCAGTTTTTCACCGTAGCGGGTATCGCGCAGCACAAATGAGATCACTTCGATGCCGTACTTCTGTTCCAGCGTCGGTCCGCCCCGGTTGATCGGCTGATCCTTCAAGGTTCGGTAGATCTGCTCCTTGATCCGGACCCGATCAGAGATCAGTTGGTTGATCGATTCGCTCTGCATGACATCTTTGACAATTCCGTCAAAATCAGTTTGCAACAGCGTTTGCGGTGAGCGATTCTCAATCCCCCAACGTTCCAGGTCCTGAATTCTGAAAGTCAGCATGGCACTGGTCCAGAGGGCGACATTCCCCTTAGACATAATTCGTTGCGGCTCGATGCTGTTGCCCAGATGCAGCTCCTGATTCATCAATGGAACCTCTAATTCGAGACGGGTGAAGATCGGCAGGCGCAGGTGCCAGCCGATTTCGGTGATCGCCAGTCGTTCGCCCGAGAGCGTTTCCAGGATGATGGCGTAATTATAGCGGACCTTGTAGATGGTTTTGGTCGCATAGACCAATGCGATGCTGCCGTAACAGAGAACAAAAATCAGCAGGATGACAAAGATCCGCTTAAACAGGTTTTTCAGTCGCGCTCGATGAAGCAGGCTGGAGTGGACTTCCTGGGTCACGTCGGGCCTCCTGGGGGACGGTGCAGCGATCTGTAGAAGTGAGTTAACTTGTCGGAACTTTAATGATAGCAGGATTTTAGCTGAAATCCAGAGCCGCACGGAGGGGTGTTTTCGCGGTCGACGGTTGCGTCACCGGTCGTTTCGAATAACATGATATGGTTCCCCCTTGATTCTCCATTTAAACAATTCAGAGATGGGAGGCAGTATGGCGGTCATTAGAGAGCAAATTGATACAGCGGTTAAACTGATAAGATCTGCCGAAACTTGCGCCGCTTTTTCCGGGGCCGGCATCTCAACGGAATCTGGGTTGGCTGATTTTCGCAGTCCAGGAGGCTTATGGGATCGTTACCGTATCGTCACCCATCCTGAATTTCTGCGCAGCAAGGAGGCGCGGCTGGAATACTGGCGGATGCGTCGGGAGCTGATCCCGGCGATTCTCAACGCGCGACCCAATCGCGCCCATGAGGTTCTGGCCGAGCTGGAGCAGTCCGGGAAGTTGCACGGGGTGATAACCCAGAATATCGACGGTCTGCATCAGGCTGCCGGCAGCAAAAATGTCATGGAGCTGCATGGTACCAATCGCACCGCCTCCTGCCTGAGCTGCGGGAAACAGTGGCCTATCGAGGATATTCAACAACTGTTGGAAACCGGAGACCTTGATCCGCACTGCGACTTGTGCGATGGCTTGATCAACCCGGATACGGTCTCTTTTGGCCAGAGTATGCCGGAAGATGTCATGAATGCTGCTTTTCAGGCTGCGCAGAATTGTGACCTGTTGCTGATGATCGGTTCTTCACTGGAGGTGCAACCGGCAGCGTCGGTGCCGATTGCGGCCTATCAGAATGGGGCAAAACTGATTTTTATCAACAAAACAGAAACTGCCAGCGACGATCTGGCAGAATTGCTGGTACGCGGCAGCGCCGGGGACTTTATGGCGGCAGTAATGGAAGAGTTCTAGGCCCTCTTTGTCTGTGCGCAATCCCCACCGAGGGTTGTCGTTGTTGCGTACGAAAAGCCGGTTCAGCCCAGGCTGATAACTTCGTCTTTTTCCTGCTTCTGGATGGAGGTCCAGGCGATATCCCCCTGGTCTGACGCGCTACTCATCGCTTCCGGAATATCATTGCTGGAGGCGCCCTGTTTGAGCTGGAAGCGCTGCAACATCTGCTGTAACTGCAGCGCCTGCCCGGAAAGCTCTTCGCTGGTGGCGGCACTTTCTTCAGCGCTGGCAGTGTTCTGCTGAATCACCTGATCAATCTGTTGCAGGCCCAGATTGACCTGTGAGATACCGCTGGCCTGTTCTTTACTGGCGGCCGCAATCTCGCTGAGCAGATCATCGACTTTGGTGATCGCGCCGACAATTTCCGTCAGTGATGCAGAGGTTTTTTCTGCAATCCGGGTACCGTTGGCCGCCTTTTCTACCGAGCCTTCGATCAGTTCAGCCGTTTCGCTGGCGGCCTTGGAACTGCGCGCCGCCAGATTACGCACCTCTTCGGCAACCACCGCAAACCCTTTACCGTGCTGTCCGGCGCG
The DNA here is from genome assembly GCA_024280335.1 of Deltaproteobacteria bacterium. Taxonomy (GTDB): domain Bacteria; phylum Desulfobacterota; class Desulfuromonadia; order Desulfuromonadales; family Geopsychrobacteraceae; genus Malonomonas. Next base: position 75,752 of record JAJRQI010000061.1, read on the forward strand.
GGCTGCCTCGACGGCGGCATTCAGGGCCAGCAGGTTGGTCTGGAAGGCGATTTCATCGATGACTTTGATGATTTTACTGATGTTCTGGCTGGAGTTGTTGATTTCATCCATCGCCTCGACCATCGCGCCCATCTGCTGACTTCCGGCTACCGCTGCTTGACTGGCCTTGGTGGCCAGCTGATTGGCCTGGTTTGCGTTTTCGGCACTCTGGTTGGTCTGCGCGCCGATCTCGTTCATCGAACTGCTGATCTGTTCCAGTGACGCAGCTGACCGGGTGGCACCCTCAGAGAGTGACTGGCTGGCCTCTGAGACCTGGCTGCTGCCGGTATTGATCTGTTCCCCCGCGGCCAGGATCTGGCCGATGATCTCATTCAGATCGGTGCCCAGTTGCCGCAGCGCACTGCGCAGCACATCCTGCTCATCGCGCGGGTTTGCGTCAAAGGTCAGGTCGCCTTGCGCCAGTTGTTGCAGCGGTTGGACGATCTCCTGCTGCAAACTGTCGGCAAAACGGTCCATCGCCCCTGCCATGCGGCCGATCTCATCATTCCGGTCGAGGTGCAGCCGCCGTTCGATATGACCTCGTTCCAGTTCTTCGAGCATATTGACGGTTTGCGACAGCGGCCCGGTGATACTCCTGGTCAGGAAAAAGCCGAGCAGCAGGGCGGTACCGATACCGGCGGCGATGATCAGCCCGAGAACCGTTGCAACCTGATCGGCTGCCTCGGCGGCCTGCTCGGTGTTGCTGTTCATGGTCTGTCGTGCTGTTGCGACGATCTTCTGCAGATCCTGCTGGGCTTGGTCCAGCACCGGGGCACTGACCTGCAGGGCGTGGTTTTGCATCTGCCGGTGTACATCCAGGGCCGCGGCGATCGGGTCGAGGATATGTTGAATCGATTCTTTGACACCTAATACACTCGGCTTGATTTCGAGAGAGTAGGTTTCCTGGGCCAATTCCGGTTCTTCAATTTCAAAGTAATCGAAGATTGAAACCATCGACTCACCGACGGCTTCGAGTTGCTTCAGCAGCATTTTTTTCGCTTTTACGATGTGCTCGCTCTGACTCTCCAGCTTTTTTGCCCATTGGCCGATCTCGGTATTTAACGGGTCTTTTTCCACCGAGATTTCAACCGCATCCATGATGTTTTCACTCAGCTGGATCGCCCAGTTCTGGTAAGAAGAGAGCATCTGCTGGGCTTGCAGTGCCAGTTCCGCCGGGTTGTCGATACGGGCTGCATCGTACTGCTTCGAGAGGATCAGAAACTCCTGCAATTGCGGCAGCCAGCTGTTCCAGTTGTTGAGAAAGGTTTGCCAGAGGAGTCGTTCTTCGCCCTGCCGCAGCAGCGAATCGACAATCGCAATCGCTCGTTCTGCATCAGTGCGGGCTGCTTCGATAAGCTGATACTCATTCTGCCGCTGTTGTAGTGACAGGGTTCCGTCGAGCAGGGTGCGTTCACTGCTTTTCATCGCCTCAAGCGATTTGTTGAGTGTCAGAATCGCTTCCATGGCAGGGACATCATGCTGGCTGATGGTCGCCAGGTTCTCCTTTAAGCGTGACGTTCCCCACCAGCCGGTCAGGCCGACCAGCAGGCAGATCAGAGCAACAAAGGAGAAGGAGCCCAACAGCTTTTTTTGCAGACTGACGGAACTGAAGAAACTGCTCATAGCCGATCCTTGTTTCTGGTGCGGCCGGCCGCAGGGGTCGGCCGCAGAGGTGCTTTTCTTGACAATCAGTTATTTGAAGAACTTCTGACCGGCCGGGGAGCGGAAGAAATCGATCAGCTTCTGGACTTCGGGAGTCGGCTCACCGATGGTGATCAGCGCCAGCGGGCGGCTGATATCCTCAGTTTTAACAATCTTGCTGTTTAACGGGTTCAGTTTGTAGAAGCCTTCGCTGACGGCCCCGATGGCACCTTTATCTTTCGAGACATGTTGAATCTCCAGTCGGGTACTTTTCACGATAGTTGCACCGGCAACGTAGTCGGCCTTCTTCATGACCTTTTTCTGGAAGACGGCGCGGGTGGCGCTGCCGGCATGACTGGTGACAACCTTGACCGGCAGATCGGGACCGCCGACTTCTTTCCAGTTGGTGACTTCACCGGTATTAAGCTTGGCCAGTTGGGCAAAGGAGAGCGCACTGACCGGGTTGTCTTTGTTGACGATCGGGACAATGACATCCTTGGCGATCTCATGGAATATCAGATTGTCCGGGATACTGATTTCCTTACCGGCTTTTTTTGCCGCTTTTTTTGCCGACTTGATGGCGCTTTCCAGCGGGCTGGACGCGGCGGCAACCACGGACTTGCCTTCGATCAGGGCCATCATCCCTTTGCCGGTGCCGACCCCGAGAACCTTGATGTTGTCACCGGTGGCTGCTTTAAACGCAGCATTGCCCGGTTCCAGAAAACGCTTTTGGCAGGTGGTCGAGCCCCATACCTTGATGGTGCTGGCCATCGCCAGGGAACTCAGCAACAGCATGCAGGCAGAGAGGCAGAGGGTTTTGACACATTGCTTTTTCATTACGGAATCTCCTTTGAATTTATTGTCGATGGTGAAACTCGGGTAAAAGTGGCTCAGAGTGGTTGTCTTGAAATTTTCTCAGGATGGCCCCCTCCTTTTTCGTATTTGCAATTATTAACAAAAGAATCTTAATAGTCAGCATTGAATCGATAATATTTCCAGATAAGCGATAGTTGCGTTGATTCAGAAAACTGGACGAAAACAGATCGGCTCTATTTTCTGTAATGTACTTGACAGTGTGTTAAGTATTTGGCAATATGGCCAACAAGTAAAGGAGGCTGCATTGGACGCAAAACGCAAAAAATATCTGGATGCTCGGGCGAAAGTATTAAAGGCAATGGCCCATCCCAGTCGGTTGTTCATCATTGAAGAGCTAGAGAAGGGGGAGCGTTGCGTCTGTGAGCTGACCGAAATGATCGGTGCCGATGTTTCGACCGTTTCAAAGCATCTTACCGTACTCAAACAGGCTGGAATTGTCACTGACGACAAACGCGGTAACCAGGTTTTTTATCAGCTGCGGGTTCCCTGTATCCTCAATTTCTTCGGCTGCGTCGAATCGGTTCTGGAATCGCAGGCACAGGATCACGCCGCTTCGCTTGCAGTCGGCAGATAATTTTTTTTGCCAATCTATTTGGCAATTACGCCAAAAAGGAAACATTGATATGGACTGGAAATCTGAGTGGAAACCCCTGTTCTGGATAGTCCTGGTCTTTACCGGTTGCTTCTTCCTGCCGATCGAGATGCCACGCGTGCAGGGCGCGATCATGGAGTCGTTGTCTCTGGTCAAATGGTACGCCCGCGAGCATGTGCTGCTCTGCCTGATTCCGGCCTTTTTTATTGCCGGGGCTGTGGCCGTGTTCGTCAGTCAGGCGGCGGTGATGAAATATCTCGGGCCAAACGCGAACAAGCTGCTTGCATATGGCGTCGCCTCGGTTTCCGGAACGATCCTCGCGGTCTGCTCCTGCACCATATTGCCGCTGTTTGCCGGCATCTACCGGATGGGTGCAGGGCTTGGTCCCGCCTGTGCTTTTCTCTACTCCGGCCCGGCGATTAATATCCTGGCGATTGTTCTCACCGCCCGCATCCTCGGCCCCGAAATGGGGATCGCCCGTGCTCTCGGCGCGATTGTTTTTGCTGTGGTCATCGGCCTGTTGATGCACTTCTTCTACCGCCACGAAGAGGCCGAGAAAGCCGCACTTGCACCGGTCATGGGCGAAGCCGAGGAGACCCGACCGCTGTGGCAGACCGCACTCTACTTTGCCGCGATGGTCGGGATTCTGGTCTTTGCCAACTGGGGCAGAACCGATCAGCTGGACGGCCTCTGGCATACCATTTACCTTGCCAAGTGGTGGCTCACCGGCGGTTTCTCCGTTGCTCTGGCGCTGATGCTGACCACCTGGTTCCAACTTGGTCCGCTGCGTGTTCTGCTCGCCGCTGTTCCAGCACTGTTGCTGGCGATCCTGCAACCGGAGCGGCCGGAACTCGCCTTCACCTTCGGCGTGATCGGCCTGTCGGTTCTCAGCAACTTGAAAAGTACCCGCGACGGTGAAATGGGCCAATGGTTCGAAGAAAGCTGGGATTTTGCCAAAAAGATTCTGCCGCTGCTGCTGATCGGTGTACTGATCGCTGGTGTGCTGCTCGGACGACCGGGTCAGGAGGGGCTGATCCCTTCGGCTTGGGTTGCTTCGTTGGTTGGCGGCAACTCACTGGGAGCAAATCTATTTGCCTCGGTTTTCGGTGCATTTATGTATTTTGCCACCCTCACCGAAGTCCCAATATTGCAGGGATTAATGGGCGCAGGCATGGGCAAAGGGCCAGCACTGGCGCTGTTGCTTGCAGGCCCGGCGCTTTCATTGCCCAATATGCTGGTCATTCGTAGCGTTATGGGGACAAAAAAGACCGCCGTTTTTGTGCTGCTGGTCATGCTGATGGCAACCCTGAGCGGGATACTTTACGGAGCATTTTTTTAATTCAAGGAGACAGATAATGAAAAAGATCCAGATTCTCGGCACCGGTTGTGCCAAATGTGAAAAGCTCGCGGAGAATGCGAAGCAGGCGGCAGAAAGCCTCGGTATCGACTATCAAATCGAGAAAGTGACCGATCTCAATCGGATCATGAGTTTCGGCGTGATGGCAACTCCAGGCCTAGCGGTTGACGGCAAGGTTCTGGTGGCTGGAAAGGTGCCTGGCCCGACCGACATCAAAAAACTGCTTGGGTGAGGCAAGGAGGTAGGGATTGGGATTTGCCTTGTCGGTTCGGCTGGCCGCCGGAATTCTTCACTGTGATAGCGATTGTAACGCTGCAATCAGTCGTCAGTCTGTCACGATAATCTCTAGCCCGGACTGCATACAGAAGTCCTGGCAGAGTCGGCAACCAATGCAGCGTTCGGCAGAAAAGTTCGGGATTGCTCCCGCTTCAGTCGGCGGCAGCAGGGCACCGGTCGGGCAGATACCGACACAACCGGTACAAGTCCGGCAGTCGGCACGGGTGATCCGCCGGGGGAACAGGTGGTTTTTGCTTTGTTCGAGGTTGTCCGGGGTTTGCTGCAACACCTGCTGCAACACCTGCAGCAGCAACTGGCGGGACGGGGGCAGCTGCTTGGTTCCGTAGGCGGCCTGCTGCGGATCTGTCTTTAACCGATCAGCAACGCAGACCCCGGCCCGTTTTGAGCGATTGTGCAGCAGGTTGAAAAATTCACGACGGCTGCAACTGCGTTCCACAAAGTCGAGTGCTGCGGTATCGAAGATAAGTTCCACCGTTCCAGCTGTTGCCGATTGCCGATTGCCATGCTGCTGAACCGCTTTTTCCAAGGGAACGATAATCGCCGCATTCTGACATTCTGTACAGGCGGTCAGGTTCAAACGGATTGAGCGGCCAAGCGCCAGAGTTACTGCCAGCAGCAGTTCCGGGTCGGCAAGTATCCCCAGGCAGGGTAGCCGAGCATGCCCGACTGTTTCCGGCATTGATGAACAGGCCAGTATCGGTTGTTCAATCGCTGTCAACTCCTGCAGCAGAGCAACAAAAGAAATCTCACTCCCCTGCAGGGCACCTGCGGGACAACTGGCGGTACAGAGCAGACAGCCCTGGCATCGATTTAGGTCCCAGTTCAATCCGTCGTCACGCCATTCCAGGGCCTTTGACGGGCAGATTTCGAAGCACTGGCGACAGCTCGATTTCGCAAAACGATGGCGCACGCAACTGCCCCGTCGGATCTTCAGCAGATCCTTGGGGGCCAAAGCTTGAAGTGTGTGCGAACCGGGAAGCATCCTCAGCCTTTTTGTTGCAGTACGAATTTTTCGGTCAGTTCCGCCAATAAACGATAGAAGTCTGTTGCAGCGTTTTCCGTGACCCGTTTGCAGAATTCAGCGACCCAGCGTCCCAGATGATTTTTCAGGAAGACCTGTTCAGCATTCGTGTAGCGCCGCAACGCAACCTTGTCCTGAGCGGCCAAAGCCTCATTCTGCTTGAAACAGAGCAGGTAGAGGAATTCCAGCTCGACCGTGATGTGATCGGGCATCTCACGAAAATCTTCGGCAATCGCAAACTCAATCTCGGCATAACAGGCTCTGGCGTTCATGGTCGATTCACCCATGACCACTTTTTCGCCGTCGAGGTAGACCGAGCCGTAAGGCTTGGCCGGAATCTCAAATGGGCCCAGGAACAGATGACTGTAATCGTACAGCAGTTTTTCCTGTCCGGAATCGCGGAATACCTGGTCCATCTTTTCTGCTATGGCTTGCAACGGGCTGTTCGCACCTTTCAGTGCGCCAGCCAGCTGAGTAAATAGATCTTCTTCCAGAAAGTAATCTTCCGGCTGGTAAAAACAGGCGCTGAGCAGGCGGTAGATAGAGGCTCGGTGTTGATTCTCAGACAGTGTAGGTAGTGACATTTAACCTCGCGAAAAAAGCTGGTGGGGAAATCCCGCCAGCTTTTGGTTAGTGACCCGGTGAAATTATTTCGTCGGATCGTTATAGCTGCGCACGTAGTAGATATTCGGCTCGGTACCTTCATCTTCCTTGAGCCGTTGCACCGATTTGCTGTTGGCTTTCAGGGCCTTGCTGATTGCGCTGGCCGGATCGTTCAAATCGCCAAAGATTCGCGCATCGGCTGGACAGGCTTCGACACAGGCCGGCAGCAGACCAGCCGTGGTGCGATGCTGACAGAGGATGCATTTTTCGACCACCCCGGCGGCGCGCACCGGCTGGTAATCACCCGACTGGTAGTTGTTCAGATCGGGCGGAACCGAGCCAACCTTGGCGGCGACCTGAGCCCCAGAGGCGGTACAGCCGGGGATCAGTTCGCTCTTGTCCTGCCAGCGGGCAGTCGTCGATTTGCCGTGCAGGTTGAAGCTGATGACGCTGTAATTTTTGCCCTGATTGCTGGTTTCGTCGAGAATCAGCTGGCTGTAGGGGCAAGCATCCTGGCACAGTCGACAGCCGATGCAGCGATCCTGATTGTGCAGGGTGGTGTTGTCATCCGCCTTGAACATTGCCTTTGGGGTAACCGGGCAGGCCATGACACAGGGGGCGTCGCTGCAGTGATTGCAGAGGACCGGCATCTGGGTGTAGCGGGTCTGGGGAAAGACCCCTGTGGTCTGCATAACAAAGTCGGCCCAGTTGTGGCTTTGGCCGTCCGCCCGATCTCCGGTGTTGTTCTCGTTTTTGCAGCCGAGTGCGCAGGCTCCACAACCAACGCACTGGTGCAGGTCTATGACCATTCCATATTTTTTCGACATAGTCGTCTCCTCTTAGGGCAGGCGTTGATTAAAGCTTGACGATCTTGACCCGGGTTACCCCACCGTGGCGGGCGGTTGAGCCGCTGAGACGATCATAGTCCGCCGGCATCAGGTGGTTATTGCTGCCACCACGGGGGGTCTTGCCGAACTCCAGGGCAGCGACCCGGCCATAGGCCCAGTGCCCCTGGCCGTAGCACTTGCTGACGGTCCCTGGACGGATCCCCTCGAAGAGGGTGACGTTCCCCTCGATCGAGGCAACCGGCGAGGTCATCCTGACCTTGTCACCCTCTTTAATCCCCAGTTTGACGGCATCTTTCGGGTTGATCTTGATGACATCCTCCCAGCTGGCATCACCCGGATCGACCTTTTTGAACTCGTAGTAGGCCGGCAGGTTCTGCGAACGTCCTTCGCGGTTCAGGCGTGACCGGTACTCCTGGAAAATGAACGGATATTCTGCGGCATCCCCATGTCGGTAGGCCGGCTCATAGTGCGGAATGAACGCCTGCTCGCCCTTGGCGGTGTACTTGGCGGTTTCCAGGATATCGTCGATGGTGGTCTTGTGTTTGTCGGCATGTTTATGCAGGGATGCTTTGAGGGTCTCGCTGTAAAATTCAAATTTGTGGGTTTTGGTCTTCCACTTGCCCCACTTCTTTTTAAACGGATAGGGGTCGGACTGCCAGAGCCCTTTTTTGCGGAAATCCTCCCAGCCTGCCAGTTTGTCGCCACCTTTGTATTTGCTCGGATCCCAGAAGTTCCGGGTCATGAGTTTGGTGACGTAAAGCGCAAACTCCATGCTGTTAGTCGGTGACTTGCCGGTCTGCGGATCTTTACATTCCTTCTGGAAGTAATCGAGCATGTTCGGGAAGCCCTTGGCCTTGAGTTTTTCGGCCAGCAGATAAGGGACTTCGGTCTCGTCGATGCGCACGTCCCAGAGCGGTTTGACCATCGGTTGCTCGATGGAAACGTAGCTGTGGCGGGCCGCTTTGCTCGGCAAAAAGGCCCAGCGCTCGAACATGTGGAAGGCCGCCGGCAGGACGATGTCGGCAAACCAGGACATTTCCGCTGCATTGGTCGTAATGTGGGCGAAGAACGGCAGCTTGCTCAGGGCCTTTTCCCAACGCTCGGAACCGGTGCAGGAGAAGGCGAGGTTGTTCCAGTAACCGATCGCTACTTTGATATCATAGGGATCCTCGTTGAGAATACCATCCGCGGCATTGTTGGTGACAACACCGCCACCCGGCTTGCCTTTTTTCAGTGCCGGGAATTCCTTGTACCCGCGCTGGTCGATCTTTTTGTTCTTCTGTCCCTTGGCGGAAATCTCATCGATGTAAGGCTTGAATTTCTCTTTGCGCAGCGGGATGTGGCTGTAGGGCGCCTTCATCTTTTCCAGTACCCCGCCTTCCGTATCGATGGCACCGACCAGACCGTTCAGGGCGTGGGCAGCAAGGGCCGCGTAGCCGCCGCGAACCTGCATCGAGGCACCCGGCGCCATCCAGACCATACAGTTGGGCGCGGCTTTCGCCAGACCGATGGCAACCCGCTTGATCTGCTCGGCCGGAATGCCGCAGATCGGGGCCGCCCACTCGGGGGTACGGTCCTTCAATTCCAGATTCCACCACTTGACCACGCCATTGGTATAGACCTCGGCAAAGGCTGCTCCGTCGACTTTTTTACCCGAGATGAATCGGTTCTTGCCGTCTTTGAACTTGCCGACAAACTCCCGACTCCAGAGGCCTTCAGTGAGGATTACATTGGCCATGGCCACCGCCAGCGCACCATCTTCGCCGGGAATAACCGGCAGCCACTCATGGGCCTTGGACGCGGTAGCCGATAGGCGCGGATCGACCACCGCTACGGTCGCCTGATCTAGCACCTTGCCCCACTTGCGGATCGCCACCGGCACCTGTCGGTTCGAAGCGATCGGATCGCCGCCGAACATCAGCACATACTTGGTGTTATCCAGGTCGTAATCCCGATAATCCCAGAACCCTTGGCTGAAGTAGGAGCCGAACTTTTCCGCCTCGGCACAGATGGCACTATGAGAGATGCTGTTCGGAGTGCCGAAGATTTTCGGCATGGCGTCATAGATAACGTCGCGCGTGTAGGTGTAGCGACCGCGCATCAGCATGAACTTGTTGGTCTCTTTGCTTTTACGCAGCGCCATCATCTTATCGGCGATGGTGTCCAGCGCTTCGTCCCAGGAGATCGGCACAAATTTCGGGTCTTCGTTACGCCCTTTTTTCGGGTTGGTCCGCTTCATCGGCACCTTGATCCGATCCGGATCGTACATTTGACCGAGTGCCAGGTGGCCTCGCGGACAGAGATAACCTTCCGCCGACTTGGAGTTCTGGTTGCCGCGGACCTTGACCACGCGGCCGTCCTGCACCAGCGCTTCAGCAGAGCACCAGCTGGTGCAGCCCTGACAAGTGGTTGCGACCCACTCGCCCTTGCCCGGTGATTTGGGTTGCGCCTTGGCCTCAGTCATTGCGTTGGTCGCCGGTTTGGCTGCAACGCAACCGGCCAGAGCCACACCGCCGGTTGCTGCGGATGCCTTGATGAAATCCCTGCGTGACAGTTTCATGCAGTCTCCTCCTGTTTGAGGGTTAACGTTAAAGCGGGTAATGGAAGCAACGTTTATTTAATGGACTCTAAACTTTGAAGAATAGCAAGGCTTGTGCCGAAAGCAAGTTAGTGAAAAGTAGTGAAATTTCAAGTGGATAGGCAAGGGAGGATTTACGTGATCAGCAGGTAGGTGTTACCAAACGGTAGCGGTTTTCTGGCTTGCTTGATTTTTCCTGTCATTGCAGTAGGTTAGAAGCGATTTGGCTGGTTACCGAAAAGACTCAGTTGCGGTTCAGTTTTTCCCAGAGATTTTTTCTGGAGATCCCCAGTCGTGCCGCTGCCGCAGTTCGATTGTCACCTTCCTCAGCGATGACCATCTGGATAAATCTTTTTTCAAATTTGCGGGTTGCTTCCTTTAAGGGCATATTTGTGTGAAATCCCTGAATCAGCTCGCTGCCGTTGGTTTGCTGCATGGCGACTTCCGCAGGCAATTCTGTCAGGCTGATGATCTGTCCTGCGTAGAGCACCTGCAATCTTTCCAGCAGGTTGCGCAATTCACGAATATTGCCGGGGAAGCGATAGTTTTCCAGCGCCTGCACCGCCTCGGGCGAGAGGATAATCGGTGGCTGGGAGTATTGCTGCGAATAATGCCGCAGAATCTCAATAATCAGCATCGGGATGTCTTCGCGGCGTTCCCGCAGCGGCGGGACAGTGACCGGAATGACATTCAGGCGATAATAAAAATCCTCCCGCATGCGACCTGCCTTGACCAGTTCCGCAAGGTCCTGATTGGTTGCTGCAATCAGCCGGAAATCGACATTCTGCTCATGTTCATCCCCCAGGCGGCGCAGCTTCCGTTCCTGTAGAACCCGTAGCAATTTGACCTGCATCGGCAGGGGGATTTCACCGATTTCATCCAGCAACAGGGTGCCGCCGTCGGCTTGCAACAACAGACCATCATGGTCGCGTTGGGCACCGGTAAAGGCGCCTTTACAATAGCCGAACAGCTCTCCCTCCAACAAGGTTTCGGGAATGGCGGCACAGTTGACCCTGATCAGGGGGGCTTCGGCACGCGGACTGTTTTTGTGGATAAATTCTGCCAGCCGCTCTTTACCGACACCGCTTTCTCCCAACAATAAAACGGTCGCCGAGGTCACTGCCGCTGACCCGCAGGTCTGTACCGTTTTTTGAAACAGCGGAGAATGACTGGTCACGAACTGCTCGGCGCTGTGTTCGGTCAATTGCTGTCGCAGGATATGCAACTGGAAAGCCCGTTCAATCCGCAGCAGCAGCAATTCTACTTTGAACGGTTTGGCCAGATAATCGTAGGCACCATCGCGCATGGCGGCAACTGCAGCTTCCACACTCGACTGCCCGGTCATCAGGATTACACTGCAATCAGGTTGTCTGTTTTGCAATTCGTAGAGCAGTTCGATGCCGGATATGTCCGGCAGTTTAATATCGATCAGCGCCACGGGGAAACCGTTCTGCCCCAACAGATCAAGGGCTTCCTGCCCATTTTTCGCAGGAAAAACCTGATAGCCGGCAGCTTCCAGATTGTCCAGCAGGGTCAGGCGGTGAAGTTGCTCGTCCTCAACCAGCAGTATTGATTTTTTCTCCATGCTCATTTCAGCTTTCCAGCGGAATTCTGATTTCGAAGCAAGCACCCGAGTCTGTCTCCAGCAAGTGCAATACTCCACCATGTTTTTCAATTGTACTCAAGCTGAAAGCCAGGCCGATCCCGGTGCCCTTACCGGCGGCCTTGGTGGTAAAAAACGGAGTGAAAATCTGCTGTTTTAACTGATCCGGAACGCCAGGGCCGTTATCGATCACCTGGAAACAGAAATCGTCACCTTCAACATAAGAGCGCAGACGGATCTGGCCACAGTTATCCAATGCATCAGCAGCGTTGATTACCAGATTGAGAATCACTTGCTGTATTTTGCGTGAATCGCATCTGATGCTCAAGGCAGGCGCCTGCCCGGTTAACTGCAGGTCGATCTTTTTCCCCTTGGTTGCCAGGTGGCAGATACGCATGATTTCGTCGGTCAATGTCTGGAGCTCGACCGCTTCCTTGTTCAGTTCGCCGGCTCGGGAGAGGTCGAGCAACTGGGCGACAATGGCGGCAATCCGTTCCACTTCATTTTGCAGTAATGGAAGATATCTCTCCAGCATCTCCGGCTTTCTTTGCAGGATCGCCAGCGCACCGCTGATTCCGGCCAGCGGATTGTTGATTTCGTGAGCGACCCCGGCAACGATCTGACCCGTAGTCACCAGCCGTTCATTTTCAAGCAGCCGCCCGATGCTTTCATCGCGCTCACGCTCACTTTTGTGCAGTCTTTTGAGCATCCGACTGAAACTGTTCTGCAATAGGCCAAGTTCATCTCGGCGACGGCTTTCCGGTATTTGAGCAAATTGCTCGCCATCGACTCGCTCCATCATCTGCGCCAAACCGCGCAAAGGGCGCGTCAGGCGGCTGCCGACAAAGAAGAACAGCAGCAGCGCGCCGGCTGCGAACAGGCAACAGAAACTGATGATCCGTACGGCCAGCGCCCGAAGTTGCTTTTGCAGCGGGGCCAGCGGCAGACCGATCCGCAAACCGCCCCAACGTTTGCCGTGAATCGCCAGCGGCGAACCGACATCCAGAATCTTTTGCCCTTGCCAAAAACGCTGCTGGACCACCACCGAAGACGCAGCCAGAACCGTCCGGGTCAGGCTGTCAGCCATGATCTCGCCAAATAGATTGATCTGACTGTGGGCAAGGATTTTCCCTCTGGTATCAGTGACCAACGCATAGGCTGGTCTTAATTGAGGATTATCCATGATGTCGATGACAAAATTGTCGAGCAGGCCGCCCTCGGAAACCAGCCCCAGTTCTTCATATAGCAGGGCATTAATAATCGGGATCGCCATGCTGCTGACCAGAACGGTTCCGGCATCTTCCAGTCGTTGGCGTAACATTTGCCGTTCGTGCGTCCAGGCCCAACTTCCCCAAGCAACTGATATCAGAACCACCAGGCTGCAGGCAAACAGCATGAACTTGGTTCTCAGGCTATAAAGCGGCTTTACTGGGGATGACATGATTTTCCGCAGCCCCCCGTTATATTCTCCAGCATCTGCAAGATAGGCTGATAATCCTCGGTACTGGCCGGAACGAAGCCGTGACGGAACTCCGGATCCCACTCGGCAAGCATTTTTTGCTGTTGTGGATTCTCAGGATCAATCGCCAGCAGTGCTCCGGTCAAAGCATCAATCAGCGCTTGCGGTGCATCCCGGCGGACGACGATCGGCACTGCCGGGATCGGCGCTGAACGTGCCAGGATTCTCAATCCTGATTCCTGATAGCGGTAGGCGACCACATCCTTGACCGCGCCGGCGTCAAACTGCCCCTTGAGAACCGCCCTGGCAACATCGGTATGGGTGGGCAGATTTTCATAGCGGCCCAGGTCGTCCAGATTCACGCCATGTTCGAACAGATAGATTCGCGGAATCAAATTGCCGGAAGTCGAATGAACATTGCCAAAGGCGAAGTTTTTCCCTTTCAGATGTGCAACCTCTGTTAGGGGGCTTTCCTTGCGCACGATGATCAGGCTGAAGTAATCGGGCTGACCAGATTGGTTGCGTGGACGCAAAATCGGCTTGGCACCGAACCCTTGGCTTGCCGCCGCAAAGGTCACATCCCCCAGCGAGGCGACCTGGGTCACACCGGTGCGCAGATGCTCGACAACCTCCGGATAGTCACGGGCCAGTTTGAGTTCAAACCGGTACGGGGTGTTTTGCGTCAGGTAATCCATGATCGGCTGGTAGTTCTGGTACATGATCATTGGATTGTAGCGGGGGATGACGCCGAAGTGGATCAGCGGTTTTTCTGCGGCCGCCGGCGAACCGCCCCAAAGGCTCAGCAGCAAAGCAAAAAAAACAATACTATGCGCTCTGCAGGATCGACTCATAATCTACCTCTGGCTATTGACATATATCCGCATAGGCAGATAAGCTATCGCTATGAAAAAACTTGCCCAAACATTCAAGGCGCTCTCCGACGAAACCCGTCTGCGCATATTGGCGTTGCTGACCCAGGGAGAACTTTGTGTCTGTGACCTGATGGCGGTCCTACAACTACCACAATCGACCGTTTCACGCCATCTCGCTTATTTGCGCAACACCGGTCTGATTGATGACCGACGAGAAGGGATCTGGATGTATTACCGCCTAGAAAATTCGCGACAGATTGTCGATGAGAAGTCCTGGCAAAGCCTGCTGGCACAGATGTTACTGCAGCAACAAGCAGAAACTGATCTGGCTGAACTGAAGCAGTACCTTGCACACAAAGACGCTGCAAGTTGCCGGTGATTTTTTTGTCGAACTCATATCCGCTCATGCGGATAGCCAATTTAAGATTAGGTCGGGCAAGACTCTTTTGATTGTTTGTAAAAACAAGACGTTTCTCCAATAAACTACCCCGCAGCAAGCTACGGGGTATCAACAGCCTGCAACCTTTGCTTAGTCGCGCAGCAAGCTGCGGGGAATAAAACCCAACTTTTGATTAAAAGGGAAGTAGATGAGTATTCGTATCGGCATCAACGGCTTCGGCCGCATGGGTCGGCTGGCACTGCGTGCTGCCATAGATTGGCCGGAGTTTGATATTGTCCATATCAATGAAATCAAGGGCGGGGTGGACTGTGCCGCGCATCTGCTCGAATTCGATTCGGTGCATGGTCGCTGGCAGCGGCAGATAGAAAGTGCTGACGGTGCACTGCTGATCGACGGAAAAAGGCTCTCTTTTAGTGAAGAGAAGCATCCTGCTGGCGTGCCCTGGAATGAAATGGGCGTCGATGTCGTTATCGAAGCGACCGGCAAGTTCCGCACTGCCGAGCTGCTGCAGCCCTATTTTGATCGCGGGGTAAAAAAGGTGATTGTTGCCGCGCCGGTTAAACAGGGGGCGCTGAATATCGTCATGGGGGTCAATGACCATCTGTACGATCCGGCTGAACATCACCTGCTGACCGCCGCCAGTTGCACCACCAACTGTCTGGCTCCGGTGGTGAAGGTGCTGCACGAAAAGATCGGCATCGAGCATGGGGTGATTACCACCATCCATGATGCGACCAATACCCAGGTGGTGATCGATGCTCCGCACAAGGATCTGCGGCGGGCGCGGGCAGCGAGTATGTCGCTGATTCCGACCACCACCGGCAGCGCCACCGCCATCACCCTGATCTACCCGGAGCTGCAAGGCAAGCTGAACGGCCACGCCATCCGGGTGCCGCTGTTGACCGGGTCACTGACCGATGCGGTCTTCGAAATGCAGCGTGAAGTGACCGCCGAAGAGGTCAATCAGCTGTTTCATGAAGCGGCCGAAAGCTACCTGCAGGGGATTCTCGGCATTGAAGAACGGCCGCTGGTCTCCATCGATTTCAAGGGTGATCACCGCTCGGCAATCGTCGATGCGCCGAGCACCATGGTGGTTGACGGTACGCAACTCAAGGTGTTCATCTGGTACGACAATGAGATCGGTTACGCCCACCGGATGATGGAATTATGCAGAAAAGTGGCATTGTCGTTGTAGGGGCGATCCGCTGGATCGCCCGCGCATATAGCAATGACCGAAGCGAGCGAACGTCATGACAGATCTGCGTAACTACACCCTGGTCACCGCCGCCTACTGGGGTTTCACCCTGACCGACGGCGCGCTGCGGATGCTGGTGTTGCTGCACTTCCATCAGCTCGGCTACTCACCGGTGCAGATCGCCTTTCTGTTTCTGCTCTATGAGTTCTTTGGTGTTGTTACTAATCTGATCGGCGGCTGGATCGGTTCTCAGCTGGGGTTGAAAGTCACCCTGTTCGCCGGCTTGACACTCCAGGTTATCGCGCTTGGCGCGTTGGCGCTACTCGATCCGAGCTGGCCGGTGCTCCTTTCGGTCGGCTACGTGATGGGCTGGCAGGCGCTGTCGGGGATCGCTAAAGATCTGACCAAGATGAGCAGCAAAAGCGCCATCAAGGTGTTGATTCCACGGGATGCCGACAGTCTGCTGTTTAAATGGGTGGCACTGCTGACCGGCTCGAAGAACGCTCTCAAAGGGCTGGGTTTCTTTCTCGGCGGGCTGCTGCTGTCGACCGTCGGTTTTCGCGCCGCTTTACTGCTGCTGGCCGCCGGCCTGGCGCTGGTGCTGCTGGCCTCACTGATTTTGCTGCCGCGCGAGATCGGCATGGCGCAGAAAATAATCAAATTCAGCGCGATCCTCTCGAAAAGTCGACAGATCAATCTGCTTGCGGCAGCACGGCTGTTTCTGTTCGGCTCGCGGGATATCTGGTTCGTCGTCGGCCTGCCGGTTTTCCTCTCCGCCAGCCTTGGTTGGAGCCACACTGAAGTCGGCGGTTTTTTTGCCCTCTGGGTGATCGGTTACGGCGGCGTGCAGGCGTTTACGCCCCGCTTGCTGAAAAGCGCCCTCGGCGGCGGTACCCCGCGCGGTGGCACCGCCAGCACCGGAGCCTTTGCTCTGGCTGGATTGACCGCGCTGATCGCCGTCGGCGTGACCCTGGAGCTTTCTCCCTGGTTGACCGTGGTCGCCGGGCTGGCGCTGTTCGGGTTGATCTTCGCCGTCAACTCCTCGGTGCATTCCTACCTGATCCTCGCTTACACCGAGGCTGACGACGCTGCTCTCAATGTCGGCTTCTACTACATGGCCAACGCCGCCGGAAGGCTGGTCGGGACCCTGCTGTCGGGGATCGTTTTTCAATTGTCCGGGCTGGTCGGCTGTCTCTGGATGTCGGCCGTATTCGTGCTGCTGGCCGGGGGGATCTCTTTACGTTTGCCGGCTGGCTTGCAGCGCTCAGAATAAGTTTCAGGTGAATTAAGGAGGTGGTTTGATGAGTACAGGACTGACCAAAAAACTCTCATTTCTCGACCGTTACCTGACCCTGTGGATCTTTCTCGCCATGTTCATCGGCGTCGGAACCGGCTGGCTGTTCCCCGGCATCAAGGATGTCGTCAATGCATTTTCCGTCGGCACCACCAATATCCCGATCGCCATCGGCCTGATCCTGATGATGTATCCGCCACTGGCCAAGGTGCGTTACGAAGAGCTGGGCGAGGTTTTTCAGAACAGGAAAATCCTCGGCATCTCGCTGCTGCAGAACTGGGTCATCGGGCCAGTGCTGATGTTCATCCTCGCGATTGTTTTTCTGGGCAATTATCCGGAATATATGGTCGGTTTGATCATGATCGGCCTGGCGCGTTGCATCGCCATGGTTATTGTCTGGAATGATCTGGCCAAGGGGAACAGCGAATATTGTGCCGGGCTGATCGCCTTCAACTCGGTTTTTCAGGTACTTTTCTACTCGGTCTACGCCTGGTTCTTTGTCAGTGTGCTACCGCCGCTGTTCGGCCTGCAGGGGGCAGTGGTCGAGGTCTCCATCGGCCAGATCGCCAAGAGCGTCGCCATCTATCTCGGAATTCCCTTTGTCGCCGGAATGTTGACCCGCTTTACGCTGGTCAGGTCGAAAGGGCGCGACTGGTACGAGCAGAATTTCATCCCCAAAATCAGTCCGATTACCCTGATTTCACTGCTGTTCACGATTGTGGTCATGTTCAGTCTCAAGGGAGAGCTGATCGTCTCGATTCCGCTCGACGTAGTGCGGATCGCTATCCCGCTGCTGATCTATTTTGTGCTGATGTTTCTGGTCAGTTTCTGGATGGGAGTCAAGGTGGGGGCCGATTATTCCAAAACCGCGACGGTCGCCTTCACCGCTTCCGGCAACAATTTTGAACTGGCGATTGCCGTGGCGGTCGCGGTGTTCGGACTCGATTCCGCCGTCGCCTTCACCGCAGTCATCGGCCCGCTGGTTGAAGTGCCGGCACTGATCGGTCTGGTCAATGTGTCCTTATGGCTGCAGAAGAGATATTTTGCCGAGTCGGCAGGCACCTGACGTAGGTTCAAATAGCGACGCTCACCAAGGTCGGTTCGAGTATTTTGACGAGCACCGCAGGTTCGATTTCGACCAGCAATCCGCGTCGTCCGCCATTGATGCAGAGTTTCTCCAGCTTCAAGATCGATTCCTCCAGGTAGACTGGCAGATTCTGTTTGCTGCCAAAGGGAGAAATGCCGCCGGTTTGGTAGCCGGTCAGGCGCTCCGCTTTTTCTGCTGGACAGGGAGTGATCTGCTTAACCTTCAGCTGGCGGGCCAGATGTTTGACGGAGACCTCACAACTGCCGTGCATCAGGATGATCAGCGGTTGCCCTTGATCCGTTTCCAACACCAGGGTTTTGATGATCATAAACTCATCCACATCCAGCTCGCGGGCGCTGGTTTTGGTGCCGCCTTTCTCTTCATATTTATAGGGCCGCAGAACAAATCTGATTTTGTGCTTTTTCAGCTCCCGGATTGCTTGCGTTGCCGGGATTTTTTGTTTCGCCATGGGTGAGTTTCTCCAGATCAGCGCAGCAGCCAGGAAATCGGAATGAAAATAAGGCTGACTGCGGTCAGCAGGCAGCAGAGGTAGGCAGCTCCTTTAAAGAGATTTTCGGTTTTTCGCTGATCGCGGATGCTGATCGGCATGATCCAGCCCAGACCGACACCGGCGAGCGCACCGCCTAAGTGGGCGGCATTATCGGCACCGATGACAAAGCCGAACACAAACGCCATCATCGCCCATTGAAACATGAAATTGCGCCGCTGGATGCCGAGGCTGCCGCCGACCCGGTGGTAGAAGCTGATCGAAAAACCGATCATGCCGAAGATCGCGCCGGAGGCCCCGACCACCGGGGTGCTCGGGTGCCAGAACAGTCCGGCGAGCGTGGCGATCAGCGCAGAAAACGTGTAGAGGGTCATCAATCGGGTCCAGCCGATTTCCGACTCGAGCAAGGGGCCGACCTGATAGAGGACCATCATGTTGAAGCCGAGGTGAATAATGCCGCCATGCGTGTAGGCGTAGGTGAGACAGCGCCACCATTCACCATTGTTCAGCACCAGCGGCCAGTATTGAGCGCCCCAATGAACCAGCAATTGTGTCGGAGGACTGAAAATGGCGCTCATTCCCAAGCCGATGACGGTACCGTGCAGGACCGTCAGGGTAAAGAGAATCAGGTTTGCATAGATCAGAATATGGACCAGTGAATACCCCTGTAGCCGGTTGCGCAGAAAGAATTTTTGAGCGTTCAAGATTGACTCCTGTCAATTGAGGAAATTTTTGCTAAATTAACGCAGAAAAAAACATCCGGCAAGTCATGTCGACAGAATTATAATGGCATAATTACCTGGCAGGATCTTTCTATACATTCAGGAATGAAGGAGTTTGAATGAAAAGGTTGTTGTTCGGTACCAAGGGGTACCAATGGTTTGAACTTGTGATGGTTGCTGCCTTGACCCTGATGGTCTCTATTTCGGTCGTAATGACGATGATCCATGCCGGGTATGAGCTTTATCTTGTCATGGGTGGTGGGCTGCAAGACTTTGGGCATGACCAGTTTGTGACCGTCTTCGGCGCCTTCATGACGGTGCTTATCGCCCTGGAATTCAATCACACGGTGTTGCCGGAGATTTCCAGCGGCACCCCGGTAGTCAAGGTTCGCGCGGTTATTCTGGTGGCACTGCTGGCACTGGCGCGAAAACTGGTGCTGGTCGATTATCATCAGGAAGAGTACACTTCGCTGATCGGATTGGGGGTGCTGGTGCTGGCTGCGACCGCTGCCTACTGGGTGGTGCGAAAAGATGAACTGGAGCAACATCGAGAAAAGCAGCAGGGGACGGCCGAAGAGGATTGAGTTCGGCGGCTGACAAAAGGGTGAAAAAAACGGGTTCTCCAGAGCGATGGGAGAACCCGTTTTCAGTTGTGAGTGCTGTGGCTGGTTATTTTGCCGATTTCAGATATTTGAAATAATCGGAATCGGTTGAAATAACCAGTCGGCCATTCTTGTTAATGGTTTTTTTGTACGATGCGAGGGTGCGTAAAAAGGCGTAGAAGTCCTTGTCCTGATTGTAGGCGTTGGCATAAATCGATGCGGCTTCGGCATCGGCGGCGCCCCGGATTTCCAGCGCCTTGCGGTAGGCTTCAGAGCTGATCTCCTTCAGCTCGCGCTGCATTTTACCGAGGGTCTCGGCTTTTTCCCCTTCACCCTCGGAACGGTACTGGGCGGCGACTTTTTTCCGTTCGTTGATCATCCGCTCGTAAACCCGGGTACGCACCTGCTCGACGTAGTTGATCCGCTTGATCTGTACATCGAGCAGCTCGATGCCGTATTCTGGAGTGCTGGACTGAGCTTCTTTCAGAATCCCGGCCATGATCTCCTCGCGGCCGACCAGCTGATCCTTGGGGATTGCCACGCCATCGACCTCAAAGCGCTCATCCGGCTGGCCGATATAATCGCTGCCGCGTACCAGCTCTACCAGCAGGCGGTTGGAGACGGCATCGCGGACCACCGAATCGATAATATCATCGAGCCGGCCCATTGCGCCCCGTTCGGTGGCAACACTGGTGTAAAACAGCAGCGGGTCGGAAATCCGCCAGCGGGCGGTGGTATCGATCCAGATAAACTTTTTATCCTTGGTCGGGATCTGGTTCGGGTCGCCATCCCATTTAAGGATCCGTTTTTCAAAACGGTTAACATTTTGCACAAAGGGCAGCTTGAAATGCAATCCTCGGTTGACCACATCGCCGACCGGCTTGCCGAACTGGGTGACAATCGCCTGCTCGGCTTCGTTGACAACGTAGAGGCCGCCACGGGCGATAAGAAAGGTGACGAAAATCAGGGCAATAATAATCGGTGCTTTCATTTGGCCCCCCCTTCCAGTGACTTGCGTAACGGCAGCAGCGGCAAGACGCCGATGTTTTTGTTATCCATAATGTAGGTTTCTTCCAGGCGAGGCAGCACCTCTTCCAAGGTTTCCAGGTGGATACGCCGACGGGTGACCTCCGGAGCTTTTTTGTATTCCGTCAACAACGCTAGAAAGCGGTTGGTTTCACCACGGGCCTTGTTGATCCGTTCCACGGCGTAACCTTCGGCTTCCTGCAGGGCACGTTTTGCCTCACCGCGAGCACGTGGAACTTCGCGATTGAACTGTTCACGAGCCTGGAAAATCAAACTTTCTTTCTGCTGTTCCGCTTCGTTAACCTCGTTGAAGGCGTCTTTAACCGGGTCGGGCGGAGTCACGTCCTGAAATTTGACGGTGACGATCCGCACACCGATGTCATACTGGTTGAGGGTTTTCTGCAGGTTCAGCTCAATCTCGCTGGCCAGGGTCGCTCGCGCGGTAGTCAACACCTGGGTGACGTCGGCGTTGCCGATCGCCCTGCGGACCATCGCTTCGGCAATATCACGGATGGCCCCGACCGGGTCCTTGATATTGAAAATATACTTGAAAGGGTCGGCAACCTGGAACTGAACGATCCACTCGACATCGCTGACGTTCAGGTCACCGGTCAGGGTCAGCGATTCCTCTTCCAGGCCGCGCTTGCTGAAGGTGGTGCGAATGCCCGGTATAACTGTTCGATAGCCGAACTCCTCCTTAAGCACTCGACCGGTCGGCACCAGATAGACCTGCTCGACACCGAAGGGGATTTTGAAATTCAGTCCCGGGTCTGCGAAGCTGACAAATTTCCCGAAGCGCAGTACCACTCCGGTTTCTTCAGTGTCAACTTCATAGAAGCTGCTGTAGCCGCCGATGACCAGCAGCAGAATCAGGATGACCACCGGGATAAGGCCTTTTTGCAGATTAAACTTGTTCTTCAGATGGTCGCGGATTTCGACAATCTTTTTTTCCAATTCGTCCCCGGAAGGACCACTTTGCCAATCTTGCATTTTAACCTCATGTGGTTAGATGTTGGCTGAGCAAGCTATTACAACAAGGTTATAACAGGTTTTCTTCGCTATGAAAGCAGTAATCTAGAGTAGATCCTTCAGCCAGCCGATCGCGACAAAGGTGCCGACGGCTGAGCCGATCGATGAAAAGAGGAAAACCAGCAAGACTCGGGCCAGCCGATTTTGCCACCAACCTTTCAGGGTCATCAGATCGTCGCCGACATGTTCCATGTCGCGGACCGTCGGCGCAGCAACAAATGCCTGTACCGTGCCGGTTACAAAACCTGCGCCGATGGTCGGATTGAGCGAGGTGATCGGTGCAGCAACAAAGGCACTGACAGCGGTGATCGGATGTCCCAGGGCCAAGAGTACCCCCAGGGCTGACAGCAGTCCATTGGCCAGCACCCAGGCTACCGCCGCATCTGCCAACTGATCCTGGTTGCCGAACAGAAATCCGCAGATAAACAGAACCACAACAACGCCTGGAATCAGCCAGGGCATTATTTTTGACAGGGTGGTTTTCGGCGGAATGAGGTTGATCTCGGCAATGGTTTCAGGGGAGATCTCTTCGCCCTGCAATTGCTGGATGATTCCCGGCAGGTGGGCGGCACCGACCACGGCCATGACCTTTTCACCCGGCGCGTTACGGATATGGTAGGCCATGTGAATGTCTCGCTCATCGACCAGGATTTCCTTTACCGATGGCAGCAGTTTGCCCATCTCCTCAAGCATATTCGACAAGGTGTCGCTTTCGCGCAGTCGGGACAGCTCTGCTTCGCCCAATTCCTGCTTTTCGAACAGACTGCCGAACAGCGCCGCCATTACTTTCATCTTGTGCCACAATTTGGTCTTGCGCCAGACGCGCAGCAGGGTGGTGCGGATATTCCGGTCGATCAGTTCCACTTCCATCCCACGTTCTTCGGCATTTTGTGCTGCCGCGGCGAGTTCGGCACCCGGCTTGACGCCGGTGTGCATGCCCATCCTTTTCTGGTAGGAGGAGAGCGCCAGGTTGACCAGGAGGAAAGGGATCTGCCCCTTCTTGATCACTTCTTTCAGATTGAGCGATTCCCAGCCCTGCTGATTGATCAGCGACTGGTAGCGTTGTGAATCCAACTCTACACAGACACAATCGGGGCGTAACTCATCGATGGCGCGGATGACCGTGTCGACCGATTCTTGTGAGATGTGGGCGGTGCCGACCAGGATGATTTCTTTATCGTCTACCTGCAGGCGGGTGTAATCACTAAAAACGTCTTCTTGCATCGGGGTTCAACCCTCCGGGAACATAGTCCTGGATCCGTGAGTAAACGGTGGAGAAAGAGTGCAAGTGCTTGGATTGAATAAGTGTTTCAAAAATTCTTAGCTTCACCCAAAGGTTAAGCGGTGATTTTTGGGACGCTTAGGCAATTCAATGACTTGTGCTATTTGCCAGCGGATACTCACGGATTTAGGATAGTTGATAATCAGCGCGCAAGTCTAGCACAGTGAGAATTGGGGGGGTACAGATAAAGGGGGTTGGAAAAGAGAAAAGGCACCTGAAAAAGATGCCTTTTGCAAATAATCGACTCTCCACGCTGCCGTGGGCCATTGGACTCACATCGAGTATCAGTGAGGTGGGATCATTTGTGGATCCATCAGGCGTCCCACTCATGAGGTGGGCTGGCTCACCGGATCTCTGAAACGGTCCCGAAATAATGCTATTCCGAGTGGACGTTCTGACCTCACCTGCAGGGCAGAGAGTCGATGTCATTTGTGGTCATTATAGGGAATCCGGCAGCTCTGGTCAGTAAAAATAATGTTAGAATTATCGTAACTCTTTAGCCGGATGGCCTCGGGGTGCTCATTCCCAGGGACGCATGAACCCATCCCTGGGGCTTGCTGACGCCATCCTGGCGCCAGACACCCTTGAAATGGGCACCCCGAGGCCATTTCCCGAGGTACTGAATAGTTTACGAATTATCCTTGCTGGAAAAAACCCGAAAAGCTGCTATGGTTACTGATCAAGTTATCTATCAGGGTGGTGCGCTAGGAACTTTGCCCAGAGGGTGCAGCCACCGATTCTATCAAGTTGCTGGGTACAACCGACTTAAATGGAGGAAAGTAACATGGCGAATCGTCTCGAAGTCTACAAGTGTGATATTTGCGGCAACATTGTTGAAGTCATGCATGGCGGGCCAGGCGCCCTGGTGTGTTGCAGCGCAGATATGAACCTGATGACGGAGAATACCGTCGATGCCGCAGTCGAAAAACATGTTCCGGTGATTGAACTGGGCAACGGCAGTATTACCGTTAAGGTCGGTAGTGTCGCACACCCGATGGAAGAGGCACATTATATCGAGTGGGTTGAACTGATTGCCGACGGCAAGGTTTATCGTCAGTATCTCAAACCCGGCGAGGCTCCTGAGGCAACCTTTAATATTACCGCTTCGGCAGTAACGGCTCGTGAATACTGCAACCTGCATGGCCACTGGTCAGCACAATCCTGAGCCATCTCAGGAGAATTTGCGAGTCCATCATGTGTCATTCGCAATAAAAATAGGGCGGCGCCGATCGGCGCCGCCCTATTTTTATTGGAGCGATGAAGTTGCTTGCTAACTGGTCCCGCTGATCCCGAAGACCATCAACAATGTTACAAAGGATACGAACAATACCCATAACGGCCAAAGTCTCATCGGTCTCTCCATGCTAGAGGGACTTTTCAATCTATAGAAAATATTAATGTTTGTCAAGGGAGTATTTTAGGGTTCTGTATGAATTCAATTGCGTGACGAAATGCTGCGGTTGAATTTTTTTCAGCTGCTGCACTGCGTTGCTCGGTAAATGAGAAATCTTCCCCGGTGATGGTCAGCAACCAGCCGGGGACCGCACGATCGTAGAGCTGCTCTGCCAGTTGCAGCAACAGTTGCGGCGCGACCTGGTGACCGCAGCTGCCGTTGGCATCAGGAATCAGGGGAAAGATGTCGACGGCTGTCGATTGCTCGCGGGTTGCGTCGATAAAGAGTACCGAATGAATCTTAGCAGCGGCAATCTCGAGCGCCAGCTCCGGAGTTAACTGATGGGCAATAATGATCTTTGCCTGTGCGGCGGAAAGCTGCTCTGCCAGTTTTCCCGCCAGCAGCGGCCCTGCGCCGTCATCGCCGCGCAGCGGGTTGCCGTAACCGATAATCAGCCACATCAGCTGCGCTCGATTTCGTCGAGCAGTTCCCCCTTTGCTGAAATCAGTTTGATCTGCATCGGCATCCGTCCTGCTTCGTGGGTCGAACAGCTCAGACAGGGATCGTAAACCCGGATGCCGTGTTCCACCCGGTTGAGTAAACCCTGGTCCAGCTTGCTGCCGCTGATGAAGCGCTCGGCCAGCTGCTTGACGGTTTTATTCATCGCCAGGTTGTTCTGGCCGGTGGCGATGATCAGATTGACCGCTTCGAGGATGCCGTTGTCATCGACCCGGTAGTGGTGAAAGAGGGTGCCGCGCGGCGCTTCACTGACGCCGATGCCGACATTTTGATTGACCCCGGCCTGACTGCGGATGTGGTGGTCGATGAGAATTTCGTCGGCGAGGAGCTCTTCAATCCTCTCCAGTGAAAAGAGGATCTCGATCAGACGGGCGTAGTGATAGTAAAAACTGCCGGTGACCGGTTTCCCTTGGCCGCCGTAGTGGCGAAACTGCCGCAGTTCCCGGTCGGCCTTGGGGGTTCCGGCGAAGTCACAGACGTTCAGTCGCGCCAGCGGGCCGACCCGGTACATGCCTGCTTCTGGCCCGAGCGGTTTGTAGTAGGGAAACTTCAGGTAGCTCCAGTTCTGTTCCGCTTCAGCGATCAACTGCTGGTAGCTCTCCGGCGCGGCGCTGTCCTCAAGAACCTTGCCGTCGCTGTCGATCACCCGCAGTTTTCCGTCGTAGTGTTCCAGCCCGCCATCTGCCGCAACCAGCCCCATGAATAGACTGGGGAACTCGCCGTAAGCATCGATCTCAGCGCTGAATCGGTCAAGGATGTCTTTCATCAGGTCGAGAGCATTATCGACGGTGGCGTACATTGCGGGGAGTTGCTTGAGCAGTTCATCCCGCTGCTCGGTCGGGAGTGATTTACGTACCCCGCCGGGGACCGCCCAGGAGGGGTGGACGCTGCGGTCGCCGAGGCTGCGGATCAATTTTTGGCCGAAGGCTCGCAGGCCGATTCCGGCTCGGGCCAGGTCTGGATCGGCGGCGATCAGACCGGCGATATTGCGCTGGCTTGGGTCGGCATCCATCCCCAGAATCAGGTCGGGACCGGAGAGCAGAAAAAAACTGAGTGCGTGGCTCTGCACCAGCTGGCCGTAGTTCATCAAGCGGCGCAGGGCGACCGCCGGGGCCGGGGTGCGGACGCCGAGAATCATGTCGCCCGCCTTACTTGAGGCCAGCAGGTGGCTGACCGGACAGATGCCGCAGATGCGGGCGGTGATCCCCGGCATCTCCCAGAAACTGCGGCCGACGCAGAACTTTTCAAAGCCGCGGAATTCAGTCACATGAAAGCGGCTGTCGGCTACTTTACCGTTGTCATCCAGCTGGATGGTGATCTTGGCGTGGCCTTCAATCCGGGTGACCGGCTCTATGGTAACTGTCTTGGACATTTTAACTCCTAGCCGAAGGTACGCATTTCCGGTTGCAGTTCGACCGGTTGCTTGTTGAGCAGGGCGGTGACCACCGTGGCGATCCGCTCGGGGGCCGGTGGACAGCCGGGCAGATAGATGTCAACCTTGACCGCCTGATGCAGCGGCAGCGCCTTTTTCAGCAGCGCCGGCAGCACCTTCAACGATTCTGCGCCGATCGGGGCCTGGGCCTCATGATAGACTGCGGTGAGCAGATCCTTGACCGGAATCCGGTTGCGCATACTGGTGACGTTGCCGGTAACCGCGCAGTCGCCGAAGCTGATCACCTGTTTGCTGTTGTTGCGGATGGTCCGCGCCAGTTCGAGGTTCTCGACGTTGGTGACCGCTCCTTCGACCAGGCATATATCGACATCCTGCGGGAATTCTTTGGCATCCACCAGCGGCCCGTAGACCAGTTCAACCTGTTCGAGTAGGTCGATCAACCGCTCATCCAGATCGAGGAAACTCATGTGGCAGCCGGAGCAGCCGCCCAGCCAGACGGTGGCGAGGCGGATCTTTTTTTGTTGTTCACTCATTATGCGTATCTTTCCAGCAGATCAGCGCTGCCATTGACGTTTTTCACGACCATCCAGAATTCGCCGCAGGAAGCTGGCTTCCTTTTTCATCTCGGCCACCGAGGAGCCTTTGTCGAACAGCGCGCCGGTCGGGCAGACCTCGACACATTTGCCGCAGTCGGTGCAGCTTTCGCTGTCCCCCCAGGGACGGTTGAGGTCGGTGATCACCCGGCTTTCGACTCCGCGACCCATCACATCCCAGGTGTGCGCACCCTCAACTTCATCGCAGACCCGCACGCAGCGCAGACAGAGCAGGCAGCGGTTGTGATCGACGCCGTAGCGTTCGTGGCTGGTATCGAGGTTCA
Source organism: Deltaproteobacteria bacterium (assembly GCA_024280335.1). Taxonomy (GTDB): domain Bacteria; phylum Desulfobacterota; class Desulfuromonadia; order Desulfuromonadales; family Geopsychrobacteraceae; genus Malonomonas. Next base: position 102,865 of record JAJRQI010000061.1, read on the forward strand.
ATTCAGGGTTCAGGTAGTCGTAGCGGACGTGATCCATCCCCAGTTCGGCGGCCAGCGATTGCAGCTCGCAGTTTTCATTACTGACGCAGACCGCGCAGGTGTGGTTACGCTCGGCAAAGGTCAGTTCCAGGATCATCCGCCGATAGCGATCGATCTTTTCATTGTGGGTGGTGACCACCATGTTCTCCAGTGCTTCGGTGGTGCAGGCCGGCAGCAGGCGCGGACTGCCGGCCACATCGACCAGGCAGAGGCGGCAGCCGCCGCGGGCGCTGAGTCCGTCAAGATAACAGAGGGTCGGCAGCTGGATATCGTGATCGCGACAGGCTTCCAATATCGACTGACCGGAGCGGGCACTGACCAGTTCGTCATTAATTGTCAGGGTGATAACCGGCATCAGTGTTCCTCCTTGAAGACGGCGAGCTCTGCGGCATGCTCCGGCAGTTTCAGCAGCGGGATCTGATCGAGTTGGCAGACCCCGGCCGGACAGTTGTTCTCCTGGATATGGGCCAGATATTCGTCGCGGTAGTAGTGCAGGGTATTGAGAACCGGATTCGGTGCCGTCATGCCCAATCCGCAGAGACTGGTCTCCTGCACCAGCCGGCAGAGCTGCTCAAGGGTTTCCAGATCGTTCAGCATCGCGCTGCCATCCGTGATCCGCGTAAGCAGTTCATACATTTCGACCGTGCCGACCCGGCAGGGGACGCATTTGCCGCAGCTCTCCTCCATGCAGAACCCCATGAAAAATTTGGCGACATCCGGCATGCAGCTCGATTCGTTCATAACGATCAGGCCGCCCGAGCCCATGATCGAGCCGAGCTCCTTGAGACTTTCGTAGTCGACCGGGGTGTCCAGATGTTCGGCCGGGATACAGCCGCCGCTCGGCCCGCCGGTCTGGGCCGCTTTGAATTTTCCGCCATCCGGCAGACCGCCGCCGATCTCGAAAACGATATCGCGCAGACTGATCCCCATCGGTACTTCGATCAGTCCCGAGTTGACCACCTCGCCGCAGAGGGCGAAGACCTTGGTCCCCTTGCTTTTTTCGGTGCCGAAGCCGGCGAACCAGTCGGCTCCCTGTTGCATGATCGGGGCAATATTGGCGTAGGATTCAACGTTGTTGATCAGGGTCGGATAGCCCCAGAGGCCGCTTTGGGCCGGGTAGGGGGGACGTGGCACCGGTTGGCCGCGTCGGCCCATGATTGAGGTCATCAGCGCGGTCTCTTCACCGCAGACAAAAGCCCCGGCGCCGATCCGCAGATCGATACGGAAGTTGAAGTTGCTGCCGAGCACCCGGCTGCCGAGCAGACCTCGCCGTTCGGCAGCCTTGATCGCTTTGACCAGTCGCGCCGCCGCCAGCGGGTATTCGCCGCGCACATAGATGTAGCCCTGCTCGGCACCGACCGCATAACCGGCGATCGCCATCCCTTCCAGCACCCGGTGCGGGTCTGACTCCATGATGGTTCGATCCATGTACGCGCCGGGATCGCCTTCGTCACCGTTGGCAACGACATACTTGCGTTCGGCCGGTGATTTGCGCACCAGATTCCATTTCAGCCCGGTCGGGTAGCCGCCGCCGCCACGGCCGCGCAGGCCGCTCTGCTTGATCTCAGCGCAGACCTCTTCCGCAGACATCTCATGCAGCACATGGGCGAGTGCCGAGTAACTGCCGCGCGCGATGCCGTGCTCGATCTTTTCCGGATCAATTTCACCGCTGTTGCTCAAAACAATCCGGGTTTGTCGGACAAAGAAGGGCAGGTCAGCGGGCAGGGCTGTGGTTTCAACCGGCTGGTTCGCGATGCTGTGCAGCAGAATCTCTTTGGCCTGTTCCGGGGTGACCTTTTCAAAGGTTTGCTCTTCGCCGTCAGCGTTCTTAATTCGCAACAGCGGCCCACGACTGCAGGGCCCCATGCAGCCGGTGGCGACAATTTCCAGATCGGCGGCCAGATCTTGCTTGGCAAGCAGTTCTTCCAGTGCGGTTTTGACCGGTTCCGCGCCGGCAGCCACACAGGGGGTGCTGTAACAGAGAAAAAGGCGTAGTTTGAGCTGTTCTTGCCGCTGAAGTTCCTGCGCAGCCTGCTCCGCAAGGCTAGTCGGATTCATACCTTTTCCTCCTCGAGTGCTGCTTTTTGAGTCGTTTTCGCTTTGAGCGCAGCAATGACCGATTCGGCAGTCTGCTTGCCGTGAACCTCGCCATCCAGGGTCAACATCGGCGCCAGACTGCAGTTGCCCAGACAGCGGGCCGTCAGCAGACTCAGATTGCCGTCTTCAGTGGTTGCACCGGCTTTGATGGAGAATTCCTCCTCCAGCCGGGTGACGATCTCCCCGGCACCTTTAACGTAGCAAGCGGTTCCCAGGCAGACTACGCAGACATGCTCTCCCTGCGGGTCGAGAGTGAAGAAATTGTAAAATGTGGCGACCCCGTAAACCCAGCTAGGGGGCAGCTTGAGCTGCAGAGAGACGTAGTCGAGGATTTCCTCGTCCAGATGGCCGAAGGTCTCCTGAGCCGTGTGCAGCACCTCAATCAAGGCATCTTGCTGAAACTGACATTTTTTCAGCGCCTTGTCGATCAGCTGAAATTTGAGATCATGCCCCGTATCGTCGTTGATCTTTGTCGATGGAGCTGTTGGTGCAGTCATAATGGCCCCTGTGTTGGATGTAGTGAATGACCAGCAATTCATTAGCGTTGATTTAGCAAATCGTGCTGAAATGGTCAAGAAAAATAGCAGATCATGAACCGCCGGAGAGTAAACGAGGTACGCACTGGTAGAAAACAAAGGATAGACGATCGATCTCGAGTTGCAAGTCAGGACAGAGGAGGTGATTTCCGCAGAAAAAAAGGGCCCCGGAAATACCGGGACCCTTTGGGGTTCGTCCTGACGTTGAAAGGCGTATCAGAGAACCGCTTGCAGATACTCGCCAGTGATGGTCTGTTTCTGCTTGGCCAGCTGTTTCGGGTCGATCTCGACAAATTTTTCGTCCGGGGTGACCTTGAACAGTGGTTGGCCTTTCTGGACAATGGTGCCATCGCCGCCTTCAATGATGATCTTGTCGATCGTGCCGGAGAAGGGTGCCGGAACCTTGTTGAACATCTTCATGACTTCAAGAATGAAGAGCGGCTGCCCCTTCTCAAAGTGCATCCCTTCGCTGACAAAGGATGGCAAGCCGGGAGCTTCCTGGCCGTAGTACATGCCGCCGCCCGGGGTAACGATTTCGTCGGCTTTGGTGGCCGGCGGCGGTACCAGGATCTTCTTCATCGCCGCTTGCAGTGCCGGATCGTGCAGATACTCAGGGATGGCGACCTCCAGATCGTCCTCAACTTTGAGATCGTAGAAGTCGGTTTTGTCGGCAATCATACAGAGCAGTCCGAGCAATTCGTTGCCGATTTCGTAGCCGACATGCGCAGCCTGGATTTGCGTCCAGGTTTCTTGGTCGTAACCGCCCTGCGGCATATCTTTACTGAGGATTTCGTCAAGCTTGAGGAAATCCTCTTTTCCAATTGCGAACTTCTCGCGCAGTTCAGCATAAAAGGCCAGGGCACTTTCGAGCAGATCGCGGTCGTGGGTCCAGATAACTTCAGCCGAAGGGGCATCGGCACGCCAGGTCATGTTCAGATACTCGTAGGTTTCCTGCAGAACCACCAGTGGGTTGCGCAGCCAGATAACCTTGCCAGCTTCGATCTTGAAATTCTTCTGGTTCAGGCTCAACCAGCCGGAGAGCATGTGCGGATCTTTCAGCAGAATTTCCATTGGCCGGGTCAGCAGGGTGCCTTTTCGGTCGAGGGTTTCCGAGGCTGCTTTGGCGGCGCTCTCATCTGCCGCATAGAGTTTGCCGTAATGCTTCTTCATGGCGATGAAAGCATAGATGACATCCAGCTTCTGTGCTTCTTCCTTCAGCTTGCCGACCAGGGTCAGGTAGGGCACGACAAAGCGGGTGGTCGGTTTGGCCATGACATTGTTGCCGATGAACCAGTTAACCAGGCCGTAATGGAACTCCAGGTTGGTTGCCAGGTTGCTGCCGCGCAGTACGGTGCGGCGAATAACTTTCGACAGCTTCTCGTAGCTGGAGAGCCGGTCTTCGTCCTGGGTCAGCAGCAGGGCGATGTTGGAATCGTAGGCACCGGCCAGATGGTAACGCATGAACAGGCCGGTATCGGGGTTCGGCGTGCAGATCCCCTGATCATCTCGGATCTCCCCTTCGATCGGCTTGGACCAGTTGCGGATTACGCCGCCGGCGCTGGGCGACAGTGAGCAGTCGGTAGCGTTGAGGCGGGCTTCGGCGCTGGCGCCGAAACGGGCAATCCGCTCGGGACGCGGCAGGCGCTCCTTGTGTTCGGCGAGCAGCGCCATCGCTTCGACCAGAGACTCGACAATAAAGAAGTCATTCTGGTCTTTCGGGTTGGTGAATTTGAGGCTGTAGACCAGCTCGGTAACGCGGTGCTCAACCTGGATCCGGGTGTTGACCTCCATAAAGTAGTGCCGCTCACCATCAACGATACACTCGAAGGTTGATGCCGAGTCGAGACCGACAGCCGTGCCGAAGCGCTCCGATTCTTCTTCCATCCGCTCAAGGACTTTCAGATCCGATTCCAGGGCTTTCGCCTGGGCTTTCAGGCCGGCTTGCTTGGCCTTGGCGATCTCTGCGCTCAGCGCTTCCTGGGTGACGGAGATTTCCAGAAGTTTCTGCTCGTGCATCTGCAGCGAGCAGTCACGGCCACCGAGGGCGATTGCCCAGTTGCCGTTACCGAGTAGCTGGATCTCGTTGTGCCGGGTCTGCTCGATATTCAATTCAACCAGAACGTTCTTGTTGTCGCCGACGCCGTTGGTTTTGACCTCGTTAAGGATTTCGCGAACCAGACCGGGAGCATCAACTGCGGCTTCATTGATCTGCTTGTCGGTCGGCTTTTTGGTCATCAGTAACGAGGCACCGAGAATCCGCTGCCCTTTACCTCCGCCGCCGCCGATCGCCTTGAGACGAATGCGGGCACCGGGGTAGTTTCTGAACATTGCTGCACATTCTACTTCTACCTGAGCGCAGAGCTCCTCAATCGAGTAGAGATCCAATCCTTTGTCGTAGGAGGCAAAGAGGATTGCATCGGCCAGGGTTTCCAGGGCGAGTTGCTTATCGTCGAGGATCTTTTTGGACACACTCAATTTCTGGGCTTTGACCAGTGACAGCAGCTCTTCCCGACTGGGATATTTTTTCAGCAGGGCGCGGGCGGTGACGTTGTCGATACCCGGAGTTACCGAAACGTTGACCTGCAGCGCCGTCCGTTTGGCCTCATCTTTTTTACCGGCAGCGCGCTGGGTTCCGGAGCAGGGGCCGATAAACTTGAGACCGGCAGCTTCGAGTGCCGCGACAAACTCATCATCCTCGGCCATAAAACCGTAACCGGCGAAGATGGAATCGTAACCGTTATCATGAGCGGTATCGATGATCTGTTGGATCCGCTCGACCCGCTCCTCTTTGGACGCCCCGGAGTAGTCAGGCACCCGGTGAACGCGGCTGTTGTCGGTCAGCTGGCGCAGTTCCGGGGAGAGGGCGTTCGGATAGACGATGGAATCTTTCTCCGAGAGCAGGATGCCGTAATGGCTGATCCCCATCTCTTCATAGACGTCCATCGCTTCTTTACGGATCGGGCCGCGACAGACGATCAGCGGTTTCAGCGCTTCACAGGAGAAGGAACGGACCCACTCGGAGGAGGACTGGCTTAGTCGACGGTCTTTGTGGATCAGCGGATTGTTTGCGTACAGGTCTGTATTTTGTGCCATGGGCTTTATCTCCACTTCCATGGGGTTTAATTTGATCTCGCGATTTTTCATCAATTTTTCTCACTCATCAATGGAATTCGCGCTGCACATCCTGCCATTTGGATGGCTTGTAGTGGCGCAGGAAGAAGTTGAGGTTTTCACCCAGAACCTGCCGCAGGTCGGTCGGCATGACCAGCGAGGAGATCGAACCGAGCGCCAGGCCCTCTTTCGGATTCATCAGCTCTTTTTCGTAGCGGGTGTTCAGCGCGGTTTCTTCTACCTTGAGCCACTCGGCCGCTTCCTTCTCGGCATCAGCTTTGGCATCCGCTGCACTCATGCCCGCTGCGGCTCGTTCCTGGGCACCGGCGGCAATCCGTTGCTTGATCGCGCCACGCACTTTGCGCAGTTCAGTTTTGTAGACAAATTCTTTACCGGCTGGCCCCATAACCGCCAGACGGGTGGTCGGCAGCGCCAGTACCAGATCGGCGCCGGTCGGGTAGTTATTGTAGGAGGCATAAGCGCCGCCGTAAGCGTTGCGCAGGATCAACAGGATCCGCGGAGTGCGGACATCGACGATCGAATCGAGCATCGAGCGACCGGCCTGAACGATGCCGCGCGCTTCCTGCTCGCGACCTGGAAGGAAACCGGTGGTATCTTCCATGAAGATCAGCGGGATATTGTAGATGTTACAGAAGCGGACGAAACGAGCGATCTTCACTGCCGAATCACAGTCGATCTGGCCGGAAGAGACCGCCGAGTTGTTGGCGACGAAACCGACCACGTTACCGCCGAGGCGACCGAAAGCGGTAATTGCTTCGCGAGCGCGGGTCGGCTGGAGTTCAAAGTAATCGCCGTGATCGCAGATCTGCTGAATGATGATCGAAACATCGAACGGGGTATTGAATCCGGTCGGTGAGTTAAAGGCTTTTTTCAGCAGGGTGTTGATCTCCCAGGTTTTACGGTCGAGAGGATCGCTGGTCTCCTGAAAATTGGCCATGCTGTAGTTGTTGTCCGGAATGTAGCTGAGCAGGCGAACCGCGGTGCGCAGAGCGGCGGTTTCGTCGGCGACGGAAAGATCGGTGACGCCGGTTGCGCTGTGAACCTTGGGTCCACCAAGCTCTTCGGGAGTGATGTCTTCACCCAGAACCGACTTGACGACACCCGGACCGGTCAGGCCGAAGAAGGTATCTTCCGGTTGGATGACAAAGCTGCCCTGACGTGGCAGGTAGGAACCGCCACCGGCATTGAAGCCGAACATGCACATGATGGTCGGAACCACGCCGCTGATCTTGCGCAGCGCCGTAAATGCCTCGGCGTAACCATCGAGACCGCCGACCCCGGCGGGAACAAAGGCACCGGCCGAATCGTTCATGCCGATCAGCGGGATCCCTTTTTCACCGGCCATGTTCATCAGGCGGGCAAGTTTCTGGCCGTTGGTCGCGTCGATGGAGCCGGCGCGGACGGTGAAATCATGACCATAAAGAGCCACGTCGCGACCGCCGATATTCAGGATGCCGGTGACCAGCGAAGCACCATCGAGGTTTTTACCCCAGTTCTGAAACAGAATGTTCGGATCGCTGTCGGTGAGAACCTTGATCCGCTCCCAGACTGTCATCCGTTGCTTGAAATGCTGCTTTTCAATCTGGCTGATCGGCACCGATTTGATCGGCCGTTGCGCCAGGTCATAGCCTTCTTTCATGACCTCTTCGTAGCCGCCGGCCTTACCAGCGATTTCACCCGGAATGGTGAATTCGACTTCTTTCGTGGTGGCAAGTGGATTTTGCAATGAGGGTGTGATTGTTTTTTTTGACATCTCGGGCATCCCTTTACAAAAGATTAATTTGTGCCCGGCTCGGCGGATTCAGGTGCGGTAAGCCGGACGATCCTAAATTCAGTTTCAGCCGTGTCTATAAAAAAGAAGTGTACAGTAACTTAAAACGGCGTTTTTGACAGCCATTACAAGACAAAAAACCGGCTGAATTGTCAAGGGAAACTTTATTTAGGATAAAAAATTACAGGTGTAGTTTAAATCTGTTTTGAATCTGGTAGAAGGATATGGATGCGATGTGGGTGGAGGCTCGGTAAATCGGTCGCGCATTTTAGTTAGAATGAGCTTCATCTGGCAATGCACTGAATTTACAAAGAAAAGATGAATTGTATGGGAAATGTTTCTGCTGTTCTCTGGTTCTGGGAGAGTCGATTTCGGTAATTGATCAGACCATTTGACCAATAGAGGGCTTGCCGCAACAGTGAAGATAGAAAAAATAGCAAAAATTACATTATCACTTAAGATTGATTGAGGGCTATATCGCTCTCCTTAGACATCGTTTTACCCGCAGGTTTTTTGCTTGCTGGAAATTGTCTGTTTAGGCTTGGGTGAGACATCGACAGCGAGGGTGGCGATTTTGTGGCCACCCTCGCTGTCGGGTAGAATTTAAAATATCAGCATCTCTCTCTCTGCATAAATCACAGCAAGGATCGTCGCGGGATCCTCTCCATGGCATGAAACAACATGGGGTAACTTGGAATCATAATAGATAGAATCTCCAGGGGTGAGGATGTCGGTATGTTCAGAAAGCTTCACCTCAACCTGTCCTTCCAGTACGAAAATAATTTCTTCTCCGACATGCTGGTTGGGTTCGTAAGGGTCTTCAGAAGGAGTCAGGGTCACAAGAAGCGGCTCCATGTGTCGGTTTTGTTTCTGGTGCCCCAGAGACTCATAACTGTAACGGCCCGACTTACCGGTAGAACTGAAGCGGGACACGGCTTTTCTGGTATCACTTCTGACGATACAAAACGGCGAATCTGCGCTGTCGCCGAAAATTTCTCCCACCGTAACCTCGAAGGTATTTGCCAGGCTGATGATATTTCCCAATGGCGGAGAAATCTGTTGGTCTTCAATCCCGGAAATAATTTCTGTGGATATCCCGGATCCCTTGGAGACATCCTCTATCGACAACCCCTGTTCGATCCTCAAACCCTTGATTTTTTCTCCAATAGTACTGTTTTGCTCCGGCATCGTTACTCTCCTTTTAGGAACTTACATGATAGAACATAGCTTTTTTGAGAATTTAATCACCAGCTGTTTTAAGTGGATACACCTGAAGAATATAATAAATTTCCCTTGAAATAGGCACGTAAAAATTCTAACCGCTGTTTTTATTTGCGGGGTCACATCTCAACTATCAACTATTTTCCATTTGATCTTCTCGATCATCCCACGCAACGTCTTATCCTTTTCTGCCTTCATCGCACAGCGCTTGCCACACAGGGAAATGGCAGAACCTGAAATGCCGCCGAAGTAACGACCAAGCTCGACGCAGGGGAGAGCACAAAATTGCAGTGACAGGTAAATGGCAATCTCGCGGGGCCGATTTCGTTTTTTGCCCTTGGTAATAATAGCTTCAGGACTGCTGCCCGTTGCCGCCGCAACCGTTGCGACAATCTTTTCCGGTGATATCAGCGGCCGCAGCTTTTTCAGCTGCGGGATCTCCTTCGCGTCTCTGCCGTCCGACAAAAAGGTCTCCTGAACCCAAAGGACAAAAGATGTGTCTCCCAGAATACAGCCGGCAACACTCTGGTTGTTCGGGTTTTTCAGGCTGTCCACAGCTGTTTCTTCGACAAAGGCGCGATAGCTCCTGAGTGCCGATTTTGTTTGACTGGAGAAATGAGCCAGCAACGACGTCTCCAGCCACTCCGGCGTTTCTTTCTCCCCGATAAAAAACGCATAACTGCTCCAGGGATAATCCTGCGGCGCCTCAACTATTTTTGCTTTGACCGGATTCAGGTGGATATATCGGGACAGTTGCGTCAGATATTCATCCGCATCCACCAGAACAGCCTTGAACCGTCCCTGAAATAGATGGCCCTGCCGCTGGCGTTTTCGGTTGAAGTAAGTTGCATAACTGACATTAAGCCACTGGATCGCAGCGCTGAGATTAGCCTCGGGGGTTTCGATCAGCAGGTGATAATGATTCGACATCAGGCAATAGCTGTGGATGACAATGGCAAACCGTTCTGTTGCAGTTGCTAGATATTCGAGGAATTTCTTGCAGTCGCGGTTTGATTTGAAGATCGGTTCACCAGCGTTGCCGCGATTGATGACATGGTAGTAAGCGCCGGGGTACTCGATGCGAAGGGGTCTGGCCATAATGTCCTCCGGGAGCAGGAGTGGTGGATGGGGACAATATGGCCTGTTGGGGGGATGTTGTCAATAGTTGATAGTTGAGATGTGACCCCGTTTGTTGCTCAATACCGCCTTGCGTTTGGCCAAATTTTTCGGCACCACTCCCGACTTCTGGCTGGGTCTGCAGAGCGAATAGGAGCACAGAGGGGTCACATCTCGACTATTAACTATTAAGGCGTAACTCCCTAAAATCACTGTCTCAAAAATCGTGACTTAAATCTCACTTCTCCATTTTGGGCACAATTTTAGGGTCACATCTCAATTATCAACTATTTGTCCATGAATTTCCCCAATCATCCCACGCAACGCCTTGACCTTTCCTGTTGACGTATTCCCAAAAACAGTATACATCATCAGGGATGATCAAGAGTTTCCGTTGCAAAGACACTGAATGTCTGTTCGATGACAATCTGGTACGTAACTTCAGAGCCATCGAACGGGTCGCACGCCGGAAGTTGTTGATGTTGCATCGTGCTAAAGAATTAACCGATTTGAGAGTGCCGCCGGGCAATCGCCTGGAGGCACTCAAGGGTGATCGTTCTGGCCAGCATAGTATTCGTATCAACGGACAGTGGCGTGTCTGTTTTTGCTGGAATGATGGTGATGTCACAGAGGTTGAAATTGTGGACTACCACTAAGGAGCATCGTTATGAGTAGTAAATTGGAACTGATTCCGCCGGGAGAAATTCTGTTTGAGGATTTTATGAAGCCGTTGGCTGTCAGTCAAAATAGGCTTTCGCGGGATATTAACGTTCCGGTCGGTCGTATCAACGATATTGTTCATGGTCGTCGTTCGATAACAGCCAATACCGCCTTGCGTTTGGCCAAATTTTTCGGCACCACTCCCGACTTCTGGCTGGGTCTGCAGAGCGAATATGATCTGCGGCGCGCAAAAAGAGATTTTTGGCCCAAAGAACAGGGCAAAATCCGTTCATTTCCCGCGGCCTGAAAAAATCTAGAGTGTCAGAGAGGGGCTGTAGCGGTAGTGCTTGTCTGTCGTAGCGATTTACCGGTTCTTTCTTGATCGGTGCCGCAGACGGCTGGACTTTGCGGCCTCGGTTCGATGCTCATTTTTCGTTGCGCGAGCTGGTCGCTTCTCCAGCAGTTCAGCAGCAATTCCTTGCCGTCCGCACAAGCGCAAGGCTTCCAGAACATCCGCTTTCGATTCCGATTTATGATAGAGCAGCAGCGCCTTCTGCAGGCGCTTCTCTTTGCTGGCCCGCGGCACGTGCAATGGTTCGCCGGTAAAGGGATCCTTGCCGGTGTGGTAGATGCAGGTCGACAGGCTGCCTGGAGTGGGGGTGAAATCCTGTACCTGCTCGACTTGCAGTTGGTGGTGTTTTAAGTAGAGAGCGACGTCGACCATGTCGGACAGTTCGCAGCCGGGATGGCCGCTGATCAGGTAGGGAACGATTGTCTGTCGCAGCCCCAACTGCCGGCTGCGCTGGCGGAATTTATCGAGAAAATCGCTGAACAGTTTTGCGCCCGGTTTACGCATTACATCGGTGACCCGGTCACTGGTTGACTCCGGAGCGACTTTCAATAATCCGCCGACGTGGTGTTGCAGCAGGTCATCGAAATACTGTTGCTGAAACTGCAGCAGGTCGTAACGGATGCCGGAGGCGACAAAGACATTTTTAACTCTATCCCGCTTACGAATTTTACCGAGCAGGCGCACGGCACGTTTGTCGTCGCTGCGCAGGTTTTTGCAGGGACGTGGGTAGAGACAGCTGTCGCGGCGGCAACTCTTTTCTGCCGCCGGGTTGCTGCAACCGAGCCCGTACATATTGGCGGTCGGCCCGCCGACATCGCTTAAGGTGCCGTGAAAACTATTTTCTGCGCTTAACCGATCGATCTCCTGCAGGATCGACTGTTCCGAGCGGGACTGGATGGTCTTGCCCTGATGGTGGGTGATGGCGCAGAAGGCGCAGCCGCCGAAACAGCCGCGATGGCTGGTGATCGAGTTGCGGATCTGTTCGAAGGCCGGGATTGTTTCTGTATAACTTGGGTGCGGTTGCCGGGTGAAGGGGAGGGCGTAGATCCGATCCAGTTCCGCCTCGCTCAGTGGCAGTGACGGTGGATTGACGACTAAGGTCCGGTTGCCGTAAGCCTGAATCAATGGTTTGCCAGACCAGGGGTTCTGCTGTTCACTGGCCAGTTTGAACATCCGGTTGTAGGCATCCAGGTTTTTACTGACTTCGGCAAAACTCGGCAGTTCGACGGCATTTTTCGGCTCAATATTGTCGAGCACCGCAGTGCCGCGAAGATCCTTGATTGCGCTGATCTCTTCCCCGGCAGCCAGCCGTCGGGCCAATTCCAGAATTGTATGTTCCGCCATCCCGTAGAGCAGCAGATCGGCTTTGCTGTCGACCAGCACCGAGCGGCGTACCTTGTCGCTCCAGTAATCGTAGTGGGCCAGTCTGCGCAGGCTGGCTTCAATTCCGCCGATCACTGTCGGTAAGCCTTTGAAGGCTCCTTTAACTGCTGCGGTATAGGCGATCACTGCCCGGTTCGGGCGTTTTCCGGCAACATTCCCCGGCGTATAGGCATCATCTCTGCGGATTTTTTTTGCAGCTGTGTAGTGGTTGACCATCGAGTCCATCGCCCCGGCCTAGATTGCTGCAAACAGGCGCGGTCGGCCCATCACCTTGAACGCTTGCGGATTTTTCCAGTCGGGTTGGGCGAGGATGCCGACCCGGTAGCCTGCTGCTACAAGCAGGCGCGCGAGCAGCGAGCTGCCGAAGGCGGGGTGGTCGATGTAGGCATCGCCGCTGATGAACAGGACGTCCAGCTCTTCCCAGCCCCGGGTTTTCATCTCCTGTCGGTTGGTGGGGAGGCTGTTGTTCTGTACTGAAGATTCAGCGGCCACGATCTGCCAGCAACCTTTTGAACGATCGGTCGTAACTGCGCTCAGCTTCGGGGGAGAAGAAGCAGGCGGTAAATTCACCCTTGCTGCGATGATAGGCGACACATTGACAGCAGTTGCCGCGCCGACTGCAACTGCGATAGGTGCAGCGGCAGTTATCTTTGCCGGTTGCTGAGCATTCCATCGGTCGTTTCCTTTACAGAGTTGTGACGTTGATCTTACCCTGGGATCCATGACTTGATAGCACAGAATTGCAATCTTGTCATTCTGGGTCACCTTTTTGTTTGACTGTATCCACGGGGAAAGATTACAAATATAGTTCGAGTGCAACTGGCCCTGATTTTCCTAAGTCATCAAAATGATACAGTTAGAAAATAAACGACAGAAGACCGTAAAAAATAAGCAGAAAAAGCCGAACGTCGGCAGTGGCTCCTCGGCAGATTCGATCGGTGTTGCTTCGACCTTTGATCGTTTGGAACTGAAGAATTTTTTTGTCAACTATCTGACCATCATGCTGGTCGTCGAAGGGTTGATCTTTTTCTTCTGCTTCGTTAATCATCTGGCGACGCAGAGCCCGGCATTCCCTTGGAAACCCTATTTGTTTGCCACATTTATCACGCCGATTGCCATCACTTTTGTTTTCGGTCTGATCATCCTGACCTTCAATAAATACTTTTTCAAGGGTGCGGTGAGTGAGGCTGCCGAAGGTGCCGCTTTCTATTCCGGCTTGAGTATGAATAAAGGGGATCGCCTGACGGCTTTTTTTCAGGTGGTTCACCGCTTGCCGTTTCTGCTCAGTTTATTGTTGTTGATTGCCGCAACGGCCGTTGCCTACAAGCTGGATGCTATCGCGCTTTACGCAGCCCAGGCCGGAGCGGCGACGGCTCAGTACCTGTTTTTTACCCTGATCGGTGTGATGCTGGTGGCCGCAATCGGTATCGGTGTCTGGATGATCCTCAGCTACCGTTTGCGACAGAACAAGCTGACCAGCAGCCATCAGTACCGGATGCAGCTGATGGACCAGTTCGGTATGCTGTTGCTGGATGACGGCACCATGCTGGATAAGGATGGCAAGGTGGTTTATCAGCAGGAGGGGAGTTTAACCCTCGGCGTCGAGACTGCTGAAGAGATAGAACTGCTTGAAGAGCTCCGCCCGGTTAAAGAGGAGTAGTTCAAAGAAACATCTGATAGGCCGGATCTGCCGATTCTTCGACAAAACGGTAGCCCAGTTTGTCGAGAAATCTGCCCAGCGATGTTGCTTCTTCTGTGGGGATTTCCAGCCCGATCAGTACCCGCCCGTAGTCACCCCCCTGATTTCGATAGTGAAACAGCGAAATATTCCAATCGGCACCCATGTCGGCCAGAAAACGGCTCAGGGCGCCAGGTCGCTCGGGAAACCAGAAGCGGTACAGACGTTCGCGGGTCGCTTGCGGAGAACGGCCGCCGATCATGTAGCGCAGGTGGGTTTTTGCCAGTTCGTTGTCGGTCAGATCGATATTCTGGTAGCCTTCGGCCGCCAATCGTGCTGAGAAGGCGTCTCGCTCTGTGCCGCTGTCGATCGATACCCCCATAAACAGTTGTGCCTGACGGCGATCGGCGAGCCGATAGTTGAACTCGGTAATATTGGCGCCGTCAAGCACTTCGCTACAGAAATGGCGCAGAGCGCCCGGTTTCTCCGGGATGGTCACCGCAAACAGCGATTCTCGGCCTTCGCCGGTGAGGGTGCGTTCCGAAACGTAGCGCAGCCGTTCAAAATTCATGTTGGCACCGGAGTTGATCGCCACCAGCGTCTGACCGCTGAGGTTGTTCTGCCGTACGTATTGCCTGATGCCGGCCATCGCCAGCGCCCCGGCCGGTTCGACAATCGAGCGGGTGGCCTGATAGACCGACTTGATCGCCCCGCACAGCTCATCGGTGTTGACCCGGACGATCTCATCGACATGCGCTCGGCAGAGGTCGAAGGTCAGTTTGCCGATTTTACGGACCGCAACGCCGTCGGCAAAAATCCCCACCGACTCAAGAGTAATGCGTTTGTTTGCCGCCAGCGATTGATACATGGCATCGCTGTCGAGCGGCTCGACGCCGATCACCTTTACTTCGGGGCAGAGGGCTTTTAAGTAGCTGGCAATCCCGGCAATCAGGCCGCCGCCGCCGACCGGGACGAACACCGCATCGATCTTTCCGGCACTCTGTCGCAGCAGCTCATCCGCCACCGTGCCCTGTCCGGCAATCACCAGCTCATCGTCAAACGGATGGATGTAGGTCATCCCGGTCTCTTCGGCCAGTGTTGTGCAGCGCTCGGCGGCTTCTGAGTAATTATCTCCGTGCAGAATAACTTCGGCACCCAACGCCTTGACCGCAGCAACCTTGATCTCCGGGGTGGTGGCAGGCATGACGATCAAGGCCCGCAGCTCCAGTCGTTGCGCGGAAAAAGCCACCCCTTGGGCATGATTGCCGGCAGAGGCGGTAATCACCCCGCAGGCTTTTTCCGGCTCGGACAGGTGGGCGATCTTGTTGTAAGCGCCGCGCAGTTTAAAGGAAAAAATCGGTTGCAGATCTTCCCGTTTTAACAGAATACGGTTGTTCAACTCGCGCGACAGGCCGGGGGCCTCTTCCAGCGGCGTCTCAATGGCGGCTTCGTAGACTTTGGAGGTAAGGATCTGGCGGATCAGCTTCTGCATGGACGACTCCTTAAACGCAATGCGGATTGAATAACATATCTTATTGAATCTTTAAACAACACTGATCTGCTGGATGAAAAAAATAAAATACAACCGATTCGGTAATAGTTTATCCCTGGAACTGTATAATCCGAGGAAGTGACAATAGCGTTCCTCATGACTGTCGCTGGTTGAAGCGCAGGCACGCCGGAAAATGCACCTTCCACGGATCTTGAGTTCTTGCACGGACTGACGGTGATGGGGCCAACACAGGGGAGAGTGCCATGAAAAAATTGATCATCCTGTCGGCCGTGCTGATCGCGGGCGTTGCAGCTGTTGGGGCCCAAGCATCGACATATGTTCTGACCGGCTCCGACGCGAAGCTTCTCTATGGAAGTTTTCAGTATGCGTTGGAGAACAGCCCGACCCGGCAGGCGACCGGTTGGTCGAATGCCGCAACCGGCCTGACCGGCTTGACGATTCCGATCGCAACCTATCGCACCTCCGATTGGCAGAATTGTCGGGACTACTTCACCTCGTTGCAGATCGCCGGAATTAATCAGCAAGTTGTCGGCACCGCTTGCCGACAGCCTGAGGGCTACTGGAAAGTCATCAGTGAACAGCCGATCGGCACCCATCCCAAGAGGGTGCAAAACAGCAACGTCATTGCCGGACATCCTTCCTGTAGCTCCAAGAGGTCCGTTCAACCTCCGCTGGGGCAGGCAGCTGCCCCAATGTTCCCGCAGACAAAACGGCATTTACATGTAAATCCGCACAACAACATTCATGGCAATAAGTATCTGCACGGCAGGCCGCAGAACCACCAGGGGATGCCTCAGGCAAAGCCGAAAAAACAGCAGCTCCGTTATCCTTCAAAGCTGATTAAACTGGTTGACTATCACGGCGGATAGTGTCGGTGGGATGAAAAACAGGCTGACCGGAGCGGGGGAGATCCCTTGCTCCGGTCGGCCGCTATGGTGGCTATTGTGACTGGCTCTATTCCATGCCGACGAATAGTTTGATGTATTGCAGTCGTTCGTAATCTTCTGGATTTTTGCTGCGGGCCTGGCTCAGTGCACCGCGGAAGTCACTGAGCTGATTGTGGCCGTGCCTGGTCATCCAGTCCTGGATCTGCTGCTGTATCTTGTCGATCTGCTCGAAGCCGTTGAGGAAGAGGGTTGAGCAGATCTGTACCACGGTGGCGCCAGCCAGCAAGGCTTTGATGGCGTCATGGCCATCATGAATACCGGTGTTGCCAGCCAGATCGCAGCCGACCTTACCGGACAGCAGCGACAACCAGCGCAAGCTGTAGTGGTTTTCAGCCGGGGTGCTGTACGGCATGCCGTGGCACAGTTCCAGCTTGTCGATATCGATGTCAAAGCGGTAATAACGATTGAACAGCACCATCGCGTCAACGCCCTGCCAGGTTATTTTGCCCACCTCCTTGTTCTGGCCGAACCAGCCGACGCTGTAGGCGGGCGCTTCAGCACGATCGTGGCTGAGACGATCGGCAAAGTTGGCAAAAGAGGTGAAATTAGGCCCGACCTTCATCGCCACCGGGATGCTTACTCTGGATTTCACCTCATGCAGAATACGGAAATATTCATCCACCACCGCCGGTCCTTCCTGCTTGGCGTGGGTCGGCATCAAGCCGATATTCAGTTCGATGGCATCGGCCCCGGCATGTTGCAGTTTCTTTGCGTAGTCAGCCCAGCGATCGCTGGAGATGCAGTTGAGGCTGGCAATAATCGGTACCGCGACGGCAGCTTTGGCATCGCTGACCAGCTGCAGGTAATCTTGCGGCCCCAGTTCGATTCCGTAGCCCTGGATATAATCGTAAGCTTCGCCGCGGCCGGAATAATCAGCATACTGGTTCAGCTCGTCGGTTTCTGCGGTAATCTGCTCTTCAAACAGCGATTTCAGAATAATCGCTCCGGCTCCCGCCGCGGCGCATTTACGAACCCCTTCAAGGTTTCCCGTCAGGCTGCTGCTGGCAACAACGATCGGATTCTGTAAGGGGATTCCCATATAGGTGGTGGACAGGTCGGTCATGTTCGTCTCCATAGAAATGATTCAGGCAACTCGTAGCGAATAAAATCGATTGTATCAGATATTAACGGTCGGCGAGAGTCGATTGTTCTATAATGTCAGGCATGAAGAAACTTCACACCTTTCATCTTTGGGAACGCCCCCAGGCAGGGATGTTCAAGGAATTGCTGGCAAAGGAGGGGATCACCTGCCTGCTTCGCAATGAACAGCTTTCTACCGCACTTGGCGAAATCCCCTTCACCGAATGTTACCCGGAGCTCTGGGTTGTCGACGCGGAAACCTGGCCGCGGGCGAAAATGTTGCTTGATGGCTGGCTTAAGGTTGCCGATCCGGAAGCGGTCGACTGGACCTGCAGCGGTTGCGGCGAAACTTCAGCGGGAAATTTTACCAGCTGCTGGTCCTGCGGCCGGGATCACGATGGCGAGATGCTTAGCAATCAGGGGGGGAGATCTTCTGATTCAACCTGATACGGCTCCTGTGATGGTCAGCTATCCGGGCTTCGATGCCTACTTGGATGCTGAGGTCATTAAAAACTGGTGTGACAAGCTTGTCGTGAAACCCTGAACGGTTTTCTCTGCTCCTGACTTAAGCAATTGCCGAGCATTTTTTTTGCCGATGGTGCCGCTTTGCGCGGTCGGAAAATGGTGTTATGCTTCGCAGGTTGTTTGCGCCGACCGATCTCCCGTAAAATAAATCCATACAACTATTCATTACGAAATAAAGACGCCATGAAAATTGATAAAAAATCTCCCGAAACGATCCACCTGAAAGACTATAAAACTCCGGCCTACCTGGTCGAGCAGGTCGACTTGACCTTCCAGCTCGAACCCGCTGCGACCATCGTTCGTTCGCAACTGCAGCTCTACCGAAATCCGGATCGAAACGCTGTCGCCGAACCTCTCTGGCTGGATGGTTGCGGGATGCAGCTGCTTGCTGTACAGCTGGATGGTCGTGCCTTGACCGCAGCGGATTACCTGCTGACCGAGGAAGGCCTGAGCATCGCCGGGGTGCCGAAAAAATTCAGCCTGCAGATTGAAACCCAGCTCGATCCGGCCGGGAACTCCTCGCTGGAAGGGCTCTACCAGTCGAGCGGCAACTTCTGCACCCAATGCGAGGCGCACGGTTTTCGCAAAATTACCTACTATCCGGATCGCCCTGACGTGATGGCCCGTTTCAGTGTGCGGATCGAAGCGGACCGACAGTACCCGGTATTGTTGAGTAACGGCAACCTGATCGCCAGCGGTGAGCTGCCGGAGGGTCGGCATTTTGCGCAGTGGCAAGATCCCTTCAGCAAGCCGAGCTACCTGTTTGCCCTGGTCGCCGGCGAGCTGGTCTGCCTGGAGGATCACTACACCACAACTTCCGGGCGTGAAGTGCTGCTGCAGATCTATGTCGAAGAGCGCAACCGGCACTACTGCGATCACGCGATGCTGTCGCTGAAAAGGTCGATGCAGTGGGATGAAGAGGTGTTCGGGCTGGAATACGATCTGGATCGCTACATGATCGTCGCCGTCGATGATTTCAATATGGGGGCGATGGAAAACAAGGGGCTCAACGTCTTCAATTCCAAATATGTGCTGGCCCACCCGGAAACCGCGACCGACAGTGACTATCTCGGCGTCGAGGGGGTGATCGGTCACGAGTATTTTCACAACTGGACCGGCAATCGGGTCACCTGCCGCGACTGGTTTCAACTCAGCCTGAAAGAGGGCTTGACGGTTTTCCGCGACCAGCAGTTCTCTGCCGCGATGAATTCGGCGGCGGTCAAACGGATTGACGATGTCCGGATTCTGCGGCAGCACCAGTTCCCAGAAGATGGCGGCCCGATGGCCCACCCGGTCCGTCCGGCAGCCTATGTGGAGATCAATAATTTCTACACGGTGACGGTCTATAACAAGGGCGCCGAACTGATCCGGATGCTGCAGACCTTGCTCGGCGAAGAACGGTTTGTCGCCGGGGTTCAGCTCTATCTGCAACGCCACGACGGTCAGGCGGTGACCTGTGATGATTTCGTCAAGGCGCTGGAGGATGCCGGGCAGATCGATCTGCGCCGCTTCAAGCGCTGGTATTCACAGGCCGGAACGCCGCAGGTGCAGATCCGCAGCGATTATGATGCTGACAAACAGACCTTGACCCTGAACATTCAGCAGAGTTGCTTGCCGACTCCGCAGCAGGCGGAGAAGGAACCCTTTCACATCCCTTTAGCGATCGGCTTGATCGCTGCCGACGGCAAGGATCTGCCCTTGCAACTGGCCGGGGAGTCAGCGGCCGGGGAGGGGACCCGGGTGTTGGAACTGACCGAGGCGCAGCAGAGCTTTACCTTTGTCGGTGTGCCGCAGTCACCGGTGATCTCACCGCTGCGCGGTTTTTCCGCGCCGGTGCGCCTCGAATGTGATTTCAGTGATGATGACCTGGCCTTTCGCATGGCCTGTGACAGCGATCCCTTTAATCGCTGGGAAGCGGGACAGAGTCTGGCACTGAAAGAGTTGTTGCGGATGCTCGCCGATTACCGGCAGGGGCGATCGTCTGCCTTGACGCCCAAGTATGTGACCAGTTGGCGGCAGGCCCTCAATGATCGCAGTGCCGACCTGAGCCTGTTGGCGCAGTTGTTGACTCTGCCGAGTGAGCAGTATCTGGCCGATCAGTTGAGCGAGGTCGATCCTCAGGCGATCCGCGCGGTACGTGATCGTGCTCGCCGGCAACTCGGCAGTGAGTGTCAGGGGTTGCTGCTGGAGCGCTATGAAGAGTCAGCCGCAACGGCTGGTTATTCGCTCGATCCGGTTTCGGTCGGTCGCCGCAGTCTGCGTAATCTCTGTCTGGTGTTGTTGATGGGGCTGCATGAACAACCGATCACCGATCTTTGCCTGCAGCAGTACCGCCAGGCCGATAACATGACCGATCGGCTCGGCGCATTTGCCGCTATCCTGGACAGTTCGGCCGATGAGCGGCAATCGATCATCGATGATTTTTTTACTCAGTGGCAGCAGCATCCGCTGGTGATCGACAAGTGGTTCAGCCTGCAGGCGCTGTCGCACCGCCCAGAGGTCTTTGCGGATGTTGAGCAGCTACTGCAACACCGCGCTTTTACACTGAATAATCCGAATCGCGTCCGTTCCTTGCTCGGCGCCTTCAGTCAGAATCTGGCTGGCTTTCATCGGGCCGATGGAGCAGGCTACCGGTTGTTGATCGAGCAGATTCTGCTGCTCGATCAGCGCAATCCCCAGGTCGCCGCCCGACTGGCCGGTCCGCTCAGTCGTTGGCAGCAGTTTGAGCCGCAGCGGCGGGCATTGCTGGAAGAGCAGCTTCAGCGTTTGCAACAGGCGGAGTTGTCGCGCGATCTGTTCGAAATCGTCAATAAGAGTTTGCAGTAAGGGACTGCTGCCCGGAAGGTCGCCGGAACGGTCTTTTTTCACCCCTTTGCTTTGCATCTTGATTATGGCTGCTCTTTGGGGGTAAGGTATGCGCATAAGGTATCCGCACTAGGGAGTTGATATGGAAGCTAATATTCTTTATGACTTGGAAGCGCCCAAAAAACCGGTTAATTTGACCGCGAATACGGATCTGATCCAGCAGGCGAAGAGCTTGGGTATCAACCTTTCCAGCACTTTTGAAAAAGCTGTGACGGATGAGATTCGATTGGTGAAAGAAAAACAATGGCGAGAAGAGAGCCGGGAGGGGATTGAAGCATACAATCGTCGGATTTCTCAGTATGGGGTTTTCGGTGCGAGTTTGAGGAAATTCTGATGCCTCAGCTCGATATATACGAAAACGACGATCCCGCATCACGGGAGGTCATCCCTTTTTTGCTCGATGTACAACACGATCTGCACGCTGATCTGGGGACACGGCTGGTAATCCCTCTGGTGCGAGGCGTTTCACAACGACAGTGTATCCCGCGACTTTGTCTCCGTTTTTCCATCGGATCAGAGGAGTTAACCCTGTCTACGCCTGAAATGGGCGCATATCCGGTAGCAAATCTTGGTGGTAAGATAGGTTCCTTGTCGCACCGTAGATCAGAAATACTGGCCGCCATCGATTTTCTGCTCAGCGGCTTTTAGGCAGCGCTTACTCACGGATTCAAGTTTACTGCAGGAGAAATTAAATTGCAGGATGTCACAATCATCGGCTGCGGCGATATCGGTCGTCGGGTCGGCAAAATATTATTGAAGCAGGGGCGTCAGGTTCTGGCTCTGGTCCGTTCGGAAGAGAAAGCCGGAGAGTTGCGAGCGAAAGGTTTCGCAACCCTGATCGGTGATCTTGATTATCGGGAGGAGACCCCGGAGATTCCTCTGCAGGGGACGCAGCTGTTCTATTTCATGCCGCCGCAGGGGGGCGGGAAGAGTGATTACCGGGTGCTCAATTTCTGCCGCAGACTTTCGCCGGAAAACGCCCCGTCAAAAGTTGTCTATATCAGTACCAGCGGCGTGTATGGCGACTGCGGCGGGGCACTGGTCACGGAAGAGACACCGCTCAATCCGCAGACCGCGCGGGCGCAGCGACGTGTCAGTGCCGAAAGTCAATTACAGGAGCAGGCGCAGCGCCTCGGTTTTGCGCTGATCATCCTGCGGGTGACGGGGATTTACGGTCCCGGTCGGCTGCCGGTTGCCCGAGTGATGCAGGGGCATCCGGTCCTCAAGCCGAAAGAGGCGCCCTTTACCAACCGTATTCATTCCCTCGATCTGGTGCAGATCTGTTTGGCGGCGGTGGAACGGGGGGAGGATGGCGACATTTTTAATGTCTGTGATGGCCAGCAGAGCAGCATGACCGAATATTTCACCGCCATTGCCGAGATGCACGATCTGCCGCGACCGAAACAGATCAGCATGGCCGAAGCGGAGCAGGAGATGAACCCGCTGATGCTCTCCTATCTGAAGGAGTCGCGCCGGATGTCCAATCGGAAGCTGAAGGAAAAGCTGGCCATCGAACTGCGCTATCCCACCCTGGAAACTGGATTAAAAGCCTGTGGGGAGGATTTATGATCGCCGCTGTGGCCTCTGTGACCCTCAAACCGGTGGCTGGTTTCGTTCGTGGGTTCAGCTATCCGTTGCGGGCGGCCAAGTTTTTAGTAAAGCAGCCCAGGTTGCTGAAATATGTGGCGATCCCGTTTCTTATCAATGTGCTGGTCTTTTCGCTGTCGGTCTATTTCGGCCTCGGCATGTTTGAAGGCCTGCTGGAAACCTACGCACCGAGTACCGAGCTCTGGTATGGAGTGATCCTCTACTATCTGGCCTGGAGCCTGGCGTTGCTGCTGACGACAGTGGTGGTTTTCTTCACCTTTACCCTCATCGGTAATCTGATCGCTTCACCCTTTAACGAACTGCTTTCCGAGCGAACTGAAATCTTGAAAGTCGGTGGTCTGCCGGGTGAGGAACTCAGTGCTGGACATTTCTGGAAAGAAGCAAAAAACGCCCTGCTGGTCGAGTTGAAGAAGATGGCAGTATTTATCAGCGGCATGTTGTTGCTGCTGACCATTAATCTGGTTCCCGGCATCGGTTCCGTAATCTACGCAGTCCTGGCTCCGCTGTTCACCCTGTTTTTTCTGGTCGTGGAGTATCTGGCCTTTGTTTTGATGCGCAAACAACTCAGCTTTGCCGAACAGCGTCGCTATGTGACCCGGTGTCCGCTGATGATGCTCGGTTTCGGCTGTGGCGTCTTCTGCTTGCTGGCAATCCCTTTTCTACAATTTTTCTGTATCCCGCTGGCGGTGGTCGGGGCCACCCTGCTCTGGTGCGATTTCCCGCGCGAGGAAGGATAATAACCGGCCATGCGTACGCTACTCCTCAGCCTGTTGCTGGCGATCTCTCTGCACGGCATGGTGTATGCCTATACGCGAAGTTACGTAAAGGAGAACAATCAGGGCGTGCAACTGCTTGAGCAGGGACGCTACCTTGAGGGGCTGGCGCTGCTGAAGGAGGCACAGCAACGGCAACCCTATGACGAGTCGATTCGCGAAAACCTGCGTTCGGCTTATCACCTGTCCGGGCAGAAACTGGTGCAAACGAAACGTTATGAAGAAGCCATCGAGCTGCTTTATGAGGCCCAGCAGTTTGACGACAGTCAGCGTTCATTCTGGATTCTGCGTGGCTACTCTTTTTTACGTTTGAAGCGATATGATGAAGCCGAAGTTGAGTTGCGCGAGGCACAGGGGATGGGGGACCCTGATGCCAATATCTTCCATCTGCTCGGCCAGGTCTATTACAACACCGACCAGATGTATGAAGCATTTGACGCGCTGGAAAGTGCCGAACTGTACGATCCGGATAACCATGCTATCAAGCAGATGCTGGAGAAGGTCCGCCGGGAACTGGCGGTTGAAAAGGAGATGGAGAAGGAATACGGCGGCCATTTTGTCATCACTTTTGAAGGTGACGAAAATCAGTATCTGGGCAGTGAAGTTCTGGATGTTCTCGAAGATGCCTACAATTGGATCGGCTCACAACTGGATCATTACCCGGAACAACGGGTCACCGTAATTCTCTATTCCCGGCGACAATTCAGCGAGCTGACCAATTCACCCGAGTGGGCCGGGGGGCTTTATGACGGCAAAATCCGCCTGCCGGTCGGCGGTATTTCAACCGTCGGTGCCCAGGTGCAGGGGTTGCTTTACCACGAGTATATGCATGTGGTGGTGCGTGATATCGCCGGTCTCAAGGTCCCTGTCTGGTTGAATGAGGGGTTGGCTGAAATGGCCGAGCGGTCTGTGCATAGCCAGCCTTTGCAGGTTTTACCCGATGCGAAACAGCAGAACATGTTGATCCCGCTTGAAACCCTGGCGCGCTCGTTCCGCAATTTACGGGGTACGCAGGTGTCGCTGGCTTATGAGCAGAGTTACGATCTGGTGCGTTTTCTGATCGACAGGTACGGTTGGTACAATGTCCGCGAGTTACTCTTTGCACTGCGGGACAACAAGACATTTTTCGAAGCGATCGATGCGGTGTTGGGGATTGACAGCATGACCTACAAATCGTTGGAACAGCGCTGGCTGGAGGCCGGTTAGTCTTTTTTTTGAGACTGATCGCTTTTTGTTGACGGCTCTTCGGCTGTCGCCGGCAGTTCTGTGCGGATCAGTTCAATCTCTTCTTTGAGCAGGGCAGCGGCCTGTTTCAGGCTATGCAGCTTTTCCAGTAGGTGGGCCGCTTCTTTGTCGGTTGAAATCTCCTGCTTCCCGATCTGATACAGATCGCCGACCCGCTTGCCCAGTTCACTCTGCAGTTGTTCGATCTTTTTATGTATTGCTCCCAGATCGATTTTCTTTTGCACCACCTGCTTGTACTGGTTGGCACGGAATGAAGCCGTGTTCAATGCCTGACGAGTGGCTTGAAAGAGCCGCTCGGTGGTTTTGTTCTTTGCTGACATCAGTCTCCTCCTGATGGTCAAAGTGTGGATAACCGTAGTAGAATTATATCATCCCTCCCCACGAAGAAAAGTTTAAAGCTGATTGTATCCTTGATTGGTTGGTGGTTGCCGTTCTTTTTCATCTAAGCTAAACTGCCAGCTTATTTTACCCTGAATCCGTGAGTAAGCGGCGGATTCATGTTTCCCTTTTCAAGCTCTGCGACCTATAGCCCTCGGGAGAATTCAAGTACTATGAGCCAGCCTGGAAAAACCAAATTTCAGATCGATCTGCGTCGACATCTGCGCGAACAGGATATTGACGACAACCTGATCCATCTGATTACTGAAATCGCCGAGGCCTCCAAGTATATCATCAACTCGATCCGCACCGGCGATCTGGGGGTTGCCGGTACTTCGAATCTGTACGGGGAGAAGCAGTTGGCGCTGGATGTGCTGGCCGATCGGATTCTGCGTAAGCGGCTTGATCACTCACGGGTTGTCGCCAATATCATGTCGGAAGAGATGGATGAAATCATCCCGATCTCGCCTGATTGCGCCGGCAAGTATTCGGTGGCCTTCGATCCCCTCGACGGCTCTTCGCTGGTCGATGTGAACCTGGCGGTGGGAACCATCGTGTCGATTTTTGAAGGTTGTGACCTGCTCCAACCCGGGCGGAATCAGGTAGCAGCACTTTACGTGCTCTATGGACCTCGAACCACCTTGATTTACAGTACCGGGAACGGTGTTCATGAGTTCGCGTTGAATACCCTGATGGAGTACACCCTGCTGCAAGAAAATATCAAAATCGAGTCGAAGGGCAATCTGTACTCGCCCGGCGGACAGCGCAATCTTTACACGCCGGGGGTCGAGGCGTTTACCAACCATCTGGAAGAGCGTGGCGTCAAACTGCGCTACAGCGGCGGCTTTGTCCCGGATATCAATCAGATTCTTCTCAAAGGGCGGGGGATCTTTTACTACCCGCACCTGCAGGGGCTGCCACAGGGAAAGTTACGGTTACTGTTTGAATTGAGTCCGATGGCCTACCTGATCGAACAGGCGGGCGGTGCGGCCTCCAACGGCCATCAACCGATTCTCGATCTGCAACCGGATCAGATCCATGGCCGGGCCCCGGTATTTATCGGCTGCAAAGAAGACGTGGCTCTGGCAGAGGAATTTATTCGCAAGTATGAAGTTGAATCGCCGCCACAGGTTGGAAAAAAGTCCTCGAAAGCGGTGCACAGTAACTAAACCGGTAACGATTCAGCACCTTCCGCCTTCAGTCCTCTGGCGAAGTTGCTGTGCTGAATTGTTACCAGATCCGATCCATTAGGGAAAACGATGATCCAGCGTGGATTTCTGATTCTGTTGCTCTGGTTGTTGCCGCTTACGGTGGTTGCCGCCGATATGACCGAGCGGGAGTGGATGGAACAGTTGGTCGCTGGACTGGGCTGGGAGTACGGGCTGCCCGACGAACCGCAGGATGAAGATTACATCGCTCTGCTCTCCGGCGAGCGGTCACTGCGTCTGGAGGTTGAAACAAACCACCGGAAAACGGATCGGGTGGCGGTCAAGCATTTCACCAATTATGGAGAATATAGCGGCAGCGGTTGGGTCAGTGGTTTCCGCCGGCCGACAAAAATCCACCTCGATTTTCTGCTGCAGCACAATGGCCGCTATCGGCTGGCAATCGCATCGCGTTTGCCAGGGGTCAAAGTAGCAGTTGCGGACAGTGAATTTGTCGCTTCCGGCGGCGAATCGTTTGCCCGCCATGAACTGGGCACGGTTAATCTTCCCGCCGGCCAGACCCGGATTGTTATTACCCTGCCGCCGAATGCTGCCATCGATTATCTGGAGTTAAGCGCCCCCCGCTTTGCTCGAATCTCCCCGCTTGACGGTTGGCACCCGCAACAACCGATGAAGGCAGCGGATTTGGCTTTAACCAGCCTGCAACTTCTCGATCTGCTCGCGCTGTTGCCGCTTACCGAACAAAAATTATCGGTCGAACTGGAAACCGCTACGGAGGTTGCCAGTGCTCGTATCTCCTCCGCACGTCACCTGGGAGTGCCGAGCAGTTTCTCCTGGTTGCAAGCAGGCAATCAAGCTGCCCGCATTCAGATACCGATCAAGGTTCCGAGCGCGGCCTGTTACCAGGTATCGTTGCGCGGCAGTGGAGAGCAGCCGGTCCGGGTCCGCTTCGAGGATTACCTTGCCCGTGAGGTCCGTTTCGGTTATGCCCTGTCGACTCGGGAATTGGGCAGTCTCTGTCTGCCGCCGCAAACCTTGAATCTGGAGATTCAATTACCTGCCTGGGGCGGTGTCGATCTGTTCGAACTGCAGCAATACGACACCAGCGCTTCTGCTCTTGCACGGCTGCTCGGGCTGGATTCCGAGCAGCAATTGCTCGAGCAAAAAATCATCAATCAACTGCTGGAACTTGCCTCCGGCATGATCCGTTAATTGGTGTAACGATTCTGGAGCGCGATGGATAGCCTCGCACTGCATCAATAGTTTTCTTGCCGCACAATAATAATCGGTCATTCCCGAGGGGGTAATCGGGAATCCAGACTTGAAAACCATGGATTCCCGATAGAATCATTCGGGGATGACAGATGTTTTTGCCGATCGGTTCAGATTTGTTCTGAATCGTTATTTCATTCAGTCTGCTCCGACGGGGGGGGGGAGATGCAGCTGGTACCTGCCATTTTAGCCGCAATCATTGCCGGGTTGTTGTCGGCTCCCTATGCTCTGTTTCCGGCCGCTATCGGTTGGCCGCTGCTCGGGCTGCTGCTGATTGCTGCTATTGCGCTACGCCGACAGCCGCCCATTGCCGTTACATTGCTGCTGCTTGCCTGCTGTTTGTCAGCAAATCTGTCTTACCCTCTCCAGTTCAAGCATAATGCGGCCGTTGACCGGGCTGCTGATCGATCACAAAAACTCAAAATTACCGGGACTGTCCTCGATGTTCGGGCGCGCTCTGCCGGGCGGAGCAGCATCGATCTTCGCGTCAGTTCAGTCGCGGTTACAGACACTGTTGAGGTGCTTTCTGAGCCGTTTGTGCTGCGTTTGTTTCTTGATCAGCAGGTAGCGGGACTGTTGCCGGGCGACCGCGTTGGATTTTACGGAAAATTGCGGAAACCCAGGCTGTTCGGCATCCCCGGTGAATTTCACTGGCCGCGCTATCTTGCCAGTCAGGGGGTTCAGGCCACCTCCTGGCTGAAAGATGTCGATCGGCTGCAGATTGAGGCTGGGCGGGAATTTTCGTTTAAACGGCTGATTGCCGCCTGGAAAAACCGGGCAAGAGTATTTATCTCCGCATCACTTTCTGCCGCGCGTGCCGAACTGGTTCGGGGTCTGGTCCTGGGAGAAGGGCGAAGTCTGCCGGATGAGACCAGGCGTCTGCTCGCCGCCGGCGGCATCAGTCATCTGTTCGCCATTTCCGGGTTGCACCTGGGATTACTGGCACTGTTCGGTTATCGGCTGCTGTTGCTTGTCTATCGACGTTTTGATGGTTTACTCCTTTGGCAGCCGCCACAGCGGGTACTGCCTTTATTGATGCTGCCGGCTTTGCTGATTTATCTCATGTTGACCGGCGATGCAGTTGCCACCCGCAGAGCTTTTTGTCTGGCGTTCGCTGTGGCCCTGCTGTTGCTCTGGCGCCGGCCGGTCCAGCCGTTGCGGTTACTCTGTTCCCTGGCGCTGATCTTCTTGCTGCTCAATCCGCTGCTGCTCTGGCAGCCTTCCTGGCAGTTATCCTTCTCCGGTGCCGTCGGCATTCTTTTGTGGCAGCCGGGGTGGCAGACAGCGTTGCAGTCCCTGCCTGGATATCTGAAAGTGCCGCTGGGTTTATTGTCGGTGACCATCGCCGCAACCTTGGCGACCTTGCCCCTGGTCCTGTTTAATTTCCACCTGCTGGCACCGGTTGGCCCGCTTGCCAATCTGCTCTGTGTGCCCCTGGTCGCCATGTTGGCCTTGCCGGTCGGCCTGCTGGGGCTTTTGTTGTTCCCCGCAATTCCTCTGCTTGCCGGCTATTGTTTTGAATTCTGCGGCTTTATTCTGCAAGCGGTACTTTCCCTGGTCGGCTGGTTACTATCCCTTCCGGGGCTCGCTGAACAATACCAATATTTGACCAACCGGCAGTATCTGGCCCTGACCGTTTTACTGTTGCCGCTGTTGTTTTTCTGGCAGCTCAGGTCCGGCCGGTTCAAACTTCGCTCGGCACTGCCGGTGGTGCTTTTCGGGGGGTTGCTGTGGGTCTTTCAACCGACCGAAACAACGACTACCTTGACTATGTTCAGTGTCGGCCAGGGGGAGTCGCTGTTGCTGAGGAACCGGCACCGGCAGGCGATCCTGGTGGATGGCGGCGGTCTCTATAGCAAGAATTTTGATGTCGGTGAGCGGCTGCTGGCACCGGCTCTCGGTGTTCTTGGGGTGAAGACTTTAACCGCCGTTGTTTTGACTCACGATCATCCTGATCATCGAAAGGGTTTAGAGTTCATTTTAAAACAGTTTCCGGTTGAACAGTTTTGGGCGGGTGTGCCGTTGGCCGACCTGGACGCCCGGCTGCGGCAGATTATTGTTGCTCGGGGAATCAACTTTCGTCAGATCGAGCCCGGTTGGTCGAGAATCGATCGGTGGAAAAATGGTACAATGATGACATTTCGTGCGGCAGACCCGGTCGCCAGGAAAAATGATGCATCGCTGGTTCTTTACCTGCAGGAGCAGGATGACGGGCTGCTGCTGACCGGAGACCTGGAACGCTACGGAGTGGGGCAGCTGCTGGCGGCGGGGTTCCCCGGTCCGGTTACCATGCTCAAGTTACCGCATCACGGCAGTCGGCATTCCGACAGTGATCGTCTGCTTAAACGACTTCAACCGCAATATTGTCTGGTCTCTGCCGGTTATAGAAATCGCTATCGGTTACCGGCCGAGCAGTTACTCGCACAGCTGGACGAGAGAGAAATTCCGTTGTTTCGAACCGATCTGCAAGGGTCGATACGGGCTGAAGCGACAGGGCATGGCTGGCGACTATCACGTTGGTACCGCGGGCTTTTTCGTTGACAGCCGGCCCGAAGACTGCTAATAATTTTCTATCATTATAGGGGACTTATGATTGCCGACCAATCGACCATTCTGGTGGTTGATGATGAACTGTTTTTTCGCAAACTTTATCGTGATCTGCTCTTTGCAGAGGGTTATCTGGTTGAGGTTTGTGAAAATGGCGAAGAAGCCATCGCACGAATGCAGCATCTGCAGGTCGACCTGGTCCTCAGCGACATGGTGATGCCGGGTAAATGCGGCCTTGAGGTGCTGCGTGCGGCACAGGCCTTGCCGAACCCTCCCGAGGTCATTCTGGTCACCGGCTATGCCAGCCTGGAATCGGCAATCCATGCCCTGAAAAACGGTGCGCGCGATTATCTGGTCAAGCCGTTTAATCCCGATGAGTTGAAACATCTGGTGAAAACTTGCCTCGACCAGCGGCGTCTGCTGGGAGAAAATGATCATCTGAAAAAACAGATCCGGCTTTTTCAATCCTCTCAATCCCTTTCGTCATTGATCGATCTGGAACGTCTGCTCCCTCAGGCGTTAAGTGCATTGTTGCGGGAGGTCGGAGCGACAACCGGTTGTGGATTCAAGTGTAGGGATGGTGAAACTGTGGTCTTAAGTTCGACAAAAGGGTCTGTCGACAGGCTGCTCGGGCAGCGGTTGGCGGATGCACTGTTACCGGGGATGGAAGTTGCCTCCGGGTTTGTTCAGCCGGAAGCCGGTTCCCGCCGGCAGTTGCAGCGTTTAGGCCTGAAGCCGGAGCGGGTCTGGATGCTGCCATTGGGGGACAGTGAGGGCTTGAAAGGCGGATTGGTGGTTTGCGATGTGCCTGCGGGTCTGCCGGATAAGGTGGCAATGGCGGATTTACGCTACCTGTGCGATCAGATCGGTCTTGGTTTTGAAAATGCCAGCAGATATCAGGATGCCCAGGAGTTGATGTACACCGATGATCTGACCGGCCTCTACAATAATCGCTATATGCAGGTGCTCATGGCCCAGGAAATCCGCCGTTCACAGCGCTATGGCCTTGAGTTCTCACTGATTTTTCTCGACCTTGATCATTTTAAACTGATTAATGATAGCCACGGTCACCTGGCCGGGAGTGCCGCTTTGCAGGAGGTCGGTCAACTGCTGCAGCAGTGTGTGCGTGATGTCGATACCCTGTTCCGCTTCGGCGGTGATGAGTTCGGCGCTCTGCTGGTAGAAACCGATTCTCGTACGGCACGGATTGTAGCCGAGCGGATTCGGCGGGTTATCGATGGAAATATTTTTCTGCAGGAACGCGGTACCCCTTGTCGCCTGACTGCCACGGCCGGGTTTGCAACTTTTCCATCCGATGCGGTTGATCGGGAGAAGCTTCTGGATCTGGCTGATCGGGCAATGTATGTCGGCAAGGTTGAACGGAATGTAATCCGGGGGGTCGATGAGATCCCCGAGGAGTGATTTGTGCGAGACCGACAACCTTGACCATCCTGCTTGCGCAGAAATTCGATCTACATTTTCGGTAACTATTCAGCCCATCCCGCCTTTGGCCCTCTGGCGGCGTTGCTGTGCTGCTCAAATGCTCACATAACCATGTATGTTCCGCTTCTGCGCTGCTCGCGCCTTGCCAGATCACCAAATTCGGGCGTGCTGAATAGTTACCATTTTCGTAAGTTTTCTAAAGCCCCATCCTGTTTTGTTTCCGTGAAAATCGAGCAAATATTTCGTCAGAACCTCTTTCCGTCAGCAGGGAAATAGGGTATCTTCACAAGCTTGTGTCTTCTAGGAGGCTGTCCGAGAATACAATGACCGGCTGCAAAGCCAGCTGTTTGGCCCATATTTCAGCTCCTTTTCGCCCCATAGCTACGGCTATGGGCTCTCAAACGAGCCAAAATCTGTTCTCAAACTTCTGGCTTTTCGCTTCGGCCCGTATCCTCGGACAGCCTCCTAGCGGGAGGTCGTCCCGCTTTTCAAGCAATTTACACTAAAATATATGAGGCCGAACAGTTGAGTATTACTGCAATCAAGGGGATGAACGATATTCTTCCGGGCGATGTTGAAACCTGGCAATTTCTGGAAGCCAAGGCCCGTGAGGTTTTTGGCGCCTATGGATTTTCGGAAGTCCGCACACCGGTTATCGAAAAGACTGAGCTGTTTTGTCGCTCGATCGGCGAGACGACCGACATCGTTGAAAAAGAGATGTACAGTTTCAATGACAAGAGCGACAACTCTCTGACCTTGCGCCCGGAAGGGACGGCGCCAGTGATGCGATCCTTTATCCAGAGAAAACTGCATACCCTTGATCCGGTTTCCAAGTTTTACTATATGGGGCCGATGTTCCGGTACGAGCGGCCGCAAAAAGGCCGCTATCGGCAATTTCATCAGATCGGTGCCGAGGTCCTTGGGGTTGAGGATCCAAAGATTGACGCCCAGGTGCTGGCGATGCTGCATCATTATTTTTGCGAGATCGGTATCGAGGCCGTTTCGCTCCAGGTGAACTCACTCGGCTGCCCGGAGTGCCGGCCTGCCTATCGTCAGCAATTGAACGATTACCTTCAGCAGCGTCTAGAGCAATTATGCTCTGACTGTCAGCGGCGCTATCAAACCAATCCGTTGCGGGTCCTTGATTGTAAGGTTCCCGGTTGCCGGCAGGCCACCCTGGATGCCCCGGCCGTCATTGATCATCTCTGCGGCGGTTGCGATGCGCATTTTTCGGCAGTAAAAAAATATCTGCAAGCGTTGAAAATTCCATTTGAAATTAATCTGCGGATGGTGAGAGGTCTCGATTATTATGTGCGGACGACCTTTGAGTTAGTCACCGATCAGCTGGGATCACAGAATGCTGTGGCTGCCGGCGGGCGCTACGACGGCTTGGTCGAAAGCCTCGGCGGTCCGCCCTTGCCGGGGATCGGTTTTGCCATCGGTGTCGAGCGTTTGGTACTGATGAAGGGGGCTGATCGAATCGTTCCCGCAACCCCCGATCTGTTTATTGCCGCGCTTGGCGAAGCAGCCGCCGATCAGGCTTTTGTGTTGATGTCAAAACTACAGCGCAGCGGTATCCGGGCTGAAATGGACTATCTGGGCAAAAGCCTGAAAGCGCAAATGCGTCGAGCCAATAAACTGGCCGCTGCCTATACGTTGATTCTTGGCGAAGACGAGTTGCGGTCCGGGCAGGCACAACTGAAAAAAATGGCTGACAGCAGCCAGCAAACGGTTGCGCTTGATACGCTGGACGACACGCTGAAAGACCGGCTGACCGGCTGCTGACCTTCTGCTTGACCGCTGAACTTCGAGCTTCATATAATGATGGCGTCGCAAAAAGTCCGACCTACTGCGTTGCAGCGTTTTTTCAGGACCTCGACATACCCTATGTATGCCTTCTCCCCTGAAAACCCACTACGCCTTGTAGGACGAAATTTTTGCTTAGCCATCTGGTTACTTTTTGCGAGACAATTCATATAATGCACCTTTCGGCCGCACTTCTGGTTGCCGCTGACGGTTACAAATACGGGAGGAAAGACCTTGAACGATAAACTTGGAAATTGGAAACGGACGCAGCTTTGTGGTGAGCTAACAGCCGAGCAGGTCGGACAGGAGGTCTGTTTGATGGGCTGGGTTCAGCGTCGCCGGGATCACGGCGGCTTGATTTTTATCGATCTGCGCGACCGGGAGGGGATTGTTCAGCTGGCTCTCGATCCGGATCGCGACCCGCAGGCACACACCAAAGCGGAACAGGTGCGTAACGAGTATGTCCTGGCTGCGCGGGGCAAGGTGTCTCCGCGCCCGGAAGGTACCGTCAATCCGAAGATGAAGACTGGCGCGGTTGAAATTGAGGTCAGTGAACTGCTGATTCTCAACCCCTCCGAGACGCCGCCTTTCATGCTCGATGAGTTTTCCGAGGTCGCGGAGAATATCCGCCTTAAATATCGTTACCTTGATCTGCGTCGTCCGACGTTGCAGAAGAATATGCTGCTGCGTCATCTGGTTGCCAAAACGGTTCGCAACTATCTTGATGAACAGGGATTTATCGAAATAGAAACCCCGGTGCTGACCAAGAGCACCCCTGAAGGAGCGCGCGATTATCTGGTTCCCAGCCGGGTTAATTCGGGCAACTTTTATGCTCTGCCGCAGTCGCCTCAGCTGTTCAAACAGCTGCTGATGGTTGCCGGTTTCGACCGCTACTTTCAGATCGTCAAGTGTTTTCGGGACGAAGATCTGCGTGCCGATCGCCAGCCTGAATTCACCCAGATCGACTGTGAGCTCTCTTTTGTCAGTCGTGATGATGTGATGGCGGTGATGGAGGGGATGATCGCGGCGGTATTCAAAGCAGCGATCGATGTTGAGGTCAGTCTGCCGCTGGCGCGCTTGTCCTATGCCGAAGCACTGGACCGTTTCGGTGTTGATAATCCTGACCTGCGTTTCGGTCTGGAGTTGGTGGCCATTACTGACCTGGTGGCGGGTTCACAGTTTAAGGTATTTGCCGATGTGGCAGCCGCCGACGGCCTGGTTACGGCTCTTAATGCCAAAGGTTGCGCGACCCTCTCGCGCAAGGAACTGGATGACCTGACCGAGTTCGTCAAAATATATGGTGCCAAGGGGTTGGCTTGGGCCAAGGTGAAGGAGGATGGCTGGCAGTCGCCGATCGCCAAATTCTTTACCGCAGAGGAACTGGCTGCGCTGAACGACAGGCTCGACACTGAAGTCGGCGATCTGTTGCTGTTTATGGCTGATACTCCGGCAGTTGCCAGTGAGGCGCTCGGTCGCTTGCGCGGACATCTTGGCCAGAAACTGGGTCTGGCAAAGAAAGATGAATACATGTTCGTCTGGATTACCGACTTCCCGCTGCTTGAATGGGACGGAGATGAACAACGCCATGTTGCTGTCCACCATCCCTTTACCTCGCCGCGGGAAGAGGACATTCCATTGCTGGATACTGAGCCGGGCAAGGCGCGTGCGCAAGCCTACGACCTGGTGCTGAACGGTTCCGAAGTCGGCGGCGGCAGTATCCGTATCCACGACCAGGCAGTGCAGTCGCGGATGTTTGAACTCCTCGGTATCGATGCAGAAGAAGCCCGTGAGAAGTTCGGATTTTTATTGGATGCGCTGAGCTTCGGCGCGCCGCCGCACGGCGGTATCGCTTTCGGTCTCGACCGTTTGATGATGATTTTGACCGGTTCTGATTCGATCCGCGATGTTATCGCCTTTCCGAAAACCCAGAAAGCGACCTGCCTGCTCTCCGAGGCACCGAATGAGGTCGGCGAAAAGCAGCTGCAGGAGTTGTCGATCCGGTTGCGTAAGGCGACAAAGTAAAAGATTCCATTTTTCGACGTAAAGAGAAAAGAGGACAGGTGTTCAAGCGTCTGTTGTTACTAGTTGTCGGGCTGGTCATTTTGGCTGGATGTGCCAAGCCGCCCGTTGAAGATAGGGAAGAAACCCGGCGGATGATCGCTTATGCCTATGCGGCCGGAGCTTCGCGGCTTGCTGCGGCGGAGTATCGTGCCGCCAGTGAAGCTTTGCAAAAGGCCGAATGGTTGGTCAGACAGGGGAGTTATCGTGCGGCGAAAGTCGTTTTTTCACAGGCGCAAGAGCTTTCTGCTCGCGCTCTCAGTTTAACTGTTCAACGTAAGAGCCTCTATAGCAAAGAACAGCAGGAACTGACAGAGCAAAGGGCGCGTGAGGCGGCTGAACGCAAGGCACAAAAAGAGCGTCATCGACAAAAATTGAAAAAGAAAAGACCAAAGCCGATCCCGCCACCAGCACCAAAACCTGCGCCCGCACCTAAGCCTGAACCTGATTCAGAACCGAAATTGGTTGATCAGGTAGAAGTTCAAGTTGAGGAGACGTTGGCCAGTATTTCTGCGCGGAAGGACGTTTACCTGGATGCAATGCTTTGGACGCTGATCTACAAGGCCAATCGTGATCAGATTAAAGATCCGAAAGAGATTTTTCCGGGACAAATTTTGCTGATCCCCCGGGGCAAATCCAGTGAGGAGGTTGATGCAGCGCGTCTGGAGGCCCAGGAGCTGAATCTTTTCTGAAAATACTGTTGCATTGTAATATCGGGCGTCTGTCGGGTGGGAAATACAGAGGAAAGGCCACTGTGTTTCAACTTTGCAGGCGCTTCGATGTTTGTGCTCGTTCTTTCCCACGCTGTTTTTTCTGATTGTGAAATAGTCCAGTAAAATAGCAGGTTAGGAGTTTTGTCCGGGAGGTGTGGATAAAGTTGCTGCAACGCTCAAAGATTCTTGACAGTCAAAAGCTGTTTGTATACTGTATACACCGCTGATTAGTCAGCCCGTAAGCTGAATAACAACTGCAGGTAAAGGCGAAACCGATATTCTTGCATTACGCCTCGGGCATTACCGGTATTTAAACTTAAGGAGAGAGAACATGGCATCTAAGATTATCTGGTCAGAAATTGATGAAGCACCGGCATTAGCAACCTATGCTTTGCTGCCGATCGTACAGGCGTTCTGCAAAGGGACCGGTGTTGAGGTTGAGACTCTGGACATTTCCCTGTCCGGTCGTATCATTGCAAACTTTCCAGAGAAACTGGCTGAAGAGCAGAAAATTGCTGACTATCTGTCGCAACTAGGAGATCTGGTCAAAACTGCCGAAGCAAACGTTATCAAGCTGCCGAATATCAGCGCTTCGGTTCCGCAGCTGCAAGAAGCAATCGCTGAGCTGCAGGAGAAGGGCTACGATATTCCCAGCTACCCGGAAGAAGCCACCACTGACGCAGAAAAAGAGCTGCAGGCCCGTTTTGCCAAGTGTCTTGGTTCTGCAGTCAATCCGGTTCTGCGTGAAGGTAACTCTGATCGCCGTGCTGCTGCTGCGGTCAAGGCATTTGCGCAGAAGAACCCGCACCGAATGATGCAGGATTGGCCGGAAGTTTCCCAGTGCCGCGTTGCACACATGGATGCCGGTGATTTCTACGAGACCGAAAAGTCGGTCACCTTGGACAAGGCCGATACCGTCAAGATCCAGTTTGTTGATGCTGCCGGTAACGTTAGCCTGATGAAAGACGGTCTGGCGCTGCTCGAAGGTGAAGTGCTCGACAGTTCGGTGATGAAGGTCGCTGCTCTGCGTGAGTTTTACGCCGCGACCATCAAGGAAGCCAAAGAGAAGGGCGTGTTGCTCTCCCTGCACCTGAAGGCGACCATGATGAAAATTTCCGATCCGATCATGTTCGGTCACTGCGTATCGGTTTACTTTGCCGCTGCCCTTGACAAGCATGCCGACACCCTGAAGTCGATCGGCGCCAACGTCAACTTCGGCCTCGGTGATGTGCTGACCAAGCTCGATAAGCTTCCGGCTGACAAAAAGGCCGAAATCGAAGCTGATATCAACGCCTGCTACGCAGCTATGCCGGCACTGGCGATGGTCGACTCGCGCAAGAACATCACCAACCTGCATGTTCCGAACGATGTCATCGTGGATGCCTCGATGCCGAATGTGGTGCGTGACGGTGGTCGGATGTGGAACCTGCAAGATAAGTTGCAGGACACCATCGCCATGGTCCCCGATCGCTGCTATGCAACCATCTATCGCGAGATCGTCGAAGACGCCAAGCGTAACGGTCAGTTCAACCCGGCCACCATGGGCAGTGTCGCCAATGTCGGTCTGATGGCGCAGAAAGCTGAAGAATACGGTTCCCACGACAAGACCTTCGAGGCCCCGTCTACCGGTAAGTTCCAGGTTGTTAGCGCTGCCGGTACCGTTCTGCTTGAGCAGCCGGTCGATACCGGTGACATCTTCCGTTCCAGTCAGGCCAAAGACATTCCGATCAAGGACTGGGTCAAGCTGGCCGTTAATCGCGCCAAGGTTTCCGGTGAGCCGACAATCTTCTGGCTTGATGAGAACCGCGGTCACGATGCTGAAATTATCAAAAAGGTCAACAAGTACCTGCCTGAGTTTGACACTGCCGGTCTTGATATCCGCATCATGCACCCGGTTGACGCCATGAATTTCTCCCTCGAGCGAGTGCGCAAGGGCGAGAATACCATCTCGGTGACCGGTAACGTCCTGCGCGATTACCTGACCGACCTGTTCCCGATCCTCGAACTGGGTACTAGCGCCCGGATGCTCTCTATCGTGCCTTTGCTGGCTGGCGGCGGCCTGTTTGAAACCGGTGCTGGTGGTGCTGCTCCGAAGCATGTTCAGCAGTTCCTCAAGGAAGGCCACATCCGCTGGGATTCCCTCGGTGAGTACTGTGCTCTGGTTCCGTCCCTGGAACTTTGCGCAACCAACGACAACAATCCCAAGGCGACCATTCTGGCTGAAACTCTGGATGCTGGTATTAGCGGTTATCTTGAAAACCAAAAGCTGCCTTCTCGTAAGGTGGGCGAGATCGACAATCGCGGCAGCAGCTTCTATCTGGCTCTCTACTGGGCACAAGCTCTCGCCGCGCAGGACAAGGATGCTGCCATGAAGGCCCGTTTTGCCGAGGTTGCTGCAGAGCTTGAGAAGAATGTTGACAAGATTGATGCTGAGCTGATCGCCGCACAGGGTGAGCCGGTTGATGTCGGCGGTTACTTCCGTCCCGATCCGGTCATTGCAGGCAAGGCCATGCGTCCGAGTGCAACTCTGAATGCGATTATTGACGCCATGTAAAGTAGCGTGATCAGTCTTGGGCCAGGGTGATTTTTCCTTTTTGGCTGCTACTAATCAACAGGTTTCAAGCACAAAAAAACCCGTCTTTTGGCGGGTTTTTTTGTGCTTGAAACGGCGAAATCGGTCACATCAAGATAAAATTACTTCAAAGCGCAAAGTCCCTTGACAGTCAAAATATGTTTGTATACTGTATACACCGAAATTGGATTTAATGATTTACAGTCAAACATAGTTATATCCAAGCCTGCCATTTGCGGTTGGCGAATTAATCTTAAAGGAGAGAGAAAATGGCTAGACCTAAAATTGCTCTGATTGGTGGTGGACAGATTGGCGGCGTCTTGGCTCAGCTTGCTTGCTTGCGTGAACTCGGCGATGTTGTCCTGTTCGACATTGTTGAGGATATGCCGCAAGGTAAAACCCTCGATATTGCTGAAGCATCTCCTGTCGATGGGTTTGATGTCAGCGTAACCGGCACCAACAGCTATGCCGATATCGCCGGTTCTAACGTTGTTATCGTCACTGCCGGCCTGCCGCGTAAGCCGGGGATGAGCCGTGACGACCTGATCGAAGTCAACTCCAAGATCATGACCTCGGTTGCCGAAGGTATCCGTGATAACGCTCCGGATGCACACATCATTGTTATCTCCAACCCGCTTGACGCTATGGTTACCCTTTGCCAGAAGATTACCGGTTTTCCGTCAGAGCGCGTCATGGGTCAAGCTGGTGTTCTAGATTCCGCACGCTATGAGTCCTTCATCGCCTGGGAGTTGGGTGTGTCGGTCAAAGACGTTACCGCAATGACTCTCGGTGGCCATGGCGACACCATGGTTCCTCTGGTTCGCTATGCCAGTGTCAAGGGGATTCCGGTTATGGAACTGCTTGAGCAGAAATATGGCAGCGCTGCCAAAGCTCAAGAAGTCATGGATGCTATTGTTGAACGGACCAAAAAGGCTGGCGGCGAAGTTGTTGCGCTGCTCAAAACCGGTTCGGCTTTCTATAGCCCTGCGTCTTCGGCTATCGCTATGGCTGAAGCTATCCTTAAGGATCAGAAGCGCGTCATGGCAACTTGCGCACTGCTCAAGGGTGAGTTCGGTGTTGACAACTACTATGTCGGTGTTCCCTGTGTCCTCGGCGCCGGCGGCGTAGAGAGGATCATCGAGTTCAAACTGGACGAAACTGAGCAGGCAATGTTCGACAACTCCGTGGCTGCGGTCAAGGAACTTGTCGGCAGCATGGGTCTCTAGATCTGGTCGTTGGTTTATTGCAGAAGGGCAGCCATTGGCTGCCCTTCTTGTTTAAGTAGAGTATTTGCAAGTTCGAATGAAGGAACACTGTTTTTCCTCTGATTCATCAGTGAGAAGCAAACCGTCAGGATGGGTTCGGCCTGCTGTATACAAGTTTTTGTTGGCGTGAAGCCGCCGCTTGTGTTAGGATTCCGCCGCTTTGGTCAGGCTGCCTTCGGCAGTAATTACGAATAAAGGAGAAAGACGCTCATGAGCGCGAAAGCGGAAATCGAGATCATCGAAAGATACTGCAAAGGGTGCAGCATCTGTGTAGAGTTCTGCCCCACTAAAGTTTTGGAGATGGACGCATTTGTCGTCAAGGTCGCCAACGCTGATGCATGTATTGCCTGTAATCAGTGTGAACTGCGCTGTCCTGACTTCGCCATCAAAGTACACAAGCTGTAAAAGCTATAGGAGGTCGTTTCGTGGCTAAAAAAGTAGCTCTTTTACAGGGGAACACCGCATGCGCTTACGGCGCACTCTATGCCGGATGTAATTTTTTCGGCGGTTACCCCATCACGCCGTCTACCGAAGTTGCGGAGGTTCTGTCTGAAGAACTGCCAAAAATCGGTGGCAAGTTTATTCAGATGGAAGACGAAATTGGTGCTATGGCATCAGTTATCGGTGCTTCCCTTACCGGTCAGAAAGCTTTGACCGCAACATCCGGTCCAGGTGTCTCTCTGAAACAGGAGTTGATCGGCTATGCCTGCATCGCCGAAACTCCCTGCGTCATTATCAATGTTATGCGTGGCGGTCCCTCGACCGGTATGCCGACCGGTCCGGGTCAGTCTGATGTGCAGCAGGCAAAGTGGGGGACCCACGGTGACCATCCGGTCATCGCTCTGGTGCCTG
This sequence comes from Deltaproteobacteria bacterium, assembly GCA_024280335.1. Taxonomy (GTDB): domain Bacteria; phylum Desulfobacterota; class Desulfuromonadia; order Desulfuromonadales; family Geopsychrobacteraceae; genus Malonomonas. The sequence goes on from JAJRQI010000061.1 coordinate 143,478, forward strand.
CTTCTTGTCAGGAGATCTTCAGTGAGACGGTCCGTGCTTTTAATCTGGCCGAAAAATATCGCATGCCGGTTCAGGTTCTCTATGATGAGATCGTCGGGCACATGCGCGAGCGGATCGAGTTCCCCGAGCCGGGCGAACTGGAAGTTATCGATCGGGAAGCACCCAGCTGTTCTCCGGAAGACTACAAGCCGTTCGATCCGAGCAACGGTGACGTTCCGCCGTTGGCTGCTTTCGGTTCCGAGTACCGTTTTCATGTTACCGGACTGAACAAGGCTGCTGACGGTTTCCCGACCACCAAGGCTGAGCTGGTCGATGCCGAACAGCGTCGTCAGTTGCGTAAAATCGATGCCAATATCGCGGATATCGAGAGTTACGAGGAGTACCAGACCGATGATGCCGAGGTCGTGATCTTCGCTTACGGTTCGACTTCCCGTTCCGCCCGTTATGCCGTTAACGAACTGCGCAAAGAAGGGGTCAAGGCTGGTTTGTTCCGCCCGATTACCCTGTGGCCGTTCCCCGAGAAGCGAGTTGCCGAACTGGCACAGCAGGCCAAGGCGATTATCGTTCCGGAATTGAACCTCGGTCAAATGAACCTTGAGGTCGAGCGCGTTGCAAAAGGCGCCTGTGAGATTATCGGTATCCATCGGGTTGACGGTGAGCCGATAAATCCTGGCCAGATCATGGCTCAGGTTAAGGAGGTTGTGTAATGGCTTACGATTACGAAAAGCATATTCGCGCCGGCAAGCTGCCGCATATCTGGTGTCCGGGGTGTGGTCACGGGATTGCCATGAAGGGTCTGATCCGTGCTCTGGATACCTGTGGTCTGGAAAAGAATAACACTGCGATCGTTTCCGGTATCGGCTGTGCCAGTCGGCTGCCCGGTTACATGGATTATAACACCCTGCACACCGCTCACGGTCGTGCCGCAGCTTTTGCTACCGGTGTCAAGATGTCCAAGCCGGAGATGAATGTGATTGTTGTCGGCGGCGACGGTGACGGAACTGCTATCGGCGGAAACCACTTTATTCATGCCTGTCGTCGAAACATCGACATGACTTATGTCATCCTCAATAACTACATCTACGGCATGACCGGTGGACAGTTCTCACCCTGCACCCCGACCGGACACAAGGCTTCGACTACGGTTTACGGCAACCCTGATCCGATTTTCGATATCAGCAAGTTGGCAATCGGTGCCGGTGCAACCTTTGTTGCCCGGACAACCGCATTCCACGCGACCCAGATCGACAAGCTGATTGCTGAAGGAATCAAGCATAAAGGGATGGCGATCATCGAGGTCCTTGACGATTGTCCGACGACCTATGGCCGTCGTAACAAGTTCCGTAGCGTCGTTGATATGATGAAGCGCCTGAAAGAAATCGCTGTTCCGGTTGCCGCTGCTTCCAAGATGACCGCAGAGCAGCTCGAAGGCAAGGTTTTGACCGGCGTTCTCTATAAAGAAGACAAGCCTGAGTACACGGAACAGTATGCCCAGGTTATCGAGCGCGCCAAAGGCGCCTGATCCCACTAAGGAGACTTGAATCATGGCTGATAGATATGAAATTCGATTTTCCGGTGCTGGTGGTCAGGGTCTGATCACCGCCGGAATAATTCTTGCTGAAGCTGCCTCGATCATTGATGGCAAGCACGCTGTTCAATCGCAGAGCTACGGCCCCGAGGCTCGTGGCGGTGCCTCCAAGTCGGAGGTTATTATCTCTGACGAACCGATCGATTACCCCAAGGCAACCATCGTTGATGCTTGCTTGGCAATGACCCAGGAAGCTACCGACAAGTATGCTAACGGCATCAAGGACGGCGGTCTGCTGCTGATCGATTCTGATTTCGTCAAGCAGGTTCCGGAAGGTAACTTCAAGGTCGTGCGTATTCCGATTATGCGGACTGCTAAAGAGGACATCGGTCGCGAGATCGTTGCCAATGTGGTCGCGCTTGGGGCGATGATTGCCTTGACCGACGTGGTTTCGCGCGAATCCGGTGAGAAGGCGGTTCTGGCCAAGGTGCCGGAAGCCTTCATCGATCTGAATAAAAAAGCTTATAGTGTCGGTTTCGAAAAAGTACAAGAATATTTGGCTGCTCAGTAAGCCGCTTTATTAGTTTGAAAATAAAAAGGCTCGGTGTATATTCACCGGGCCTTTTTATTTTCAAAAACCTGATTAGAGGAGTAGAACATGAAAAAAATGACCGTTCTGTTGATGTTGTTGATCCTGCTGTCGACAATTGCCTATGCTGAAGGTGATTTCAAGTCGGACAACGAAAAACTGGGTTACGCGATCGGGATGAATATCGGCATCAACATGAAGCGCCAAGCTGTTGAGGTCGATGCAGAGCAACTTGCTGCCGGTTTGAAAGCGGCATTTATGGGGGTTGAAACGCTTCTGAGTGAAGCGGAGATGGGGCAGATCCTGACCGCCTATCAGCAAGAAATGCAGGAAAAGCAGAAGGCCGACATGGCAGTAGCTGCAGAAGCAAATACAAAAAAAGCAGAGGAATTCCTGGCCGATAATGGTAAACAGGATGGGGTTGTGACCCTGGCCAGCGGCCTGCAGTACAAGGTGCTGACCAGTGGTGAGGGTGTCTCACCTAAAGCTGAGTCGAAAGTTCAGGTCCATTACCGCGGTACGCTGATTGATGGTACGGAATTTGACAGTTCCTACAAGCGTGGCACACCGGCAAGTTTTCCGGTTAATGGCGTGATCCGCGGTTGGACCGAGGCGTTGCAGCTGATGAAAGAGGGGGATAAGTGGCAACTGGCGATCCCGGCACAACTGGCCTACGGCGATCGCGGTGCGCCGCCAGTGATCCCGCCAAATGCGGCTTTGGTCTTTGAGGTTGAACTCTTGAAGGTTCTGCCGTAACCCACTGCCATATACAGTTTTATGCCGCCCTGTCGAAGACCCTTCGACAGGGCTTTTTACTGTGCATCGGCTGAATGGCAGTCATCAACTGCTTTGTTTTTGTCGATGCGTCAGGATCTGCCTTGGAACGCGAGCGATTATTCTCCCGAGTCTCCTTCGGCAGCAGCTGGCTGAAAATAATCAGGGCAATACAGCTAAGCATTAAAAATTCAAACATAGGCTCTCCTCCTCGTTGTCAGTAAAATCAGCATGACATGCTAGTGTGACAATAAATGTCACAGTCGTTCGCGTTATCTCGGTTTTGCCGCAGAAAACAGCCTTGTTTTACTGTTGAAATGAAAAGGTGAAATGCTGCTAGGAGCCTGTCCGAGAATATATGACCGGCTGCAAATCCAGCTGTTTGGCCCATATTTCAGCTCCTTTTCGGCCCATAGCTACGGCTATGAGCTCTCAAATGAGCCAAAATCTGTTCTCAAACTTCTGGATTTTCGCTTCGGCCCATATTCTCGGACGGGCTCCTGATGGATGATTGACAGAAGCGCGGTGAATCGTATACAGTATGCAATATTTTTCTCCGTAGAACAGTGGAGAAAACGGTGCTGAAAACGAATCTATCATGCGGCAGAGGCTGCAAACCTGATACTGGAGGAGAGAGATGATTGATCTATATCTGAAACATGAAGAAGAACGGAATGCTCAAGGAATTCCGGCTCTGCCGTTGAATCCGGAGCAGACTGCGGGGCTCTGCGAACTGCTGCAGAATCCACCGGCTGATAAGCATGATTTCCTGCTCAGCCTGCTCACCGAGCGCATTTCGCCGGGGGTCGATCCGGCAGCAGAAGTCAAGGCCGCATTTTTGGCCGAAATCCTGACCGGTGCCAAAAATTCACCCTTGATCAATAAGGTCAAGGCGGTGCAAATTCTTGGGACCATGATCGGCGGTTATAATGTTCAACCGCTGATTGCCGCTCTGTCCGATGTTGAACTGGCTGACGAAGCGGCCTGCGCCCTGTCCGGCATGACCTATATTTATGATGCCGCCGCACAGGTGATTGAACTTTCCAAGGACAACGCAGCGGCCAGAAAAGTCGTCGAAAGCTGGGCGAACGCCGAGTGGTTCACCAAAAAAACCGGAGTCCCTGAAACGATCACTGTCAAGGTGTTCAAGGTTGAAGGTGAAATCAACACCGATGATTTCTCCCCGGCCGGTGATGCCTGGAGTCGCCCGGATATCCCGCTGCATGCTCTGGCTATGGGGAAGACCCGCTTCCCCGGTGGTATCCAGGAGATCGTCAAGTGGCGCGAGGCAGGGCATCAGGTGGCTTTTGTCGGTGACGTTGTCGGCACCGGTTCTTCCCGCAAATCCGCTTGCAACAGTGTGCTCTGGTATATCGGCGATGATATCCCCTGCGTACCGAACAAGCGTCGCGGTGGTGTGATCATCGGCGGCGTTATTGCGCCGATCTTCTTCAATACCGCCCAGGATTCCGGTGCTTTGCCGCTACGCATGGATGTCGCCAAGCTGAACATGGGTGATGTGATCACCATCAACACCCTGAAGGGTGAAGTGACCAATGAAGCGGGTGAGGTGGTTACCACCTTCGCAATCAAACCGAACACGGTTCCCGATGAATTCCGTGGTGGTGGTCGGATTCCGTTGATCATCGGCCGCAGCGTGACCGATCAGGCACGTGAAGCTCTGGGGATGGGTGAGATTGATCTTTTTGCCCAACCGGAAAATCCGACGCCGAAAGCGGGTCAGGGTTACACCCAGGCGCAGAAGATGGTCGGCCGTGCTTGTGGCGTTGAAGGCATCCTCGCCGGGACTGCTTGCGAGCCGATCATGACCACGGTCGGTTCTCAGGATACCACCGGTCCGATGACCGCCGATGAATTGAAAGAGCTGGCTTGTCTGAAGTTCCAGTCACCGATGTTCATGCAGTCCTTCTGTCACACTGCCGCATATCCGAAACCGGCTGACGTCAAGATGCACGCCACCCTGCCGAAGTTCATCGCTGATCGTGAAGGTGTTGCCCTGCGTCCGGGAGATGGTGTTATTCACAGCTGGTTAAACCGTCTGCTGGTTCCTGACACTGTCGGTACTGGTGGTGACTCGCACACCCGTTTTCCGATCGGCATCAGTTTTCCGGCCGGATCCGGTCTGGTCGCCTTCGGTGGCGCGCTCGGTTTTATGCCACTCGATATGCCTGAATCGGTACTGGTACGCTTCAAGGGTGAACTCAACGAAGGGATCACCCTGCGTGATGCCGTCAATGCCATCCCCTACTACGCCATCCAGCAGGGTCATCTGACCGTACCGAAGAAGAACAAGGTTAATATTTTCAATGGCCGTATCCTCGAGATGGAAGGACTTCCGGATCTTTCGGTGGAGCAGGCGTTTGAACTGACCGACGCGGCTGCTGAACGTTCTGCCGCTGCCGGTTGTATCCAGTTGTCCGAAGAGAGTGTCTGTACTTATCTGCGTTCGAACGTTGCGCTGATGAAGAAGATGATCGAAGAGGGTTATCAGCATCCGGATACGTTGGCCAAGCGGATTGAAGCAGTAGAGGAGTGGCTGAAGAACCCGAAACTGCTTAAGGCTGATGCTGACGCAGAGTATGCTGCGGTTATCGAGATCGATCTGGCTGCTATCACCGAGCCGATTCTCGCCTGCCCGAACGACCCGGATGATGTCAAGCTGCTCTCCGAGATTCAGGGCACCCCGATTCAGGATGTCTTCCTCGGTTCCTGCATGACCAATATCGGACACTTCCGCGCCGCTGCTGAAATCTGGCGCGGTGAAAAGTTTAACCCGAACGTGCGGACCTGGATCTGCCCGCCGACCCGCATGGATCAGGTCAAGCTTAAGGAAGAGGCAATCTTCTCGGTCTATAGTGCCATGGGCGCGCGGCTTGAGATTGCTGGTTGTTCGCTGTGTATGGGGAATCAGGCTCGGGTTCCGGACGGCGTGAATATGTTTTCGACCAGCACCCGTAACTTCGATGACCGGATCGGAAACGGTGCCAAGGTCTATCTCGGCAGCGCCGAACTGGGTGCAGTGACCAGCACTCTCGGCAAATTGCCGACCCCGGCCGAGTATCTGGCGGTCTACAAAGAGAAGGTCGCACCCAAGGCCGAGACCATCTACCAGTACCTGCAGTTTGATGAGATGGACGGCTACCAGTAAGTCGTAGGTCGCGGATTTTTAAAATCTTGATTAGAAAGCAACGGTCGCTCCATTCGGGGCGGCCGTTTTAGCTGTTGTGCTATTGCGGGAGTTACGCTGTAACCGTCTGCTTTGGCTTGCTTTCATCGACCCTTTCGGTTAAATATGTTTGCCTGTGATATGTGTTGATTGTGCTTTGTTAGTAACTACTCAGCATAATCTGAACTGATTGGCAAAAACGTCTGTCATCCCCGAATGATTCTATCGGGGATCCATGGTTTTAAGTCTGGATTCCCGATTACACCCTCGGGAATGACGGATTAATTATTGTGCTGAATCGTTACCTTTGTTATGGATTGCCGTTGAGGGATTGTTATGAAATTTATTGTTTTTTTTCTTGCCACGTTTTCGCTTATTCTCTTCTGGCCGTTTTCTTCTGCCTGGGCCGAACCACCCTCCCGGGTTGAATTAGCAACTCTGGCGGTGTCGATCGGTTATCGGGTTGATCAGCTCGATTGGAGCATTGCAGGCAATTCGGCGGGGGGAAATCCGAATGTTCTTTCTGCCTTGACCTGGCGCGATATTGAATCCGTCCAACTGCAACTGACAGGCAGGCAAGTGTTCAATGCCTCGCCCTGGACTGAAGCAGATCCCATTATTCAGACCCGGATTGCTTACGGGACAGTCATTTCCGGTTCCAATCAAGACTCCGATTATGCCGGGGATAACCGGACCCTGGAATGGTCCCGATCGGTGAACAGTGCCGACAAGGGGTATACTTTCGATATTTCCGGTGCTGTCGGTGCCAGATTTGACAAAGTGGCAAACCGTTTTTCCATGATTCCGTTGTTAGGCTATTCTTTCCATATTCAAGACCTGTCGATTACTGACGGCTATCAAGCCTTTTCTGATGATGTAATTCACGACACCTATTTCCCTACGGCAACCGAGCATCCTCCGGCAGTGGGGCCGATTTCCGGGTTGGACAGTTCTTATACCGCCTACTGGTATGGCCCATGGATTGGCTTGACCGTCGAAACCGAGCCTTTGAGCCGGTGGAAAATAGCCCTGACCGGAGAATATCACTGGGTCGAGTATTTCGCCGAGGCAAACTGGAATCTGCGCACCGATCTGGCCCAGCCGATCAGCTTTGAGCACGACGCACGCGGTACCGGGCAGGTCTGGTCGCTGGAGAGCGAATATGTCTTCACCGATCGCTGGTCGCTGCTGCTCTCCGGCAACCTTCAATCTTGGCAGACCGACCCTGGTAGCGATACCACTTACCGGGCCGACGGAGCCCGTGGCGGAACGCGGCTGAATGAAGTGAGCTGGGATTCTTTCGCGCTGATGAGCGGCCTACGCTATCGGTTTTAATTGACTGACGGATTCCTTATTGCTGAGGTGAAAATCCCCCTCAATCCCCCTTTGTTAAAGGGGGAGGCTGACATTCCGTGCGGCATTCCCCCCTTTAACAAAGGGGGGCGAGGGGGGATTATGACTCTTTTCGAACAGTGCAAATCCAGATTCATTCAAACTGTTGCTTAAAACGCTGAAATTCTGTTTTCAGTTCCGTCACCTCATCCCGAAGCTGGGTCAATTCTTCTTCCATTTCTGCAAAAGATTTTCCCACTGGTGCTGACGCTACGGGCAATTCCGGCGAGGAGTCTTCTTCAGAGACCGTACCTGCGAGCAGATGCGCGTAGCGATGTTCTTTGCGGCCAGGTTGCCTGGCCAGTTTGCAGATCAAAGGTGGTTCTTTGTCGATCAGTTCCTGCAGCACCGCATCCGCATCATCCAAACTGGACAGCGGCGCCATGCGATCTGCACGCGATCGAATCTCGCCGGGGGTTTGCGGTCCTCGTAACAGTAATTCGGCCAGAATCGCTAATTCCTGTTCTTCCAGATAGAGGCGCTCCCGCAGGCTGTGACGATATTTTACCACCCGGCTGCCGGTTCCCTGCGATTGCATCGCCAGCCCTTTTTTGCGCAAGGTTTCGACCGCATCCAGTGTTTCGGTTTCAGTCAGTTGCAGGACCGGATCACGGTTCGATTTCTGGTTGCAGGCGTTGGTCAAAGCGTTGGGGCTTAGCGGATAGTAGTCGGGTGTCGTCAGCTCTTTTTCGATGAAGGCACCGAGCACCCGCACTTCAATCTTATTCAGCAGTATCTCCATGATTGTCTTCTCCAGAGTTTAATCCGAGGCCGCGACGCAGCCAATAATGCACAAGTGTCACCAGTAAAGCCGACAGAACCAGCAGGCCGAAGCGGGCGGATAAACTTTGCGCCTGCTGCCAACTGGCACCACCGAGAAATCCGAGGCCGGGATAAGCGAGTCCCCAGAGGATCGCGCTGATCAGTGAAAAACGGCAAAACGGCCGCCCCGGCATGCGCGACAGTCCGGCAATGAAGGGGGTGATGCCGCGGATCGGACCGAGAAAGCGGGCAAAGAAGATACTTTTTCCGCCGTGCGAATTGAAAAAACGTTCCGCCTGGGTGACCAGCTTCCGGTGTTTTTGAAAACTGCGTGAGGCGAGCAACCTGCCGCCGACATGTTCCCCCAACCAGTAGCTGAGCAGATCACCGAGCAGCGCACCTGCCGCAGTGACCAACATCAGACTCGGGAGTGTGCCTTTGCCGTGAAAGGCCAGCAGCCCGGCCAGCACCACCAGGCTGCTCCCCGGCATCAACAGGCCGACCATCGGCAAAGACTCTGCGAAGGCGATCAGAAACAGCAGCAGCAGGTAGAGATAGCCGTTTGGGAGCAACTCGACGATTTGCTGCAGCCATTCCATCATCCGCTGAGCTCCGGTTCGAATTTACGCTGCCAACGATCAAAGACCTGTCCTTTGCCTGCGCCGAACTTTTCCAGATTTTTGCGTACTTTGATCGCAGATTTTTCTTTGTGTCGTTTCTTCCGGTCTTTGGAATAAAACAGGTCGGCGTAGCAGATGATCTGCTCCTCTAGGGTTTGCGGCAGCATGTCCCGTTCCGGTAAAGGTAAGCTCTGGGAACGGATTTCTTCGACCGTCAGGCCGATGCCGATATGTCGTTCGCAGACCAGTGCGTGCCTTGGCAGCCCTTCAGCCTCAAGCAGTTGTCGGCCTTTGACGCCGTGGCAGAGGTAGGGGCCAGTACCGAAGCAGCCGAGTGACGGGGTGTCGGTTAAAATGATGCCGATATCATGAAGCATTGCTGCTTCCGCGATAAACTGCAGATCCAGCGGCTGAGAATTTTGTAGGGAACGAGCAACCTTCAACGCTCGGCGGGTGACCAGGCGGCCGTGGTCAAGTTGCACCTGCCAAGCCTCGGGGTGTGATTGGTAATGTTTGCGGATAATATCTGCCGGTCGAACTTTTGCTGTCATCGGGGTATCAATTTTTATCGCCGGCCGGGCGAACGATCTCGACGAAACTGGCTACCATCTCCTCAAAAATCGGCAGAAGCTCATCAAAGCGGTCCGTCGGGAAATCGAGCGAAATGATGAAATCGCGTTGTCGACCTTTCAGGGCAATCGTCGTGTGACCACTGTCTGTATCGTGGCCGAGTAATTTCAGCGCCTTTCCTGCCGGGTATTCGACGTTTTCGATCTGACTCGATTTCAGCTCCGGCCTGGTGGCAAGAAAACCGCTGAGCAGATCGGGTAAGGTTTTTTGTCCATCAGCCTCAGTACTGCGGATCAGAAAAGTACCGACGCTGGAATTTTCATGCATCAGGTCTTTGACTGCCCATGCGACCGTGTCGGCCCGATATCCCGGTGAGGAGACCGGGATTGCCTGGAGTTGCCAGTCGAGCGGGTGTTTGATGGCAAAGTATAGCCGGGCGTCGATATAGAGCTGCTCTTTAAAGTTGCTGGAGTTCTGCTTGCTGAGTATCGACGGTGCGCAGGCGGAGAGCATCAGCGTCGCAAGCAGGACGATTGTCGGCAGTATCCGTCGCCTGAGCATCGGCTATTCTTCCCAGGTGATGCAGGCAACCGGGCAGTTATCCATCGCCTCTTCAATCTTCTCTTCCGTATCTCCGGTCGGGTTGTGGATGCCGGCTTTATGTTCCGAGACCATGTGGAACACATTCGGGCAGATACGGGTGCAGGTTTCGCAGCCGATACAGGCTTCTTCATCAAGATAGGGGGTTCTGGCCATAGTCAACCTCTTTGTCGGGATCTGGAGTGCGGAATAGTTACCTATTCCCTAACAATGATTATCCATTATTTAGGACTGGTTTATCAAACCTTCATTTCGCTTTTTTGAGAATTGTGGTAGTTAGATAATTTAAATGATGATTTTTTTGCTTAGTGAACCAACGGGAGCTATTTGTGGCCAAAGTGGTTGGTCTGCGGACGGAAATATTGACAACGATCACCTTGCTGCTGGGGGCATCCTTGCTGCTCGGTGGAGTGTTGATGCTCCGCTTGACGGAACAGAACCTGCTCAATCAGCGAGTTTCGCAGTTAAGTGCCCTGACACAAACCTTGGCGACTTCGTTGTTGCTTAATCGGTCCAGCACTGAAAACTCATCACTCTCTGCACAGTCTGCTCAACAATTACTTAATAAATTACCTGCCGCCTTACATCATCAAAGTTGGCGGGTCTATGACCAGAATCTAAAGTTGCTGACTTCCTTTGACGCCGATGTCAGCGAATCACTGACCGAAGCAGCGCTGCAACGCCTCAAACTTTCGGGAGAGTTATCCTGGCAGGTCTTCTTTCCCTCTTTGCTTCAAATCTACAGCGATGCCGGCGCCTGGGCCAGATACGCAATTCCATTGACGCGGCTCAACCAGTTTCAAGGCATTCTTGAAATTCATTTTTCACTGCAGGATATTCGGAATCGTCTGCGGCTGTCGCTGCGGATGATCCTGATTTATGTGCTGGTTTATGGTGCCATCCTGGTACTGGTCGGTTATTACCTGATGCAACGTAACGTCGTTGCTCCGGCCAAGAACCTGCTGCGGGCCACCGAAGATGTACGACAGGGAAATCTGGATACTCGTCTGCCGGTTGCCGGGCCCTCCGAGATTGCCGACCTGGCAATAGCCTATAACGAGATGGTTGATGTGTTACGCGCCAGTCGCCTGGAAACCCGTGAGCATATTCAGGAACTTAAGCAGACCAACGAACAGTTACGGCAGGCACGCGACGAACTGTTTCGCAGCGAAAAACTGGCTTCTGTCGGTCAATTGGCCGCAGGTCTCGCGCATGAGATCGGAAATCCGCTGGCGGCCCTGATCGGTTATCTGGAAATTATTAAATCGCAGCTATCATCAACGTCCCATCGAGATGTTCTGCAGCGATCACTGGTCGAAGCCGGGCGGATCGATCTTCTGGTTCGGGAGCTTCTCGACTTTTCCAGGCCGTCAGACGATCTCTATGAAAAACTGGATCCGGCGAAGTTGCTGTCGGCAACGGTTGAGCTGTTGAAGCACCAAGGTGTTTTCAAACGGTTGACGGTTGCTGATCAATTACCTGAATCCCTGCCGGATGTTAACGGAAGCCATCACAAACTACAGCAGACGTATATCAATCTGCTGCTGAATGCTGCGCAGGCTTGCGCTGAGGGCGGCAGGATTGTTTTGTCCGCTGGCTGTCAGGATGACAGTGTCTGGATTAAGGTGACGGATAATGGTTGTGGTATCGAAGAAAAAGATTATGGCAAAATTTTCGATCCCTTCTTCACCACTAAAGAGCCGGGAAAGGGCACCGGCCTTGGCCTGGCAATCTGCCATCGTGCGATGGAAGAGTTCGGTGGCCGTATCGAGATGAAATCGATTGTCGCTGAGGGGAGTGAGTTCATGATTCATCTGCCGATCGATCGTGAAGCTGTAAAAGAGGTGAAAAAAGTGCATTAGTGACTATGCAATACTTGCATAATAGGTCATGTTTATTAAGTTTAGTTTTGTAATTACAATAGGTTGAATTGTGGAATAAAGATTGCTATATGTAAATGTCACGTAAACAACCCGCAAGCGATGGATGAATTATGAGAATCAGGTTGAACAACAATCGGGGCTTTACTTTGGTCGAGGTTATTGTCGTTGTGGCGCTTATCGGTATTTTGGCCGGGACTGCGGCGTTTTATGTCAACAGGTACCTGCCGGTCTATCGATTGCGTGAAGCGACCAGGGATATGGCTTCGACGTTACAGCAGGCTCGTTATGAGGCAGTGCGTAGAAGTAACCCTTGTGTTGTTTCCTTCAATTCCAATGGTTTCGATTACCTTTCGTTTGTCGATAATAATCAGAATTTCCAGTTTGATGCTGGTGATGTTCAGTTGAATGCTGTGCTGTTGGCAAATTACCAGTATGTCAATTTTGGCCCCCTGGGGATTACTTTTATCAACAATGGTGCTGGTGAGCCGACCGTTGGGTTTAATAATCGAGGCTTGTCAATCGATATGCTTGGGGCGGCAGTCAATGGTCTTGTCGATTTGCAGAACACTCAAGGTCACAGCAGGCAGGTTGTTGTAAATCCGGCCGGCAATGTCCGAATACAGTAAATAACCGAGGGATTGGTACTGATGCGTCTTCTTTCTAAAAATACTGGTTTTTCCCTTATCGAGCTACTGATCGCTATGGTTCTGACCGGGATCGTTTCTGTTGCGGTTTTCAGCCTGTTTATTTCGCAAAATCGCTCCTTTGATGTGCAGGAACAGAGGGTCGCCCTGCACCAGAATCTGCGGGCAGCAATGGAGATTATGCAGCGCGACCTGCGCATGGCCGGGTTTGATCCGACGGGCGCGGATAATTTCTTGGTTACTGATGTGCGCAATAGGGATCAGGCTTTTGTTCTGGACCCCAACGGTGAAGGAGCCATTCAGTTTACAGCTGATCTGAACGCAAATGGCACAGCGGACGTCGGAGAGACCTTTGATTATTCTATTGATGATCCGGACGCTGATCTCATCCCGGATTTAAGGCGGAATGATGGAACTGGCCAGCAAATGCTCGGCGAAGGGGTGGAGGTGCTTCGCTTTGCCTACGCATTTACCGATAGTACCGGCGTTTTAGTGATGAATCCTAATGCTACGCTGCTTGAAACCCCCGAACCTCTTTGGGCGTTTGACGGAGACAGTGACAATCTTCTCGACGCCGCACTGGATACAAACGGCAGCGGCACCATCACCACCGCTGATAATGGAGGCGGGTTAGCATTGACAAATTTCAATGATTCGACTGGGAATCCTTTGCCAGCAACTGTGCAGCTGGATCGCATCCGCGCAGTAAAAATCTGGATGCTGGGTAGAGTTTTGCAACCGGACCCGCAATATCAGCCGGGCAATCTGATCTATAAGGTGGGCAACAGAAATTTCAATCATCCTAATGATAATCTCCGCCGAAAAGTACTGACTTCGGTTGTCAAATTTCGCAATTTGGGACTTTAACTAATGGACGCGAAAAATATACAGAGCGGTTTTACGCTGATTGAAGTGTTGCTGGCGATCGTAATTTTTTCCTTCGGAATTCTAGCTCTAGCTTCCATGCAGATGACCTCTTTGCAGGGGGATGATCGTGCCAATATCGGCTCGGAGGCCACGACCATTGCCGGGGACAAGCTCGAAGAGTTGATGACAATGGCCTATGCCGATCCGGCACTGCTCGATACTGATGGCGATGGTACGAACCAGGATACGGCACCCGCTGATGGTGTAGATGACAATGGCGGGAATTTCGGTCTACTGGATGTCCCACCTCCTTTTGGTGCGGCGGGTGTTACTGCGGATTATTTCGAACGCTCCCTCGGTACTCAGGGGAATTACTTTGTCTACTGGAACGTTGCCGTTGATGAGCCGGTGCAGAACTCGAAAAGGATCACCATTATCGTGCAATGGACAGGACAGGACGCGCAAAACCACCAAGTGGTTCTCAATACGGTCAAGCCGCAGTTGAATGAATGAAAGAGGCTTATGTTGAAATTGGAAAAGATTTTGCCAGTGAATGAGGCTGTTATGAAGAATCTATCTCGACAGTTGAACAATGACCGGGGCTCGATCATGTTGATGACCCTGCTTATCCTATCCCTGATGACGATTCTCGGTTTGTCAGCCAGTAAAACCACCCTGTTTGAAATGCAGATCAGTACCAATCAAACAGCCTACAAACAGAACTTTTACGGTGCTGAAGCGGCTATCGGCGAGGGTATGCAGATTTTGCAAGATACCGATCTGGAAAATAATGCCCCAGTGTGGGTGCAACCTTTCGGCGCCGGAATTTTAACCACAGGGTTTGGGGGCACCGAAGTTGCCGATGTTTACACTGATGCGATCTGGGTTGCTAATGCTCAAAATGCTCAGGCACCGCCAAGTCTGGATCCATTGCCGGCAGTTCCCCCACAAATAATGAGCGCTTATCGGGGGATCGCTCCCGGCAGCTCTTTGGATCTTGGTGCGACCCGCATCCATTCGTACGACGTTTACGGACGCGATCGGCAAAACAACGGCCTGGCGATTATCAAGATGGCGTATAGAAAAGCGTACTGAACTTTCGGATTCTCGAATGGTTCCGGCGGTGGAAATCACTCCAACTTCGGAGGTTGTTTATGTTGAAAAATAAAAAATTGTCGATCCTGTTGTCCGCAGTGCTTATCGGTCTGCTCTTTGGCTTTCCGGCCTGGGGAGTGGTGGATATTTCGAACCTGCCGTTGGATGCGCAGACAAAAGCGGCTCCTGCCAATATCATGTTTGTGCTGGATGATTCAGGGAGTATGGACTGGGAATTTATGACCGAGGAGTCGAGCGGACTGTTCAACGGGGAATACTATGTGTTCGATAATCCGGGCGACAATTTATATTCCAGTTCTAATATCCTGGATGATACCAAGCGTTTGATGTGGCAATCGCAGTGGTCGGATTATAACAAGATGTATTATAACCCCGGCAACACCTATGAACCCTGGCCGACGCTGCCTGCCGCTGATCCGGATAACCCCCGCTCACATCCGAATATCTCTGCAAACACCTTCAATCTCAGTACTCTCTATCTGCAGGTGTCTTCTGCGCCTGCTATTATCGTCGATAACAAGGATGCCGGTTTTTCGATTATATCCGGTAATTGGTACGAATCGGGAGCATCTCCTGAATATAACAATAGTTCCTACTATTCGGGCAGTGCTGGCGCGACAGCGCGCTGGACATTGAATGTCGGTACTGCCGGTGATTATCAGGTCTGGATGTGGTGGACTTCGAAGAGCGGCTGGAGCCGGGATTCAAATGCGCGCTATCGAGTCAGTCACGCGGCCGGAACGACCGATTACTATCGCAATCTGACGGTTGATTACGGCAAATGGAATCTGCTCGGCAGCCATACGTTCAACGCAGGGACGACGACCGTCGAGCTGTTGAGAGGCAACAGCAACACTGCTGCCGATGCGGTTAAACTTGTTGATGTCAACAGTACTGTTATCGATATCCCGCGGGCCCATTATTACGTCTATTCCAAGACGGGAAGTAAACCCTACCTGGTGACGATTGATGCTGGCAGTCTGCAATATTACGCAGTTTCAACCTCCGGAACCGGCAGCACCGAAAAGGTCGAAGGTTTGACGTTGGAGGCAGCTCCTCCGGCTGATGTTGTCACCGGCAGAAGCTATGCGGCGGAACGGCAGAATTTTGCCAACTGGTATTCCTTTTTTCGCCGTCGTGAATTAACCGCCACTGCGGCAGTTTCCAATGTTATTGCCAATATGAAGGGCGTACAGATCGGCATCTCTTCGATTAATGACCGAATAAATCAAGTTGTTAAGAAGATCAAGGTGGAGGGTGTTGATGAAACCTCCGCCCTCCTTTCCAGCCTTTACAGTCTGGTCCTTTATGCCAATGGTACTCCGCTAAGGAGAGGCTTGCAGGATGTCGGTCAATATTATCACCAGAATGATGGTAATACCGGCGGCATCGGGAACAGCCCTTATTGGTCTGCAGCGCTGGGTGGTGAGTGTCAGCAGTCTTTTGCTATTTTGATGACCGATGGCTATTGGAATGGTTCTTACCCAGGGGTCGGTAATGCTGACGGCGATAACGGGGTACCTTTTGCCGATAGTTATTCCGAAACCTTGGCCGATGTTGCCATGTATTATTGGGAAAATGACCTCTCCTCCGGGCTGGCGGACCTGGTGCCGACATCCTTGGTCGATCCTTCTTCCAAACAGCATATGGTCACCTACGGCATCTCCTTCGGGGTCAAAGGAACCCTGAACCCGGATGACTATAACCTGACCTCACCTCCATACCCTACATGGCCAAATCCTACCAGTGGCAATGCTCAGAAAATTGATGATCTGTATCACGCCTCTGTTGATGGCCATGGGGTTTTCGTGAACGCCGGAAATCCGAATGAACTGGTCGACGCATTGCTGGCGATCATGCAGAATATTGAGGATCGGATCGGTTCCGCGTCTTCGGTCTCTGTCAACGGCGATGAATTGTATAAAAAGATTGATGATGACACCTTCATGTACCAATCAAGCTATGCCAGCAGCGACTGGACCGGTGATGTTCGCGCCTTTAAGGTTGACCCCAAGACCGGTGCAATCAATATGGACACTCCTCTGTGGCGCGCTTCTGAAGTATGGGACGGCATGGATTGGGGAAACCGGAAAATTGTCACTTATAATGGAACTTCCGGTATCCCGTTCAAGGTTCCCGATCTGACCACTACTGCGCAGCTGGCTTTGCTGGATGCTGACCCTTTAGTCGCCTCGGATATTTTGGACTATATCCGTGGAGATCAAAGCAAAGAGAGTAGCTTGGGTGGAGTTTACCGGGATCGCACCAGTTTACTGGGTGATATTGTTCATTCTTCACCGGTTTATCATGAAGGTGTCCTGTATACGGGCAGTAATGACGGCATGTTGCATGCCTTGACCGCAGATGGAATCAATGCCGGTAAAGAGCTTTTCTCTTATATCCCGAGCCAAGTCATTCAGAACCTGTCACTGTTAACCGATCCCGCTTATGCGCATCGCTATTACGTTGATTTAACCGCTACGGTTGCGGGTCCTCTGCCGATCGGTGCTACCAAAAAGACCATCTTGGTCGGCGGCCTCGGTGCCGGCGGAATCGGTTATTATGCCTTGGATGTGACGATGGATACTTATTATACTAAGGACGTTGTAGGTACGGAAACGACATTGGCCGACAGAGTCTTGTGGGAATTCCCCAACGCTTCAACTGCTGCCGCAGATTTGGCGGATATCGGCTATTCATTTTCAGAAGTACTGATTGTTAAGACCAACGATACTTCGAACCCGTGGGTGGTTCTGTTCGGCAATGGTTACAACAGCACAAATGGTAAATCAGTTCTGTTTGCTCTCGATCCTGCCACCGGGGCGGTGCTGAAGAAATTCGTACTTGGTGCTGGACCCTCGAATGGGTTGGCGACTCCCGCAGTGACGGACGTTCAGGGGGATGGAAAGGCCGATTATGTCTATGCCGGGGATCTTAACGGCGACCTCTGGAAAATCAATTTAACGGGTAATTTGGCCGATTGGGCCGTCTCTTTTGAAACCGGCGGTCTGCCTGCTCCGCTGTTTCATGCCTCTGGCCCAGGTGGAAGTGTTCAGCCGATCACCGCAAAACCTGATGTTATGTATCATCCCCAAAAACATGGCTATATGGCGCTGTTTGGAACCGGCAAATTTTTGGGTACCAGCGATTTTATCGATAAGAGTGTCCAGACGGTTTACGGAGTTTGGGATTATGGCGATGATGAAGATAAGAGTGAGTTTATAGGAGAATTTGACCATGACAATAATCGGTTAACGAATCAGCCCAGCCGTGTCTCTTTGCTGGAACAGACACAAATCGATTACCGTTCTTACACGGCGGCGGGTTTTACTCAATGGTTAAGGACCCTCAGTGACAATTCGATCACTTGGTTGACAAAAGCTGATACCGACTCACCTTTCCCCAATCCATCGGCGGATGATGCGAATAATGCTGGTTGGTTTTTCGACTTGCCGAACTTGGGCGAACGGGTTGTCAGTCGCATGTTGATCAGGGATAAACGTGCGATTTATATTTCATTTACACCCAAAGAATCCCCTTGCAGCCCTGGTGGTTATTCGATACTGCATGAAGTGAATGCCGAAACCGGCGGCCGTATCCTTGTCCCGGTTTTCGATATCAATCAAAGTGGTGGTGTTGATGGTCAAGATGTGATTGAGATCGATGATCCCAATGGCCCCGGGAAGATCAAAGTGGTGCCGACGGGGGTTCAGCGTGATGGCCGTCTGCAGATCCCGGCTATTTTGAAACTTGGTGATGAGGAGATTAAATATATGAGCTCTTCTTCCGGGACAATTGAGATGGTAAGAGAGAAGGGTGTACGGCTTGGCGTCAGCACCTGGCAGGAATTCTAGCTTGCCCCTTTTAAACTTGCTGCTTTTTACTCTTTCTTGTCGCTACAAACGACCTTCTGGAGGTTGGTAATGAAAAATAAAAACTATTTCAGCTTGCTCGTTCTGGTGATTGCTTTACTCGGCAGTTGTTGGCTTGTTCCCAACGCAATCGCGAAAATTATCCATACAGAAGAAGGTGTCATCATCACCCATTATCCGGACACCTTTGATAAAATCGGTATTTTGGACAGCATTGATAAAAATGGAGTTGTTATCGATGATATGTTTCTTCCGTTTTCTGAAGATGCCAGATTTATGCTTCCTCGTCGTGAATATGCTGCAATCAGGCATTTTAAAAAAGGGCAGAAGGTTGGTTTGCTGATCGGTGAAGATCAAAAAGTTGCACTGCTTTGCTTGTTTTATAATCAACCAGGCCATAGATCACGATGATTTAAATTTCGATGTTGCAGATTGTTTGCCAGGCTCGTCAGCAGAATCTGTGGAAATACTCAGGTTCCGGTAACTTGCCAAGTTCGTGATATAAGGCGATTTGTAAGCATTTTAGGGTTCTGAAGCCGTAGGCTTTTCTCATAGTGAGTTTTGCCTTGAGGTTCATGCCCTC
>JAJRQI010000062.1 GCA_024280335.1 Deltaproteobacteria bacterium
CCTTAAAACCAAGATCAAAGACCGTCATCCTCGCGAAAGCGGGGATCCACGCTTCTTAAAAACACTGGATTCCCGCCTTCGCGGGAATGACGACAAACGAGTAGCACCTGAAAGGCTTGGACTAAAGTCCATAGTTTTTACCAGCGTAATGGAACAATAAAACCAAATTTCGCTTTTACACATATATGAAAAACAGGAGAACATCATGACAAAGGAGCTGGTCATCTGCACCACCTCCCAGGAGACCCGGGTCGCCTTGCTGGAGGGGGGACATATCGCCGAGTTGTATATCGAGCGAGAGCGGGAGCTGGGAATCGTCGGGAATATTTACAAGGGAAAAGTGATCCGGGTACTGCCGGGGATGCAGGCCGCGTTTGTTGATATCGGTCTGGAGAAGGCGGCCTTTTGTATGTCGCCGATGTGCTCGACGAGATGGAGCAGGTCGAGCGCAGCATCGAGGGGGATGGCCCGGTTCAGGTGCAGAGCGAGAGCGGCGAACTGTTGCCGCCGCCGCTGCCGCCGATCGAGGATCTTCTCAAAGAAGGACAGGAATTACTGGTGCAGATCTCCAAGGAGCCGATCGGCACCAAAGGGGCGCGGATTACTTCGCACATTTCTCTGCCGGGCCGGCATCTGGTCTACATGCCGACCGTCGATCATATCGGCATCTCCCGGCGAATCGAATCGGAGGAGGAAAAAGAGCGATTGCGGCTGGTGGTTGAGTCGATGCGCGCGCCCGGAACCGGGTTTATCGTCCGCACCGTTTCCGAAGGGAAGAGTGAGGGAGACCTGCGCTCCGACATGGAATTCCTGGTCGGCCTCTGGGAAAACCTCGGCCGCGGGATCGATGAGCAGAGCGCGCCGAGTTTGATCCATTCCGATCTGGATGTTACCAGCAAGGTGCTGCGCGACATTTTGACTGAGGATGTCCAGCGGATCGTCGTCGACAATCGCGATGAGTACGATAAAATCATCCGCTTTATCCGCACCTTCATGCCGCGCCTGAACTACTGTATCGAACTCTACAGCGGTGATGAGCCGATCTTCGATGCCCACGGTCTGGAAGTGGAAATCTCCCGGGCACTGGGGCGCAAAGTCTGGCTGAAGAGCGGCGGCTCGATCATCATCGAGCAGACCGAGGCGCTGACTGCCATCGATGTCAACACCGGGCGCTATGTCGGCAAGCATAATCTCGAAGACACCATCCTCAAGACCAACCTGGAAGCACTCAAAGAGATCGCCTTCCAGCTGCGCTTGCGCAATATCGGCGGGCTGATCATCATCGATTTCATCGATATGGAGAAGGAAGCCCACCGCGAAAAGGTCCACGGCGCGCTTGAGGAGGCGCTGAAAAACGACAAGAACAAGACCAATATCCTGAAAATCTCCGAACTGGGGCTGGTCGAAATGACCCGCAAACGGGTCCGCGAATCGATCGGCCGCACCCTCTGCGAACCTTGCCGCTATTGTGACGGCAAAGGTTACGTGAAGGGCAAGCTGACGATCATCTACGAGATCCTGCGCGAACTGCACCGCGAACTGGTCGACCTGCCGGCTGGGCACATCACCCTGTTGGCTCATCCGGATATTGCCGGATTGCTGATCGACGAAGAGCGGACCGGAATCGATGAACTGGAGCAGCGTTACGGGCGGCATATCTCGATAAATTCTCGGCCAGGTTTCCATATTGAACAGTTCGAAATCGCCGTAGGGTAGATTTTGTTGGCATTTCCGTTATGAGTATCATCAGCCTGAACAAACTGACCATCGCCTTCGGCGGTCCGAAACTGCTGAATGAAGCGAACCTGCAGATTGAAGCCGGCGACCGCATCTGTCTGCTCGGTCGTAACGGTGCCGGAAAATCGACCCTGCTGCGTACCATCAATGCCGAACTGCACCCCGATGCGGGGGAGATCATCCGCCAACAGGGGCTGAAAACCGCGATGGTCCCGCAGGAATTTCCGACCGATTGGTCGGGAAAGGTCCGGGACTATCTGCGCAATCCGGGCGGCCGTCAGCACTTTGAGGAGTTGCAGATCGAACAGGTAGTCAGCCAGCTTGACCTGCCGGCTGAAAGTGAGCTGCAGACCCTCTCCGGCGGTATTAAAAGGCGGGTTCTGCTGGCCGCCGCGCTGATCGACGATCCCGATCTGCTGCTGCTTGACGAGCCGACCAACCATCTGGATATCGAAGCGATCCAGTGGCTGGAAACCTTTCTGTTACGGATCCGCAAAACCCTGATCTTCATCAGCCACGACCGGGCCTTTGTCCGCAAACTGGCGACCCGGGTGGTCGAAGTCGACCGGGGGCAGTTGCAGGATTACCGCTGTGACTACGATCAGTACCTGGTTCGTCGCGAGGATGTGCTGAACAGCGAGGAGAAGGCCTGGGCCCGGTTCGACCAGAAGCTGGCCGAGGAGGAAATCTGGATCCGCAAAGGAATCAAAGCGCGCCGCACCCGCAATATGGGTCGGGTGCGCGAACTGCAGAAAATGCGTGCCGAGCGCAGCCAGCGCCGCGACCGGACCGGACAGGTCAAACTGCAACTCGACAGCGGCCAGCGCAGCGGTCAGCTGGTGCTGGAGACCAAGGAGCTCTGCTTCTCCTTCCCCGACCGGATCCTGATCGACAAGCTGTCGCTGCGCATCATGCGCGGTGACCGGATCGGCCTGATCGGTCCGAACGGCAGCGGTAAAACCACCCTGCTGAAACTGCTGACCGAGGAGTTGGCCCCGCAAAGCGGCAGTTTACAGCAGGGCACCAATCTGCAGATCGCCTATTTCGATCAGCTGCGTAACCAGCTCGATGAAGAACTGAGCGTCAAGGACAACATCGTCCTCGATCAGGACCAGGTGCTGATCAACGGTCAGCCGCGCCATATCTACGGCTACCTGCAGGATTTCCTGTTCACCCCGGATCGTGCCCGCACGCCGGTCAAGGTGCTCTCCGGCGGCGAAAAAAACCGCCTGCTGCTGGCCAAGCTGTTCACCCGCCCGGCCAACCTGCTGATCCTCGACGAACCGACCAACGATCTCGACATGGAGACCCTCGATCTGCTGGAGGAGCTGCTGCTCGACTATCCCGGCACGGTGCTGCTGGTCAGCCACGACCGCAGCTTCCTCAACGATGTGGTCACCAGCTCGCTGGTCTTCAGCGGCGACGGCAAGGTGGAGGAGATCATCGGCGGCTACGACGACTGGCTGAAACTGAAACCGGCGACGGAGAAAGCGCAGAGACAGGAAAAACCGAAACCGTTGCGACAGAAAGAGCGGCCACGCAAGCTCAGCTTCAAGGAGAAACGTGAACTTGAAGAACTGCCGAAACAGATCGAAGCCCTGGAAACCGAACAGACGGATCTGCACGAAAAACTGGCCGACCCGGCTCTCTATCAACAAGGGGATGGGACCATGATCAGCGGCTTACAACAACGGCTGCAGCAACTGGAACCTGAGCTGGAGAGCGCCTACCGGCGCTGGGAAGAGTTGGAGCTGATCGCGGAATGAAGGGACAAAATCCTAATCCTCAATGGAGAGTCAGACAGGCTATCAGGCCCCTGTCTAAACTACTAAATCCTGAGCATTTGTGTGGCGCGAGCGTAACCAACTTTTTGACCAACAATCACGATATGCCCTTTCTGCCTCGCATAAGCTTGACAAGAATTGACAATTGACAAGGTTTGCCATACTCTGGTTTGCACAGTTTAAAGAGGAGAGACTCATGGCAACAATGAATGTATCGCTACCTGATCAGATGAAATCCTGGGTTGAGGAGTGCGTACAAAGCGGAAGGTACGCTAACGCATCGGACTATGTCCGGGATCTGATCAGAAAGGACCACATAAAGTTGGAGCAATTAAGGCAAGCATTGATCGAAGGTGAAAACTCTGGCCCTTCTACTAGCCTTGATATAGAGACCTTCATCGCCAACAAAAAGAAATCCCTGTCTCTATGAGTCCGGTGGACTTGTCACCCAAAGCCAAGTCGGACCTGAGCGATATCTGGGATTATACCCTTGCCGAATGGGGGATTGACCAAGCGGAGAAATACGTGCGCAAATTATGGGCTGCGATGCAAACGCAGGCCCGTGATCCGTCAACCTCTACGGAGATCAGTGATGTGAGGAAAGGGTATCGGAAACTCAGATCAGGCTCCCACGTTATCTTTTTCAAATTGGCAGGTGATGGGATTGATGTCGTTCGGATACTGCATCAAAGAATGGATTTCGAGCGACATCTTTAAATCAACAGACGCAAGGGGGATAAAGCACTATCTGTCAGATCAAGTCTGGATTACTTGATCCTTCATCCGGTTTTTAGCCGGTCTCTTCTTGAACCTTGTTTTTCAACCTTTCTCCGCCTGTCCCGCCAACGCCTCAGCCAGCAGATCCAGGATATGCACCGCCCGCTGCTTGCCGCTGGCATGATTGATACTGTCCTGTAGCTGCATGATACAACCGGGGCAGTCGGTGGCGACCAGCTCGGCGCCGCTCTCTTTGATAAAACCGGCTTTTTTGGCGCCGATCTTCTTGCTGGTGTCGTAATGGTAAACCGAGTAGGTGCCGCCCAGACCGCAGCAGGTACCGGCCGCTTCCATCTCGACATAATCGACCTGTGGCAATGACTCGAGGATCTGCCGTGGTTCCCGGGTGATCCCCCGGGTCCGCAGATGGCAGGGGTCGTGGTAGGTCACCCGGGTACGGACCGCAGCCTTCGGCAACCCTTCCAGTTTTTCAACCAGCCCCATCTCGACCAGAAAGACGAAGATATCCTTGACCTTCGTCTGGTATTCGGCAAATTCCTCGCCCAGCTGCGGATAGATTTTGCCGAGTCCGGCGTTGCAGGAGGCGCAGGCAGTGACAATATAATCACACTGATGCTTGCCCAGCTCGGCCAGGTTCTGCTCGGCCAAGCCTTCAACCGTCGCTGCAGCTCCGGCTGAAACTGCCGGTAATCCGCAACAGACCTGGCCCTTGGGGATGACAACATTGACGCCGAGAAACCTCAGTGCCTGCAACATCGCCTCACCCGATTCCGGGTACATGTAATTGATGCCGCAGCCGGTAAAGAAGAGTACTGTCGGTTGACCCACCTGGCCCGGAATCAGCTCCGGGTACCGGTCACGAAACGGCTTGGCGGTCAACTTCGGCAAGGTCCGATCAGCACTGATAAAGGGCGCCGGGAAACGCAGTCGCATCCCGCTGTTATCCGGCAGTTTCTTGAACAGCAGACTCGAGAGCGCCCCGCCGCCTTTGGCCAGCAGATCCATCAGCCCCTGATGTTTCAGTACCGTAGCCACCCCTTTGCCGAAGGTCGAAAGCCCCTTACGCTCGGCAATCTTCAGACGGGTTGCGGCAACAATCTCCTCGGTCGGCACCTTGTTCGGACACTGGGCGTAGCAGCTGCCGCACAGCAGGCACTACGACATGTCGAGCAAAAAGCGCTCCTCCATCTCGACCTCGCCTTTGAGCAGCGCATCGGCCAGAGCGATCTTGCCGCGCGCCACCCGCCCTTCATGCTTTTCAGCACCAAAGGCCGGACAGTGGGCCCGGCAGGCACCGCACTTGACGCACTGCTCGATCTCGTCACGAAAATCTTCCAGTTTTTTCAGTTTGGCCATGCTCTTTTTACACCGTAGAGGCGACCCGGCGGGTCGCCCGGAATTGGTTTGTTGACCGCAGGCGTCCCAACGGGACGCCCCCTACAAATTATCGCTCGGAAATATCTTCCCCGGATTGAGAATATTATTCGGATCGAGAGCTCTTTTGATCGTCTTCATGTAATCGACCACCGTATCGGACAATTCCAGCGGAAGGTAAGGTGCCTTCATAATCCCGACACCGTGCTCACCGCTCATGGTTCCGCCTAAGGCCAACGTCTCTTTGAACACCTCTTCAATCGCCCGGTCAGCTTTTTCCTGTTCACCCGGCAGCTTGCTGTCGATCATCACGTTGACATGGATATTGCCGTCTCCGGCATGGCCGAAGTTGACAATCGGCACATCATGCTTATCAGCGATGGCATCGATCCGGCGGATCATCTCCGGCACCCGGGAGCGCGGTACGCAGATGTCCTCGTTGAACTTGTCGGGGTTGACCTTGCGCAGTGAGGCTGACACCGAACGACGAATCTGCCAGAGGGCTTCACTCTCTTCCGGGGTTTCGGCGATGCGGTTTTCGACCATGCCGAGCGGCTGGACGATTTCGACAATCTTCTGCGCCTGCTTGTCGAGAAATTCACGATCCCCGTCAACCTCGATAATCAGCAAGGCCCGGGCGGCATCCGGTACCTGCAGGTCGGTCGCCTGACGGACGCAGTCGATGGTGCGGCCATCCATAAACTCCAGCGTGGTCGGGATGATCTTGTTGCCGATGATGCTCGATACCGCCTTGGCGGCGCCGTCGATCGAATCGAACAGCACCAGCATGGTCTTCTTCGCCTCCGGCAGCGGCAACAGCTTGATGATAATCTTGGTGATCACCGCCAGCGTCCCCTCGCTGCCGCAGATCAGCTTGGTCAGGTCGTAACCGACCACCCCTTTCATGGTCGGACCGCCGGTTTTGATGATGTCGCCGGTCGGCGTCACCACTTCGAGGCCGAGGATATAATCCTTGGTCACGCCGTACTTGACGCAACGCGGGCCGCCGGCACACTCGGCAACATTACCACCGAGGGTGGAAAACTTCAGCGAAGCCGGATCGGGCGGATAGAACAGGCCAACCTTTTCGACCGCTTTCTGAAACTGCTCGGTCACCAGGCCCGGCTCGACGGTGGCGACCAGGTTCTCTTCATCGATCTGCAGAATCCGATCAAGCCGGGTGGTGACCAGCACAATCCCGCCGCTGACCGGCAGGCTACCGCCGGTAAAACCGCTGCCGGCACCACGCGGAAAGACCGGGATGCTGGCCTCGTTGGCCAGCCGCAAGATCTGTGAAATCTCCTCCGAACTACCGGGATGCAGCACAACCTCGGGCAGAAACTGCCGCTGGGTGGCGTCGTAGGAATAACAGATCAGATCGGTTTGGCGGTGGAAAGGAACTCTTTGCCGACAATCTGCTGTAACTGGGCGATAATTTCGCTGTTTAACATTTTACTAAATCCTCAATAACTCGAAGGCTTATTTGCCACCACCAGAAATAGGCGCTCAAAATCTTTATGAAATGTCAGTCATCCCCGAATTGATTCTATCGGGGATCCATGGTTTTAAAGTCTGGATTCCCGATTACACCCTCGGGAATGACAGATTACTTATTGCGCCTGCTGGTTACGTTTTCAATAAAATAAGAAGGCACGAAGAGCACCACAATGCTGGATCTCCGTGCCTGAACAATCAGCGACTGGCCGTCATTATCGGATAAATGACTGTAAATGTCTACTTTCCGCGACCGAACCAGCCGCTCTTTTCGACAAAAGCCTCAACCCGGTTACGCCCCTTCTTCTTGGCACTGTAAAGCGCCTTGTCCGCCTGCTCGATCAGTTGCGCCTTTTTCATTAAACCGGTCGCATCATAGCTGGCAACCCCGAAGCTGGAGGTCACGCGATAGGAATCACCGGCAAAACTGAACATGTGCTGTTCGAGTGCGGTACGGATCTTTTCGGCGATCAGCAGGGCATCGGCCTGACCGGTCTCTGGAAAGACAAAGACGAATTCTTCACCGCCGTATCGCGCCAGCAGGTCATATTCACGGATCAAGCCGCCACAGAGCGCAGCGACTTCATGCAACACGTAGTCCCCCGCCTGGTGACCGTGAAAATCGTTGAACTTTTTAAAATTATCGATGTCGGCCAGCACCAGGCTGAGTTCGGTTTCACGCCGGATCGCGCGGCTGATCTCCCGATCGAGAAAGTCCTGAAAGTAGCGATGATTATAGATCTCGGTCAGACCGTCGAGGTTGGCAATCTCCTCCAGATAACTGTTCTTGTCCTCCAGCTCCGAGGCCAGTTTCTCCAGTTGAATCTTTGCCTGTACCAGTTCCCGGTTCATCTGCTCGTAACTCATATTGAGCAGACTCAGTTCAATATTCGCCCCCTGCAACAGTTCCGGGATCGAAGCAGTGCCGCCGATATTCAAGCCGAAATAGCTGGCCGCCTGAGCCACTTCACCGTTGGCTTTCTCCAGAATCTCATCGATTGCCGGTGCCGCCAGCTGAAACATCTTCTGCGCCCGCTCACGAAATGGAGCATGATATTCGATCGGTTTGCCCGAATACATGATGTTGGCCAGCAGACCCGCCAGATGAACGACGCGAACGGCTGTCAACATCTCCGCCCCCTCCGTCGCCGCGACCTTCGGGGTGTGATGGTAAAGAATCGGCAAGGTCAGGGCGTCAGGGAACTTCCAGTGTTTGGCCGCCTCGCAACCGATATAAGCATGATTGGCACCGATCCGCTCCTCTTCCAGCTCCAGCAGGCGCTGTTCGCTGCCATCGGCATCCTTGAGGATCTGGTCATATTGCTCACGATAGGCGCAGGCAAAAATCAGCTTGCCGAGATTCTGCAGCAAAGAGACGGTAAAGACCTCATCCGCGTCAGCGTCAGAAACCTTCGACATGATCAGCTTCGAGGCCACCGCAGCGGCCAGCGACTCCTCCCAGAAACGCTCGTAGTCAAAGCCCTTGCCATACTTGGGCCGCTCCATGTTAAGAAATGAAAACGACAATACCAGGCTGCGGACCGCATTGGTGCCGAGGATCGCTACCGCCTGCTGAATAGTGCCGACCTCATTGGGAAAATTGTAAAAAGAGGAGTTGACCACCTTGAGCACCTTGCTGGAAAGCGACACATCCTGCGAGATCAACTTGGTAATATCCTAGATGGTCGTCTCTTCCCGGCCGGTGATATTGATCAACTTGGAGGCAACCGTCGACAGGGTCGGCAGAGAACCGGATTCGATCACCTGCTGGAGTATTTCTTCTTTGCTCGGCATACTTCATTCATCCTTCAGTTCAGGCGGCAACGACCGGCAAGACCGTCCCCCCGTCCGGGATCACCACGATTTTCGCGTTCTCAGGCAGATCGACGCTTGCCAGTTCGACCGCAGCGGCCAGATCAGCAGCTTTTTCCATCCCCATCCGCCGGGTCTGTTCGGCGGTTAATTCACTGATCAATAGTACCCGAAAACGTCGCGCCTTGCTCAAAGTGGCATGGGCGGTCTGGCCGTTGATCTGGTAATCGGCGCGCAGCGCAACTTCAAACTCATCCAGATCCTGATAGCGGAACCAGTTGAAAAAGGTCGGATGGCCGAAGCCGTCGCGACAGGCGGCCAGCAGGATGATTGTGCCGCCTTCCCGCACCGCCCGGCAGCCGTAATCGAGCGCCTTTTGTGATTGGATAAAGTTGATATCCTTCGGTTCCCCGCCGCAGGAGATAATCGCCAGGTCGGCCGGTTCGCTCAGCGGGACAGAAAACAGCTCACGCGCCAGCTCGCAACCGGCCAGATGCGCCTGCTCCAGCTCGCCGCAAAAAACCCCGAGGATCTCCTTTTGCGGCGAAAGGACGGTATTCAGCAGAAAATCGGCCCTGACTAGCTTTGCCGCCTGCAACAACGCCTGATGGACTGGATTGCCGACCAGCACCCCGACAGTCGCGTTCGGCTGTTTGCCGCCGACTTCCGCTGGATTGAACACGGCAAAGTGGCTCTGCATGCAGGTTTCGCGGCTGGCCACCCCCGGCACCAGCCCTTTGCGACCGCCGCCGAACCCGGCAAAGTAGTGAAAACCGATGGTGCCGGTGACGATCACCCGATCGGCCGCCAGCACCCGGCGATTCAGTACCACCGGCAGCCCGGAATCGGTCACCCCCAGAGAGATCAGTTGCTGCGGATCGTCACAATCGTGGTCGAAAACTGCGATCCGCCCAGAAAGCGGACCGAGAATCTTGCGATGTTCGGCAGCGCTCTGTTTGCGGTGGATTCCCAGAGCAACCAGAATACTGATCTGCTCATCGACAACACCGAGTCGGTTCAGCTCGGCAACCAGCAGCGGCAGGTAGATTTCACTGCCGGTATAGCGGGTAATATCGGAAGTAACGATCAATACCTGCTCGTGCGGCGCAATCAGTTCGGCCAGAACCGGGGTGCCGAACGGCTGTTGCAAGGCCTGCCGCACCAGTTCGGCTGGGTCACCGGCAGCCGGAATTTTCGGCCGCAACCATTGTCCGCCGGCAGGCAGCGCAGCACGCTGTTTCGACGTACCGTAGTTTAATTCGAGCAGATCCATGTCAAGGTCCAAACCAATCCCCCTCAATCCCCCTCAATCCCCCTTTTTCAAAGGGGGAAGCTATATTTCCCCCCTTTGAAAAAAAGGGGGGGATTCACATTGCCAACCGTAAACTGACGCAATCCTGATTTTAATTTTTTTTTCACAGTTCTGCAAGCTCATCGACAGACAAAACGCCATACAGCAGGGATAATCTTGCAGCAGCGGGCGAGCCTATGCTAATAGATGCAGTCTATCTATCAATATTCATCGTTAGGGGAGCAACAATCATGAATCTGGAAATTCAGCCGCTGACCAATCCCCAGCCCGGGATCGAAGACGAAAACAAGCTGGTATTCGGCAAACAATTTACTGACCGGATGTTTGTCATGGAATACGACAGCGGCAAGGGCTGGCATTCGGCGCGCATTCAACCTTACGCCCCTTTTACCATCGATCCGGCGGCCATGGTGCTGCACTATTCGCAGGAGATCTTTGAAGGACTGAAAGCCTTCCGCCATGCCGATGACAGCATCGCCATGTTCCGCCCGGCCGACAATGTCGCCCGCTTCAACCAGAGCGCCCGACGAATGTGCATGCCGGAGGTCGACGAACAGTTCTTTCTTGAGTCGATCCTCGAACTGATCCGCCTGGAATCACGCTGGGTTCCCCGCAACGAAGGGACCAGCCTGTACATCCGACCGACCATGATCGCCACCGAAGCGATGCTCGGCGTTCGCCCGGCCGATCAGTATCTCTGCTATGTGATCCTCTGCCCGGTCGGCGCCTACTATAAGGGCGGGATCGCCCCGGTCAAGATCTGGATCTCCGATCATTATGTACGGGCCGCCGAAGGGGGGACCGGCGAGGCCAAAACCGGCGGCAACTACGCCGCCAGCCTGTATGCCGCCCGTGAAGCCGCGCTGAAAGGCTACGACCAGGTGCTCTGGCTCGACGCCAAAGAGAAGCGCTATGTGGAGGAGGTCGGCAGCATGAACATGCTGTTCCTTTACGACGGCAAGATCGTCACCTCACCGCTGCAAGGTACCGTCCTGGACGGTATCACCCGCCGCTCTGCCCTGAGCCTGCTGGTCGAGATGGGCTATAAAATCGAAGAGCGGGCACTGAGTGTCGACGAGGTGATGGCGGGGGCCGATAACGGCCGCCTGCAGGAAGCCTTCGGCACCGGAACCGCCGTGGTCATCTCGCCGGTCGGCTCCTTCTGCTACCAGGACACGTGCGTCCAGCTCGGCAACGGCCAGCCGGGCGAACTGACCATGCAGCTCTACAACAAGCTGACCGGTATCCAGTACGGGCAGCAACCGGACAACCACGGCTGGATCACCAAACTCTAAAGAACCAGCGGCGCCCGCCTGACAACCTCAGCGCGGGCGCCGCTACAGCCGGCAACCATGTACACAGAATAAGTATAAAATAAACACACTCAATTCTTCCGCCAGACGACACAAGTCGACAAACACCTTGCACAATCCGCCAACCAGCTGAAAAACAACCGGAAAACCGGCCGTGCCCACCTCTCGGGCAGACCCTGAATGTCTGGCACAGAACCTGCTATCATATTTATCTGTCTTTTCGTTGAAAAACTGCAGATCTTCCCCCGCGACCCGCGACCGCCGCTCGCGTCGCACCGACAACCGGGGAAACCTTTCCGATATACCCAGAAGGAGTCGATACTATGTGTCGTATTGGAGCGATAAAAAGTCGCAACTATATCCATCCGAGCATGGCCCTGCAACTGATGCAATCGCAGCAGAAAGGGCATGACAACTCGGGTTTCGCCATGGTCATGCAAGACCTCGGCGGTATTTTTGAATCCTACAAGCATCTGCCGACCCTGTCGATGGCCTGTACCGATGCCGGCATCAAGATTGCCGAGGACATCCTGCACGAGATCGGTTTTCACCGGGTCATGCAGTGGGCTCCCGAGGTCAATGACGAGCCGGGACTCGATATCAACGCCATGCCGAACTACGTCTTCGAGACCTTCGATTATCCACGCAACTACCGCAAAGCCGAGCAGAAAGAGAAGGAAGAGCTGCTGCTCGACACCCGACTACGGCTGCGTGCTGCGCTGGAGCCGAACGAGGAGGGGTTCGCCTACTCCTTCTGGCCCGACGTCATCACCCTAAAAGAGATCGGCGACCCGCGCGATATCGGCACCTACTTCAACCTCTGGGAGGGGAACGACCGCTTCACCGCCAAGGTGATCACCGCCCAGTGCCGCCAGAACACCAACTACGATATCGTCCGCTACGCCGCCCACCCCTTTCACCTGCAAGGGTATTCGGTGCTGGCGAACGGCGAAAACACCTTCTACCTGAAAAACAAAGAATTCCAGCAGGGGCTGCACCGCGGCTATATCGGCTTTGAGTCCGATTCGCAGTGCTTTCTCTACAGCCTGCATTATGTCCACCGCGAGCTCGGCTGGCCGCTGCGGTATTACAAACATGTCGTCACCCCGCTGCCGTTCGAGCAGATTGAACAGCGCGAAGACCAGAAACAGCTGCTGGCGATCCGCCAATCGCTGGCCCACCTGGAGATCAACGGCCCGAACACCATTATCGGCCTGTTGCCGGACAACACCCTGTTCTCCTGCTGCGATGCCAAGAAATTACGGCCGGTGGTGATCGGCCGCGATACCGACACCATCGTCATCTCCTCGGAGGTCTGCGGCATCAACGAGGTTCTCCCCGACCGCGACTGGGAGACCGATATCTACCCCAATGAGCGTGAAGTGGTGGTGATCGATGACAATCTGGAGGTGCAGAGATGGAAACAATGAAACTGAATGATGTCACCGCCAACGATCTTCCCTGGAAGATCAAGTACGACGCCAGCCGCTGCACTATGTGCGGTTCCTGTGTCGCCACCTGCTCCTTCCGGGCGATCCTGCCGAAGGTCGAGCGGCGGCGGATGGTCTTCTCCGAGGGCAATTTTCCCGAACCGAAAGCACGTTTTTCTGCGGTTCCGGTGATTCGCCAGGCCAAATCGGTGCGTGACTACTGTCGCGGCTGCGGCATGTGCGAAAAGGTTTGCCCGAACGACGCCATCCACCCGGAACGCAACATGGACACCCGTCATCCGATCATCACCCGCTGTCTGGGCGGCGACTCGATCAAACGCGGCGGCCGAAAGAACCTTGAAGGGACCGCGCGCACTCTGGACAAAATCCGCGTCGGCCGCATCTCGCAGATGACCGATCCAAGCCTTGATGCCCAGCGCCACACCTTCGACCTGCTGGCCCCCTTCGGCCGGATTCTGCCGCCGAAGAAGCTGCCATTCACTCCGGATAGCGACCAGGAGCTGATGACCAACGAGCTGACCCCGCCGGTCAACTGGGTCTACCCGGTGATCATCGGTGACATGTCGATCGGCGCCCTCTCCTGGCGGATGTGGGAAGGGGTGGCCATGGCGGTCGCCTACCTGAACGAAGAGTGCGGCATGCCGGTGCGGATGTGCTCCGGCGAAGGCGGCGTCCCGGTCCGCCTGCTCAAGAGCAAGTATCTGAAATATCTGATCCTGCAGATCGCTTCCGGCCACTTCGGCTGGAACCGGATCGCCAAATCGATGCCGCACATGGTCGAAGATCCGGCCGGTATCCTGATCAAGATCGGCCAGGGCGCCAAGCCGGGCGACGG
The DNA here is from genome assembly GCA_024280335.1 of Deltaproteobacteria bacterium. Lineage (GTDB taxonomy): Bacteria > Desulfobacterota > Desulfuromonadia > Desulfuromonadales > Geopsychrobacteraceae > Malonomonas. The sequence goes on from JAJRQI010000062.1 coordinate 13,851, forward strand.
CGGCCTGTTGATGGCGCAGAAGGTCGCTGAGCATATCCAGGCGATCCGCGGTGTCCCCAAGACCGACCTGCTCAGCCCGCCGAACCATCAGGGGCTTTACTCGATCGAAGAGAGCGTGCAGAAGATGTTCCTCTCCTTCAATGCAGCGTTCAAATTCCGCGTACCGGTGGCGATCAAGGTGGCGGCCTCGGCAACCAGTGTTTCGGTCTTCAACAACCTGGTCCGCGATCCCTACAATATTGTCGGCGGCTTCTTCCTCGACGGCATCGACGGCGGCACCGGCGCCGCTCACGAGGTCAGCCTCGACCATACCGGCCACCCGATCGTCAGCAAGCTGCGCGATTGCTATCTGGCCGCCGTCACCCAAGGACGGCAGGGGCAGATTCCGCTCTGGGCAGCCGGCGGCCTCGGCAAAACCGGCGATCTGGCAGCCGATGCCTTCAAGATGATCGCCCTCGGCGCCAACGGCGTCTTCACCGGCAAGCTGATCCTGCAGATGGCCGGCTGTATCGGCAACGATATGGGCCGCTGCAACGCTTGCAACACCGGCCTCTGCCCGGCCGGAATCACCACTCAGGAACCGCAGTTGGTCCACCGCCTCGACCCGGAGCGGGTGGCACAGAACATCGTCAATTACTACCTGGCAATGGATCAGGAGTTCAAGAAACTGATGGCTCCGATCGGCAACTCATCGCTCCCGGTCGGTCGCTCCGATGCCCTGGTTTCCACCGACCGGGCAGTCGCCGAGCGCCTGCAGATCCAGCATGTCTGTTAAGGAGGACGACAAATAATGGCAGCAGAAATTATCGGTTTTGATAAAAACAAGAAGCGAATTTCCACCCAGCAGCTGCTGCAGGAGATCTACTCAGCACTGGACAAAGGGGAAACTGAATTCGAGATTCTTTCCTCCGGCCACCATAATATCGGTGGTCCGCTCTGGACCGAAAACGGCACCCCGCTCAAGTTCAAGGTCAAGAACCCCGGCCAACGGGTCGGCTCATTCGGCCTCGACGGCACCACCATTATTGTTGACGGTCCGACCCCGGCAGACGCTGGCTGGTTGAACGCCGGCGCCGAACTGATCATCAAAGGGGACAGCGGCGACACCACCGCCCACTGCGCGGCGGCCGGTAAGATCTTCGTCGCCGGGCGGGTCGGTACCCGCTCCGGCTCACTGATGAAGCATGACCCGGCTTATGAGGCCCCGCAGTTCTGGGTGCTGAGAAACACCGGCTCCTTCTCCTTCGAGTTCATGGGCGGCGGCATTGCCGTGATCTGCGGTGTCGATTGTGCGGACTATGAATCGGTCCTCGGCGATCGCAGTTGCGCCGGCATGGTCGGCGGCACCGTCTATGTCCGCGGTCCGGTCCAGGGGTTGCCGGACGATGTCTGGCTGCTCGAGCTGGATGAAGCCGACCGTGAATTTCTGTCACTTGGCCTGCCTGAGTTTCTCGACAAGATCGAACGAACACAACACCTGGAGCTGCTGAACGACTTCAGCCAGTGGAAAAAGATTGTCGCCCAGACTTTTGAGGAGCGTAAACAACGCCACGCCATGCGTATCAGCATGCGCGAATTCCGCTTAAACAAATGGGTCGGCGATGGCGGTATCTTCGGCGAAATCGTCAAGGACAACTATGATCACCAGGCAGGCCTGGTCAACATCGGCGCTGACCGGCTAAAGATCCCGCACTGGCAAAACAAAGCCTTCTGCGCCCCCTGCGAAGCGGCCTGCCCTTCATCGATCCCGACCCAGGACCGGATCAACCTGCTGCGCGCCGGGAAATATCAGGAAGCGATCGAACTGGTCCTGCAGTATTCTCCCTTCCCCGGGAGCGTCTGCGGTGAAGTCTGCCCGAACCCTTGTATGGACGCCTGCACCCGCCAGTTCATCGACCTGCCGGTTTCGATGCAAGAACTCGGCAAGTTGTCGATCGAAGCGGAATCGCCGACCCCGAAAGCCGACAGCGGCAAGAAGATCGCCATCATCGGTGGCGGTCCCGGCGGCCTCTCGGCCGCTTGGCACCTGCGGCTGCTCGGCCATGGCACCACCATCATCGAAGCCGACCGGGAAGTCGGCGGCAAATTGCGCCAGGTTATCCCGACCGACCGGCTGCCTGCCGACAGCCTTGATCAGGAGATCCGGCGGGTCAAAGATCTGGGTGTCGCCATCCAGACCGACACCCCGGTCGATAAAGCGCTGTTCGAAAAACTACAGCAGGATTTCGATGCGGTAGTGATCGCTTCGGGTGCTCATAACCCGGTGGTGATCCCCTTCCCCGGCCATGAACGGCTGGTCAAAGGACTAGAATTCCTCAAGGATGTCAACAACGACCTGCAGCCGGAAGTCGGCGAAAAGGTGGTCGTCATCGGTGCCGGCAACGCCGGGATGGATGCCTGCCTCGGTGCCTACGCGATGGGTGCCAAGCAGGTCACCGCTATCGACATTCAACGCCCGGCGGCCTTCAAGAAAGAAATTGAGCACTTCGAGAAGCTCGGCGGCAAAATCGAATGGCCGACCTTCACCGAGAAGGTCGACGCAAAAGGGCTGCACACCAAAGACGGCCGCCTGCTCGAAGCCGACACCATCATCATCTCCATCGGCGAGCGCCCCGATCTCAGCTACATTCCGCGCGACTGGCTGAACGAGCGCGGCATGGCCGATGTCGATGACTGCGGCCAGCTGAACAGAGCACCCGGCGTCTTCGCCATCGGCGACACCATTGCGCCGGGACTGCTGACCCACGCCATCGGCCACGGCCGGGAAGCCGCCGAACAAATCGATGATTTCCTCGCCGGTAACGAGTTGGTGGCAAAAAAGAAGCTGCCGCAGATTTCTCAGGAGTGCCTGAGCAAAGAGCTGTTCCGGCCGCACAACCGCAGCCGCTTCAACTTCACAGACGCCACCAAAGAGACCAACCGCTGTATCTCCTGCGGCACCTGCCGAGACTGCGGCATGTGCCTTGAGGCCTGCCCGGAAGGAGCGATCCGGCGGGATGACTGCCAGGACGGCAGCTTCGAGTACGTCTCCGACGATCAGCTCTGCATCGGCTGCGGCATCTGTGCCGGGATCTGCCCCTGCGGAATCTGGGGGATGGAGCAGATCGTCTGAGACTGGAAAAATAACGGTTGCAGAAAAAGGCGGACCCGGACGGGTTCCGCCTTTTTGTTTGCAAACTGCCGAATAATTAGCAAAACCACATAAAGTTACTTGCCAAAAGGCGAACACCTGGGGTACGATCCATTTTCGTTGGAAATATCTAATTGATTTCACTCTCTATGGAGTTTCTATGAACAAACCATCCTCTCTTGGTCTCGGAGCCAAACTGACCGGTGCGATCGCGATCATAACCCTGGTCACCCTCGCCCTGATTTTCACTTCCATCATCGTTCTCAACGGCCAGAAGGATGACTCTACGGTCGTCAATATCGCCGGGCGCCAGCGGATGCTGACCCAGAAAATGTCGAAAGAGGCGCTGGCAATCAAGGCCGGTCTGTCCACCAGTGAAAACCGCAGCAACCTGCAAAAGACCTCAACCCTGTTCGCCAGCTCGTTAAAGGCGCTGATCGACGGCGACCGACAACTCAATCTGCCGCCGACCAAGGATGCTGAGATTCTCAGTCAGATGCGTCAGGTGGAAAATCTCTGGAGCAAGTTCGCCCCGCACGTCAAAACCTTTATCAATTCCGGCAGCAGTGAAACGGCGAAAAACAGTGCTGCAGACTATATCCTGAAAAATAATGTCACCCTGCTCAAGCAGATGAACAAAGCAGTCGGCATGTATGACCAAAGTTCACGTGACAAGGTTGCCAAGCTGAAAACCCTGCTCTATAGCGGCGGGCTGATTTCCCTGATCGTTACAGTGTTGTGTTGGCTGATGATTAATCGCAGAGTTGTCAGACCCGTCGACGCGGTGGTTGAAATGGTTCAGGGGATGGAACAGGGCAACCTGGATAAGCGCCTCAACATGAATCGCGGCGACGAAATCGGTCAGTTGGCCAAGGCGATGGACCGGTTTGCCGAAAACCTGCAGAGTGAAATCCTGACCGCCTTTGACCGGCTGGCCAACGGTGATTTCACCTTTAAAGCCAGCGGACTGATCGCTGCACCGCTGGCGCAGGCCAATCAGGGCCTGACCCAGGTGATGCAGACCGTGCAGAATTCAAGCCTCAGTATCGCTTCTGACGCTATGCAGGTAGCCGGGACCAGTGCCTCTCTGGCCGACGGTGCGACCCAGCAAGCCAGCGCCTTGGAAGAGATTTCCGCCTCGATGACCCAGATGAGCGAACAGACAAAAAACAATGCCGCCAATGCCGGAGAAGCCAACCAGCTGGTCGGCAGCGCCAAGCAGGCGGCAGAAAAAGGCAATGCCCAGATGCAGTCGATGGTCAGCGCCATGGCGGAAATCAGTGAGGCCAGCCAGAGCATCAGCAAAATCATCAAGGTGATCGACGAGATCGCCTTCCAGACCAACCTGCTGGCGCTCAATGCGGCCGTCGAAGCAGCCCGAGCCGGACAACACGGCAAAGGCTTCGCCGTGGTTGCCGAAGAGGTCCGCAACCTGGCGGCCCGCAGCGCCAAAGCAGCCAGAGAAACCACTGCCCTGATCGAAGGCTCGGTCGATAAAACCAATAATGGTGCCCAGATTGCCGACCAAACCGCAGTCGCCTTGAGTGAAATCGTCGAAGGGGTCAGCAAGGTCTCCGAACTGGTCGCCGAAATCGCCGTCGCCAGTAACGAGCAATCACAAGGAATCGCCCAGGTCGATGAAGGCTTGACCCAGCTCGACCAGGTCAATCAGCAGGCGACCGCCAACGCCGAACAGTGCGCCGCCGTTGCCGAGCAGCTTTCGGCACAGACTAATGACATGCAGCAGATGCTCGGCCACTTCAAGATTGCCGGTCAGAGACAGACAGCGGCGCAACAAGCGGCACCGATAGCTACCGCAACCTCACAACCGTCAGTAAGCCCGCCTGCTGGCGACAAAGGCTGGGGGGCTGTTTCACAGACAGCACAGATTCAGCTGGACGATGACGAATTCGGCAAATACTGATCAGAGCAAGCGACCAGCTATTTCCATAGGAAAATCAATTCAGGCCTGCGGGAATCGACAAGAGGTTAAAAATTCCCAGACTTGACATTAATTCAATCCAAGCTTAACTGTTTAAGGTTGTCGATATCTAACCGTACAGCGTTCCGATGGAGGTCCAAATGTTAAACAATATGAAAATTGGAGTCCGCCTTGGTCTAGGTTTTTCTGTTTTACTGCTGCTATTGCTGGCGGCAGGACTCTCAGGACTTTGGGGGGTTAACAATATCACCAGTGATGTCACCAGTGCCCTTGAAAGCGATGGCGTGATTGCTGAGGAAGCCGCGCTACTTGAAACGCATGCCCTGACCTTGCGACGTTACGAGAAGGACACCTTCCTGAATATCGACAAAGCGGAAAAAAGAACCGGCTACTTTGCAAAATGGAAGCAGACCTACGAACAATTCATTAATGATCTCAATAGCTTGGAACACTCCGTCTACCTGCCTGATGAAAAACGCATGATCGCAGAGATGAAAATGTCCGCAGCGGAGTATAAAAACGGCTTTGCCTCAGTCTTTACCAAAATCACCGCCGGCGAGATCAACACGCCCCAAGCGGGCAACAAGGCAATCGGCCAATATAAGAAAGCGATCCAGCAAATAGGTGAGCACACCAAGAAATTGATGACCGACAGCCACCTTCGTCTGCAAAAACTCAAACCACACACCGAAGAGATGAAAGGACAAACCGCCGCCACGATCTGGGTGATTGTCAGCATTGCGGTGCTGATTCTTGCTGGCCTCAGCTACCTTCTAACCCGCAGCATTACGGCTCCGATCAGGCAGGTTGTCGACATGCTCAAAACCATGGAAACAGGCGACATCTCGAAACGCCTCAACCTGATGCGTAAAGATGAGCTGGGCGACATGGCCGCGACCCTCGATAATTTTGCCGACAGTCTGCAACAGGAAGTCATCACCCCCATGCAGCAACTGGCCAATGGTGACCTGACCTTCAAAGTTGTCCCACGCGGCGAAAAGGATCTGCTCCGTCAATCGATCAAGCAGGTCGCGGAGGATCTGAATGAAATTATTGTGCAGATTCAAGCAGCTGGCAGCCAAATCGACTCGGCCAGCGGGCAGGTCTCAGACTCGAGCCAATCACTCTCACAAGGAGCCACCGAGACGGCTGCTTCGCTGGAAGAGATCACCAGCTCGATGAGTGAAATAGCCTCACAGACGTCACAAAGTGCAGAGAATGCCAGTCAGGCCAGCCAGCTGGCCGATGATGCAAGCAAGGCGGCAGAAAATGGCGGGGAGCGAATGAGTTCAATGGTCGCGGCCATGGGAGAAATCAATGAAGCCGGCCAGAATATCGGCAAAATCATCAAAACTATCGACGAGATTGCCTTCCAGACCAATCTGCTGGCACTCAATGCAGCCGTCGAAGCTGCTCGCGCCGGGCAGCATGGCAAAGGCTTTGCCGTGGTTGCCGAAGAGGTGCGCAACCTGGCCGCCCGCAGCGCCAAGGCCGCCAGTGAAACAGCAGAGCTGATCGAAGGCTCGGTGGAAAAAACCCGTAACGGGACTCACATTGCGGAACAGACCGCGCAAGCGTTGCAAGAGATTGTCGCTGCCATCAGCAAAGTCACCGATCTGGCGAGTGAAATCGCGGCAGCCAGTAATGAACAAGCGCAAGGGATCTCCCAGGTCAATCAGGGTCTCGGCCAGATCGATCAAACCGTGCAGCAAAGCACCGCCACCGCGGAAGAGACTGCTTCCTCCGCAGAAGAGCTGTCCAGCCAGGCCGCCCACCTCCAGCATATGCTGGAGAGATTTAAACTGAACACCAATCAGCAATATCGACCGGCAGCAGCGATGTCGGCAGCTGCCCGGGAAACATCGCCAGTTGCACCAGTGCAGGACATCGGCTGGAGCGGGATGGACCAGGGAGCGAAAGCGACCATCCGACTGGATGATGATGAATTCGGCAAATTTTAACTGAAGAACTAGGAGCCTATTCTCGGACAGGCTCCTAGCTGAAACAACAAGGGGCGCTGCTATTTGCGGCGCTCCTTGTCATTAAGCAACCCCCTGCAGTTTTTCCAGCAAGAGCAACTGCTGCCTTTCATCATCAATCCCCGAATAACCACCCCAGGCCAATAAACGACCGACCGAATCGCCGATCGTTATTTCGGAATCCCTATCCTCCAGACGATGCAACAGCTGCCGGGTTCGCAGGGCATCAAACCAGCCGTGAAATGCCGTGAGGAACTGCTGCCGGTGACGATGATTGCGCTGCAGCTTTTGCCAGTTCGACAGAAAATCCAACCCCTGCAAGAACTCCCCGAAGAGCGGTGAAATCTCAGCGGCCCTTGTCAGCAACGCCGCCGCCGGAGACTGCCAGCTTTCGGCAACCAACTGCAGCCAGTCACGCAGCACCGCAAATGACGCTGCCGAGGAAAAGCTGAACAGCATCTCCCCCTGCTCAACCTGCCCCTGCACCACCCTGCCGGTACCGAACGGAACCCGTGCGGAGAAACGCGCCGAGGGCCGCACCAGCGTCCCGCTGAGCATTTCCACCCCGCCGGTTTTCGCCAGCTGCTGCAGAAAATAAAAATCCTCGGCGGCCGAGCGACGGTTCATGCCGCCGGCCTTCAGGTAAGCTGCAGCCCGACAGGCAAAGGCGCTGCCGATGCTGTGGAAAGCGTAGGGGGAACCGGCCTGCTGCAGACCGAACAGGTAGCTGCGCAGATAGAGCTCGTAGCGGCGGATCGCGGTTTCCTCCTCCGCAGTCGCTCCGACTTGATGACGGAACGGCAGGGTCGCGCCGCCGCACCCACCCTGCTGGAAATGGCTGAAAATTGCCGGCAGGTAGTTTTCATCCACCAGGGTATCGGCATCGAGCGAGATCAGCAGCGGTTCCTGCGCCCAATCAAGTGACCTCAGCGACAGATCAAAACCGATTTTACGCGCCAGCCCGACCCCCTCTTTCTCCGGCAGTTCCAGTCCGGGCGAGCCGGCATCGACCCAGGCGAGATTGAGTTGGGGACAGGGATTTGATTGCAGCCAGTTGAGGGTTTGCCAGCTTTCAGCCTGCTGTTCGTCGGTTGCGTCAGCTCGATTGTTGATCACGCAGAGAATCAGGGTCTGCTGGAGAGATTCGACCGGATTGACTGTCAGGGATGCCAGCGTTTTTGGCAGAGAGTGAGCTTCCGCCAGGGCCGGGATGACAACCGTCGCCTGAAAATCGCTGCGGCCGATTCCTGTGAGCTGCCAAGGGGTGGTGATCGCGCGGCTGCGGAGGTATTTTTGGATCTGTTTGCTGTGCATTTGCTGATGTATAACCTAACAATCCTTGGGTCGCGGCCCGAATGCCATGCCAACGGCCTTTCGATGGTTATCTTTGCCGTAGGGGCGCTGCTTGCCGCGCCCTGCCTGTGTTCCCGGAGAAGGGCGCAGCAAGCAGCGCCCCTACATAGTGCTTGGGCGAAAACATGATTACCCAATAAAAACAAATAGATATAGGTTTTCTGCTGAATAAAGATTATAATATGTCGGTGCAGCAGCAAGTCGAACCAATGCCGTAAGTGCCTGATTTTGCATTGAACCATTTGCC
>JAJRQI010000063.1 GCA_024280335.1 Deltaproteobacteria bacterium
AGGGCCGCAATATTCGAGTACATCGAAGTATTCTACAATCGTCAGCGACTACATTCTTCTAACGGATATGAGTCCCCGCTGGTCTTTGAGATGTTGCAAAAAGCTGCGTAATATTGTGTCCGGAAAAGTGTTGACACATCAGAGTTCCCCGCACTCGCGGGGATGAACCGTCGGTATTGAGAAACTCAGCCCGAATGATCTCGAGTTCCCCGCACTCGCGGGGATGAACCGCAATTTCCACGGCGACTGGAGTCAGTTTGCAGGAGTTCCCCGCACTCGCGGGGATGAACCGTTCTCCTGCTTTATGGTCAGCTTGCGTTCAGCGAGTTCCCCGCACTCGCGGGGATGAACCGCCTCACCAGTCGAACGAGAAAGCCAGGTCAGAGAGTTCCCCGCACTCGCGGGGATGAACCGATCGCAAAAATGCGCGTGTCAAAAGTCGAGCGGAGTTCCCCGCACTCGCGGGGATGAACCGGTCGGACGTTTGACGGTCTGTTACAGGATGCCGAGTTCCCCGCACTCGCGGGGATGAACCGCGGTCTGCCGCTATCACCTATCAGAACCTGATGAGTTCCCCGCACTCGCGGGGATGAACCGAATACAACGACCGTTACAACAACGAAATGTACGAGTTCCCCGCACTCGCGGGGATGAACCGGTGCCAGACCGAGGTGTGGGGGACCCCTACCCGAGTTCCCCGCACTCGCGGGGATGAACCGCAATCCCCGCCGGAAACTGGAACGCCAGACTCGAGTTCCCCGCACTCGCGGGGATGAACCGCATTAGCCAGTGGTGAAGAGGGAGAGGCTGTTGAGTTCCCCGCACTCGCGGGGATGAACCGCGCGTTTTGTGTTTTTGAGCGATTGCTGTCGGGAGTTCCCCGCACTCGCGGGGATGAACCGCTTGTGCTAGAAAATCTTGAACGAGTAAAAGGGAGTTCCCCGCACTCGCGGGGATGAACCGTTCCCGTAACCTCTAATGCTCTAGCTGATGCTGAGTTCCCCGGACTCGCGGGGATGAACCGTTGCGAGGATTGGAATGGCGGTATTTGCGAAGGAGTTCCCCGCACTCGCGGGGATGAACCCGCAAACAGGATGCCGTCGCCACGTTCGTTATGGAGTTCCCCGCACTCGCGGGGATGAACCGCTGGTGCGCCACCGGCAGCGTCAGCGACTTCAGAGTTCCCCGCACTCGCGGGGATGAACCGTTGCCGCAGTCTGGCCGTCACCGGACCCGAACGAGTTCCCCGCACTCGCGGGGATGAACCGCGAATGCTCGGCACCAGCGGAGATGTCCCTGCGAGTTCCCCGCACTCGCGGGGATGAACCGTGACGGGAAAAAGACGCCACGGTTAGTGTAAAGAGTTCCCCGCACTCGCGGGGATGAACCGAATAAACTTCGGGGGTTTCGCCTAATTCCGCCGAGTTCCCCGCACTCGCGGGGATGAACCGAATCGCTTTCTCTCCAATAACCACGTTTAGTAGAGTTCCCCGCACTCGCGGGGATGAACCGAATAAATTTCGGGAGTTTCGCCTAATCCCGCCGAGTTCCCCGCACTCGCGGGGATGAACCGTTGGTGTTTTATAAACATTGATTTCATATCTGGAGTTCCCCGCACTCGCGGGGATGAACCGTAAAATTTTAAACCGTCCTACAAACAGTAAAAGAGTTCCCCGCACTCGCGGGGATGAACCGAACCGTTTCGGACTAGGCAACTGGCCAGCGCTGAGTTCCCCGCACTCGCGGGGATGAACCTTTGACAGTTCAATCTGGATAACCGAATTAGCGGAGTTCCCCGCACTCGCGGGGATGAACCGCCAGACTTGCAACAGTAGCTAAAGCCGCAATCGAGTTCCCCGCACTCGCGGGGATGAACCGTTCTTTGCTTGGGTGCGGTAATTCTCCGACGTGAGTTCCCCGCACTCGCGGGGATGAACCGACCGTTAAAAGCCGTCATAAACTGCGCGGCTTGAGTTCCCCGCACTCGCGGGGATGAACCGGTCGATTGTTCGGCGGAGGAACAGAAAAATGGGAGTTCCCCGCACTCGCGGGGATGAACCGGCGCGATCGCCTGGCAGGTCAAGAGTCAATTTGAGTTCCCCGCACTCGCGGGGATGAACCGGTCGATTGTTCGGCGGAGGAACAGAAAAATGGGAGTTCCCCGCACTCGCGGGGATGAACCGCCCAGTCATGGCATTCCGCTTGTACCCCTGCCGAGTTCCCCGCACTCGCGGGGATGAACCGGTGAGTCGCTTGGTGTTATGCTGTCGGCCGTCGCCCCCACCCGGGGCGTGGATTGAAATGCGTATTGGCGGTACACTCAGGCCAAACCCGTTTGTCGATCTCCATACGGAAGGGAGAGTTGCTGCAATCACCAGCAAAAGAGATTTTCCTGCCCCTGGAAATCTTCCTTCTGTTAATCTTTAACAACAACTACCCATTCCACGCAATACGGAGCCACTTGATGCCAAATAGTAAACAACCGATCTTCGTTGCCGGTGCTGGCGGTTATATCGGCGGACGCCTGGTGCCACGCCTGTTAGCCGCTGGATACCGGGTCCGTGCGCTGGCACGCAGTCCGGAAAAATTACGCAATCGGCGTTGGGGAAAGCACCCGCAGCTGGAAATTGTCCGCGGCGATATTCTTGACTACCCTAGCCTGCTGCAGGGTCTCAGGGGTTGCCGGGCTGCTTATTATCTGGTTCATTCGATGAACCCGGCGGTCGATGATTTCTCCCATACTGACCGAGTGGCGGCGATGCACATGACTAAAGCAGCGACCGCAGCCAAGCTGCAACAGATCATCTATCTGGGTGGATTGGGCGAGGAGGGCAGCGGCCTGAGCCACCATCTGCAGTCTCGTAGCGAAGTCGGTCAACTGCTGCAACTGGGCGCGGTACCGGTGACGATTCTGCGTGCGGCAATGATTATCGGTTCGGGCAGTGCCGCGTTCGAAATTCTGCGCTACCTGGTCGATCGCCTGCCGGTAATCCTGACGCCGCGCTGGGTCGATACTCCCTGCCAGCCGATCGGCGTACGAAATGTGCTGCACTATTTGATCGGCTGCCTTGAGTGCCCGGAAACCCTCGGCGAAACCTTTGATATCGGCCAGCCTGAAATACTCAACTATCACAAACTGATGGAGATTTACGCGGAAGAGGCCGGTTTACGCAAACGCCTGATCGTGCCGCTGCCGTTTCTCACCCCAGGCTTAAGTTCTTATTTGATTCACCTGCTGACGCCGATCCCGGCGGCTCTGGCCCGGCCCTTGACCGAGGGGCTGAAAAATCCGGTGATCTGCCATGACAACCGGATCGCCGAGCTGCTGCCGCAAGACTTATTTGATTGTCGCAAGGCGATCCACCTGGCACTTGAACGGCAGAAGGAGCACGAGGTGGAAAGTTCCTGGACCGATTCGGGACCGATCCACCCGGCGGAATGGAGTGTTCGCGGTGATCCATCCTGGGCGGGGGGAAAGATGTTTACCGATTCGCGGCGAGTGATCATCGATGCTGAACCGGCGGCTATCTGGCCGGCGCTGGCCGCGATCGGCGGCGAGGTCGGCTGGTATTACGCCAATTGGCTCTGGAAACTGCGCGGGATTATCGATCGAGTGTTAGGCGGGGTCGGTCTCAGTCGCGGTCGCCGGGATTCTCAGGAAATCTACCCCGGCGATGCGCTTGATTTCTGGCGGGTGATCGATGCGGAGCAACCGAAGAAACTGCTGCTGAATGCCGAAATGAAACTGCCGGGTGAAGCAGTGCTCTATTTCACGCTGCACGAACTGGATGACGGCCGCACTGAATTGCGCCAGATCGCTCATTTTCTGCCGCGCGGTCTGCTTGGGCTGGTCTACTGGTACGCCGTGACTCCATTCCATAACTTTGTCTTTGACGGGATGTTGTGCGGGATCGCTGCTGCGGCCAAGACACCGATCTGTTCGGGACCGGAACGCTTTCAGGAAGAAGAGAAGCCGGGGTAAACGTCAATCAGCACTGCCCTTGAAAAAGAACTTGATCAGTTTTCTGAATTCGGCATCGACCTGGCGGATGGTTGGAGCGATAAGCTCTTCCTTCAAGTTGAGAACTTCCCATGCTTTTAGCTGAAACGGCGGGATTTCATTCACCAGGGTCACTTCATGGCCGGTTGCATGGGCCAGGAAATCGGCAATATGGGCCAGACAGGCTTCGGGTGCATAGTGGGCCGAGGCGGGAGAATGGTGCCCACCGATCATCCGCGTGATCGGGGTTGGCAATCGCCAGCGCATGGCGAGTAATTTACCGACGATACTGTGGTCGGTCTGCAGGGTTTCCTGTTCGGCGCGGTAGATCGGCAGATGCTCTGCCATCCCCTTGGCAATCGCACGGGTGTATTGTGCAGGCATCCGCTCAAGCATCACCAGTCGGCCGATGTCGTGCAGCAGTCCGCCGGTGAAATATAGTTCTTCACCCGGCAGGCAGAGGTGACCGGCAAGAATCCGCGCAAACAGGCCACAGCGGATCGAGTGACGCCAGAAAGAATCCATATCGATCATTGCGGATGGAATGCCGTTGAACTGCTGCAGCACCTTCACGTCGGCCGCCAGATTGGTCAGGTCGTCGGTGCCCAGCAGGGAAACGGCGCGTGAGACGGAATCGATCTTTTCGGAAAAACCGTAGGCTGGACTGTTCACTATTCGCAGCAGCCGGATCGAAAGGTTGGCGTCTTTGCCGATCGCTTCGGCAATTTGCAAGGAAGATGATTTGGGGTCATTGATGGACTGGACGATTCGGGCATAGACGACCGGCAGGGAAAACAGCTCGACCTCGCCAAGCAAAAGCTGTGGGACGCTGAGCGGGGTCGAATCGGGATCGGGATCGGCAGGCAGCAGGTCGATAGAATATTCTGCCGGATCCCAGCCTTTTTGAAACCGTTCGGCATAACGGTGAACGCTGTGCCGATAAATGGTTGCAAGCGGTTCTTTATCCAGTTCGTTGTGTACAAAACGACGATAAAGATAGCCTTCAGCCCGATCGACAAATTTGGCGATTTCGGCCTGAAGTTGTTGGTACTCCTCACCCAGACTGGTGTCAGTGATCGCGACCTCGACAACCCCCCAGCCGTTCAGGCGCTGCAGATGGTCTGACAGCAGCGGCATCCCTTCGGCCAGCACAAAGAAACCCTTCGGCGTAAAGAGATCTTCGGCCAGAACCATCCCCTCGGTCAGATCATCGACGTAAACCAGAGCCAAAGCGATACCTTTTGGAAAATGAAGGGAAAATAGAGCCTCTTGCAAGAGGCTGTAAAACCAAGAGCCTGTCGTTCCCGCGTAGGCGGGGATCCAGAAAATCTCGGGGACGATCAAAAAACTGGATCCCCGTTTTCACGGGGATGACGACTTTTGCAAGAGCCTCAATATTCATGAGAATGCAAAAGTATAGATAAGATTGCAGCGATGCACAAGCTTTTGATTAGTAAAATTTTAAAAAGGGACTTCTCCGCAGAAAAGTCCCTTTTGATTCACAAGGTAAAAAGTGGAATTGCTAGGCCAGCTGGTCGGTCGCCACCCGGTAGCGTGGATCTTCCAGGTTGACCTCAATCATACTGCCGGCATTATCGAGCAGGGCGCGGCATTCTTCGCTCAAACCTTTCAGACGCAGGTTCTTGCCTTGATTCAGATAACGTTCCGTTAAATTACTGATCGCTTCCAGACCGGAGTGGTCACTGACCCGCGAACCGCTGAAATCGATCACCACCTGCTTCGGGTCATCCTGTGGGGTGAACTGGTCGTAGAAGCTGCTGATTGAGCCGAAAAACAGTGGGCCGTGCAGCCGGTAGGTTTTTGCCCCCTGTGCATCAATGCTGCTGTGCGATTCGATCCGCTTGGCACTTTCCCAGGCAAAAACCAGCGCCGAGACAATCACTCCGACCGCCACCGCAATCGCCAGGTCGGAGACTACCGTCACGCCGGAAACCAGGATTAATACCAGGGCATCGCTACGCGGAATTTTGTGCAGGATGCGTAAGCTTGACCAGGCGAAGGTGCCGATCACCACCATGAACATCACCCCGACCAGCGCTGCCAGCGGAACCATCTCGATCAATCCTGAAGCTAGGACGATAAATGCCAGCAGGCACAGGGCGGCGGTGATCCCGGAGAGCCGACCGCGACCGCCGGAGCTGATGTTGATGATGCTTTGGCCGATCATCGCGCAGCCGCCCATGCCGCCGAAGAACCCGGTGACCACATTTGCCAGCCCCTGTCCGACACATTCCTTGTTGCCGCGGCCGCGGGTTTCGGTCAGTTCATCGACCAGGGTCATGGTCAGCAGCGATTCGATCAGGCCGATGGCGGCCAGAATGGCTGAATAGGGCAGAATGATCAGCAGATTCTCCAGGGTCAGCGCTACCATCGGGATATGAAATTGCGGTAAGCCACCCGCTACGCTGGCCAGATCGCCGACCATCCGGGTGTCCAGACTCAAGCCGTGAGCCAGGGCAGTAACCACCACAATCGCCGCCAGTGACGAGGGGACCGCACGGGTCAGCTTCGGCAGAAAATGGATGATCGCCATGGTCAGCAGTACCAGCCCCAGCATCAGGTAGAGTTGTGTCCCCTGCAGCCACTGCTGGCTACCGGCGGCATCGGCAAACTTGAACTGCCCGAGTTGGGCGAGAAAGATCACAATCGCCAGGCCGTTGACAAAACCGAGCATCACCGGATGTGGGATCAGGCGCACGAACTTCCCCAGCCGCAGCACCCCGGCGCCGATCTGGATCATCCCCATCAGCACCACTGCGGCGAACAGGTACTCAACGCCGTGATCGGCAACCAGTGAGACCATTACCACCGCCAAGGCGCTGGTGGCACCGGAGATCATCCCCGGACGGCCGCCGGTGACGGCAGTGATCAAGCCGACGATAAAGGCCGCGTAAAGGCCGACCAGCGGGTCGACCCCGGCAACAAACGAGAAGGCGACCGCTTCCGGCACCAGTGCCAGGGCAACGGTCAATCCGGAGAGCAGATCATCTTTGTAACTGATAGATTTTCGGGCAATAAATTCAAACATCTGCTTCCTTTGGGCGGAGATTTGGCAAAAGACGCCGACTATAGTCGCAAAAGGAGTGGCTGGCAAGCAGGAATTCCCAGGTGAGGCGAGGGGGATGAGATAATCGGGTGGGTTGTGTTGCCTGACGGTCGCTGGTTCTCGGCTGGCGGAGTTAAAATGGCAGCAGCAGTTGCCAGTTCGGCCCACGCAGGAAATGGCCGATGATAATCAGCACGACCTGACTGAGCAGCAGCAGGGCGAATGCCAGGTTCCAACGCCGGCGATCGGCAGAGAACCACTGGCCGCCGCAACTGCGACTACGATCGAGGAACGGGACCAGCAGCAGGAAGGCCGCCAGCAGCACAGGAATCAGGATGCCGCCGATAACCGCTGAATAGCTGACCAGTTCCTGAAAACCGACAAAGTACCAGGGGGCTTTGGCCGGGTTCGGCGGATGAGCCGGGTCGGCGCGCTCAAAAATCGGCGCATTGATCACCTGGGTCAAGCCGATCAGCGTCGCTAACACCGTCATGGCGACTGCCGCTTCCAGCCGGTAAAGCCAGGGCGCTGCGGGCAGCCGTTGCTCATCGGCAACCTCCGGCAACGCGAGCCCGCCATCTTTGCGCAGTCGCCAGAGGTGCAGCGAGACAAAGGCCAACAGAAGAAACGGCAGCACCCCGGCATGCAGCGCAAAGGAGCGCACCAGGGTTTCAGGGCCGACCTGCAGCCCGCCCAGCAAAAAGGTCTGCAAGGTTGGTCCCAGAATGGGGAAGTAGCTCGCCAGACTGGCCCCGACTTTGACCGCCCAGTAGGAGATCTGATCCCAAGGGAGCAGGTAGCCGGTGAAATTGGCAAACAGGATCAATAGCAACAGCACCAAACCGTAAATCCAGTTCCTGCGCCGCTTTTTATAACTGCCCATGAAGAAGATCCGACTCAGATGCAGAACCGCCAGAACCAGCAGGGCATTTGCCGACAGGTAATGCAGGTTACGGATCAAACGGCCGAAATGTAAGGTGGTGCTGATGTGCAGAATCCGTTCGTAGGCCTGGGCATGGTCGGGCACGTAGTATAGAAACAGCGTGAAGCCGGTGACAAACAGGGTGCCGAGGCAGGTCAGGGCGGCAATTCCGAAACCGCAGGTGGTCAGCGGATGCAACACCCGCAGACGAACCTGTCCGCTATGCAGGTGGTTGAAAAAATTGCGCGACTTGCCGCTCATGCTTTAACTCCGTTGTTTTTGTGCAGCGCTTTCCAGCTCGGCGTCTCCCGCAGGGCGACCGACTGGACCCAAACTTTGTTTTTGTTGATTTTGATCTCATGCCAGGGCAACGAACGGGTCGCCGGACCGGTGTAGACTTCGCCCAACGGCCCAAACTCACTACCGTGACAGGGGCAGAAAAAACCATCGTCAACGACATTCAGCAAACAACCCAGGTGGGTACATTCCAGACTGACCGCTGCCACCCGCTGCTTGTTTACCAGCAGGGCGACCCCCTGTTCGGGAAAGGGGAACACTCCGTCAGTGACCAATTCCTCCGCCAGCGCCAGACTGCGCCAGTGGGCGGATGAGAAACGCCCGGCATCCAGCCAGACATCCAGCAGGATCGCGGCAATCCCTCCCCAGCTGATCGACAGCCCGCCGATCAGCAAGGTCCGTTTGAGAAAACTGCGCCGCGGCGATTTTATGTCATTCTGCATTTTTTGCCCTCGACAGCTGTCGAATTTTGTGGGTCAAACCCCAGGTTTCGTCAGTACTCAGCAGCTCAACATGAGCCGGCATAGCGGTTCCCGGAATTCCATCCTGGATCGCTCTGGCGATCCGCTCATCACTGAAGGCGGCAAAATAGCGGCTGTTGGTGAGGTTGCGCGGACGGGGCAGATGTTGCTGCGATTCAGCCCCTTTGCCGTTGCCGCTGACACCGTGACAGCGCGAACATTGTTCCAGAAACAGGGTATCAATCGTCGCCTCAGGCAGATGGGCGGTATGCTCCGGCAGGGCGGGTAGCGCAATTTTATCCGTCGTTGCGATGCCGATGAAGGCTTTGAAGATCAAATTCAGAACCTGCTCGCGCTGTTCTGCCGAAATGATTTTCTTGTAGCCGGGCATTGAGGTGCCGGGAATGCCGGTTTCGATGCTCTTCAGCAGGCGTTGTTGATCGGCTTGCTGAAAGAATGTTGCATTGCCGTTAAAGGCCCGTGGAAAGTTTGCCAGGTTCGGCTGAATCGGCCCCAGGCCGTTCCCTTCTGCGGCATGGCAGGCTTGGCAGAGGCGCATAAACAACTGCTTGGCCGGTTCTTCGCGGCCCATTTTTTGCGCCAGCAGTTGCGACAGATTCTTCGGTGCCACCGCTTGGCCGGCCAGGTAGTCAACCAGGCGGCTCTGCTCATCGGCCGACATCGGGACTTGCGGCATCACCGCACCCGGAATGTAGCGGGCCGGATTTGTGAGAAAGCCGGATATATATTCCCGCTCGCGCTGTGAGCCGACAAAACTGAGATCAGGGGCGATCCGGCCATTGACCGCACGAAACTGATGGCAGGCCAGGCACTGCTTTTCAAACAGCAGCTTTTCACCCGCCGCCAGCTCTCGCCCTTTAGGGGCCAGACTTACTTCCGGCAGTTTGACTTGTCCGGCCTGGATCTGCATCGGCGTGGCGTAGAAGGGTTGCTTGACGCGGCTTTTCAGGAAATAGGCGACGCTTCGTGCCTGCCCTTTGGAGAGGGGAAAGCGGGGCATAATCGAGTTGGCGAGATTGGCTTTCGGGTCACGGATCGCCTGTTGCAACAGGTCGAGTCCCAACAACGAACCGATATGGCTCAGATCCGGCCCATAGCGTCCGCCGCGACCCAAACCGGCAATATGATGACAGGTATTACAGCCTCTGGCGAGAAAGGTCCGATAGCCTTTCCAGGCCTTTGTTGCTCCGGCGAGTGGGCCGACCCGGTGGCATTTAAAACAGCTGGCCTGCAGGTCCTTCCCTTTCAGGATGCTGCGGGCCCCAAGTCCGGGCAGCCCGTGAGAAATGTCGACATCCAGCGCCATCCCTTCGCCGAGGTGGCAACCGGTGCAGCCCAGTTTTTCCCACTGATGCGCACCGATATCGGGATGTTCCCGGACGGCTCTTTGTGCGAGGTCTGCTGATGGCCTGCTGCCGTCCGGGTGACAATAGGTGCAATGTTCACGAACCGGACCGGCACCGAGATTGATCTTCAGATCCGGGATTCGGTACTGTTTTTTCAGTGGATGCTGATCAAGCGAAAAATAGCTGGACAGACCCAGCGTAATCAGCAGAGCGAAAATAGCTGCACCATAGAAAATATTTATCCAGCCCGGCTTGCCACTTGCCATGAATCTTCCCTGTCCATTCGCTTCTTGCTAAGGGGGAGTTGTTATTTATCATCGAATAACGCAAAATCCGAATAGGTCACCCCAGACATTTTTTAAACTGATTAGAATGAATCTTCAGTCCAACCCTTCTCCCTGAGGGAGAGGGGACGCATTCAGCGCATAGCTGTAGATTCGTTCTAATCAGGTTTTTTAATGTATAATCAATTTCATAAAAGATATCTGTACGAATTCTCTAAATGAAATTATCATAAACTTATGCTTCTTGCAAAAAACCTTGAGCTGAGAGGCGGACTAAACTTTACAGGAAGTAATTCTCCCGTTTGGAGGTGTGAAAGCCGGACCGGGCAGTCTCCAGTATCCGGTTTCTCCGGTTCTGGATAGACAGGCCGTATATTTTGTAGTGTTGTAAAACGAGGAGCCAGTTATGGGACCGATTATTCCTACCTATTTCCCCCCCGATTTTTCCAGCCCGGAACTGCTGAATGCACCTGTGGTTCAGACTCAGGCCGCGCCGTTGGACGGGGTCGTGCCGGACAATTATCACGGCACCTCCAACTATCCTGAATACGTCCACTTGGGTGGCGGTAAATGGTTGCTGGCCCCGGAGAGTCGCATGGATTCGACCTTGGTTCTCAACGGGGAACAGTTGGATGTGGTCGAGGCGCGCCGGGTGAAACAAGGGGATGCGGTGGTGGTCGGGCGCACCGAAAATGGCGAAGAGGGGATTTATGTCCATACCACCGGGTTCGATCCCCCGGCAGCTGCCGCGGCCGACAAATTTGCCTTCCGTACCCGCGGTACCCGTGAGACGCCGTTTTCACGTTGTTACGATGATCTCTACGAGGTGCTGCGACATGATCGCGAGCATGGCCATATCGCCTGGGTGCTCGGTCCGGCGGTCGCTTTTGACAAGGACAGCCGCGACGCCATGCAGGGGTTGATCGAAAACGGTTATTGCCATGCGCTGCTGGCCGGAAACGCTCTGGCAACCCATGATCTGGAAGCGGCCTATTTTCGCACCGGTCTCGGGCAGGATATCTACACCCAGCACCTGAAACCGATGGGGCACTACAATCATCTCGATATTATCAACGCGGTCCGCAAAGCCGGTTCAATCAAGCAGGCGATTCACGATCTGCAGCTCAAAGACGGCATCATCTACGCTTGTGAAAAACAGCAGGTCCCCTATGTGCTGGCCGGTTCGATTCGTGATGACGGGCCGCTGCCGGAGGTGATTCCCGATGTCTACGCTGCTCAGGACGCCATGCGGGTCCACGCCCGGCAGGCGACCACGGTGATCGCTCTGGCCACCCAGCTGCACTCGATCGCCTTCGGCAACATGGTGCCGAGCTACCGGGTGATGGCCGATGGCAGCGTCCGGCCGGTGTTCTTCTATATTGTCGATATGACCGAGTTCAGCGCCGACAAACTGGCCAACCGCGGTTCGTCGCAGGCGGTGGCGATACTGACCAACGCCCAGGATTTTATGACGAATCTGTGGAATAACCTGAAACAGTAGGGGCGAGGCGCTGCCTCGCCCGGGTTGATCCTGCGAGGCGCTGCCTCGCCCGGGTTGATCCTGCGGGTCGCCCGGGTTGATCCTGCGAGGCGCTGCCTCGCCCGGGTTGATCCTGCGGGTCGCCCGGGTTGATCCTGCGAGGCGCCCCGCAAAGGGAATAGCAATGAACAAAACCATCCGTATTATCGGCGTGCCGATCGATCTGGGACAGAAACAGCGCGGCGTCAATATGGGGCCGAGCGCCATCCGCTATGCCGGGCTGTCGGATAAGCTCAAGCGGCTCGGTTTCAGCTTGCACGACTCCGGCAACCTGTTCGTTCCGGTCCGTGAATCGCTTAGCGAAGCGGAACAGGGCAACTTTTTGCTGTCAATCCAGCAAGTTTGCCAGGCGGCCTACGAGGCAGGTCAGCACGCGGTGGCGGATGGTGATATCCCGCTGTTTCTCGGCGGCGACCATTCGCTGGCGATCGGCACCATCGGCGGCGTGACACACCATGAGCCGATCGGGGTGATCTGGGTTGATGCGCATGGCGATGCCAATTCAGAGCAAAGTTCGCCGTCAGGAAATATCCACGGTATGCCGGTTGCGGCGCTGCTCGGCGAAGGCTTTCCGGAGTTGGTCAATATCGGCCGCCCCGGCGCCAAACTGGAAGGCAGGGATCTGGTGATGATCGGCATCCGTGATCTCGACAGCGGTGAGCGGCAGTGGTTGAAGCAGAGCGGCATTTCAATTTATACCATGCGTGATCTCGATGAACGGGGGATGAGTGCGATTATTCATGAGGCGCTGCAGTGTCTGAAACATCGCAGCAGAATCCACCTGAGCCTCGATATGGACAGTCTTGATCCGAACGATGCGCCGGGGGTGGGCACCCCCTCGCCGGGTGGATTGAACTACCGTGAAGCGCAGTTATTGATGGAGATTATCGCTGACAGCGGCAAGTTGGCCTCTGCCGATGTTGTCGAAATCAATCCGATCCTCGATCACGAAAACCGCACCGCGCGGATGGCTGTGGAACTGCTGGCATCGCTGTTCGGCAAGAGTATTTTGTGATTCTGTGCTGAAAAATCCCCCCTCGCCCCCCTTTTTCAAAGGGGGGAATTAAAACCTCCCCCTTTGAAAAAGGGGGATTGGGGGGATTGGGGGGATTGGGGGGTGGGATTCTCCTCCAGCGGGAGTTCGGTTTTTTTAGCACCGTCTTCCTGGCCATCTTCCGGAGCAAACTCCTCCCGCTGGAAAATCTCTTTGGTGTAATCCCAATTCAGCTTATATTTCGTTGTCCTCCGTTCCCCCTCCATAGACAGGAGCCCCTTTTCAACCAGATCAGCCAAGTCTCGTGTTACCGTGGCTCGACTGCCCTTAGACATGCCTCGATATTTCTTGGCCGTTAATCCGCCTTCAAAGCCATCCTCGCCTGCTTCCAGAAGCTTGCTGAGGGCCTTCCGCTGGCGGGTATTCATGTCGAGGTGCGAAACGTTCTGCCAGAAGCGTGAGATCCCCATGACTTTGTTGATGGTGGTTTGGGATTGCCGCATCGCCTGTTCGAGGCAGCGCAAAAACCAGGTTAGCCACTCTGTCAGATCGCCTTCACCGTTCGAAGTGCGCGACAACACCTTATAGTAGCTGTCTCTGCTTTCCATAATCGTTGATGAGAGGCTGTAGCAGCGCTTTGTCGCCCCCTCGCCCTGCGCGAGAGCCATATCGGCCAGTGCCCGGCCAATCCGGCCGTTGCCATCCTCAAAAGGATGGATCGCCACAAACCAATAATGCGCGATCCCGGCGCGAAGAATCGGATCCACGTTTCCTTGTTCCGGATGACTTCCTTCCCACCAGGTCAAAAACGCTTCCATCTCATCGTTAACCCGGTCAGCGGGTGGTGCTTCGTAGTGAACCTTTTCCCGCCCGATTCGACCGGAAACGACTTGCATCGGTTCGGTGCGCCAATCACCCGTGATGATCTTGAAAAGGCCGGAATATCCTGTCGGGAACAGAGCGGCCTGCCATGCTTTCAGCCGCTCTGCCGTCAAGGGTTTATTGTCGCCGCTGGTCGCATCCAGCAAGACATCTACCAGTCCATCGACACTCCTGGAGGCCGCCGGGAGCCCACCGGTCGGCAGGCCCAAGCGGGTTGCAACGGAAGATCTGACTGAATCAGGGTTCAACAGCTCCCCCTCGATTTCGGCTGTCTTGACAGCTTCCTTTGTCAACGACTCAAGTTGCGTCTTCAGTTCCAGGTCAAGCCCAAGAGATTTCACCTGCTGATAGAGTTGCCCTTGCAGGTGTCGGCATCTGCCCAGTTGCGGGGTGAGCTGCTCGTAGTCCATTGTGAAAGTCGGCCAGGTCGGCTGCTGCCAAACATATTGAGGCATAAATGGCGCTCCTTTGCGTCAAACTATGAGGCAATGGTAGGCTCAGGATGAATCAAAAGGCAATCCTTTTTGCTTCACAATGTGAGGCAAAAAATATTTGATTATGTCTCATGAGAAAAAAATGAACCCCAGTTTTTCGTAGATCGGCCCCCTTACTCAACATAATCCGCTGAACAAAAACTGTCTTCAACGCCATCCTTTGGCGATTCGTATCCACAGCGGTATGTTATTGATCGGTTTCAGCAGTTTTAATTACCTGGAACTCTCATCAAGCGGGAGCTCGGTTTTTTTAAGCACCGTTTTTAAGGCAAAGGATGATTGCACCCGCAGTACTTCCGGCAGGCCGGTCAGTCGATTGTGGATGCGCATGTAATCCTCATTGTCACGGACGATGATGCGCAGCAGGTAGTCACTGTCGCCCGACATCAGATAACACTCCATCACCTCCTGAACCTTGCCGATCGCCTTTTCAAACCGCTGCAGTTTCTCCTGCTGCTGTCCTTCCAGCGTCACGCGCACGAAAACCGTCCCCGGTTTACCGATTGCCGTCTGATCGATCAACATGACGTAGCGGTCGATGATGGCGGTTTTTTCCAGCAGTCGAACCCGGCGCAGGCAGGCTGACTCGGAGAGCCCGACCTGTTCTGCCAGCTGGACGTTGCTCAACCGACCGTCCTGTTGCAGGGCTGTCAGGATACGTTTGTCGATGGCATCTAACTGCAAGTGTTGTTGAATCTGTGTCATATTCACAGAATAGTCGAATTATCTGCGAATGTATGCAAAAAATGCTGTGGAGATTGCAGGAAAATTCTCCCGATCAGCTGGTAAACTTACAGCGATAACAGATTTCTACTGACCCTCTTGCAAAAGTCGTCATCCCCGTGAAAACGGGGATCCAGTTTTGGGATCGTCCCCGAAAACTTCTGGATCCCCGCCTACGCGGGAATGCCGGGCACTTGCTTATCCAGCCATTTGCAAGAGGCTCTACTCCCTAAATTAAAGGAGCTTGTCATGATCGTCGGAATCCTCAAGGAAATTAAAGCTGAAGAAAACCGTGTTTGCATGACCCCGGCCGGGGTTGAGGTGATGACGAGCAACGGTCATCAACTGCTGGTGGAAAGGACTGCCGGTGCCGGAAGCGGTTTTTCTGATGAGGAATACGTTGCCGCCGGGGCCGAATTGATCGCCGGACCGGCGGAAGTCTATGCCCGCGCAGATATGGTCATGCATGTCAAAGAACCGCAGCCGAGTGAATATCCACTGATCCGCGAAGGACAGATTGTTTTTACCTATTTCCACTTCGCCGCAGCGGAGGAGTTGACCCGGGCGATGATCGAACGCAAGGCGGTCTGCATCGCTTATGAAACGATCGTCAACCCTGATGGCAGTCTGCCGCTGCTGACGCCGATGAGTGAGGTCGCCGGGCGGATGGCGGCGCAGCAGGGTGCTAAATACATCGAACGTTCGCAGGGCGGGCGGGGGATTCTGATGGGCGGCGTGCCGGGAGTGGCTCCGGCGACGGTGCTGGTGCTCGGTGGCGGCGTGGTCGGCACCCACGCGGCGCAGATGGCTTGCGGACTTGGCGCCAAGGTTTACCTGCTCGATATGAACCTCACCCGCTTGCGCTATCTATCGGAGGTAATGCCTAAAAACTGCTTCCCGATGATGTCCTCACCGGCGACCGTGCGTGAGCTGGTGCAGGAAGCTGACGTGGTGATCGGTGCGGTGCTGCTGCATGGGGCCAAGGCGCCGAAGCTGGTGACCCGTGAAATGTTGAAAACCATGAAGAAAGGCGCGGTGCTGGTCGATGTCGCCATCGATCAGGGCGGCTGTTTTGAAACCTCGAAGCCGACTACGCACGGGGATCCGATCTACGAGGTTGATGGCATTGTGCATTACTGCGTTGCCAATATGCCGGGCGCGGTGCCGCTGACCTCAACCATGGCCCTGACCAATGCGACCCTGCCGTACGCCGTGACAATCGCCAATCAGGGCTGGAAACAGGTGGCACGCAACGATGTCGGGATCAAGGAAGGTTTTAACGTGGTTTCCGGTGCCGTCTGTTACAAAGGGGTGGCCGAGGCTTGCGGGATCGAGTATGTGCCGGTCGAAGAGCTGTTGAAAATCGAACCCTGAATCAGGTAAAAGAAACAGCCACCATCATCGACATGAATAGCGGCGATGGTGGCTGTATGTAAGTTCAAAGCGGGACAGGTTCTTCTGGCTCCGTGTCAGGTGACCCTATTGATACTTCTCGCGCAACGCCTTCTTGTTGACTTTGCCGACACTGGTTTTGTCGATTGTTTCGACAAACTGGACCTTCAGCAGCAGCACCTGTTTGGAGATAATCCCTTTATCGATAAAGCCGCGAATGTGCAGCAACAGCTCTTTCTCGCTGATTTCAATCTCGGGCTTTTTCACCACCAGCGCCAGCGGTTTCTCGCCCCATTTTTCGTCGCTCAGGCCGATGACCGCCGCTTCACCGACCGCTGGGTGGGTGCAGAGCAGATCTTCCATTTCCAGTGATGAGATCCATTCGCCGCCGATCTTGATGACATCCTTGATCCGATCGGTAATTTTGATGTAGTTCTGTTTGTTGCGGTTGGCAACGTCACCGGTGTGCAGATAACCGTTACGCCAGAGGGTTTCCGAGTTGCGCTGATCCTTCAGGTAGCCCTGGGTCAGCCAGGGCGCGCGAACGACAATCTCGCCGACACTTTCGCCGTCGGCAGGGACATCCTCCATCTGTTCATCGACAATTCTGAGTTCAACCAGCGGGACCGGTCGACCGGTTTTACAGCGAACCTCCAGCTCCTCGTCGTCCGTTAAATCCTCTTCCGTAACATGGGCGATGGTTAGGATCGGGCAGGTTTCCGACATACCGTAGCCGGAGTAAATATCGACCCCTTTTTTCAACGCTGCGACGCACATCGCCTTGGGCAACGCGGCTCCGCCGATCAACACCTTCCAGTTGGTCAGGTCGATTTCGTTGAACAGCGGGTGGCTCATCAACAGGTGCAGAATCGTCGGCACGCAGTGGGAATAGGTGACTCGCTCCTTGTCGATCAGCTTCAGCAGCATATCCGGGGTGTATTTGCCGGGGTAAACTTGTTTGATGCCAAGGGTGGTCGCCATGTAGGGAACGCCCCAGGCATGGACATGAAACATCGGCGTAATCGGCATATAGACATCTTTCTGGTGCAGACGTCCCTGCTCGGCACTGGTCCCGAGGGCCGCTAACCCGGCCAGCGTGTGCAGCACCAGTTGCCGATGGCTGAAATAGACCCCTTTCGGAAAACCGGTGGTGCCGGTGGTGTAAAAGGTCGTGGCGCGGGTGTTCTCATCAAAATCGGCAAATTCGAAATGATCGTCGGCAGCATCGAGCAGCGCTTCATACTCTCCGGCAAAGCTGAGCGAGGTTTCCACCGCCTGTTGGCCGTCCTGCAATAACAGGTACTCTTTGACCGTGTCGATCCGCCCCTTGATCTGTTCGAGGATCGGCAGAAATTCCTCGTTGACCAGGATATAATCATCCTCGGCGTGATCAATCGTGTAGAGAATCTGCTCCGGCGACAGGCGGATATTGACCGTGTGCAACACTGCGCCGAGCATCGGTACCGCGTAAAAACACTCCAGGTAGCGGTGGCTGTCCCAATCCATCACCGCCACCGTATCTCCCGGCTTGACTCCCATTTCGGTCAGCACGTTCGCCAGCTTGTTGACCCGCTGATGGAACTCGGCATAAGTGAAACGCATCTGATCGCGGTAAACGATCTCCTGCTGCGGATCATCGACCGCCGGGGCCTGCAGCAGATTCTTAATCAGTAGCGGATAGGTATAAGCGGACTGGGTGCGCTGGATGAGGTTATCGCTCATAGGGAGTCTCCTGGAAAGTTTATCGATCCTGATTGAAAGATTGACGAAAGCAAAACTATACGAAGACCGGCGGCAGATGGCAAGGGTTGATGCTTGTCTGGCAAGGGTTTGACCGCTAGAATGACGAATTCATCGTTCTGGAGGATAAAATGCAACTGCCCGCACCCCTGCTCGAAGGGATTTTACTGCAACGTTACAAGCGCTTTTTTACCGATATCGAACTGGCCGACGGCAGTGTCGTCGTTGCGCACACGCCGAACACCGGCAGTATGCAGCAGTGCGCCGTGCCGGGGCACCAAGTGTTGATCTCGAAAACTGATGATCCCAAGCGCAAACTCAAGTATACCCTGGAGTTGATCCGGGTCGGTGCACACTGGGTCGATACCCACACCCAGCGCAGCAACCGGCTGGTGGAAGAAGCGCTGCGCAATGGTTGGATCGCCGGGTTACGTGACTATCGGGTGACCCCTGAATTCAAAATCGGCGACAGCCGCATCGATTTTTTGCTGGAAACAGCGGATGAAAAAGTGCTGGTCGAGGTGAAAAATGTCACTCTGCTCCGGGGTGAGACGACCGCCTGTTTTCCCGATGCCGTCACCATCCGTGGGCAGAAGCATCTGCGCGAACTACTGGCGGCCAGGCAACAGGGCTACCGGTCTGTGATCTTTTTCCTGGTTCAGCGTGGCGAAGCGACCGAGTTTTCCCCGGCCGACGAAATCGATCCCGAGTACGGCCGCCTGCTGCGTGAAGTCGTTGCCGGCGGGGTCGAGGCTCTGGCCTATAAAACGCTGGTGACCCCTGTGGAGAACCGGGTGCAGCAGCAGATCCCGGTGGTGTTGTAAGAAAGTTTCCCCTCCCCTGGAGGGAGGGGATTAAGGTTACCCCCACCCCAGCCCTCCCCCCTGAAGGGGGAGGGAGTATTGACGAATCGAAATTAGATGCGAACAGTCGGACTGATTACCGAGTACAATCCATTCCACAACGGCCACCTGCACCATCTGCAGCAGAGCCTCAAAGTTGCTGACGCCGATGTCGCAGTGGCGGTGATGAGCGGGCATTTTCTGCAGCGCGGCGAACCGGCGCTGGTCGATAAATGGCTGCGCACCGAAATGGCGCTGGCGGCCGGGGTCGATGTTGTTATTGAGCTGCCGCTCCCTTGGGCTTGCAGCAGCGCCCCCGATTTTGCCCGCGGTGGAGTTCAGGCGTTAACGGCCCTGGGTGGGGTGGATGTCCTCTGTTTTGGCAGCGAAGCGGGAGAATTGACCCCGTTGCAACGTTGCGCCGAAGTTCTTTTTCAGCAGGCAGCCGAAATCGGCAAGCAGACAGCAGCGCTGCTGCGGGATGGGATTAACTACCCGCAGGCACGGGCGAAGGTGTTGGCCGAACGGTTGGCGGATGACGGTGTCAGCGAAACCCTGGCATCACCGAACAATATTCTAGGGATTGAGTATCTCAAGGCGCTGCGGCTGACCGGCAGCAATATCCGGCCGCTGACCATCCAACGGGTCGGCGCCGGGTTTCACCAGACGACGGTCGGGCAGGGGGGCATCGCCAGCGCCACCGGTATCCGCAAAATGCTTGCTGAAGGGCAGCCGATCAACGGGTTGATCCCGCCGCCGGCGCTTGCAGCGCTGCAAGCGGCCCTATCTACAGGCCAGAAATTCTCTGTCGAGCGTTATTTTGCTCTGCTGTTGGGACAGATTTTTCGTGATCCGAAAGAGTTGTCCACTTGTTGGCTGGTCGATAGCGGGATCGAAAATCGTCTGCTGGCGGTCGCCGAACAGGCAAACGATCTGGAAGGGCTGATTTCTGGAACTAAATCCCGTCAGTTGACTCGCACCCGGATCCAGCGAATGCTGGTCGCCATCCTGCTCGGAATTCGTAAGTCAGCGGCCGCTTCATTATTAGCTGCGGGGCCGCGTTATCTGCATCTGCTCGGAGTCAGCGAAAAAGGTCAACAACTTCTCGCGGCCAGTCGCAAGCAGCGCAGCATCCCGTTGGTCCAGAATTTCTCCCGAGTGAACTCATCCCTCAAGCGTTTTTATGGAGTTGACTCGAACAGGCACAACTTGGCACTTCAGCAGCTGGATTTAGAGCTGCGGGCGACGAAACTTTACACGCTGTTGCTGAAAAACTGGCCGGGGGGGAAGCGTAATCGGGATTTTTATGAAGAGATAAAGAAAGGGAGCAGTTAGTTTAACTGCTCCCCAGATTCAAATTTTTACGGCATTGGATTCTACCGAGAGCCTTTTGCAAAAGTCCGAAAATTCAATCACTCGTCATTCCCGCGCAGGCGGGAATCCAGGAGTTCTCCGGGATAGCCTAGAAACTGGATCCCCGTTTTCACGAGGATGACGACTGTTGCAAGAGCCTCCCGACTAGACTTTTTTCCGTTTTCGTCCGTACCAGAACAGGCCGATTAGCCCACTGCCGAACAGCAGGATGGTGGCGGGCTCCGGAACCGGTTCGATAAATTGTTCTAAAGAAGAATAGGCGTAGTCAAAAGAAGCTCGGTTTTGCAAAGAGTTCTGATAGACGGTCAGGTCGGTCATGCCGACGAGGTCGTTGTAGAAAAACGCAAAAGACGTCCCGAGCAGATTATCAAGACCCAAGTCTGCCAAGAAAGGGACATCAGAAAGTGCAATGTACGGATTAAAGCTGCTGATTGGTCCACCACTGGTAGTGCCTCCACCAGCATCTTCCAATAAAAAGTCGAGATTGTAAAAAGATGCCACCAGGCCTGTCACTAATAAACCAGCGTCGTCAAATAACGGCTGAAAATCAATGCCGAGGTTGTAAATACCAGTAACATCAAGCAAAAAATCAAAGTAGTTGGCATTTGCAGGGTCGTAATCCTTTAAAATTTCTAACAGTGAGTAACGGGCAAAACCATCCAGATAATCAACCCGCTCACTGTCGCCATCACTATTGTAATTGTTGGCCAGAAACCCATAAAGATCACCGTTTTCCGTGAAGAGATCTTTAGGTGCATTAGGGTCGGGTGTTGTGGCGGTATTTTCTTCTTTTTCTTTGATGATCGTGGAGAGATCATCTCTTGCATCAATACTGCTAGGTGCCACAATAAAAGTCTGATTCGTTTCATCGATAGCCTTGTCCAGCATGGAAAAGAGTTCAGAGTCGAAATTTAGCAAGAAGTTTTCCCCGGCAATATCCTGCCCAGAAATCCGCCAAGTTTCATCATAAACAGAGACGGAAGCAAGCTCCGTTTCAAAACGGTCCTCCCATAAGGAAATATCTGTCCCCCAGGAGCTGAAACCATATCCTATATCGACACTAAGGTTACCTATTGCCAGATCGAGCCAGGCATCAATGTCTATATTTGAGTTGTTTGAGACAGCCCATTCGAGAGAATAGGTCGTTGCAGTTCTGACCATTCGAGGGGTGATAATTTCGAGATCTGTACCTAAATCTGTTTCAATATGTGTTGTAACGAGAAATTCTCCATCTGCACCGACCCGTGCCCAGACGGGACGATCAAAGTCCAAGTGCACCTCAGGGTTCATTGTTACAGTGAAATCCTGACTGAGAGAGGCCACTGCCCCGACCTCAGCCTGAATGAGAGAACCGCTGACGTCTAGACCAACTTCAAGAGTGTCGTTGTATAAATCGAACGAAACTTCCGTTGGCAGACCGGTAGCGTAGTTGAACGCTTTATCAACATCAAAACCGACACCTAGAATAGAATCGCTGCTGCTGTCAGAAGCAGTTAGAAGTGAGGAATTTACATCCCCTGATAGCCCAGAGGCAGTATTAAAAGTGTCACTTGCGACAACATTTGGAATTTGCGCAGTAACATTGACAAGACCACCCAAAAGGGTTTCATTGACAGGGGCAGAATTTTGATCAATATCAATAATAGGAGTTTGGCTGAACTTTTCGTATTCAGCTTTACTACTAGAAGTACCAAACCCGGCGGCAGCTCCGACGTAATAATTAAAAACATAGTCGGTAAGAAAGCTGACACCGAAATTTCCTTCTGTCCCCGATGTTTCGAAGCCAGCTCCAGAGAGGATTGAATAATCGGTACTGACAGTTGTTGTATAATTTTCTTTGGATGTCTGCATGTTGATATCCAGCGGAGCGTTGATATCCATGGTGCCGTAATCAAAAGCAGCTTCAGCAGTCAATCCAATTCTGCCACTGGTTGTAAAAGCGGCATAGTAGCCAAAGTCGCCCCATTCATCAGCAACGATATCGTTGTTGCCATAGGTTTTTCTGATCGGATCGTCATAACTGCCCCACTCAACCCCCCAGAACTCATCGTCAATAATGTCGATTCGTTGACTATCACCGGGAGCCACGGTGCTGACATTATCGGCAGAAAAAGTAGCGGTGGTGTTGTAGTCGGCCGCAAGCCCTTGACCGGTGAAACAAAGGAGCATGAGGACAATGGATAAGGAAATGACGAAGTGGGGGAAACGTGGAGTTTTCATGGGGCAGCCTCCTGTATTGGTAGGTTGCAACAACGAAACATATAAAAACGAAACAAGAACCGAGAAGTTTTTGTGGAGGGATCTTATCCAAGTAAACGATATTGAAAGGAAGGTTGAACCAGAACTACTCATTAAAGCAAGAAGCATTCCTTCAAGATAACTTGCTGAAATCATATCTTGATTTTATTTTATGAGTGTCGCCGTGGGTGGTTTGTAAGAATTCTCGACAAGAATAGTGGAAGATTGAATTGTGAATAAAATATGTAATAAAAGGCAGTGCCGCTGTCGCACCGCCTTTTATTACAAGCTTGATCTGGTGAGAATGGTTCCGTATCAGCTTTTCCCCTCAATAATCAAGTTCGGCAACTCATCGGTGTCATCCTCTTTAATCGGAAAATGCTCCTCCAGCAATTCACCGCAGCGTTCCACGGCCTTACAAACCGCAGTGCAGGCATCCTCTGATTTGAGCCCGGCGATGATCATTTCAACCAGTTCATCCCAGGTATCCTTCGGAACTTTGGCGTTGATGCCGCTGTCGGCCAAGACCTGTACCCGGCGCTCAAACAGTGAGATCAGTATCAGAATGCCGGTGCGGTCGCGGGTGTGGTGCAACTCCTGCTCAAGGAAGCTGACCAGCGCTTTTTCTCTGACCTCCTCGGTCAACTCATCCGGGTGGATCAGTTTGCGCTTCAGGTCGGGCAGCTTGCGGATCAGCTGCTGGAAAATAAAGAAGCCGACAATAAACACCGGCAGAAACCACCAGATTGATTCGCCGCCGACGGCCCAACTGACCAGCAGGCCAGTTGCCAGCGCCAGGGTGCCGCCACCGATCAACTCGGCGCGGGGGTATTCGTAGGAATTATCAACCACCATCGGCACAATTTCGCCACTGGTTTTTTGTTCAGCGGCTTTAACGGCTGCTTCAACCCGCTGTTTTTCTTCTGCTGTAAAAAACTCTGCTGCTTTCATTACCAACCTCCCGAAGCGCCGCCGCCTCCTCCGAAACCACCGCCGCCGGAAAAACCACCGCCGCCGCCACCGAAACCACCACCGCCTATAAAGGGGGCACCGAAAAACATTCCGCTGCGGCGATGGCCGCGGCGTCGACCACCAAGACGCCCTAACAACGGGCCGAGGAAGAACAGCAGAAAGAGAAAGCCGAAGGGGCTGCTTTTTTTCTTCTTACCTGCGGTTTTACCGGTCCCGGTGTACTCACCGCGCACCGCCTCGGCCATGGCGACGACACCGCTGATGATACCGCCGTCGTAATCCCCCTGTTTGAAGCGGGGCGAGATTTCATTACTGATGATCCGCCCGGAAAGCAGATCGGTCAGCCGTCCTTCCAGACCGTAGCCGACCTCAATGCGGACCTTCCGCTCCTGTTTGGCAATCAGCAGCAGGGCACCGTTATCTTTTCCCTGCTGGCCGATTTTCCAGTTTTCCAGTACCTTTAGTGAGTAAGCTTCCAGTGCTGCGCCATCGAGGGTCGGGATCGTCAGGACCGTGATCTGGGTCGAATCACTCTGTTCGAAGCCGCGCAGGAACTGTTCAAGTTTCAGCTTGGTGGTTTGCGAAAGTAGCCCGGCCGTGTCGGTGACGTAACCGGTTGCCGGCGGCACTTCGAGGGCAGCTGCCGGAACACTGAGCAACAGCAGTAGCAGGATGGTGCTTAACAGCGGCCGCATCAGAACTTCACTTTCGGCGCAGTTTCAGCACCGGCATCCGCTTTGAACATCTCTTTGCGTTCCAGATTGAGCAGGAAGTTATTGGTCAGATTGTTGGGAAAGGTGCGGATCGAGCTGTTGAATTTCTGTACCGCCTTGTTGTAACGCTGGCGAGCGACGTTGATCCGGTTTTCGGTCCCTTCCAGCTGATTCTGCAGATCGCGGAAGTTCTGG
This sequence comes from Deltaproteobacteria bacterium, assembly GCA_024280335.1. GTDB lineage: Bacteria > Desulfobacterota > Desulfuromonadia > Desulfuromonadales > Geopsychrobacteraceae > Malonomonas. The sequence continues at coordinate 24,498 of JAJRQI010000063.1, forward strand.
CTGGCTTTCAGATCGGGGTAGCGCTCTGCGACCACCAGCAGGCGCGACAGGGCGCCGCTGAGCCTTCCTTGGGCTTGCTGGAATTGTTGCATGGCCGCAGGGTCACTCAATTTGTCGATAGAAATATTCATCTGCCCGACTTTGGCCCGGGCGTTGGTGACTTCGGTCAGGGTGTCCTTCTCGTGGGCGGCGTAGGCTTTGACCGTTTCGACCAGGTTGGGGATCAGGTCGGCACGCCGCTGGTAGGTCGCTTCAACATTACCCCAGGCGGCAAACACCGCTTCCTCATTTTTCTGGATGCTGTTATAGCCGCAGCTGCTGAGCAGCAGCGGGGCCAGCAGCAGGGTCAGTAGTAAACGGAAATTCATAGTTGGTTCTCCTGAAATTCAAGTCGTTGAAAAGTAGTGGTCAGCCTTAATGAAGCCGCATCCTAGCACAGCGATCCGGGGGTGACTATGTGCTTTTCCGCCATTGTGGAGTGGTAATTTGCGCTGTATCGGTCGAACTAGGCGGGAGGTTGCGGCAGACGCGGGGTTTTCTCGATCTGTTAGCCGTTCAGGATCTCTTTGCTGCTGCCGGCGCCCAGCTCCTTGAACTTTCGTGCTGAAATCAGCACCCGGCTGTCGAGGGAGGCCATCCCCTTGTTATAACTGTCGACGGCGCGATCGAGACCTTTGCCCATCTGGCTGAAATGACCGGCCATCGTCGCCAGTCGGTCATAAAGTTCGCGGCCGAGTTGACTGATCTCCGCAGCGTTTTCGCTCAGCTGCTCCTGCCGCCAACCGTAGGCGACCGAGCGCAACAGGGCGATCAGGGTGGTCGGGGTGGCCAGCAGCACCTTCTGGTCGACACCGGCCTCAATCAGGCCGGGATCCTGAGACAGCGCGGCCGAAAAGAAGGTTTCCCCCGGCAGAAACAGGACGACGAATTCGGGGGTCGGCTGGAACTGCTCCCAGTAGTTTTTAGCCGAGAGCTTTTGCAGGTGATCGCGGATCTGCCGGGCGTGGTGGCTGAGGCAGCTTTTGCGCTCGGCGTCGTTCTCCGTTTCCAGCGATTCCAGATAGGCCTGCAATGGGGCTTTTGAATCGACAACGATGTTGCGACCGTTCGGCAGCTTGATGATCATGTCGGGGCGCAGGCGGCCGCCGTCGGCTGTTTCCTGCTCGACGAAATCGCAGTAGTTGAGCATCCCGGCCATTTCGACCACCTTGCGCAGCTGAATCTCCCCCCAGCGCCCGCGCACCGCCGGGGTCCGCAGCGCGCGCACCAGGTTGCCGGTTTCCGACTCCAGTTTGACCTGACTGGTCAACAGCGACTTGAGTTGTTCATCAAGGCGGGCGTAAGCACTGCTGCGGGCTTGTTCGAGCTGGCCGATCTTGCCGTCGACCTTCTGCAGCGACTCTTCCAGCGGCTTGACCAGCTGTTGGATGGCCTGCTGCCGGCTGTCGAGATCCCCCTTTGCCTGTTGCTGATAGCTGCCCAGGGTTGCTTTGGCCAGATCGAGAAAACTCTGATTGTTGGCGGCCAGGGCTTCTGCCGACAGAGCGCGGAAGGCGTTTTCGGTTTGTTGACGGTTGGCTTCCAGCAGAGCCAGTTTCTCCGCGGCAGACTTGCGTTCGGCGCTCAGTTGCGCCTCGCTGCTGGAGAGCTGTTGCAGCAGAGTTTCACGTTCCGGTTGTCGTTTTTTTTCGGCGTGCAGCTTGCCGATCAGAGCGCCGAACAGCAGGCCGCAAAACAGGGTGATCGCAAGCAGTATCCAGATTTCCAGCGGCAGGAGCACGTTGATTTTCCTCTTCGATCGGGGGAGTGGTTGCTGGTTGTAATTTTGACTTCATTTACCAGGCGTAGGTCAGCATATGTTTCAGATAGAGTGCCAGTCCGAAAATCGCAATGATCAGGCTGACAACTTGAGTGGCGCGGATGTAATCACCTTTGCGCCGGAGCCTTTTGCTGTTGATATAGAGCCCTGACAGGCTGATCAGGCAGCAGACCAGCAGCATCACGCCGATGTAGTTCATCAGGTTCATGTCCCAGTTCGGCCGGCGGTAGAGGTGGACGTTATAATAGCGGTCGAAGAAGGTCTCGATCTCCGGTTTTGCCAGCGCGGTCAGGCAAAAAACGGTAAACAGGGAGGCGGCGGCACCGACATTGGCAACCGTCAGCAGCCGCATCAGCGGGTCCGATTTTTTGCGACGACTTTGGTTGGAGTTGTTCATCGGTGTCGATCCTGGTGGCTATCTGCTACGCGTAGCTTGAACCGCTGCGCTTTGCCGGAATAGGTATTTTGTTCAAGTAATCAATCTATCGAGATTCCGATAAGTTTACCAAGTTATTTTGTAATCTATTCAGCACAATTAATTAATCCGTCATTCCCGAGGGTGTAATCGGGAATCCAGACTGAAAACCATGGATCCCCGATAGAATCATTCGGGGATGACAGACGTTTTTGCCAATCAGTTCAGTTTATGCTGAAGTTACGTTATTTTTTGCTCGAACACGTCTTTGTATAGAGAGGACTCAGGTTTTTTGGGGGCAGCCTGCTGGGCACTTTTAAAAACTTGACTAGTATGAAGAGATGTTGCATTCTGAGGTGTTGGCCATTGCGGAGTCTGGAATGCATTCTCCGACGTCGATGGCCTCTTTCCACAAAACACACACACCTATTCATCCATTTTTATCCGTTCAGACGCCATGCATAGTATTTTTTTCGCGCTATGTTTTGGTGCAGTTTCAGCCTGTCTGCAAGCTCATGATATTTATTTTTCATCAGAGCAAAGGTGGTAGTTTCTCCACCGAGACAGGGCTCTCCCCCCATTTCCCTGATTACTTCAGGCGATACCAGGAGTGTTAATGTATAGTGACCTTTCAGAAGATGGTACCCCGGTAAAAACCGCTTTATTGCTGGCCGCCGGGATGGGGAGTCGACTCTCTCCGTTAACGGATTCATCACCCAAATGTCTTGTCGAAGTCAATGGAATCCCCATCCTCGAAAGGTTGATCCGCTCCCTGCGCAGTCACAAGTTCAAGCGTCTGGTGGTTGTCACAGGCCACCTGTCGGAAGTTATTCAGGACTATCTTGGCAACCGCTATGCGGATATTGAAATAACCTATATCCACAGCCCACGCTATAAAACAACCAACAATATCTACTCGTTGTGGCTTGCCGGAAAGGTGATTGACGAACCTTTTCTCCTGATTGAAAGCGATTTGGTGTTTCACCCGGAGCTGCTTAAGCCGATGCTCCGACCTGACCGGATTGCTGTCTCCAAACTGCTGCCGTGGATGAACGGCACGACGGTGACGCTTAATGAGCGGCAACAACTCGCTGGTCTTTGGCTCGGCAATGTGAGTCGCAATGACGCCGCTCATTTCAAGACCGTAAACATCTACAGCTTCTCCCGTCGCACTTGGCAGGCGATCTGGGAACGACTGGATCGACACATTTCCGCCAAGAAGGTGAATGGATATTACGAGTCTGTTTTTGCCGAGCTGGTCGCTGAGGAGAATCTCACAGTTGCGCCGGTCTTCTTTAAGGCCGACCGCTGGTATGAGATCGACACCCTTGAGGATCTGAGCGCGGCGGAGAAAATGTTTCCTGCCCCGGCCCCGTTCCAAGTTGCCGCGCAGCAACTTCGACCGCTGGTTCAGAAGATTGCTCCGATTGCCGTTCGAAATATGGCTGAGATCAAGAATACCGTTATCGGGAAAAATCCGACGGCACCCTTCTCACCCTTAGCTACATCTGATTGACCCGCCCGCTTACGGACAGAAAATTTGGTTCTGAGATCCGTTTCTGATAGCGCTTAACGAAGGCAACAAATAAATGACAGATCAGGATTGTGCTGCCAGAGAGCAGCAATTTGCAGCAATTGAAAGCCAGCATGGCGGCTATTGGCGTCATGATTTTATCGACCACGCCTACCTGTATAATCTCTATTTTCCGCCCGAGCGTTTTTTTAAACAGTTGACCAGCCAAATCCATGAACTGGTGCTGAACTATCCCGTGGCGCAGAATGTCCTGGCCGGGCTAGTGGGCACCCTCATCGATCAACCGCCGGAACGGATTGTGGTGGGCAATGGAGCCGCAGAGCTGATCAAGATCGTCTCCGGCCATCTCGCCAGGAAGCTGATTGTTCCGGTTCCGTCGTTCAATGAATACGCCAACGCAGCACCGACAGAAAACGTTGTTGAGTTTGCGCTTGATGCGCCTTCCTTCCAATTGGACGTGGATAAGTTTGCGGCAGAGGCGATCCGCTGTCGGGCCGACGTTGCGGTGGTGGTCTCGCCGAACAATCCGACCTCTCTGCTGGTGCCTAAAGCTGATCTTATCCGCCTGCTGGAGAAGCTGGCCGCGCACGACTGCATGCTCATCGTCGATGAATCTTTCATTGATTTTGCCGCCGATCGTGATCGGGAAACCCTGGAAAGGGATATCGCCAGCTATCCGAATCTAGCGATCTTCAAGAGTATGAGTAAGGCCTACGGGATCTGCGGTCTGCGCATCGGCTATATGCTGACAGCCAATGCACAATTTGCCGAGCAGGTTCGTCAGGGGCTGCACATCTGGAACCTCAACGGTTTTGCTGAAACCTTTCTGGTGCATGCCCCTGAGTATCAAGAGGAGTTCCTCGCCAGTTGCGATCTGGTCCGGGCGGATCGAGATCAATTCTATCAGGAGCTCTGTGCCATCAGCGGACTGAAGGTCTATCGGCCTGACGCCAACTATATCTTCTGCCGCCTCCCCGACCATGCTTCTGCCGGCCCCGAAGTGGCCCGCAGGCTATTTGTCGAGCACAATATCTACATCAAACACTGTCAGGGCAAGACCATGCCTGAATCTGACCGCTACATCCGCATTGCCAGCCGTACCAAGACCGAAAACAGCATTGTGGCCGAGGCTTTGGCTGCAATAGTTGGTTCGAAGAAAATATCATGAGCGCATCACCGAACAACCCTGCGACTCCCCGGGCCATCCTCTGCTACGCGAAGGATCTGCCGAACATTTGCTCGCTGGCCGGTCTCCTTGCTGCAATGCTCGGCATCTATTATGCTTTTCTGGGCAACTTTTCAGCCGCAATGATCGGCTTGCTCTGGGCGGTCTTTTTCGACTGGAGCGATGGCATTATCGCCCGCAAGATGAAAGGTCGAACCAAGGAGCAAGGAGAGTTCGGTGCCCAGCTCGACTCGTTGATCGATATTGTCAGTTTCGGTGTCTTTCCCGCGGTCATCCTGTTGAGCTATGGTGATTTCAGTCCCTGGTACATTCCCGGAGCCTTTGTCATTGTTGCAATCGGCGTGATCCGTTTGAGCTATTTCAATGTCTTCGGCCTGGTGGATAAATCGACCTACTGGGGCTTGGCGCTCGACAACAATGTTATTATCCTGGCCTTTCTGTTCCTGTTCGAGGACCTGGTCTCTCCTGCGGTCTTCGGCCCGGCTCTCTATGCCCTGCTGATGGCTCTCTCCGCTCTCAACGTTGCCCCGATCAAGACTCCTAAATTTGCCGGCCGCTGGTATTACGCCATCACTCTCTACACCCTGGTGTTGACCCTGGTCTACGGCTGGAAATTGTTCTGACCTGCAGGATACAGGCAGATTCAGGAATATCCGCAATAATCACCGTGCCAAAGCTGAGGCTCATCGTGTCTGCTCTTTGCTTGCAACCCTCGTCCGATAATTGTCAGCCAGCCGGTCGAGGAGTTGGTGCCGTTCATTCTCCGGAAGATTTGCGATCGCTGCGCAACGCCGGTAGTAGCGCTCCAGGCTGTGACCTTCCTGCTCCTTCGCCAGCTGAAATGCCGGTAACCAACGGTGGTAATTGTCGATCGAGGCGAAGCGGGCGTTGTTGAGCTGGCGGAACCAGTTGTCATATCCCGAATAGCCCTGCCAGTCTTTCCGCAGTTTCTGATAGCTTTTTTGCATGCCGGAAAAAACCAATTGTTTCTCTTTGCGCATCTGTTGCTCGGGGATGTCGCGGCGGTAGAGAGCCGTCAACTCTTTCCTGGTGGTTTGTAACAGTTGGTGAAACTGTTGCTGGCGCACGGTCTGCCGCTGATAGCTGCTTTGCAGGGCCGGATCGTTCATTTTCTGCAGCCAGAGTTTAATGCCGATCTGCGCTACGCTGCTGGCAAACGACTCATTGAAGCTGGTGTCATCCGGAATGTACAGTTTTTGGTGGGCCAACTCGTGAAAAATCAGTTTCGCGACCGAGGGTCCGGGCCAGTCGCTGAAGGTGCTGAGCACCGGATCATCAAACCAGCTGAGGGTCGAATAGGCCGGAACGCCGGTAATGATGGTGTCGAAATCTTCTTCGGCGAGACTGTCGGCAAACTTTTGCGCCTTGGCCTTCTCAAAATAGCCGCGATAGCTGACCGCGCCGACAATCGGAAAGTTCCATCGCAGCGGTTCCAGAGAAAACTCCGGCGTGGCGACGACATTCCAGACGACGTAAGGCCGGTCAAGCTCAACATAGCTTCGGTAGCTGCCGTTGTCGGGAAGCAGCAGGCGCTGGCTGGCAAAATTTCGGATTGAGGAGATCAGTTCGAGTTGTTCCTGCAGTTCGACAGAGGTAGATTTTTTTGCCAGCAAAGAGCTGATCGTCTGTCGTTTGCTGAGGACTTCCAAATGCCCGGTGACCGAATGCAGATAGTAGTCGAGTTCGATGCAGGCGGAAAGGCCGAACAGAACGATGCCCAGAACCGCTAGCCGCCACATCAGAGGTACGCCTTGGCAAAATGTCGCCTGGTGGCATCCTGCAGTTTGCTGACGGCGTGGAATGATTCTTTCAAAAGCTCCTGTTCGCTTTTGGAGAGTTGCTGCGGATCGAGAAAGTGGTCCGGTCTTTGATCGTTTTCAAGTTGCTGGATTTCGTTTCGCAGGTGTAAGAAGTTCAATGCTTCCAAGGCGGCCTTGATATGTTCTGCGGTTTCCGCGGTAAAAACCTTGCGCTCGACCAGGCTGCTGAGCCGATCGAGGGTTGTCGTCTCCGGCAGGCCTTTTTCCAGTGCAAACATACGGATGCAATCGACAATGTAGAGACTGCCGCCCTGTTTGACAGAGAGCAAGCCTTTCTGTTCCCCTGATTTTTCCAGCAGAAACCGACCGAGCATGCCGAGCGGGACTTTATCACGCAGATCGCGGGCCAACAGCCGACAAAGGAGCCCGGTAAATTCGCGAATCTCGGCAAAGACGATCTCATGCAGCGACTGGGCAAGGTTCGAATCCCCATCCAGCGGAACAAAGTCAAAGAAGATCGACGCGTTGCTGACCTTCTGCGAGTCCGGGTTCTGCACCCAATCATGGACCCGCCTGCGCCAGTCGCTCAGTCGTCCTCGCCACAACGGGTTGCTGGCCATCACCTGTCCCGCGCAGCGCGGGTAGCCGACCCGCTGCAGCGCTGCCACCAGCTTTTCGCTGAAGGGCACGAAGAAATCCTCAATTTCCGCGAGTCGTTCATCACCGACATCCGCAAAGATAAAGCCGTTGTTCTGGTCGGGGTTGAGCAGCATCTCGCGCCGCCCGCCGGAGCCCAGCAGCAGAAAACAGTGGCGGATGGTCGGTCGTCGGTAGCCTTCGTCGAGCATCTGCTGGAAGCAGATCCGGTAGGTCTTTTTGATGATGCTGTGCTGGATGTAGGAAACGATCTCCATCACTTCCGGGGTCGAATGGGCTTCGGTCAGCAGGGTGCGGGCGACCGTGAGAATCTCTTTTTTGATTGCGGCCAGCCCTTCTAGGGTTGTTTCCGCACCGACCGAGCCGACCAGCAGCATCGCTTTCGGGCTGCGGTAACGCGTCAGGTCGCGCAGGGTGACGATGCCGACCAGCTGACCGTTGTCGACCACCGGCAGATGCCGCAGCTGATGGGCGGTAAGGTAGGTCATCGCTTCATACATGTAGGTTTCCGGAGTAACAAAATGGGGGTGCGGGGTCATGATTTCGGCAGCGGTGATATCGTGGTAATTGATAGCGTCGGGGCTTAAGACCCTTTCGATCAGATCGCGCTCGGTGATGATGCCGACCGGCACCGATGTATTTTCGACAACCAGCAGTGAGCCGACCTCTTTTTCGGCCATCAGGCGGGCAATCTCTCTGGCGCTGCTGTCGGGCGGGCAGGTTTCCACCGGCGACGACATGATTTCGGACAGCCGTTTTTTGAACGGGTAGGCTTCCATCTGGGTGATCGCATTACTGGTGTGTTCCTTGACAATTTCGGCGTACAGGCTGCGAACTCGTGTCAGGACGACGCTGGTAAAGTATTCACTGACCTGCGGGTAGTCGTGGGCCGCTTTTTTCAATGCAGCTTGCGGAATCAGAAAACAACTGGTTTCGGTCACCGTTCGGGCTCCGCCGGTATAGGGTTCGCCGGTGAAGATCGGTGTGCCGCCGAGAAAATGTCCCTCTTTACGGTAGTCGACCACCATCTCGTCACCACCCGGCGTTGCTGCAGTAATTTCGATCATCCCTGCAGAGATGACATACAAAAAGCCGGTCGGTGGATCGTTCTGTTTGAAGATATGGCTGTTCGCGGCGAATACTTTTTTGATCGCACTCTCGCGGAGCTCCTGAAACAGGGCTTCCGGCAGGTGATTGAACGGCTCGGTCTCGCGAAGGTGGATAATACCCATGCCGAGGACTCCTGGAGAGAGGAAAATAACCATAACCGTCTTTTATTCTAACACTGAAGTTTTTGCTTAGCCATCTTGTCCTTTCTGCGCGTGCAGCAAAATCGATTTCGGCAAAAAAAATGCTAAGAGGCATCTGTTTCCACGGTCCAGCCACGAATTCATTTCAATGACAATTGGCGGTAGGAGGGTATAGTTTTTATCAGTCGCGGTAGGGGCCCGGGGAACCGGTATCCCTACCGCGACTAAGGGTGCCATCGATCTTAACGAGGGATTTTTCAGATTTTGAAAGCAATAAGATTATTGTTTGCTAAGATTGAACGGTGGCAAAGGAAATCTTTATGCTTTTCAAGGAGGAATTTATGTCCGGAAAGTTTCAGACTATTAATTTCGATTTGGATAAATTGCCGACCATGCCACTTGTGGCATCACAGATGATTGAACTGATCAATTCTCCGGAAACCTCAGCAAGCCAACTCGCCAAAGTGATTTCTAAGGACACCGCTGTATCTGCGCGGGTACTGAAAATTGCAAATTCATCTTTTTACAGCATGTCAAGGCAGGTGACGACTCTCTCTACGGCAATTGTCATTCTTGGCGAACGAACGTTGAAGAATCTGGTGCTGGCGGCAAGCCTGCGTGGCATGCACCAATCGTTCGGCAAGGTTGAGCAGATGCTTTGGGAAGACTCGATGGTTTGCGCTCTGGGTAGCCGCTTTTTGGCGCGTAAACTACATCTAGCTGATCCCGAAGAGGCTTTTATGGCCGGGCTGTTCCGCCATATCGGTAAGGTGGTGATTAATAATCAGAGTTCCGAGAAAAAAAAGCTGATATCAGAGATGGTCACGTCCGAGGACCGAACACTCGCTGCACGTGAACTGGCTGCGTTTGGGGCCACCCACGCCGAAATAGGCGCTGCAGTTTTGGAACACTGGCAACTGAGTGAGCCCCTGTCGTTGGTTGCCCTGCATCATTTTGATGTTGAGCTTTCCGGGATTGAAGATCAGAACATCATCAGTCTGATCTGTCTGGTCAATATTGCCAGTGAGTTTCCAGCGCTATTCGGTCTTTTAGGTGCCCCGCAAGAGATTGACTTGGAAACATTGCCCGGGGCAAAGCACTTGAACCTTGATGCTGACAACCTGGCTGGACTTCTGGAAGAATTCAAAAGTGTTTTTGAAGAGAATCGTGACGAGTTTCTCTCCTGATGAGGATGTAGATGAACGAAGATAGACAGAATAGCTTGCTCGGTAAAGGAATGCCGCAGATTGACCCGTTAGTATTGTTGCGGGCGATCGAGCAAAATCCCGCGTCCATCGTTATAACCGATCCGACCGGGGCGATTATTTACGTCAATCCGCGCTTTTGCGAATTGACCGGCTATAGCCGGCAAGAGGTTCTTGGTCAGAATCCACGGGTTTTAAAAGGGGACGATGGGTTCACCGATTATAGACAAATGTGGCGGACCCTGGCTGCTGGAAAATTGTGGCGGGGAGAATTTCATAACCGCAAAAAAAATGGCGATTTTTTCTGGGAACTCGCCTCAATTTCACCGATCCTCGATCAGCAGGGCAACATTACTCATTTTCTGGCAATCAAGGAAGATATCACTGAGCGTAAGCAGGCCGAAGAAGAGTTACAGCAGACCGTCGCCCAAGCAACACAATTGTCAGCGACACTCGAGTTTCAAAATGCCGAGATCGACTTGCAAAGACAAGAGCTGGACAGCGCCTACCAAAAATTGAAAGCCACCCAGTCACAGATGCTGCAGCGGGAAAAAATGGCCTCGATCGGTCAACTGGCGGCCGGGGTTGCCCATGAAATCAACAACCCGATCGGTTTTGTCAGCAGCAACCTGCGCACTCTGGATAAATACACCAAGCGGCTGGCTGGTTACGTCGGGCTGCTGGAAAAATCTCTGCAAGGCAGCCCGGCTTGGGACAATTTGCAGGTTGAGCGGAAAAAGATCAAACTTGATTTTTTGCTGGAAGACACTGCCGACCTGATTGAGGAATCTCTCGACGGCTCCGAACGGGTGCGTAAGATCGTTCAGAATTTGAAAACATTTTCCCGGGTCGATCAAGAGGGTGAACAGTCAACAGATTTAAACGAATGTCTCGAGAGTACTGTTGCGATCGTCTGGAATGAGATCAAGTACAAGGCGACACTGGAAAAAGATTTTGCTGAAATTCCAGAGCTGGTTTGTAACCCTCAGGAATTGACTCAGGTGTTTACGAATATCCTGGTGAATGCCGCTCAAGCGATCGATAAAGATGGCCGGATCAAAATCAGCAGCCGGTATGATGAGAAAAACATCATTGTCAGTATTCAGGATAACGGCAGTGGTATCGCTGAGGAGAATCTTGCCCGGATTTTCGAACCTTTTTTTACGACTAAGGAGGTTGGTAAAGGAACCGGTCTGGGGATGAGTATCAGTTACGAAATCATCAAGAAACATGGCGGGGAGATCCAGGTTCAAACAGAGGTCGGCGAGGGGACTTGTTTCACCCTGACCTTCCCATTAGAGCGAGACCTTGAGACTTCAGCAGGTTTGGTGGAGGGCTGATTTGCAGATACTGAATATGGTGAACAGGCGAATCAGTCTGAAAATAACTTTAACGCTGGTGGTCTGTCTGGCGCTCATTTTTGGAGTACTCAGCTGGTACCTGATTGAAAGTCGCAAGCAGGCCCTTGAGCAGGAGCTGTTTGCCAGGGGACGCTTGATGGCAATGACTGGGGCTCAGACCTTCAGTCAATTCCTTGAAGAAACGGTTGTCGGTGGTCACCTGACCCTGAAGGAAATTTTTGATGAAGATTACCAGCTGATCACTGATGGACCCTTGTCCGGCGCGAAGATCCCCAAGTATCACACTAAGTATGATCAGTATTTCGACAAACACATTCAGGCGATTGAGGATACTTTTCTTGCCGACAGTATGGTGGTTTTTGCTGTTTTGGTTGACCGGAACGGCTACTTACCGACCCACAACCGTGTTTACTCAAAACCCTTGGTCGGCGACCCGGATGCGGATCGGGTGGGAAACCGTACCAAGCGGATTTTCAACGATCCGGTCGGGCTTGCCGCAGCCAGGTTTAAGGGTGGCGAAGACCCGGTTTTAAAGCAGGTTTATCCCCGGGACACCGGTGTGCTTATGTGGGATCTCTCTGCTCCGGTTTTTATTAAGGGAAAACACTGGGGTGGATTTCGTATCGGCTTTTCGATGAAAGAAGCCTACGCCACTATACACCATTTGCGCAACACCATTATCTATGCCTCGCTCGGTTCTCTGCTCATCTGCGCGCTGCTGATCCCGTTTCTGGTGTCCCGGTATACCCGGCCGCTGCAGCTTTTGACCCGATCGGTGCAGGCGATCGCCAGCGGACGACGCACAGAGGCGATCGACCTGCAGTCCAGCGATGAGGTAGGTGTTCTGGTCGATGCCTTTAACCAGATGCGTGAAGCCCTTGAACAGACAACGGTGTCGCGCGATTACTACGACATGCTGGTGCAGTCGATGCATGATCTGCTGATTGTCTCCGACCCTTTCGGAGCGGTCGTCAGTGTCAATCGAGCCACTTGCGAGGTTCTCGGCTTTAAAGAGGAGCATCTGCTTGTATACAAGATTCAGGAACTGATCAATCTGCGGGAAGGTAAGCAGGATTGGTTCTCTCAGCAACAGTCCGTCTTGCAGAATTACACCGCAGATGTATTTCTGGTCAATTGTCAAGGTGAACAGTTCCCGATGGCTATGTCGTGCAGCCCGTTGCTGGATACCGACAAACAGTTGAGTGGATTCATTCTGCTGTTTCAGGAGAACAGTGCGCGGATTCAGGCCGAACTGGCCAGGAACAAGGCCTTCGATCAAGCCTCAAAGCTCAATGAGGAACTACGCCAGGTCAACGATGCGATGGAAGTGAAGAACCTGGAACTGGCGGATGCATACAAACAACTAAAGAACAGCCAGGTGCAGATACTGCAGCAGGAAAAGATGGCCTCGATCGGTCAGTTGGCGGCTGGTGTTGCGCATGAAATCAATAACCCGATGGGCTTCATTACCAGCAATCTTGGAACCTTGGGAAAATATTTTGACCGGATGAATCATTTTCTGGAGCATCAGCAGGTAGCCATCAGCGAACACGTGGCGGAAGAAGGCCAGCAGAACATCATAGCTGAACGCAAAAAATTAAAGATAGATTATCTGCTCGAAGACAGTCGTGACTTGATTGAAGAATCTCTTGACGGCGCGGATCGGGTCAAAGCAATTGTGCAGAACCTGAAAACTTTCTCACGCCTCGATCAAGACCATGAACAGGAAGCAGACATCAACCAGTGCCTGGAAAGTACTATCAGCATTGCCTGGAATGAATTGAAGTACAAAGCGACTCTCGAGAAGGATTTTGGTTCATTGCCGAGGCTTCATTGCTATCCACAGAAACTTAATCAGGTGTTTCTGAACATGCTGGTCAATGCTGCCCAGGCGATAAAAGAGAAGGGCATTGTTACGATCCGTACCTGGCATGAGCAGGACGATATATTTATTGCAATCAGCGATACCGGCTGCGGTATCCCTGAAAAGTCCCAGACCCGCATCTTCGAACCATTTTTTACCACCAAGGAGGTTGGTAAAGGGACCGGGTTGGGAATGAGTATTTCCTACGAAATCATTCAGGAACAGGGTGGAGAAATTAAGGTTGCCAGCGTTGTCGGGGAAGGGAGCACCTTTACCATTCGTTTGCCGCTCAAGGCAAATCCTGAGAAGGTCGAAGACGCATGAAGATGACTCTCAGGTTGAAAACCATGCTGATTTTGGTGGTGACCGTGGTGGTCTCCCTCGGTGGCAGCGGTCTGTTTTTTCTCCAGTATTTTGAAAATGCGTTCCGCACTTCCGTGTTTGAGACCCTCAATTCTGTTGCCCACGAGAATGCCAAAACTTTGTCCGATTATCTGCGGCAGCAGGAGGCAATGCTCCAACATATCGGTACGATGCTACCGAGTGATGCTCTGGGCATAAAAGATTATCTCTGGATTGAATCTTACCTTGAAGATCATGGCCGAGATTTTAACTCATTTGAAAACGGTTTTTTTGTTTTGGACGAGAAGGGTGTGTTGCGCTCAGATCATCCGGCACATCCGGAAAAAAGGGGTAAGAACTATTCCTTCCGCCCCTATTTTCAACAGACCATGGGCGAAAGGCGTGGTGTGATCTCTGTCCCCTATCGCTCATCGCGAACCGGGAAAGTGGTCATCACCTTTACGGCCTATCTGATCTCCCGGGATAATCGTCCCCTCGGGCTGCTCGGCGGCTCGATACGGCTGCTTGAAGATCCCGACCTGAAGCAGATTCGTACACAGAAAATCGGTGAAACCGGCTACCTTTACGTGTTTAATAAATCCCGCATGATGATTCTGCACCCGGATGAAAAACGGATTCTGACACGGGATGTTCCGCTTGGGGCCAACCTGATGTTCGATGCTGCGATTGAGGGGTTCGAAGGGGCTGCAGAGACGGTAAATTCGAAAGGGGTCGCGATGTTTGTTGCCTTTCATCCGGTCGCGGGCACCGACTGGATTGTCGCGGCCCAGCAGCCGGTGGCAGAGGCACTGGCCCCCCTGGCAGAAAGCCAGCGGCCGCTGACTCTGTTTATTGTTTTCGGCAGTATCTTTGCTGCAGCATTTGGAATGATCATGGTCCACCGGAGTATGCGTGGGCTGGTAATGCTTGAAACCGTCACCGCACAGTTGGCAATCCCCGATGAAAACGATCAGCAAATCGAAGCTTCGTTGCAGGCTGAAACAGAAAAACTGGCCAAACTTTCCGAGCATGTTGAGTTTGGATCGCTGGCGATCACTATCAGTGAACTCTACTCCCGCCTTGGCCTGGCATTGGCAAAAACCCGCAAGATGGCCAATGAGCTTGATGGAACTTATCAGCAGCTCAAAGCGACCCAGTCACAGATTTTACAGCAGGAAAAAATGGCTTCTGTCGGTCAACTGGCCGCCGGGGTTGCCCATGAAATCAACAATCCGATGGGTTTTATCAGCAGCAATCTGAGTTCACTGGGGCGTTACCAGGCAAAACTGACAACTTATCAAAAACAGCTGGAAGACTGGATAGAGCAACAGGCCGACGCGGAAACTCAGGCGCAGATGCAGGCAGTTCGGAAGAAGCTGAAGATCAATTATGTGCTCGAAGATATTCAGGATCTGATTGCTGAATCGACCGAAGGCGCTGAGCGGGTACGTGAAATTGTCCAGAACTTGAAGAGTTTTTCCCGCGTTGATCAGACCTCGTTCAGCGAAGTCGATATCAACGAATGCCTGGAAAGTACCTTGGCGATCGCCTGGAATGAGATCAAATATAAGGCGACGGTGGAAAAGGATTTCGGCCAAATCCCGCCGTTATCCTGTTTTCCGCAGCAATTAAACCAGGTGTTTCTTAATATTCTGGTCAATGCAGCACAGGCTATCGAAAAGAATGGAGTCATCAGAATTCACACTTGGCAAGAGGGTGGCTGGCTCAAGGTTGCCATTAGTGATAATGGTTCAGGAATTCCGGAGGCGCTTCGAAGCCGGATTTTTGAACCCTTCTTTACCACTAAAGAGGTCGGTCAGGGGACCGGACTTGGAATGAGCATCAGCTACGAAATCATCAAGGCGCATCATGGTGATATCGAGATTGAGAGTAGCGAAGGGCATGGGACGACCTTTACGATAAGGCTGCCACTGCAGAGGGAGGGAAAAGAATAATGGCTGAAATGATCAAAATCCTCTGTGTCGACGATGAGCGAAACGTTCTCAAGGCACTGCGACGTTTATTCATGGATGAGGATGATTATGACATCATAATCGCAGAATCGGGAGAAGAGGGATTGCAGGCCCTTGAAGAGGAAAAGGATATTCGCCTGGGGGTGTCCGATTATCGAATGCCGGGGATGAACGGCGTTGAATTTCTGTCTCAGGTCTGTGAGAAATGGCCTGAAACTATCCGGATTGTGCTCTCCGGTTATGCTGACACTGCAGCCGTCGTGGAAGCAATCAACCTGGGGCAGATCTACAAGTTCATTCCCAAACCCTGGAACGATGATGAGCTGAAGTCCGCGATTTCGGCCGCCCTGCAGCATCAGGAACTGCAGAGGCAGAACAACCGTTTAAACGAGGAACTGCAGAAAAAGAATCAGCAGCTCGAAGAGATCAACGAAAACCTCGAACAGCTGGTGGTAAAGCGAACCGAGGCTCTGGAAATCCGTAACCGCGTCTTGCAGATATCACAAGGCGTACTTGATGTGTTGCCGGTGGTGGTGTTCGGTATCGATCCTGAGCAGATGATTGTCCAGTGTAATGATTATGCCTGTGAACTGTTCCCTTTTGGTGGTATCGGACCCTTGGGCAATGATCGGCGTGAGGTTTTTTCGGTGGCGATCAACGCGTTGATTGACCGGCTGGAAACCGAGCGTGCGCCGAAGGCGCAGTTGACAGTCCATGCCCGGAAATATCGGGCAGAGGTCAGACGCCTGCATGAAACCCTCACTCAGGGGATGGTGCTGGTGTTGATCCCGGAGTGATTTAACCTCGGGGGGGGGACTGTGCAGTTTTCAGATTTGCTGATAGCTGCAGGTAACGCCACAGGAGGAGCTCAGTATGAGTAGCGGTATCCCAGCCGATGTTACGATTAAGATCCTGCTGGTCGATGATGAAGTCAATATCACCAAAGCGCTGCGGCGGCTGTTGATGGAGTATGACCAGTACGACGTCTTTACCGTTGAATCTGGAGCGGACGCTGTGCTTCTGCTGGAAGAACAGTCGGATTTCGGCGTGATTATTTCCGATCAACGGATGCCGGGGATGACCGGTGTTGAGTTTCTTGCCCGGGCGCGAGAACTGACCCCGGATGCGGTACGGATTCTATTGACCGGCTATGCCGATATTGAGGCTTCGATTTCGGCGATCAACCAGGGCGCGGTGTTCCGTTATCTGACTAAACCCTGGAAAGATGAGGAACTGCTGCAGGTGGTGGCTGAGGCAGCCCATGGTTTCTGGTTGGTGGCAGAAAACGTGCGGCTGAATGCCCTGGTTACCAAGCAGAATAACGAACTGCAGGAGTGGAATTCGAGGCTCAAACAGCGGGTACTCGATCAGACCTCACAGATCCGGGCAAAAAGTGATGCCTTGGCCGAAAGCAACCAACAGTTGCGCAGCAGTTTTGACGAAACCATCGAAGCGCTTGCAGGGTTGATCGAAATGCGTGATCGGCGGGCCCCCGGTCACAGTCGTAATGTCGCGGAACTGGTCACCGCCATGGCCGCCAAACTGGAGATCCCGATAGCGGAAAGCGACAAGTATCGTTCCGCCGGATTGTTGCATGACATCGGCAAAATCGCCATGTCCGACAGTTTGCTGGTGAAGTCGCTTGAGGATCTTGACAAGAAGGAACTCAAGGAGTATCGCAGCCATGTTATTCGCGGTCAGGCTGCAATCGATACGGTTCCCGCCTTGCGTGATATCGGTGTGTTGATCCGCCATCATCATGAATCTTTTGATGGCCGGGGTTTTCCTGACAAACTCAAGGGTGAAGCTATTCCGCTTGGTGCCCGGCTGATTTGCGCTGCAGATATGTTTGAACGCTTGTTGCTTCAGTACCCGGAAACTGATGCGCTGGATTCGTCGCTTGAAGCACTTGCCCCCCAGTGGGGGAGGGCTCTCGATCCCGACTTGCGCCTTTCGCTTGAAGAGGGAGCCCGTGAAGTTTATGGCCATCTTGATATCTCAGCAGAAATTTTCGAGACCAAAGTCAATCCTAAAGAGCTTGAGGTCGGTATGCAGTTGCGTCATGATTTGTACAGTGGCACAGGGATTATGATGCTGAAACAAGGAACAGTTTTTGATGCAGCGGCTATTGCGGCGGTAAAGCGTTGCCTGACGATCGATCCATTTGAACGGGAAATTTCGGTGCTGATCGATCGGAGCAAGATGGAGAATGCTGAATAAGATCTAGGTGGCTGTCCGAGAATACATGACCGGCTGCAAAGCCAGCTGTTTGGTCCATATTTCAGCTCCTTTTCGGCCCATAGCTACGGCTATGAGCTCTCAAACGAGCCAAAATCTGTTCTCAAACTTCTGACTTTTCGCTTCGGCCCATATTCTCGGACAGCCTCCTGGCTGTAATCGGCCCCAAAACAGAACTGGAGGATGTCGTATGAGTCGTTATGCCGAGTTGTTTCGCGCAATGTATCAAAACTCTATAGAGCGCACCTGCTACGACAGCACGGAACCACAATGTGTCTACAGTTCATTCAGGATCCTGTTAGTTGATGATGAGCCTTCGGTGGTTAAATCGCTGCGCCGGGTTTTTCTTGATGAACCCTGCGAAATCCTCACCGCGACCGATGCCCGGCAGGCGTTGCAGCTGCTGGAAGGTGAGACCGTGCAGTTGGTGATCTCCGATCATCGTATGCCGGGGATGAGCGGGGCTGAGTTTCTGTTTGAAGTGAAGCAGCGTTGGCCCGACATTCAGCGGATCATGCTCACCGGTTTTGCCGATATCGGCGCCGTGATGAAGGTCATCGAAGAGGTCGGTGTTTTCAAGTTTATTACCAAGCCGTGGAATGATGACGACCTGCGGCTAACCGCCCGATTGGCCTTCAAGCAGTACCAGTTGCAACTGGAAAACACTCGCCTGCGTGAAGTTAATCAGCGGCAGTGGGCCAAACTGAAGGACATATCGACACTCCTGCACGACAACCGCGAAGCTCTGACCAACCTGCTGCAAAATGCCGAATTACTCAATGAGCAGCACCTGCAGCAGGTCAAGCATGAACAGAATGAAAACGAACCCTTCCTCGACGCCCTGCTGCGACTCGACATCATCAGTGAAAAAAAACTGCTGCAGGCGTTTCAGACCCAGCTCAACCTGCCCCTCGCTGACCTGAAAGCCGAACCGCCGACGCTGGAAATGATCGATTTTCTTCCCCTGGAATTCTGTCAGCGGGGGCATCTGCTGCCACTCAAACTGGAAGGACGTTGTTTGACCATCGCGATGGCTGACCCGTCCGATATGCTGCTGCGCGAACATGTTGAACTATTGACCGGCCTGCAGTTACGCCCGCTGGTTGCCAGTCGTTCGGCGATTGTCCGCTGTCTGGACAAAACATTGGATATGGAACTCAGCAGTTTGCCCGTGGTAGAGAGTGCGCCAAAGCCGACCGCACGACCGCGAATCCCGCAGTTGCAAGCGGGATTATCAGCAATCAGGCAGGGTTTGAATGCCGTAGAAAATGCTCTGCAGTCGATTGACAGAGCAGAGCCTAGGTGTCCGTTGTGCGGTGCTGATATGGATCCCATAACCTGATAATTCGTTCAGGGGTGTTGATGGACAGTGGCAGGAGCTGGTTGTTTAGGTGAAGAGCCAAGTCATCAAAGGAGAACGAATGAAGTTCCTCTTTTTGCTCATATTGGTCTGCTGCGTCTGTATGACTGGGGTTGCCCGTGCAGACCATCCAGCGTTTGACGCAAAGCATAAAAAGGTCACTCTGCAGTTGAAGTGGAAGCATCAGTTTCAGTTTGCCGGCTATTACGCCGCGCTTGAACAGGGCTACTACCGAGACGTCGGTCTTGAAGTAGAGATCGTGGCAAGAAAACCTGGTCCTGAAAGGCCTGCCGATACACTGCTGACTGGCGGCGCGACCTACGCAATCGAGGGAGCCAATCTGCTAACCAGACGATTGCTGGGAGCCCCTCTGGTTGCGCTGGCGGCAATATTTCAACATTCTCCTACGGTAGCGATAGCCCTGCAGAAGAGCCATATCAACACAGCAAAAGATATGGTCGGCAAGCGAGTGATGTCTTTTGGGGACACAGATGCCGAACTGCATGCCATGCTGTTGCAGGAAGGTATTGAGCCGAATGATATCACTTGGCAGGCGACGTCGTTTCAGATCGCTTCATTGATCAATGGCGAAACTGACCTGTTTTCTGGATACTTGACCAATGAGCCATTTTATCTTAAGCAGCGACAGGTTCCTTTTACGATTATTAACCCTATCAGTTATGGCACCGATTTTTACGGTGATATCCTTTTTACCAGCGAGCGAGAACTCAGTGAACATCCACGGCGGGTCAGGGTTTTTCGGGAAGCATCTCTGAAAGGGTGGGAATATGCACTGGCTCATCCTGAAGAGATCGTCGATCTGATCCTGAATAAATACTCGCAGCAAAAAAGCCGGGAACATCTTTTGTTTGAAGCCGCAGAAACGATCAAATTGATCCAGCCGGATCTGGTTGCAATCGGCCATATCAACCCTGGTCGTTTTTTGCATATGGCCACGTTACTGCAGCAACTGGGGCAGGTTGAAAAAATCGACAAGCTGTCAGGTTTTATTTACGACGAAAAGGTCGCCGGACAATTTTCCGCGAAAGAAATTTCCTGGTTGGCACAACATAATAAGGTTCGGGTAAGGATTGCCAGTCTTCCACCGTTGGTTTTTTCCGAAGAGGGCCAGCCGTTAGGAATTGCCGCCGATTACCTTGACAGGGTTTCCCGTGACAGTGGGATTGAATTTGAATATCTGACCGCGCCGACACCCTGGCCGGAGGCGCTGCAAAGCCTGATCGATCATACCGGGGTCGATCTGGTCGCGGCAATCAGGTTCTCGCCGGAACGTCTTAAGCAAATGGGGATTACTGATTCATACCTTGAAATGCCCTACGTAATTTTCACTCGTGAAGAGAGTGATGCAATTACTTCCATCTCTGACTTGATTGGTTTGAAAACAGTTGTCCCCAGGGGGCATCTAGTCCATAGCATTCTGGAAAGAGATTACCCCTACCTTGATTTACTTGTGGTTGACTCCATTGAAGACAGTTTAGAGTCCTTGGCTACGGGTCAAGCGGATGCATATATCGGTGAACTGATTATCGGTACCCACCATATCCGGCAGGCTGGATGGGGCAACCTGAAAGTGGCTGCTCCGGTTCCCTTCGACAGTCCGGATATGGCGATGGGGGTACGAAGTGACTGGCCGGAGCTGCGTTCGATCATCAATCGAACTTTGGGCAACATGAGCCTTGAAGAACACAATGCGATACGTAGAAAATGGTTGGAAATTGAAATGGGCCAAGGAGTTCCGTTGGCGAAAATTGCTTTTTGGGCGATTGTCAGTGGCGCTGTTTTTCTGTTTTGTTTTGGACTGTTCTGGTTGTGGAACCGGAGTTTGCAGAAAGAAGTCAAACAACGTAAGAGGACAGAAGGGGCACTGGCCTGTGCTGTTCAGCAGTACCAGCATTTGGTACAGACGATTCCACACGGGATTGTCGAAGTTGATCAGGGAATGCAGATCTCCTATTGCAATACCTCTTTCCCGGCCATGCTTGGTTTTGAGTCCAGCGAGTTGATCGGACGATCTATGGTCGATCTGATTGTAGATGATGAGCCGTTGTTGAAACTGAAGAGCCTGCTTCAGGGCAATATTGGGATCGGTGAGCATCAGAATATTCAGTTGCAGCTGTCCTGTAAACAGCAACAGACCCGTGATGTCCAATTAGATTACGACTTTAGTGGACAAGCTGCAGGGGATGTCTGGGTTTTCATTGTAACTGATCTGACCCGACAGGAACAGGCGAGAAAAGCCTTACAGAAAAGTGAAGTTTTATATCGCAACACTTTTGAGAATATTCACGCAGGTGTTGCGCATTTGACGAGTGATGGCAATATTGCCCGGGCCAATCGGTTCATGGGCCGGATGCTCGGTTATTCTGTTGCCGAGTTGCTCAAATTGGATTTGTTTCAGATCACCTATCCAGAGGATCTGCAGATCAGTAAAGATTTGCTGCAACATTTACCTGAGACTGATTCAGAATCATCCCCCAGGGCGGTTCGCTGTTTGAAAAAAGACGGAACGTCGGTTTGGGGACTGGCCTCTGTGGCTCCGCTTCCGCAATTGGAAAAGAGTGCTTCTTCGGTTGTTGTTATCCAGGATATTCATGAAATAAAGTTGCAGCAAAGAGAGGTTGCTGAAAAAGCACAAAATCTGGAAAGCATCATCGCGACCAGAACTGCAGAATTACAGCAGCGGGTATCTGAAGTTGAAGAGCTGAATAGTGCCATCCTCAACCTGGCTGAGGATCTGCGAGAGAGTCACCGGGAGCGGGCGTTAAAAACCGACGAAGTCGTGGCGACCAACAAAGAGCTGGAAGCCTTTGCCTATACGATTTCCCATGATCTGCGTGCACCACTACGTCATATCTCCGGTTTTGCTTCCGTTCTGCAGGATCGCGCAGATGATTGGTTTGACGGCGCAGCCCGAAGTCAACTTAAAAAAATAATATCCTCCGCAGAGAAGATGGGCAAAATGATTGATGATTTACTCACTTTTTCACGTGCTGGCCGTGACGAATTGATGATGGCGCCTGTGGATATGAATCTGTTGTTTCAGGAGGTCCGCAGGGAAATTGATGAAGACTACCAGTCGTTGTCGATCGATTGGCAGGTCGGCTTACTGCCTAAGGTGAAAGGCGATGTGACGGCCCTGCGCCAAGTCGTGATTAACCTGCTCGATAATGCCGCAAAATACAGCGCAAAGGAGGAAAAACCGCACATTGCGGTGGATGCGGAAGATATTTCAGGCGAGGTTGTTTTTACTATTCGAGATAATGGGGCCGGCTTCGACCCGGTATACGCTGAAAAGCTATTCAACGTTTTTCAGCGTCTGCATCGGGATGAAGAGTTCACCGGAACCGGTATCGGTCTGGCGAGTGTTCGCCGGATTATTCTGCGACATGGAGGGTGGATCAAAGGGGAGTCAGTGCCGGGACAGGGAGCCTGCTTCAGTTTTGGTTTGAAAGCGCCACAAGGAGATATGCAATGAAAAATGAAAGCTATGAAGTCCTGTTGGTTGACGATGATTGTAACGATATCGAACTGGCGATGCTTGCTTTTGAACGCAGTAACTTGGCCCCCAGGGTTCAGGCGTTCGATGATGGCGAGACGGCTCTACGCTGTTTACAGGATTGTTCCAGGACCGGGAATTCCCCGGATCGTCCACCGCGGCTGGTCATCCTTGACCTGAAAATGCCCAAGGTGGATGGTTTTGAGGTTCTGAAGGAGATTCGTCGTAGCGAAAAAATAGACAAGGTGCCGGTGGTGATTCTGACCTCATCGCGTCTGCCGTCTGATATTGAAAGGTCTTATCGACTCGGCTGCAGCGCCTATGTTGTCAAACCGGTCAACCACCGGGAATACACCCGTACTCTGAATAGTCTTGTTGATTTCTGGTGCGGACACAATCTGACACCGCTGGATTGAACCGGCCAAAGAAAAGTTGGAGAGGATTGAATCATACTGACCCTGACAATTGGTCTTCCTTCCTGAATTCTTGGCTAATTGTACTCGGAGAAAGGAGTATCAGACAGTGTGGCCATATCTCAGATCCTCTGTAATATCTCAGGCTTTCTCATCTTCCCTTCTGAAGCTGAATCACGGTCTACGATTTGGTGCCGCCCTGATAGTTATTCTTCTGGGGTTCTCGGGGGCAGGGATGTCGACAGTGATAGAGGCTCATGCTCTTGATTTCGAGAGAATCGGCCCGCCCGATGTACATCGTCTGACCCAGGTTCTGCGTGATGAACTGGAACTTATCCGGCTGGAGATGGGCAAGCCGCTGGTTCCTCACCCCGCCGGACGTGTCTCACGGGTCGCACCGCGCGAGGTTTATTTTCAGGCGTTGACCCTGTTCACCAAGGTCAATCGGCTGAGTTTTGCGTTGATGCGCGAAGCGGCCTCCGAGTTAGAGCCTCCGACTGGCGAGATCCGTCCGGTTCAGGTCTATGCCGTGGTTGAAAAGGCCCTGGCACAACTGCGGCGGGTTAAGCAGCAAATGGGAATTACTGAAATGGTTCCAGAGGGGTCCCATAACCCGAAGATGACGCCGACTGACGTTTTTCAAACTATCATCAAGGCAAATCGGCAGTTGAATACGATGCTGGCGCGACGCTTCGATCCCAGTGATGTCTACCAGGAGATCACCAGAGCACTCTCCTATACTACCAGCCTGCGGGGACTTTTCCCCCAGCCCCGGATCCCGGACGGGGTTTCTTTTGAACGGCGCAAGGTGCCGGCAGATGTTTATCGAAAACTACTCGAAAACCTGGAGGTGGTTCGCGAGATTTTGGAACGATCGGGTTTTTACATGATGGATTTTGAACCCCTGGAAACCGAAAGTATTACGCCGAGCGATGTTTTCGATGTTGCCTCATTGCTGGTTGCCGAGCTGGTGTTCTTACATTCTCAGGCCGAAGCTGCCGCGCCCCCACGCAAGGCATACCATCCAGGCGATAAGTTCCCTTCTCATGCTTATCAGCGTGCCGGGTTGTTATATGAGGCACTAAGTGATTTGCTGGTTCAGGTACGGGGGAAACCAGACTGGTTACAGGGCAAAGAAGGGATATGATGACCGGGGCAGTGGTAGACACTACTGAGAAAGTACCTTTGTCGGCAACCAGAGGGCAGCCCACTCCTGGGACATTGCGGCGCCGGATCCTGTTTTCTCATCTTCAACTGGCCGGAATCGGCCTCTTGTCCCTGTGTGCCGTTTTGTTCGTTTCGATCTGGCAGCGGAACAACATCCGGACCCTTGTGCTCGAAAAGGGCCCGGCGGTTGCCGCAGCACTCAAGGTCAGAAGCGGCATCCAGCACTCGATATCGGATCTGCAAGGCTGGGTTGCATTGAATGACGCCGAGTTCAGAAAACGTCGCCGCAGGGTGTGGACAGAGCGAGTTGAACCGGCAACTGTTCTGCTCAAAACACTTAGTCGCAGCTGGGACAACCCAGGCAGGGTTGCAGTTCTCAACGAAGGGTTAAGGCTGGCCTACGAATTGAAAATATCACAGTGGTGGGTTGAGGATGTTGCCCATACACCCGGAAACCGCCCGGCACAAATAACCTACCAGACTCTATTGAAGCCGATGGAAAACACCCTGTTCTTGTCGTTAAAGGTTCTCATCAACGAACAGGAACAGAGTGTTTTGCGTGGTGCAAATCCGAAACTTTATCTGGCGATGATCCGATTGCGGGAAGAGTTGATGGCCTGTGCAGATGCCTTGGACGAAACCCTGGTGAATCTCCATCAGAAATATCCGAAAGAAGTTTTCTCGCGGCATTTCAGGGAAGTTGAAGAGCAGAGCGCGTTTATCAGGTCGAGAGTCAGCCACCTCAATCCGGTCCAGCGCGATTCACTGGAGACTATCTTACATGAAATGACAGCCTACCAGAAATATGCAGAGAAACTATTCTCCATCTGGGAGGAGGGGCCTCTGGATATTGCGCTTCGGCGCATGACGACCGAGACGATTCCGCTGGCGACCAGAACTATGGAAATATTTGATGGTTTGTCGAATGATTTGGCGTTGCAGATGCGTAGTGAAGAAAATAGACTTCGTCTGATCAGCAATGCTTTTGCAGGTTTTCTGGCTCTCGGCATTATTGTTGTCGCTGCCGTGGCACTGGTGGTTTCTCGCCGTCAAGCTAAGCGGCTGGTGCAGCCGCTTACCGACCTGACCGCAGCAGCCACTCAGTTGGCCGAAGGGAAGCTCAGTAACTTGCTTGCCGTCGACTCCGATGATGAGCTGGGGCAGTTAACGCTTTCGTTCAACTCTATGGCGGTTCAGATTCAGAAGCGTACAGCACAACTGGATGTACGGGTCAAAGAAGCAGAAAAGCTGAATGCCGAAATGATGGAAGTCGTGGCCGATTTGCGGATCAGTAATCAGGAACTGGAGGCATTTACGTCGACTGTTTCGCATGATTTACGAGCCCCTTTGCGGCATATCTCCGGGTTCGTCGCGATTTTGCAAGAACGGAAAGGGTTGCAGCTCGATGATGGGGCGCGAAACTACCTGATGAAAATTTCCGGGTCAGCAGAAAAGTTGGGCACGATGATCGATGATCTGTTGGCTTTTTCACGTGCCGGTCGAACAGAAGTGATGATGGTGTCGGTCGATATGAATCAGCTTTTTCGTGAAGTGCGCACTGAAATCGATGAAATCTACCGATC
The DNA here is from genome assembly GCA_024280335.1 of Deltaproteobacteria bacterium. Lineage (GTDB taxonomy): Bacteria > Desulfobacterota > Desulfuromonadia > Desulfuromonadales > Geopsychrobacteraceae > Malonomonas. Next base: position 50,163 of record JAJRQI010000063.1, read on the forward strand.
ACCAGTTATCAGGTGGCAGATCGGTGAACTTCCGCCGGTGAGAGCTGATGTCGGGACTTTGCGGCAGGTAGTGGTCAACCTGCTCGATAACGCTGCTAAATATAGTGAAAAGGAGGATAACCCGCAGATTGAGATCAGTGCGCAGATAGACTCCGGAGAAGCTATCTTTAAGATCCGTGACAACGGAGCCGGATTTGACCCTGCATACACTGAAAAGCTCTTTAATGTTTTTCAACGTCTGCATCGAAACGATGAATTCATCGGGACCGGTATCGGTCTGGCGAGTGTACGGCGGATTATTTTGCGGCATGGCGGATGGGTCAAGGCAGAGTCACAGCTTGGGCAGGGGGCCTGTTTCAGTTTTTCCCTGCCGTTTAAGAGGGGAGGAACTGAATGAATCTATTCGATTGCGATGTTTTGTTGATTGATGATGATCCGAACGATATAGAGTTGGCACTGCTCGCTTTTTCTCGTTCTGACATTTCCTGTACTGTTCACACGCTCAATGATGGAAAGGAGGCGTTGGACTACTTACAGGGATGGGATGAAGGTCGCCGGATGGACGGTCGTCTTCCCCGACTGATAATCCTTGATCTGAAAATGCCCAAAATTGATGGTTTTGAGGTACTGACCACCATCCGCCGTACTCCGCAGACTGCCGGCGTTCCGGTGGTGATTCTGACGTCCTCACGGATGCCGTTAGATATTGCCGAGGCATATCGTCGCGGTTGCAATGCTTATGTCGTAAAACCGGTTGATTATCGAGAGTATACGCGAACAATGGCTAACCTTATAGATTTCTGGGGAGAGTTGAATCTGACACCAATACACTGATTTGCCGACAGGGGGAGGAGAATGTGAAAAAACGAATTTTTGCGCAGAACGATTTGGCCCGTCTGGAGAACTCTCCCCTTGTTGCCGGGAGCGCTATCAATTGCTGGGCTGGATGATCCTACTGCCTGAAATCTGCTGGCAAATTGGTATAGTCTATATTCGTTTCAGCACGCTAGTAAAAACTATGGACTTTAGTCCAAGCCTTTCAGGTGCTACTCGTTTGTCGTCATTCCCGCGAAGGCGGGAATCCAGTGTTTTTAAGAAGTGTGGAGCCCCGCTTTCGCGAGGATGACGGTCTTTGATCTTAGTTTTAAGGGATTTTCAGTCCCCATCAAACCTCTGCACTTTAGTGCAGAGTGGTTTAGTGTGCTGAATAAACAGGGCTTTTTACTTTGTGGCTATTCAATGTTGCGCTGTGCGTTCTCGATTTGTCCATAAAAAGGATCTGACATGACCAAGTTGATGACTGTTGCCGAACTGATGAAAGAAAAACAGGCTGAAATACTTGAAGTATGGCTTGAGGTGATCGACAGTGAAACGGGTGCGGGTGCCCGGCGTACCGATCTGTTGATGAGCAAGGCAGAGCTGCGCACCGAGGCAAAAGGACTGGCCGATGCCTTGACGTTGGCCTTTGCCGCTGAAGATTACACTGATCTGGCTGCGCCGCAGTTTCAACCTGCGGTCCTTCTGTTGCGTGAAATCAGCGCTTCGCGCGCCCGTCAGGGCTTCAACCCGACCGAAACCGCGAGCTTTGTCATGTCGCTCAAATCCGCCCTGCTGCAGTTCATGCAGCAGGAGTTTAAGGGTGATCAGCAGCATCTGAACAATGAAATGACCAAGATGAACGTCATCATCGATCGGCTGGCGATGGTGACCTTTGAGACCTATGCCATCACCCGCGAAGAGGTGATAACCGAGCAGAGCCGTTCGCTGCTGGAGATGTCGACCCCGGTAATCAAACTGTGGGACGGCGTGGTTTTGATGCCGCTGGTGGGAGTGATCGATACCCCGCGTTCCCAGCAGATCATCGCCAGCCTGCTCAAGGGCATCGTCGATTATCAGGCACAGGTGGCGGTGCTCGATGTGACCGGCGTGCCGATGATGGATACCAAGGTTGCCCAGCACCTGATCAGTGCGGTCGATGCTTCGCGCATGCTCGGTGCCGAAGTGGTGCTGACCGGCATCTCCGCCGATGCGGCGCAGACCCTGGTGCGGTTGAGTGTCGACCTGTCCGGTATGCGCACTTCAGGTTTGCTCAAAAACGGGATCAAGGAGGCCTTGAGCATTATTGGTATGGCAATCACCAGTAAGGACAGAGCATCATGAAGATCGCCATCATGAAGCTGGGGGGAATACTGATCACTGCATTGCCGCTCGATCTGATCGATGAGGATGCGATGGAGTTTCAGGGTGACCTGCTCAATGAAATCAATGCTCACGATGCCAAAGGCGTGATTATCGATATTTCAGCCCTCGATCTGGTTGATTCATTTATGGCGAGGATCATCAATGATTCCGCCACTATGGCCGGACTGCTCGGTGCCGAGGTGGTAGTCTGTGGCATGCAGCCGCAAATCGGGACCACTTTGATTGAAATGGGCCGCGAACTGCTTGGCGTAGAAACCGCTCTCAACCTTGATCTGGCGATGGCAAGGATACTCGCCAAGGTCAAGGCTGAGGACATGGAGCAAGCCGATGACGGAACTTAAAAACACCCAGCTGGCGATCAGCTCGCAGACCGATGTCATTGTTTGCCGCCAAAAGGCGAGAGAGGCGGCGGTTACGATGGGCTTCGGCCTGGCCGACCAGACGCGACTGGCCACGGCGGTCTCCGAGCTGGTCCGTAATGCCTTAAGGCATGGCGGTGGCGGAAACTGTTTGATTCGTGACCTCGAGGAAAAAGTTCAATACGGCATTGAAATTTTGATTGAGGACGATGGCCCCGGTATCGCTGATATCGATCAGGCGCTGGAGGATGGTTATTCGACCGACAAGAGTCTGGGGTTGGGATTGCCCGCTGCCAAACGTCTGGTTCACGTGCTGCACATAGATTCGCAACCGGGCCGAACTTGCATCAGCATAAAGATGTATCTGCAGAAAAAGGCTGCTTGATGGCCGGCGCCAAATTAACGACATGCCCGGATCCTGAGGATTGCTTCCGCCGGCCAAGCTGCTTACCGGTGACTGACGAGCATCATGTGCAGATTGTCCGCCGTCATGCCCTGCAGTGCACCGCGCAGCTTGGCATGTCCCGCCTCAGTTCTCATTATGTAGCTACCGCGGTCTCCGAGTTGGCCAACAACCTCTTTTTCCACACCAGCAACGGCGGTGAGATCCGGTTTTGCTGCCTGGACAAAGCGGGCAGAGTCGGCATTGAAATCATCGCCCAGGACGAAGGCCCCGGCATCGTGGATATTGCTGCGGCAATGACCGATGGTTTTTCGACCAATGGCGGCCTCGGTGCCGGCCTCGGCGGGGTACGACGCCTTATGGATGAGTTTGAGATCAGCTCTAAGCCAGGTATCGGTACGCGCATTATCGCTCGAAAATGGCTGACGGAGGCCGAGCTATGCTGCGACCGCAAATCTCACTGAACAGGCGCGCCTATCCCGGCGAGGCCGATTGCGGTGATCAGCTCGACTGGTGGCAAGACGGCAAGCGGCTGTGCTGCTGCGTGGTTGACGGCCTGGGTCACGGTCCGCTCGCTAAAGTTGCGGGCTGTGAAATCCTGCAGTTCGTTGGCAGGCAACGTGCGGTATCACCCGAATCGCTGTTTACGACTTGCGATAAAGCGATGAACAAAGAGCGTGGTGGCGTAATGGCCGTCGCTTGGATTGAAGGCGATCAGCTGACCTATGCCTCGGTCGGTAATATCGCAGGCTACCTGGTGCATGTGGATGTCGAACAGGAGACGCACCGGCTCGAACAGCTCAATATGGATCGCGGCATGATCGGCGGTGGTTTCAAAAGACTGACGGTGCAAAAGCTGACTCTAACTGCGGGTGATCTGTTGATCATGCATAGCGACGGGGTGAACCCGCTCTACAATCTGGAACCCTGGCAACCGGTAATCGATAACTGTGAAATGCTCGGCAGGGTCATCCTGGAAGATCAGGCCAAGCAGACCGATGACGCCTGTGTGCTGGTCTATCATCATCAAAGGGTGAAACCATGAGTGCTGAAAAAAACCAGTTGTCCGACCTGTACACGCAACTTCTCCTGGAATACGTAAAAAACCTGGAAGAAGCCCCGCTCGCAGCTCTTGAAGCCCTGGGTGAGAAAATGATCGCTGCAGACATGCCGAATGAGGAGGTCGGTGAAATCCATGACTGCGCCATGGCCAGACTGCTGGAAGCTGAAGATTTCAGTGCTGAAAAAATTCGCGCTGCATCACAGCCGCTGATGCAGTTGCTCATTGTCTACAGTATTGCGGCGTATCGAGTGACAAACGCCAAGAAAAAAGCTGATCAGGAACTGGAAAAATACCGCAATCATCTGGAAGAGCGGGTTCGGGAGCGGACCGAAGAACTGCATAAGACCGTCAACCTGATGGCCGGGCGCGAGGTACGGATGGCGGAACTGAAAAAAGTGATTAAACAATTGTGCGCACAACTCGAAGATGCCGGGCTGGTTCCGGTGGCCGATGGCCATCAGTAAACAGGTTTCGGGCTCACTAAAAAGTGCCTCGATAATCAAACATTTCCCATCACTAGTGTCGGATAAAAGAAGTAAATCCATCTGGTTAGAGATTGGCGGCTCTGGCTTCCCAATTCCGTAATTACCTTAGAATGGCGCTAGTTTAAGGCCCTCTAGCATGGGGAAGCAGCTGAAAATATTGGCTTGAAATGGCATAATTGGCCATGAAAAATACAACGCCAATGCTTCCAGGATTTCACTTGCAGACCTTGCGTCGAAAGCCCCGTTCTGCCCAGCAGAAACTTGCAGGAAAAATGGCTTTGTTGAAACAAAAGTCCTTCAAGCAGATCGGCAAGGTCTTGGAAAAGTTCATCCCCAGTTCTCTTCTCAAGCATGAACCTGAAGGTGAAGAGCTATCTGGGCACCTCACGCAACGGCGTGATGATTCAACTCTGGATTGCCCGTGCGCCTATCTGGTGCTGGCGTTTTGAAGTTTCAGTCGAAAATTGGGCACTCCATGCAGCAAATGTTGCGGTTATTACAGTTAACTCTGTTTGAACGGCGCGATTTCATGGAGTTATTTGCGCCGCCAGGCAGTTGTCGCTCATTTGAAACTACGGGACAGCAGTGGTATAGTTTTTATTCTTGATTGCAACTTATTAACCAATTAGTACGAATCTTCAGCTAGTCCTTCTCCATGTGGGAGAAGGTGGCCGAAGGCCGGATGAGGGGGGCTTTTCGAACGTTTCCCCTGCCCCTGCCCTCTCCCACAGAGAAGATCTTACCACGTAGCTGAAGATTCGTGTTGATAAGGATAGATTAGGACCATAGATGGCAGAACCTCTGAATATCCTTCACCTTGAAGATAATCCCAATGATGCTGAACTGGTGCGTTACGCTCTTGACAAGGCAAAGATCGTCTGTCGTATCGAGTGGGTTTCGGGAGAACAGGAGTTTCTACGTGCTCTCGACGAACAGAGTTTCGATATTGTCTTGGCTGACTATTCTCTCCCTGATTACGATGGTTTAGCTGCACTGGTTGAGGTGCAGCAGCGTGACCTTTTGATCCCCTTCGTTCTGGTGACCGGCGCCTTGGGTGAGGAACGAGCAATTGAAAGCATCAAGGCGGGGGTTACCGATTATATCCTGAAAACCAATTTGCTTCGCTTACAAACAGCTGTTCCGCGAGCGATCGAAGCCGCTCGTGAAAATTTGCAGAAAAAGCTGACCTTGGAAGCCCTGCGGTTAAGCGAAGAACGCTTTGATCTGGCGGTTCGTGGCTCGGGGGCTGGAATCTGGGATTGGGGCGATGTCTCAAGCGGTCAGATGTGGTGGTCTCCGCGGATCTATGAAATCCTTGGATTTGAAGATGGGGAAATCCCGGCAACCAGAGACCAGTTGTATGAAATGATTCACCCGGATGATGTCGGCACTTCCCGACGGGCAATGCAGAGCCATTTTATCGAACATAAACCCTATGATGTCGAATTTCGCTTGAAGCATAAGCTTGGACATTATATCTGGATACGCTCGCGCGGACAGGCGCTTGTTGATGCGGAAGGTAGGCCGACCCGCATGGCTGGTTATGTTCAGGACATCAGCGATCGAAAACTGGCTCAGAAGGCGTTGCGGGCAAGGGAAAAAGATTTGTTGCGTGCCCAACAGGTCGGGCATGTCGGATCCTGGTATCTGGATATCGATATGGACTGTCTACGCTGGACGGATGAGACCTATCGTATTTTTGGTTTCGAGAACCATGAAGATTTTGGCGGAACAATAGAGGCATTTCTGGGCAGGGTGCATCCGGATGATCGGGAGCGGGTTGAACAAGCTTGGAATGCCGCTTTGGCGGGGCAGACCTACGATATAGAACATAGAATTCTGTTGCCGGATGGTGAAATCAGGCATGTTCGAGAAATGGCAGAAATCGAGTTTGATGACAAGTCACAGCCTGTCAGGGTGATCGGTGTCGTGCATGACCATACCGAGCAGCGGCGAGTTGAGGAGGAAAAGCGCAAGGCCGATGAAATCTACCAGATTATTTCTACGACTGCCCAAGAGGCGTTCGTGATGATCAACGCGGCCGGCTTGGTGACGTTCTGGAATCCGGCGGCAGAAACGATTTTTGGTTACAGCGAACATGAGACCCTTGGACAAGAGATTCATCAGCTACTTGCCCCGGAAAACATTCGTCCGTTTGCCATGAAAGCTCTGAGGATGTTCGCTTTGACCGGGGAAGGGGCGATGCTCGGAAAAATAATGGAAGTTGAAGGGCGGACCAAACAAGGGGAATTGATCCCACTGGAGGTTTCCCTGAGCGGGATTTATCATGACGGTGAATGGCAGGCGATCGGCGTGCTGCGTGATATTTCTGAGCGTAAAGATGCAGAGGCTGAACGGCAGGCGTTGGAACAGCAGTTACGCCAGGCGCAAAAAATGGAAGCTATTGGCACCCTGGCTGGTGGGATTGCCCATGATTTCAATAATATCCTGGCAGCAATTCTGGGTTATGCTTCGATGGTCGAGCGACGGTTGCAGGTGAATAGCAGGGAACGGCAAGATCTGCAGGAGGTACTCAAGGCTGCGGAGCGAGCCAAACAACTGGTCCGTCAGATTCTCACTTTCAGCCGCAGGAGTAGTTTGGAGAAGGAACCGGTTTACCTGGATCTGGTGATCAAGGAGGTTTTGCACTTGCTGCGTGCGTCGCTGCCCGCGACCATTAATGTCGTCACTCGCCTGCAGGTAGAAGGAGAGACAATTCTCGGTGATGCAACACAGGTTCATCAGGTTTTGATGAACCTCTGCACAAACGCCTACCACGCTATGCCGAAGGGGGGAACCTTGACCATTGAGCTTGCTAATAAGTTGCTCGATGAAGGAAACCTCTGTGGACTTCGTTCTGGATGCTATTTGGAACTCGTGGTTTCTGATACAGGAACCGGGATCAATCCAGAGATTATGGATCAGATTTTTGATCCCTACTTTACTACTAAAGATGTGGATAGCGGAACCGGCCTTGGTTTGTCGGTGGTCCGTGGTATTGTTGCCGGGCTGGGTGGCGAGGTTCGGGTGCAGAGCAGTTTGGGAGAAGGAACCCGCTTCTGCCTGTTGTTCCCTAGTGTTCAACCGCAGGGACAGGCGAAACAAATGGAGGGGACAACTGCCGACGTCGGTGGGTCTGAACGTATCCTGATCGTTGACGATGAAGTCAGCCTGGCGCAGCTTGGTAAGGAGTTTCTTGAGGACCTTGGTTACCGGGTAGCCTGCCAAACCAGCAGTTTGGGGGCCTTGCAGCAAGTGAAAACGGCACCGCAGGCATTTGACCTGGTGATCACGGATCAGACCATGCCACAAATGACCGGGATTGAACTGGCAAAACAGTTAAAAATTATAGCTCCGGATCTGCCGGTGATCCTCTGCTCCGGGTTGCATTATTCTCTTGATTCCGAAGGGGTGTCTGAGACGGCCATTTGTGAAGTGTTACTGAAAACGGAGTTGCTAGATCGTGTACCACAATTAATTAGGGAGATTTTTGACCAGTGACAGAACTGAAGAAGAAAATCTTGGTGGTTGATGATGAACTCTCTATCTGTCGTCTGCTGAAGAGAATATTGATCGAAAATAATTATGCGTGTGACTACGCACTAAGCGCTGCGGAGGCACTGCAAAAAATAGCCGCAGTGTCCTTTGATCTGGTGGTGACCGATATCAAGATGCCGGAGATGGATGGGTTGCAGTTGATCGAGAAGTTGCGCGTGCAGTTTCCGGAGTTGGCGATCCTCGTATCCACTGGGGTGAATGAACGAGAGGTCGCTCTTAAAGCGTTGGAACTGGGTGCCTACGGTTATATGCTCAAGCCATGTGATGACTTTGAAGTGATGATTCATGTAGCAACGTCCCTGCGTCGTGCAGAGCTGGAAAAAATCAGTCGCTCTTACCGACAGGAATTGGAATCCCAGGTCGCCGAGCGGACAGCTTCACTTGAAGCGGCGAACCGGACCCTGGAAGAAACCAATCGGTTACTGCGGCAGCAGGAGAAACTGGCATCGATCGGACAATTGGCTGCCGGGATCGCCCATGAAATAAAAACGCCGACCGGTTTTATTGCCAGTAATCTGGGAAGTTTGAAGAAATATCAGGAACGCTTGCTTGAGTATATTGCTGTGCAAAAACAGATGCTGGATGAATCCGGTTCAAAGGAGCAGCAGGCAGAACTTAAATCCTTTGCCCGTAAGTTGAAAATCGAGATGATTCTCGATGATGCAGTCGAACTGGTGGAGAATTGCCTGGATGGGACTGGTCGGATCAATGCAATTATCCATGGTTTAAAGGATTTTTCCCGTCAGGACCAGATCGAAGCGGATATCCTTGATCTGAATAAGGTGATCGAGGACAGTTTGCTGCTCGTTCGTAATGAATTGAAATACAAAACAGAAGTGCAGACCGAGCTGACTGAAATTCCAAAGTTCCTTGGTTATCAACAGCGCCTCGGTCAGGTATTTATCAACCTTCTGGTCAATGCTGCCCACGCAATCAAGAAACAGGGAGTCATCACGGTGTCGACCCATGTGGAAAATAACGAGGTCATTGCCACGGTTACCGACGATGGTTGCGGGATTCCGGAAGGAAATCTGCAAAAAATTTTTGAACCCTTTTATACCACCAAAGAAATCGGCGTCGGTACAGGATTGGGCTTGAGCATTATTAAGGATATTATTGATCAGCATCAAGGGGGGATCGCTGTGGAGAGTACGGTCGGCAAAGGGACGACCTTCACCCTTCGCTTTCCAATCTAAAAAAATTGATTTCAGCGATATGAAGTCAGCATTTCAGGGCAACATCTAACGATGTTGCCCTTTTTCTTGGATCGGATAATTCAGGATTAAATTTAAGTTTTCAGCAGGTTCTCTCTGGGCGTCCATTTCTTCAGCCGAAAGTCGGCCAAAATATGGTTTTCAATAGTGCTGCCGCGGTAAACGTGGAAGAGGACAGCTGTCGCTGGAGCTGTTGAAGTTGCATCCAGTCGATGACCTGCAAGGCTCCGGTAGGACATTCGCGTAAACAGGCCCGGTTCGTGAAATCACCACAGCCGTCACACTTTACGGCCTGCTTGCGGCTGGATGCGCTGCGGTTTTTTAGGTGTTTCTGCAGTGTGGCGGGGAGGCAGGCGATGGCGGCAAAGGGGCAGGCCGGCACGCAGCGGCCACAGCCGACACAGTGTTCGTTTGCCACTTGTGGGCTGCTTTGCCCCGGCTGTATCGCCTGTTGCGGACAGCTCTCTTCGCAGGCCGGGTGTGCGCAGCCCTGGCAGACCGGCATGATGGCATGTTTGTCTGTACTGTCGGTAGTAAGCGGCAGGCTGCGCCAGCGTCGCTCTGCGTGTCGGCGTTCACAGGCCAGCTAGCAGGCTCCGCATTCCAGACAACGTTTCAAGTCCCGGATCATGATTTGTCGACAACGGTTCACGATTAACCGTTCGCTGACCCCGCTTTTTGCGGAGAGCACTTCTTGATCAGAGGCGCTGGTAGCAAGGTGTTCCATCTGTCATCCTTGGGTTGTTACCTGGGTGATAATTGACTGCTCCTGCACCTCCTTTGATTCAATTTATATGCCAATAGGAGGTGCCAGAAGGTTGTTGCAGGAGAAGTTTTCGTCAGTGAAATTGGGGGGCAAACAGAAGAACCACAGCGATATGCAGATTCAAGAACAGCAGAAACCCGATGCTGAGTCCGGTGTGGACGGCGGTCCAGAACGGGGCGCTGGTTTCGTAGATATTCAGCAGCAGCAGATTTCGCTGTAGAATCAAGTGTTTGCTGAAGGCCTCCGGCGGCGCCCTGAAGTGGCCGGGGCTGTCGAGCTCTCCACTGAATTGTGCCGGGCTATGTTTGCACCGCCGCTTGTCCGGCAACGGGTACCCCTTCTGGGTCGCCCGCTTAAGCACCCAGAGAATCTGTAAATCCCGAAAAAAGTAGCGTACCATCTGCTCCACCTGCGGTGGCTGATCGAGTGGGTCTTCCTGCAGAATCTGTTGCAGGCGCTGCCGTTGAGCACGGCTTAAAAAGAACAGCGCGGCAGTGTGATTCCAATCGTAACGGGCGTTAAGCTCTTCGAGCAGTCGCAGCCGCCGGGTGCGGGCGACCGCGCAACGGGTAGCGAGAAAGCGGGCCAGGAAGCCGCTGATAACGGTGGCCCACAGCGCCAGATTAACCAGCCCCTTGATGCCGAGCAGCTGGCTGTGGGCGTGACCGATGAGCAGCAGCGGCCCGAGGGTTCCGAGAAGGATATGCAGGTTGAGCCAGTAGCGCTTCGGTCCGGAACCCTGCAGAGGTGGTAACCGCTTGCGAAGAACGTAGAGCAGTATCGACAGCAGGCAGAGCAGTGTGCCGACGATTCCCAGCAGCAGGCCGGTCCCTTTGCCGGGGAGCAGCGGCCCCAGCAGTCCCGTCAGTAAAAACCAACCCTCAACGGCCGGGGATGGTATGGCGTCAGTTCCTGCCCATGGAATGAAAACGGACGTTCTGCCAGGTATCGGTGAAATGGCATTTGGCGCAGGGTTCATGACCGTGCAGATGCGGCACGGTGTGATCAGGCATGTCGCCGTCGGGGTGCGGGTGTCCGGGGTGCAGCGGTCTGGGGTGGCAGCCGCTGCAACGGCTGGCGTTCAGGTCGTAACGATTGCCGCCGACATGGCAGGCATTGCAGCGCATGGCGTTGTTGTGCGGCCCGGCCAGCAGGTAAAAGGGGTGGTTGTAGCGCGCCCCCTGCCAGGCCGAGGTATTGTGGCATTGTCGGCAGTCGCCGTTGATCCCGGCGTTTGGATGGCTGGGATTGCGGCTGCGGCGCAGGTCGTCGTTATGGCAACTTTCGCAGTCGATCGGGGTGTTACGGTAGTTGCGTCCGGGGTGGCAGCCCCGGCAGTTTGTGCTGCGATGGCGACCGTCAAGGATAAACCCGGCGCTGATGTGGCGGAAGGTCGGCGGCAGCCAGCCGCTCGGGGCATGACAGCGGTCACAGTTGCGAGAACCGAACTGGTTGCGATGGGGATCCCGATGACAGGAGGTGCAGTCGCTGTTGAGGCGGACCAGCCGGTCGTCGCGATGGCACTGGTTGCAGGTCAGGCGGGCGTGGCGTCCTTCCAGCGGAAAAGGCCCCTCGCTGTGGCTGCTCAAGTCGAGATCCCAGCCGCGCGGATTGTGGCAGCGGATGCAGTCGGCGCCCCGCAGTCCTGAATGTGGATCCAGATGGCAGTCGGCGCAGCCTTGACTGGCCCTGCCGCGAAAGCGTCCCTCGCTGTGGCAGGCATTGCAGTCGGCTTCTAGGTGGTCGCCTTCGAGCTGAAATTTGGCCCGCTCATGCTTAAAACGATCGGGACTCCAGCTGCCTGCGGCACTGTGGCAGTCAGCACAGGGGGTGGCGGCGAACTGCCCCTGATGTGGTTCCAGATGGCAATCGGCGCAGCCTTGATTTGATCTGCCGCGAAAGCGCCCATCGCTGTGGCAATCGCTGCAGTCGGTCTCTTTATGGGCGCCTTCAAGCTTAAATTTTGCCCGCTCATGCTTGAAAAGATCCGGCGTCCAGCTGCCGGCGGCGCTGTGACAGTCGGCACAGGGGGTGGCGGCGAACTGCCCCTGGTGCGGCTGCTGATGGCAATCGGCGCAGCCTTGATTTGATCTGCCGCGAAAGCGCCCATCGCTGTGACAATCGCTGCAGTCGGCCTCTTTATGGGCGCCTTCAAGCTTAAATTTGGCCCGCTCATGCTTAAAACGATCTGGCCTCCAGCTACCGGCGGCACTGTGGCAGTCAGCACAGGGGGTGGCGGCGAACTGCCCCTGATGCGGCTGCTGATGGCAATCGGCGCAGCCTTGATTTGATCTGCCGCGAAAGCGCCCATCGTTGTGGCAATCGCTGCAGTCGGCCTCTTTATGGGCGCCTTCGAGCTGGAATTTTGCCCGCTCATGCTTGAAACGATCGGGCGTCCAGCTGCCGGCTGCACTGTGGCAGTCGGCGCAGGGGGTGGCGGCGAACTGTCCCTGATGCGGCGGCTGGTGACAGTCGGCGCAGCCCTGCTTGGCCCGACCGCGAAAGCGTCCCTCGCCATGACAATCGCTGCAGTCAGCTTCGCTGTGGGCGCCTTCAAGCTTAAATTTTGCCCGCTCATGCTTGAAGCGATCCGGCGTCCAGCTGCCGGCTGCACTGTGGCAGTCGGCGCAGGGGGTGGCGGCGAACTGCCCCTGATGCGGCGGCTGATGGCAGAAAACGCAATCGGTTTGCTGTTGCAGATAGCTGCGCTCACGGTGGCAGCTGTTGCATTGCAGAGCGGCATGTGCTCCGTCCAGCGGAAAGCCGGTGCGCTGATGGCGGAAAACCTCCGGTTTCAGCAGTTCGCGCGGGACGATGTCGAACTTTCGTCCGGCATGATCGGGGTGGCAGGCAAAGCATTTTTTCTCGAGTTGGGCGTGATAACCCAGGTTCTGTTCAGTTCGGGTCCGAAGCTGCTTGTGGCAATCGAGACAGAGACGGTCAGGGACTCCGCCGCCGATGCTGTGACACTTGAGGCAGTCGCTGTCGTACCGGGCATGCAGCGCGGTCAGGGGACCGGGGCTGGCCAGCAGCGAAAGCGATTCAGGAACAGCCGCCTGAATTTCACCCGACAGGGCCGGCAGCAGCAGGATAATCAGCAGGATCAGTCGTTTGATCATCAATTCTATCCGTTCTTCGCTTGATTTCAGGGTGCGGACCAGATCAGCGGCACGCCGTGATAGGGGCAGAACAGGTAACTGTCCGGAAACTTGGCCTGATCCAGCGGGCAGCTGCGGACTTGGCCGATCGATTTTTCGAAGCGGATTTTAATGATATCGCGGAGCTTGATCTTCTGCTCTTTGAGGGTTTGACCGGTGTCGGGCAGGGTGTAGCTCAGCGATCCCCGATCGAAGTAGGCGTCGCTCAGCATGCGGACTTCACCGTTTCTGAGCAGCAGGGTCAGTATGCCGGTTTGCGGCACATACTTGGAATGTTGATAGACGTAATTGACCTCGCTCGTCAACAGGTTCAGTTCCAATGCTTCGCCGACCGGAATACTGACCGTTTTCTCGGCCTCGCGGCCGACAATCAGATCATCCTTGCGCAGTGGCTGCAGAAAGCGCGTCACGTTGAACTGACGACCGTCCCGGGTGTAGATCGTGCCGCCGACATAACTGCGCGCCGCGGCTGTGCCGGGAACCCAGACGAGAAGCAGGCTTACCACCAGAAGGTAGCTCATTCGTATCAAGTGATATTGCGGCATAAAGACCTCCGGTTAAAAGCGGTACGCGAGAAAGAGCGAAAAATTATGGCCGTCGGCCCGGTCCGGGGTTGAAGTCGGATCGCCGTCGCGATCGAAACCGAGCCCCAGGGTTGCGCCGTTTTGAAAGCGCGCCTGCTGAAATTCGTAATAAGCCGAAAAATTGACCCGCTCGCTCAGCAGATAGGTTGCCCCGCCGGAAATGGCAGCATAGGCCGAACTGCTGCGGCCCTGTAGTTGCTCTGTAAAATTACGCCAGTATTTTAAACCCAGATTCAAACTCAAGCGATCTCCGAAGCCGCGCGCCACGGAAGCGCTGTACGAATCGTAATAGGCATTGTAATAGTCGGTCGCCGAGTAGGAAAGGCTGAGGGTGGCGCCGCTGCGGAGCAGATCCGGCAGGTCGAGGCCGAGAGTCCAGGAGAGGGATTGATCCTGGTCGCGGCGGTTGTAGCGAAGTGAGATGCGATTGATGAGCTGCCTGGAAAACAGATAACGGATGGAGAGGGCGCTGGAGTAGGTGGTCGCGGTAGCCGTAGGGATGGCATAGGACTCGACCTGGTAGAAGATGCTCCGATAGCTTTCTGCGCGCCAGTTCAACCAGAGGTCCTGTCGCGGCTGCCAGTTGAAGGCCAGTGAGTAGTTGCTCAGGGTCGGTTTGTTTTCTTCGGAGCGGGCGTCGAGCACCAGATACTGTCGCACTGACAGCGTGTCGTTAAGCTCCTTGCCGCTGTCCCAGGTCAGGTAGAGGCGGTTGAGCTGCTGCTGATAAAGGTTCACGACCAGCGCTTGTCGGGAGTAGGTTCGTCCGGCCGAGTTGTCGGTCCAGCTTGAAAAGAGGCCGGCGGAAAAGGCTTCAGAGCGGAAGCTGAAGTCGTAGAGGTCGGGCCGAAAACCGAAAAAGCCACCGAAGGACAGGCGGTTGTCGGTTCGTTTGTCGATAGAGAGTCCGTCCACTAATTCTCCCGCCGCGTCGTCGATATAGTGTCGGCCCAGGGTGAGCCGATAGCGCCCGTCGGGATCGCCCCAGCGATACCAGGCTTCTTCCAGAAAATCACTGGGGATGTCTGCAGACAGGTCTTCGGTCGGAGCGTAACGACCACGCCAGCGCAGGGCAAATGCGCTGTTCCCCTCTGTGCCGGAAAGCTCCAGAGTGCTTTCGTACACGGTGTAGGAACGATCCGAATAGATTCCTTTGGAGCTGTTTACCGACTGGACGAAGCGACCCTCGACGTGGCCGGTCGCCAGCGCGGCCGCCTGTTGAATCCAGTTCAGTCGTTTTTTCATGGTCTTCGACAGTCGGTCCTGGGTTGTCTGTTCGGTACCCGTCGAGCCAGGTCGTTCTGCTCTGTCCATGGCCCCTCCGGCGTAAATCGGCGTTTCCGACTGTGTGGATTTCTTGGCGCGGTCGTCAGCCGCAGCTACGGTTTCCTGCCGTCCCGATTGTCCAGTTGCGATTGGCCCACTGGTGGAATCGGCCGGATGGTCCTCTTTGCCGGCAAGCGGTTGCATTTTCTGCGGAGCATCGATCATGCGCGGCTTGTTAAGTTGACGCTGGGCGACCGACGCGCTGGGCAGCTTGGTTGTGGCCGGTTGAGGCGTCGGTGGTTCGGGCGATTGAGGTGAATACTGACACCAGTTCAATCCGATCGAAACGGCAAAAAATAACAGGACAAGAAAGCGCGGGCGCACTATCGGTTTGCGATATTGCTGCCCTTTTGCCAAATCTCCTCCTTGCCGATCCGGTCGCGTGGTTAATCCGGGAATTTAAGATTGTCAGCGATTGTTATACGCAAGATTCGCGCCAAGCGATAAACCCTCAATTCGTTGTCCTGTGTGTGGATGAACTGTTGAATATTCTTCGGTTTCTGTAGAAAAGTCTCCGATTCGCCGGCTGACTTTGCTTGTCGCGGACTTGATCCGGTTGGCGAACTACGATGAATTGTCTGAAGCAGAAATCGGGGTGAATTAAGTAAAAGAACCGGTCTGGATTCTGGCGATGATCGGCAGGTCGGCGGGCAGAATTTTATACTCACTCAGTTGCTCCGGCGTCACCCAGCGATGATCGACAACCTCAAGATGTTGGATGGCACCGCTTTGCCAGCTGCAACGGTAGGCAATAATCAGAACCGTGCCCCAATCATAGTGATGGTAGACGCTTTCCAGCACCGGGCCGACAGAAATTTCAATGTTCAACTCTTCGCGAATTTCTCTGTGCAGTGATTGGTGCGGGGACTCGCCCGGTTCAATTTTTCCGCCGGGGAATTCCCAGAAACCGCCGTGTGGCTTATCGGTCGGGCGCTGGGTCAAGAGGATTTTTCCCTGCCGCTGAATAACGGCGGCACAGACGGCGAGAGGCAGGGTGAGGATGCTGTTTTTTGCGGACATAGATTGCTGCCGGTGACGAGAGTTGGATGGTTTTTTGTTGGTCCGCTCGACACTCTATGCTAGAAACAGGCTCCGTTCAACCTGATATTTAGTGATTTAACAGCACCGTTCGTGTTTGCCGGGAGTTTCAATATGTTCCAATTGTCCGACAAGGGGCGCGGAGTGCGGCAGATGTTCGACGACATCGCCTCCCGCTATGACCTTCTCAATCGATTACTCTCCTTCGGGATTGATCGCCGTTGGCGGCGCTTTGCCGTCAGCCAGCTCAGCGTACCGCCGGGCGGTCGGGTGCTTGACATTGCCACCGGCACCTGTGACGTAGCGCTGGAGATCGCCGAAAATACCGATCCATCGGTCACTATCGTCGGTGAAGATTTCACCCAGGGGATGCTGGTGCAGGGGCAGGCCAAGCTGCAAGCGTCCCGGCATGGCGAGCGGATTCTGCTGGTCAATGCCCCTTGTGAAGAGATCCCGCATCCTGATAACAGCTTTGATGCTATCACCATTGCTTTCGGTATCCGCAATGTCGTCGACCGGCCGGCCGGGTTGCGCGAGATGTTTCGGGTTCTCAAGCCGGGCGGTCGGGCCGTTATCCTGGAATTTTCCAACCCGCGCAGCGAGCTGTTCCGCAAACTCTACTATTTTTATTTTCAGAAACTGCTGCCGGCGATCGGCGGACTGATTTCGAAACGCAGTGCCTATCAATATCTGCCCGATTCGGTTCTTGAATTCCCCAGCCAGGAAGAGTTTGCGCAAATGATGGGCGAGGCCGGTTTCGGGCGTTTGCAGTCCTGCGATCAGACCTTCGGGATTGCTACGGTTTATGTCGGAGATAAGTTAGGCGGGTGAGTTTGCCGGTTGATCGCGAGGGCAGAGATGACTTCTGACCCCGTTTTTCATTTCTTTTTTGGCGTTTTATTGAAGAGGTTGTCGATATCCTTGATCAGCTTGATCGGCAGGCCGATTGTGCGTTTCAAGATACCGAAAACGGTGTCTGAGACCGATGATATCGGAACGGCCGTGACCGCGGGATTTTCGCTCGGTCCCCTGATCTTGAATTGAGCGCTGACCAGCGCCTGCTCTTCACCGGTCAGAATCCAGCCGGCAATCGGGATATTGGTGATGACCTTGTCGACGGTGCGCAACGGCATGACGGCCAGGTCGAAATCAACACTGTCCTCAATCAGGTTTTTCGTGCCGACCAGCGACATATTCATCGCTTCGCTGACAATATGCATATCCTGGGTGGTCATGAGTCCATCGGCAACGCGGATACTCCCCTCCAGCAGATCGAACGGCATCCCTTCGTCATCCATGTCAGGCAGTTTGAAAGAAAACAGCTGCGAAACGTTCAGGATGGAAAAGACCTGAGCCAAGCCGCGAAATTTACGCAAGGTCCCATTTTTGAGCTGCAGGTGGATGCCCCCCCTGGCCGTCGGCCAGAAATCCTCACCCGGTTTCCCTTCCAGGTAGAAATCGCCGCGTAGACGGCCGCTGACCAGCCCCCGGCGCAGAAAAATATCTTCATGCAACACCGACGCGTCGAGATCCTCGGCGTGGCCAGAGACCTTCAGCAGTCCATTCTTTTGCGTCCGATCGATCTCAACCCGTGAAAAGCAATAGCCGGGGCCGCTCTTGAATCTGAGTGGGAAGATGGTGAAAATACCCAGGTGATCGGTAATCGTTCCGGTCGCCTCGGTGAAGCGCAGTCCACCCAGGGTTCCCTTGTCTGCCCTGACATTGATGATCAGAGGTTTGTAGTCTTTGCGCTGGGTGAGGTGTGGACCCTTTGGCGGCCCGATAAAAAGTTTGATGACCGCGAGGATGTCAGCCCGCTCCGATTGGATATCCAGAATCGTCTGCGGATCTTTGAAATTGGCAATTTTTCCACTGACGGTTGCCAGGGTTGCCTCTTCCAGGCGAACCTTGATCGAATCAAAGAACAGATCGCTAGCGGTGACCCGCAGCTTGGCGTCAAGGTCGTAGAGGGTCAGTTGTTGATTGCGAAAAATCAGATCCTGGGCCCTGACTTTGCTGCCCTGGATGTTCAGTTTGAGTTGCGGATCTTTCCAGGAGTCCAGTTTGCCGCTGACGGTCAAGGGGGATCTTCCCAGGGATGCTTTGAGGTTGGAAAAATTCAAGCCCTGCTGGTCAAACTGGATCGCTCCGGTGGTGTGGTTCAGGTCGCCGACGATATGGAACAGGTGTGCGCCGACATCCGCTAATTGTAATTTACCCTGCAGGCCGCTTTTCTGGCGCTCGAGAGAGAGGCGCGCTTTGCCGACCAGTTTGAGTCTTTTCAGCAGGGGCGATTGTCGCTGCAGTTTCGCCAGGTCAAATTCTTCCAGATCAAAGCGAAATGTCTGCTCGACCTTGTTGAGTGGAAACGACCCCTTTCCGCTCAGTTTTACGGCACCCAGCTGCAGTTCTGCCCGATCGACTTTCAGTCGTTGTCCCCCCAGCGAGCCCTCTAGCTGAAGACCGGCGGTTTGACCGGCAGGTTTCTGCAGCAGTTTGTCCAGCGCCAGGCCCGCCGCTGTCAGGTTGAGATCGAGTCGAAAGTCGGGTTCTCCGACTGCGCCGTGCAGCCGTAATGTAACGGGTGCTTGGCCGGTCAATTTCCAGTTTTCCGCCAGCCCCAACTGTTGACTGAGAAAGGCCAGTTTCGGTTTCGCAGACAGTTGCAGGTCGAGGGTCGGTTGCTGAAACAGGCCGTCGACCCGGCCGGCAAAGTGGATCGGCTGGTTGCCGATGACGATCCGTCCGTTTTTGAGGAGCAGTTGCCGCTCTTTTAGCCTCAGATCCGCGGCGAACTCCTGGAGTTGCTGCCGCTTCGGTGTCTCCCACTCCAGCGCAGCAATAGCAAGTTCTGCGCTGATCTGCGGCATCCCGACCGGGGCTTGGTCGGCATCCCATTGTTTTTTCAGGGAGAGAGAGAGCTTTTTCAGTTTTCCGGAAAGCAGTCTTCCGGTGTCCCGACTGTCCCAGCGGGTCAGGATTTCCCGCGTCAGGTCGGTTGGCTCACTGCCGATTCGGCCGGTCAACAGGTGTGTCTGCTGCTGCCGCTGGAGTTTGAACTCCCCGCTGAGCGGCAAACCCAGGATTGTCCCGCTCAGTTGTGAAAGTAGTTCCTGTTCTTTGGAGGATTGCCAGATACCGTTAAAATTGAGGAGCTTTTCCCGACTGGTATGGTCGAACAGTCTCGATTGCAGGATGGCGCCAGCCGCCGGAGTCCCATCAAGGGAGACAAGAAAATCAACGCTTTTGGGAACTTCCCCATCCGTTGTTTTTGGCAATAGGGCGGTTGAGAAATTCTGCACTGACAGCTGGCAGTGAAAGTTTTCACTGCGCCAGTGGCGCGGATCGGTGCTGGTCGGCAAGCTGAGCTCGATCGTGAAGTCAGCAGGCTGTTGCGCTTGAATGTACTGGCCGTTGATTGTCAGTCGTCCGGATTTTCCCTCCTCCCAGCCGGTTAGAGCCAGAAACAGGTTCTCCAGGTGCAGCAGCAGTCGGGTTTCCTTGGCGGATCGTTGGTAGATGTGCAGCTCGGCATTTTCTATGGTCAGAATGCCGATACCGAGCTTGTTCAGCAGTTCGTGGGTGTTTCCCTGGCCGGGGTGCTTGGCGACCGGCAGCCAGATTTGCAGCTTCGGACTGTCAACCAGAACGCGATCGAAGACGAATTTTCCGTCAAGTAATGGTTTGATCTGCAAGGTTGCCGCGAGGCGCGGAACCACGATCAAGGGGGCCTCTGGTGGGCCGATCCGCAGGTCGTACAGCCCCAGGGCGATGCCGCGCTGGTAGGTCAAGGAACCGCTGCCGATGCTGACTGGTTGGTCGAGGACTTTGCTCAGCGTCTGTTCCAGCTCCTGTCGATAGTCATCCAGTTCCAGCTGGCTGATGATGATCGACAAGACGATTACGGCAAGCGCAATCAACAGCAGGACGAAATAAAAAACCTTATAAATGAATTGTCTGGAAGGTCGTGTCATTTATCGCCGGTCATCAGGGGAGGAGTCGCTGACAGGTGGGTATCTTTAGCACTGAAGCATCATAACGTCTCTTGCTGCGCCCAGCAAGTTGCAAAGTCACGACAAGCGACTTTACATGAATTCTGCCCCCTGCTACGATGACGCCCCGCGTCTCATTATGTGGTTCCGGGTGCCTGCCGGAATCCCCCTGAACGGGCTGCGAAATCGGCTGATTCCCCCGGTTTTTGTTGGCGGAAGTTTTCTTGCTATGAAGATTAAACGTCTCGATATTGTCGGCTTCAAATCGTTTGTCGACAAGGTCTCTCTCGATTTCCAGCACGGGATCACCGGCGTGGTCGGCCCGAACGGTTGCGGCAAGAGCAATATCGTCGATGCCATCCGCTGGGCGATGGGAGAACAGAACGCCCGCCACCTGCGTGGCCGGTCGATGGAAGACGTGATCTTCGGCGGCAGTGAAAGCCGCAAGCCGCATGGCATGGCACAGGTTTCCATCGTTTTCGACAATAGCGCCAAAATCTGTCCGTCCGACTATAAAGAGTACGCTGAAATTATGGTCACGCGGCGGCTTTTCCGTAGCGGTGAAAGTGAATACCTGATCAACAAGACCGCCTGCCGCCTGCTCGATATTACCGAACTTTTCATGGATACCGGGGTCGGTGCCAGGGCCTATTCGATTATCGAGCAGGGCAAGATCGGCATGCTGGTCAGTGCCAAGCCGGAGGAGCGGCGGGCGCTGATCGAGGAAGCCGCCGGGGTCACCAAGTTCAAATCACGAAAAAAGACTGCGCTGCGCAAAATGGATGCGACCCAACAGAACCTGGTGCGTCTGGGGGATATCATCGCCGAGGTGCGTCGCCAACTCGGCAGCTTGAAGCGCCAG
The DNA here is from genome assembly GCA_024280335.1 of Deltaproteobacteria bacterium. Lineage (GTDB taxonomy): Bacteria > Desulfobacterota > Desulfuromonadia > Desulfuromonadales > Geopsychrobacteraceae > Malonomonas. The sequence continues at coordinate 71,173 of JAJRQI010000063.1, forward strand.
GCGCAGCGCGCCGAAAAATTTCGCGAATATCGCGGCGATGTCAAGCGGATTGAACTCTGTCTGACCGGTAACCGTTTTCAGGACCTGTGTCAGGAGATTGATCTGGTTTCCGGGCAGGAGCGGCAGCAGACGACAATCCTGGCTCGACTGGATGCCCGGCTTGAGGAGGGCGACCTGCAACTGCAGGAGCGGCAACTACAACTGGTCAGCGTGGAAGAGGAGCTGAGTCGGGCGCAGGAGCAGTTATATCACCTGGCCTCGGAGGTGCAGCGGGTCGAAAGTGAAATGACTCTGGCGACCCGGCAGCGCGAGCATCTGCTGGCCCAGGGGGATGAGTTGCGGGTTGAGCTGAAAAGCCTCACCGACCGTTTGAACGCGCTGAATGTTGAAAGTGAACAGTTACAGCAGGAAGAACTCTCTTTCGTCGCGCGATTGGAAACGGTTGCCCAGGAGGCTGAACTGCAGGAAGAGGGTTTGCGGCAATCCGTTTCACAGGAACAGGGGTTGACGGCACAGCTTGATAATTGTCGACGGGAACTGATGGAACTGTTGGCGGAAGCGAGTCGTTTCGCTAATCGTAAGGATGAAATCGAACGCCGGATTGCCACTGAAGCCGAGCGCCGAGCTCAGACCCACGCGGATCTCATCCGCTTGCGTGAACAGCAGTTGGAACGATTGGAGCGGGCTCGGCAGTTGGAGCAGCAGCAGCAGGGAGTGCGTGATCGACAGACCGAATCGGCAGAAGAGAAGCTTCTGCTGGGACAGAAGCAGCAGGAATTGAAAGAGCTGCTGAAAGTTCGGCAGACTGCACTGGCGGTTGTTCTCCAACAACTGGAAAAATGCCGTTCACGGCAGGAATCTTTGGCCGAACTGGAACGCAACCTTGATGGTTATTCCGATGGGGCGCGGGTGTTGCTGGCGGACAAACAACGTTGGCCGCAGATCTTTGCCGACCTGCTGCGGGTCGGTTCCGAGCATGAGGTTGCGGTGGAAATGGCCCTCGGTGAACGACTGCAGGCGATCCCGCTGACGACGCTTGAGCAGGCTGCCGATGCCTTGCCGCTGCTGCTTGAGCAACAGGCACGGGCTACGCTGTTGCTGCCGAACGAGCAGACGCATAAACTGTCATTCCCGAGCGGTACCCCGATGGCAACCCTGGTCAAAGCCAAACCGGGTGCGCAAAAGCTGGTCAACTCTTTGTTCTCCGGCGTGTTTCTGGTCGATTCGGTCACGGAACATCAACCACAGTCTTTGGCCCCCGGGGTTTTGCTGGTCGATACCAGCGGTACCTGCCTCAGCTGGCGCGGTGAATTGACCTGCGGGGCCACCGTTTCCAGCGGTTCCGGGCTGTTGCGTAAAAAACGCGAGCTGGAGGAGCTGGTGACGGAGGTCGCCCGCCTGGAGAAGCAGTTTGCCTCCCAACAGCGCGAGCTCGACCGGGTGCAGGAAGGGCTTCTGCAGCTGGAGGAGGAGCAGCAAGTCGCCAGCAGCGAAAGTCATCAATTGGAGTTGCAGGCGCTGGAGCTGGAGAAGGATCGTCAGGGCGTCCGTTCCGACGAAGAAAGGCTGCAGGAGCGACTCGACCTGCTCGCCTTCGATCTGGATCAACTCGACGAAGGGCAGGCGGCACTGTTGCAGGAAAAGCAGCAACTCAGCGAGGGGAGCCGGCAATCGACCACTCGCCGGCAGTCACTCGACGAGCAGTCGGCACAGTTACAGCAGCAGCTCGGTGAACTTCGCAGTAGCCTCGACGGGGACCGGGAAGAGTTGACCGAACGACGGGTCGCCCTGGCGGCACTGCAGCAGCAGCAGCGGGGCGTGAACGACACCCTGAAGCGAGTCGCCGGCCAGCGGCAGGAGTTTGAACAGCGCAGCGCACAACTGCAGCAGCGCCAACGGGCGGGGGGGGAGCAGCAGGAGCAATTACAGCACAGTGATGAGCGGTTGCGGGTCGAGCTGAATCTGTTGCTCGATCGACGTAAAGAGCAGCAACAAAACAGTCAAAAGGTCCGGGAGCGATACGATCAGCAACGTCAACAATTGGATCAGTTTCGTGATAAGCTGCGCAATATCCGTTCTGAAGCCGAAGAGTTGCGCAAAGAGGTGGCCCGGTTGCAACTGCGCCAGCATGAACTGCAGGTTGACGCGGAACATGTTCGCCAGTCGGTGCTGGAGCGCTATCGGGTCGATTTGGGTGAACATCAGGTGCCGGAGGCGACCGAGGATGAACTGGAGCGCCAGCAGCTGCAGCTGAAACGCTTGCAGCAGCGGATCGAGTCGCTGGGAGAAGTCAACCTGATGGCGATCGATGAGTATTGTCAGCAGGAGCAGCGCTACGATTTTCTTTCCCGACAACGGGACGATCTGCATCGTTCGCTCGATGATCTGCAAAAGGCGATCAACCAGATTAATCGCACCACCCGGCGGCGTTTCAAGGAGACCTTTGAACGGGTCAACGAGAAGTTCAAACAGATTTTTCCGCGTTTGTTTCGCGGTGGTCAAGCCGAGCTGCGTTTGACCGATGAAGAGGATCTGCTCGAAACCGGGGTCGAGATTATTGTCCAGCCGCCCGGCAAGCGCCTGCAGAACGTTAACCTGCTTTCCGGCGGCGAAAAGGCCCTGACGGCGGTGGCGATCATTTTCTCGCTGTTTTTAATCAAGCCGACGCCGTTTTGTGTGCTGGATGAAGTCGATGCGCCGCTTGATGATGCCAATATCGACCGGTTTGCCGAACTGGTCAGTGAGATGACCGAGCAATCGCAGTTTATTATCATCACTCACAGTAAGCGGACGATGAATATTGTTGACACCATGTATGGAGTGACGATGCAGGAACCTGGGGTGTCAAAGCTGGTTTCAGTGCGGATCAATGATCTGCAGCCGGCGACTGAACCTGACCAGCGTGCGACAGCCTGATAATTGAGGGCAACGAGAGGGAAGCTGCTATGCCGTTTAAAGCATTACTGAACCGATTACTGGAAGACATCCCCGGGGCATTGGGGGCGATTATTATCGACTGGGAGGGCGAAGCGGTCGATCAGGTCGCGCGGATTGAGGAGTACGATATCAAGGTGCTCGGTGCCCACAAGGGGATTATCCTCAACCTGCTGCGTGAGGCGCTGTCCAGAATCGACAGCGGCGCGCTTGAGGAGGTGTTGATCCGTACCGGAGAGAACAAGACATTGATCGCGCCGCTGAATGAAGATTACTATCTGGTTCTGACGCTCGGTCCGGAGGCGATTGCCGGTCGGGCCGCTTTTAAGATGCGCCGCAGTGTTACTGAATTGCGCTCTGAATTTGATTGATCACCCTTACCGAATATTAGTGGTAACTTCAGCACGCCCGAATTTGGTGCTCTGGCAAGGCGCGAGCAGCGCAGAAGCGGAGCAGACATGGTTATGTGAGCATTTGAGCAGCACAGCAACGCCGCCAGAGGGCCGAAGGCGGGATGGGCTGAATAGCAACTATTCGTGAAAGGTTGAACAGAAGGTAGAATGAATGGATTATATGCAGTGGTTTGAGGATTTTGTTTTTGAGTTGTCACGCATGCTGGCAACCGCGGGGGTGCCTGCGGAATATCAACTGCTCGGTGCTTTCGGTCTACTCTATCTTGCCGTCAGCCTAGTCGCAGTTGTGGTGGTCTTGGTCCTGTTGTCGGCAATCCGCCGCCCTGGGAAGAAGCGAAAAAAACTTGCGGTCGCTGAGCCGGTAACAGAGCCCCCTGCCGAAGCTGAAGCCGAAGCCGAAGCCGAAGCCGAAGCCGAAGCCGAAGCCGAAGCCGAAGCCGAAGCCGAAGCCGAAGCCGAAGCCGAAGCCGAAGCCGAACCGGATGCCGAACCGGATGCCGAACCGGATGCCGAACCGCTGAGCCTGTTGGAGCGTCTCAAGCGCAGCTTGGCGAAGACGCAGCTTTCTCTGGTCGGTCGGGTTGACAACCTGTTGCGTGGGCGCAGCAGTGTTGATGAGGACCTTATCGAAGAGTTGGAAGAAATTCTGATTACCGCTGACTTGGGCATGCCGACCACCCAGAAGCTGATCGGTACCCTGGAGGCTGGGCATGCAAAGGGCACCCTGGAAACACCCGAGCAGGTTCGGCAGCTGCTGATGGAGGAGCTGAGGAGCATCCTTCAGGTTGAGAGCAAGCCTCTGGATGTGACCACTGCAAGCCCCTTCGTGATTATGGTGATCGGGGTCAACGGCGTGGGGAAAACCACAACCATCGGCAAACTAGCGAATCAGCTTGTCCGGGACGGCAAGAAAGTATTGCTTGGTGCCGGGGACACGTTCCGGGCGGCGGCTGCCGAACAGTTACAGATCTGGGGCGAGCGGGCCGGGGTCGATGTCATCCGTCATGGCGATGGGGCAGATCCCGGAGCGGTTGCCTTTGATGCCGCCAAGGCTGCGGTCGCGCGGAAGGTTGATGTGCTGATTCTTGACACCGCCGGCCGCCTGCACACCAAGGTGAACCTGATGGAAGAATTGAAAAAGGTTCGTCGTGTGATCGATCGAGAGATTCCGGGAGCGCCGCATGAAACCCTGTTGGTGCTCGATGCAACCACCGGGCAGAATGCGCTGACCCAGGCGAAACTGTTTAACGAGGCAGCACAGCTCAATGGCATTGTCCTGACTAAGTTGGATGGAACCGCCAAGGGAGGAATCGTCGTCGCGATTGCTGCGGAGCTGGATGTGCCGGTCCGCTTTATCGGTATCGGTGAGGGGATTGACGATCTGCGTCCTTTCGATGCGGAAATGTTTGTTTCGGCTCTGTTTGAGGATTGATGGCGTCGCAAAAAGTCCGACCTACTGCGGTGCAGCATTTTTTCAGGACCTCGACATACCATATGTATGTCTTCTCCCCTGAAAAACCACTACGCCTTGTAGGACGCAATTTTTGCTTATCCATCTGGTTGTTTTTTGCGAGATCATCAGGATTGATTCGTTTGTTTGTTGTTGATTTGCGGTTGACGGGAAGGTTCAAGAGGCTTGTTTTATGGAGAGTCCACTGCTGGCACGACTTGAAGACGCGATCGAACGTTTGCTGGAGAAGAATCGTCAGCTGAGCGCTGAATGCTCCGCACTGCGTCAGGAAAAAACGGCCTGGCAACGGGAACGGCAACAGCTGCTCGGTGATGTTGAAACGATTCTCAAGCGATTGGACGATCTGCAACTGGAGGAATCTTGAAATCTGGCGTGCAAGTCAAAATTCTCGGTCGTGAGTACACTTTGCGCAGTCAGCAGTCTCCTGAACAGGTTCAGCGAGTTGCCGATTTTGTCGCGGCGCGATTGGCTGAAATGGCTGATGTGCGGGCGGTTGATACCCGAGACCTGACCGTACTGTCGCTGTTGAACCTGGCCGGGCAATATCTGCAACTGCTCGATGAGAATGATCGCCAGAAGCAGCAACTGGATGACCGGCTTGAGCACCTCATCCAACAGCTTGAGCAGCATGATTCTGGTTGCTAAAGTTGAGTGTGACGATATATGATCAAAAAAGCAGCTTATGGCTGGTGAAGAAAATAACCCTGGAGCCCAGGGCTTGTAGATAGATTGGTTCGACATCAACGTGAATGAATACCTGTACTGCAGGTGAGTATTTAATCCCGGTTTTAGATAGATTGGGCTACATAGCCCAAGGAATAATTTTTAACTTCGGCTGGCTATCGTCCATTTGTACTAGTAATGGGTTGCCTTCAGAAAAAGTGGCTTAACCAATGTTAGCTAGTTACATTGGCCGACTAACTCGCGAGCCGGGATTCTCGTTAGTCGTTCATTCCATTTCCGTTTTTGTCTACCCATTTCAACTCTTCCCGCCCTGGAGACTCGTGGTTCACCGGAGCTCTCTGCCATGCCAAAGCGTACAATTCGACAAGAGTTGCTAGCTCGTCGTAACCAACTTGAAGCCACTGATTGTCATTATTTGAGTCTGCAGGCGCAGCGGCGATTGATCGATTCCGACTGCTTCAAAAAGGCTCAAGTTCTGGCGCTTTACAGTCCGATCCGCAATGAAGTACAGACCGGTTTGCTGTTTGACGCGGCACGTGTCGAGGGAAAGCGGGTTTGTTATCCGCGGATCCAGTCGGAGTGTCTGGAGTTTCTTGAGGTTGCTTCACCGCAGGAGTTGGCCCCCGGGTGTTTCGGCGTCGCTGAACCGCAAATCGGTAAGCCGCTGCCGATTGACGCAGTCGATCTGCTGGTTGTCCCCGGAGTTGCTTTCGATCGGGTTGGTCACCGGCTAGGTTACGGCAAGGGGTTTTATGATCGTGAGCTGGCGCGTGTGTCGACTGCCGCGGTCAGTGTCGGCCTCTGTTACGATTTTCAGCTCTGTGAGCGGTTACCGCGTGAATCACACGACCGACCGGTTCAGTTTTTAGCTACAGATTTAGAATTCATACCCTGTCACCCGATGGTGGCAGGTTCACCATAAACTCTGCAAAGGGAGGATGTTGCCGTGCAGATGGATATTTTGATGATTGTCTTGGTTCTGGCCGCGCTGGCGGTTGGAGTTTTTCTTGGAATGTTGTTGCGGCGAAAGCTGTCTGAGTCGACTCTGGCCAATGCCGAAGCGGTGGCCGAACAATTGGCGGCGGAGGCGCGTAAAGAAGCGGAGGCAATCAGCAAGGAAGCAACGATTCAGGCCAAAGATGTAGTTTTGCAGGCCAAGACCGATTGGGAGCAGGAAGCGCGCAATTTGCGCAAAGAGATTCAGGGGCAAGAAAATCGTCTTCAGCAAAAAGAGGAGAGCCTGGAGCGTAAGTTGGGGCAGGTTGAACAGCGTAACGAAGAGCTGAATAATAGAGATGGCCAGCTGCGGAAACAGAGTGAAAGTCTACAGAAAAAGAGTACCGAAATTGATCAGGTTTTGCTGGAGCAGCGCCGTCAACTGGAAGAGATTTCCGGGATGAGCAGTGAGCAAGTCAAGCAGCAGTTGATCGATTCGATGCTCAGCGAGGCCCGGCATGACGCTGCGATGGATATCAAGAAGATTGAAGAGGAGGCTCGCGAGGTTGCCGCTCGTAAGGCCAAGATGATAATGGCTCTGGCCATTCAACGCTACGCCGGTGATTTTGTCGCCGAAAAAACGGTAAGTGTTGTGCCGCTGCCATCCGATGAAATGAAAGGGCGAATTATCGGTCGTGAAGGGCGGAATATTCGTGCCATTGAGGCGGCAACCGGCATTGACCTGATCATCGACGATACTCCTGAAGCAGTCGTCATTTCGGGCTTTAACCCGGTGCGCCGCGAGGTCGCTCGGATCTCGCTGGAACGATTGATTGCCGACGGGCGCATCCATCCGGCACGGATTGAGGAGTTGGTCGAGAAGGCGGCACAGGAAGTGGATGTGACGATCCGTGAAGCCGGTGAGCAGTCGACCTTTGATGTCGGCGTCCACGGGATTCATCCGGAAATTATCAAGCTGCTCGGGATGCTCAAGTATCGGACCTCTTACGGGCAGAACGTCTTGGTCCATTCGATTGAGGTTGCTTTTCTTTGCGGCATGATGGCGGCCGAACTGGGGATCAATGTCAAACAGGCCAAGCGCGCTGGCTTGCTGCATGATATCGGCAAGGCGGTCAGTCATGAGTTGGAAGGCTCGCATGCTGTTAATGGCGGCGACCTGGCACGCAAGTATGGCGAGTCGGCGAAAATCGTGCACGCGATTGCCGCTCACCACGAAGACGAAGAACCGAGTACCGTGTTGGCGATCCTGGTGCAAGCTGCCGATGCGCTGTCCGGCGCCCGGCCCGGCGCCCGCCGCGAAACCATGGAGACCTACGTGAAACGCCTGCGCGAGCTGGAGCAGATCGGGACCTCCTTTCGAGGGGTAACCGGTTGCTTCGCGATTCAGGCGGGTCGTGAGATCCGGGTGATGGTTGCCAGTGATGAGATTACTGACGCTCATTCACATGTTCTGGCAAAAGACATTGCCAAGAAGATTGAGCAGGAGATGACCTATCCCGGACAGATTCGGGTCAACGTCATCCGCGAAACTCGCGCCATCGAGTACGCGAAGTAGAAATCGAGTATTTTACGTTTGTCCTTCGCAGGACCCGTGCTGTCCTCTCTGCCTGTTGCTGAGCGGGCGGTGCGAGTCCTGCTTTCCTGTTTGGGGAGTACCGCTTGAAGCTGTTATTTATCGGTGATGTTGTCGGTCGGGCCGGCCGTAAGGTACTGGCGGAGAATCTGTTGCGCGTGATTGATCGGCAAATGGTTGATCTGGTTGTGGCGAACGGAGAAAATGCCGCAGCCGGGTACGGATTGACCCACAAGGTGCTGCGCGAATTGTTTGCTGCCGGCGTTGATGTTGTGACCAGCGGCAATCATATCTGGGACAAACGCGAAATTACCGATGTTTTGGACCGTGAAGAGCACTTGCTGCGACCGGCCAACTATCCGCCCGGCTTGCCGGGGCGTGGTTCCGGCATTTATGAGACTGCCGCTGGTATCAAGGTGGGGGTGTTGAATCTTGAGGGGCGGGTGTTTATGAAAAACCTGGACTGCCCGTTCCGTGCCGCCGACCGCTTGGTGGATGAGCTGCACCGGCAGACCGCCATCATTCTGGTCGATTTTCATGCCGAGGCGACCAGCGAAAAACAGTCTCTTGGGCATTATCTGGCGGGTCGGGTCTCGGCAGTCATCGGTACCCACACCCACGTACAGACGGCGGATGAGCGGATTCTGGAGGGTGGCACCGGCTACCTGACCGATGTCGGCATGACCGGCAGTCAGGATGCGGTGATCGGCAACGAAAAGGGGTTGGCACTGGAGAGGTTTTTAACGCAATTACCGGTGCGCCTCGATGTGGCGAAAAGGATCCTTGGCTCTGTGCTGTGCTTTTGACAATTTCTGAGGAAACCGGCCACTGTGAACAGATTGAGCGTATTCAACTGAAATAGGGCGACGAACAGCAAGCAAAAGGATGGCGATAAGATGAAATCGGTACAGGAGCAGATGGAAATTATCCGTCGCGGTGCGGTGGAAATTCTGGTTGAGGCGGAGTTGGAGGAGCGGTTGAAGGAGGGGCGTCCGTTGCGGATCAAAGCCGGGTTTGATCCGACCGCTCCTGATTTGCACCTTGGGCACACCGTACTGATCCAGAAACTCAAGCAGTTTCAGGATCTCGGTCACGAGGTCTGTTTTCTGATCGGTGACTTTACCGGGATGATCGGTGATCCGACCGGCAAGAATGAAACCCGCAAGCCGCTGACTCGGGAGCAGGTACTGGAGAACGCTAAAACCTACCAGGAACAGATTTTCAAGATTCTCGATCCGGAAAAGACCCGCGTGGTTTTTAACAGTGAGTGGATGGGCAAAATGTCAGCCGCTGAACTGATCAGCCTGGCGGGAAAATATACCGTCGCAAGGATGCTGGAGCGGGATGATTTTAACAAACGCTACAATAATCAACAGCCGATTGCTATTCATGAGTTTCTCTATCCGATGGTGCAGGGCTACGACTCGGTCGCGCTGAAGGCTGATGTCGAACTCGGCGGCACCGACCAAAAGTTCAATCTGCTGGTCGGCCGCGAACTGCAGAAGCAGGATGGGCAGAGGCCGCAAGCGGTTTTGACCATGCCGCTGCTCGAAGGGCTTGACGGCGTCAACAAGATGAGCAAGTCGTTGAATAACTATATCGGGATTACCGAGCCGCCGAAAGAGATCTACGGCAAGCTGATGAGTATCTCTGACGAATTGATGATCCGCTATTATGAACTGCTCTCAGATGTCGATCTGGCGACTCTGCAGCAGATCAGGGACGGTGTCGGGGGCAGAGAGGGGGGCGCGCACCCGATGGAGAGCAAGAAGGCGCTGGCTTTTGAGCTGACCGCTCGCTTTCATGGAGATGTGGCAGCCAGGTCTGCCGCAGATGAATTTATCCGTCAGTTCAAGCAGAAGCAGCGTCCGGATGACATTCCGCTGGTTAAGGTGGTAGCTGACGGTCCGGTCTGGATCTGTCGACTGATGGCTGAAGCTGGATTGGTTAAGTCGAACGGAGAAGCCCGCCGTATGGTGAAGCAGGGGGCGGTTTCTCTCGACGGCGAAAAGATTGCCGATGCCGATCTGGAAGTAGCACTCGATAAAGAACGGACTGTTCAGGTCGGCAAGCGTCGCTTCGCCCGTTTTGTTGTCGCTTGACAGAAATAAAAAGCGCGATAGATTCATTAGTTATAGGGTGGATGCTGAATTAGCAAAATAAAGTGCAAAAAAAGTATTGACGGGTAGCGATAGATTACGTATAACTGCGCTCCGTTGCTCGGGACGGTTGCCAAGGTGGGCGGCTTGGAGCAGCGAAAAAAGTTGAAAAAAGAGATTGACGGGAAGGTTTGGATTGGTTATAACCTCCCCTCGCTGCACGAGTCAGGCACTTCAGTGGAAGCGCTAATCGGTCAGCGAAAAAAAGATAAAAAAGAGATTGACAGGTTAGGACGATTTGGATAGAGTCCTTGCTTGTCGCCGCGCTCCGGCGGGGCAGAAAACTTGGTCTTTGAAAACTAAATAGCAGATGTTAAAAGAGCTTGTAAGGGTTCAAGTCAATTGAACAAATAGGAC
>JAJRQI010000064.1 GCA_024280335.1 Deltaproteobacteria bacterium
AAACCCCCCTCAACCCCCCTTTGCAAAAGGGGGGGGCAATCCAACCCCCCCCCCTTTGAAAAAGGGGGGGGGGGGGGGGGGTACGGTGAATTATCTGGCGCACCTCTACTTTTCCGATCCGCAACCACTTGCCTGGGCCGGATCGTTAATGGGAGATTTCCACAAGGGGGCGATCCCGCACCGGTTCCCTCACCCATTGCGGAGACATTTGCAGTTGCACCGTCGCATCGATTCCCTGACGCAACAAAACGCCTATTTTCAGACCAGTCGTAAACGCCTTGACCCCCGTTTTCGGTTTGCTCGCAGTGTTCTGGTGGATGTCTTTTACGACCATTTTCTGGCGCAGAACTGGCGAAGTTACCACCATCAGTCGCTGCTCGATTTTTCCCGGCAGGTTTACGCCGGGTTGGAAGAGCAACAGGAACATCTATCGCCGGGATTGCTGCAAATCCTACCGCGAATGACTGAGCATAACTGGCTCTATTCCTATCGACTTGAAGAGGTTGTCGAGCGGGTTTTGCAGCGGCTGGAACAGCGCCTGAACCATCGCTTGCCGTTGGCAGAAGGTTTTGCCGAATTGCATCGATGGCGAAAAGAGCTGCAAATCGACTTTGCCGCATTTATGCTTGATGCCGAGGATTTTGTCGATCGCTGGAAACAGAAGAATCCTTAAGCGCATCGGGTCGGATTTGTGTCAGATCTTGTTACATTCATTACGCAACGCAACGCAGGGGAGGGAACTGATGAAGCAGGAGTTCTGGCCGAGGGTGCTGCCGTTTGCCTTGTTTATGGGTTTTATCGGTGTGCAGGAGGGGCTTGCCTCTCTGGTGGATAAGGGTTGGCTGGCACTCAGTACTCAGCAGTCGCTGTTTCTCTATCCGATCAAAGCACTGGTTGTTTTCAGCCTGTTGCTGTTCTTTTATCGTCGTTACGATGAACTCGATTTCAGCGATTTGCGCAAGTTTGCCGATACCGCTCTCAGTTTGCTGGTCGGCATTGTCGTCTTTATCCTCTGGATCAACATGGATTGGGCTTTCGCCACCTTCGGCGAAAGCAAAGGGTTTGATCCGACGCTGATTGTCGATGATAGCCTTCGCATCACCCTGATCGCATTCCGCCTGTTCGGTGCCGCGCTGGTGGTACCGATCATGGAAGAGCTGTTCTGGCGTTCCTTTTTGCTGCGTTACATCATCGATTCCAATTTTATGGCGGTGCGTATCGGAACCTACACTCTGAGCTCTTTTGTCATCGGTTCTGTTTTGTTCGGTCTGGAGCACAATCTGGTTCTGGCCGGAATCATGGCCGGGGCCGCTTATTCTTTGCTGCTCTACCGGACTAAAAGTGTTGCCCAGTGTGTTCTGGCACATGCCGTAACCAACCTGATTCTGGGGATTTATGTTCTGCAGACGGCAAACTGGCAGTTCTGGTGAAGACCGGGCAGGGCGGCAGGCATCAGTACCGCGCAGGAAAAATTATGAGAACCTTTTGTAACTATTCTTCCGTTCTCTGTCTGGTGGCACTGTTTCTCTTTCCGCTGCGCACTGCCGTCGCCAGCGAAATCTTATCACGCAAAATGGCGTCGAAACTGCTTGCCGCCGACTATCCCTACAACCTCTACCTTCCCGATGGCTACCGCGCCGGTTCTCGTCGCTATCCGGTACTCTATCTGTTACACGGCAATGGTGGCAATGAAACCGACTGGACCCGCCGGGGACGGATTCAGGAAACGGTCGATCGGCTGATCAAAACGGGTCAGATTCCACCGCTGTTGATCGTGATGCCCGGCAATGGCAGTTCCTGGTGGATCGATGGCAACCAGCAGCCCGCCGAAACGGTCCTGATCAAAGAGTTGATTCCCCATATCGACGCGGCTTTCCGCAGCCTGGCGGTTCGTAACGGTCGAATGATCGCCGGTATTTCGGCTGGCGGCTACGGCACGGTCAACGCAATTTTCAAATATCCGGAACTGTTCGCCGCCGCTGCCGCACTGAGTCCGGCGGTCTACCTGCCACTGCCGCCACCCCATTCAGCAGCGAATCGGGTCGCGCAGTTTCAGAAAAACGGCAGCTTCGACCCGGCAACCTGGCAGCGATTGAACTATCCGGTCAGTTGGGAAACTTATCGGGCCAAAAACATCATCGTGCCGCTCTACATCAGCAGCGGCGATCACGACACTTTTTTCATCGCCTGGCATGCGGCTCAGCTGTTTCAGAAACTTTTTGAATATCAACCGCAAAGGGTCGAGTTTCGGGTGGTTGACGGGGATCACGACTGGCGGCTGTGGCGTAACACCATCGCGGATGCGATTAAATATATGACATCATTTGTGAGTTTGCCGGTAAACGGTGAGAATCAGTGAGGGTGCGATGTTGTCATCCTTCTATAGAAGCGCCGGCAACGGCCAGTCGGTCTCAAATCCACCCGGATAGAAATTCTCCTTCAGCCGATTGAAATAACCGTACTGCATCCGCGGCACGTCCTGTTTTACTTGATCCAGCATCCGTTTCATGCCGATGCCACTGCCTTCCGCGCCGAGGGTTTGCCAGTATAGAGCCGGATCGATACTCAGATTGCGCATCTGGATCAGGTCTATCCCGGTGGATTCGATCAGTTTCAGCAGCGCCTCGATTTCATCCTCCCGATCGTTGATGCCGGGGAAGACCAGATAGTTGAGCATGGTGAACAGGCCGTTCTTCTTCGCCCGGTGGATCGATTCCAGCACATCCTCAAAGCAGTAACCGCGCGGCCGGTAGTAGGCGTTGTAAAAATGTTTCTGCACTGAATTTATAGAGATACGGATCGAGTCGATCCCGGCGTCAGCGAGTTGGTCGATGGCGGCGGGGATCGAGGCGTTGGAGTTGAAATTGATGGTACCGCGCTCGGTTTGCCGGCGCATCTGTCGCACGGCGGCGCAGATGGTATCGGCCTGCATGATCGGATCGCCCTCGCAGCCCTGACCGAAGGAGACGATGGCGTTCTCGGCGGTTTGCAGATGGGGGACGGCGATCTGACAGAGTTCTTCGACGCTCGGCACGAACTGCAGGCGTTCCTGACTTGACGGGCAACAGTCTGATTCTCCTTGCTCGGAGATGCAGCCGACGCAGCTGGCGTTGCAGGTCGGCGAACAGGGCAGGGGAGCTTCCCAGCGGCCGAAGAACATATTCTTGGCAGCGAAACAGTGATAATCGAGGGCGCAGCGCGACAGCTGCTCGATCAGACGGTTGTTCGGTTGTTCGGTCAGCCGTTTGCGCACCAAGGGTTCCAGCTTGCGATCGTCAAAGTGATCCGGTTGCCACTGCTGATTGCGATCAACCCGCACTGCGGCGACGTAGAAACGTTCCTCCTCGACACACCAGCCGACTGCCGTGTAGGACCAGAGTGTCAGCTCCACCGGTTTTTTGCCGTAGTCCGCCGCCGGCAGCAGGGTGCGGGTAAACGCCGGCGTCATAAATGCCGAGACCGCCTGAATCGGTCCGCCACCCCAGTCGAGCGGCAATCTATCGACGGTCTTCAATTGGCCGCTGCTGCGATCAAAACCGATCGGCGGCGTGTCGGGGATGGTGAACAGGCGACTCCCCTCCGGCAGCGGGATCAGTTCATCGATCTCCGGTCGGCGCGCGGTCATCCCGTTCATCCCCGCCATCAACAGTTCCGGGTGCTCAAAAACCTCGCCAGCTTGATCGGCGACGACGGTCAGAATGGTTTTTTTATTGCTCATTTTTCGCTCCATCTGTTTCATGAGCTGGAGAAACAGTTTTAAGTGTTAGGTTTTAAGTGTTAAATTACCCTTAATACTTAAAACCTAAAACCTAAAACTTAAAAAAATCCGCTTATGCGAACGCTGTTGACCACTCTGCACAGTAAATATATCCACGCCAGTTTGGCGCTGCCCTGTTTGGCGGCTTTTTGCGACGATAATTGTGGCGAGCTGCTGATCCGTGAATATACGGTGCATGAGCCGAAAGAGTCGTTACTGGCGCAGCTGGTTGCTGTTGAGCCGGATGTAGTGGCGTTTTCGGTTTATCTCTGGAATCGACTGGCAACGCTGGAACTGGTCGCTTGTCTGAAACGGGTGAATCCAGAGTTGAAAATCGTCCTCGGCGGGCCGGAGATCTCCTTTGAGGATGAGGATTTTTTCGCCCGTTACCCGGTCGATGCGCTGATTTGCGGCGAGGGTGAGATCCCGTTGCGACAGCTGCTCTTCGCCTGGAATGCCGGGGAAGAACCACAACCGCTGCCTGGCTTACGCACCCGGCAGAACCCACAGCGCAACGGGCAGAGTCAACTTGAGAACCTGGATTGCTTGCCATCCCCCTTTGCTGCCGATCTGGTCGATTTCACTCGCGGCCTGGTCTATTTTGAGAGCAGTCGCGGTTGTCCCTACGATTGCAGTTTCTGCCTGAGCGCGCTGGATGATCGGGTCCGCTCCTTCTCGCTGCAACGGATTCTTGACGATCTGAAGCTGTTGATGGATCAACGGGTGAAGCAGATCAAGTTTGTCGATCGGACCTTCAACTATAACAATCAACGCAGTCGTGAGATTTTTCGCTTTATTCTGCAGCACAATCGCGGCAGTCATTTTCATTTTGAAATCGGCGCCCATCTGCTTGATGAGGAGACCCTGCAGCTGCTGGCAACGGTTCCGACAGGAATATTTCAGTTTGAGATCGGAGTTCAGTCAACCCTGCCGGAAACGCTGGCCAAGGTCGGGCGACGGGCCTCGTTAGAGACGCTGGCAGCAAATGTCCGGCGCTTGCGAGCGGTGGGAAATATCCACCTGCATCTCGATCTGATCGCCGGGCTGCCGGGCGAGAGTTTTCAGCTATTTTTGTCGTCACTTGACTGGACTGCGGCGCTTAAACCGCACCACTTGCAGATCGAGCCGGTCAAACTGCTCCCCGGCTCGCTGTTACGCAGTCAGGCGCGATCGCTTGAACTGCGCTTTGATCCAAACCCTCCCTATAGCATTCTTCATTCAGTGGATCTGAACTATGCCGAGCTGGAACGGTTGCGCGGCATCGGCCGTTTACTCGATTTGCTGGTTAATAGCGGACGATTCAATTTTTTGCTGCCGAAATTGACGGAACATTTTTCCAGTTTGTCGCGCTTGCTTGAAGCGGTCGATGGCTACTGGCGAAGTGAGAATCTGTATTCGAGGACTCGCTCGCTGCGGGTTCTGTATCAGCAGGTTGGTCAGTATTTACGCTCCGCTTTTACCGGCCTGCTGTTATCGCAATTTCGGGAACTGCTCGGCCGGGATTTTGCGCATCACGAACGGGTGGTCGGCGGTTCGGCGCCCAATTTTTTTGACACAGAATTGACTGCAGAAGAGACGGAACTGGTTCGTCGGCAGGTCAAGCAAGAGATTGCTGCGCTGGCCCGGCGCGGCAAGGTGCAATACTTTGCCGCAGTGTTTCATTCCCTTGCAGAGTCGCCCGGGCGGACAGTGTTGATTTTTATTTATCCGCCCCGGACTGCAGCAGGGCTGAAGGTCCGGGAAGTAAACCTGAACAGGGTTTGCTGAGGAACCGGCCGGGTAAAACCGACCGGTTCTTCAACTCTCCGCTGGTTTATTCAGTGGCGCCGCAGGCGACTTCGACGCGACGGTTCTGAAACCGCCCCTCTTTAGTGCTGTTATCGGCAACCGGCTTGCTTTCACCGAACCCGCGGGCGATCATGCGTGCCGCCGGGATGTTGAAGTTTTTAGTCAGGCTGATTTTTACCGCAGTTACCCGCTGATCAGACAACCGTTGATTGTAATCAGCAGCACCCTGGCTATCGGTGTGTCCATCAATGAAAACGCTGTTGCCGGGATACTGGTTGATGCAGCGGGCGGCTTTGGCGATTTCACCACGGTAGGCAGAGCCGATTGCCGAACTGTCGTGCCCGAAGTTGATATGCAGGGTCAGCTTGGTCGGGCAGCCCTGTCGGTCGACGGAGACACCTTTCGGGGTACCGGGGCATTTGTCCAGGTAATCGAAGACGCCGTCAGCATCACTGTCGAGCGGGCAACCCTGGTTGTCAACCGCTGCACCTATCGGAGTGTTCGGGCACCGATCCTGGTAATCAGCGACTCCATCCCCGTCACTGTCCAGCGGGCAACCGACCACGTTGACCGGCGCACCCCTGGGAGTGTTCGGACATTGGTCTTTGTTATCGATGACACCGTCACCATCGCTGTCCAGCGGTGACGGCGGCGCAACTGGTTTTGCCGGCGGCGGTGGTACTACGACCGGCTTTGCTGCCCGCGCGGGTGCGCCGAACTGGAATATGACGCCGGCGGAGTAGAGCAGGTTGTTGTTCGGATTTGGAAAGTCGAGCAGATGACGAATATCAGCACGCAGGGCCATTGACTCATTGATGAAATATTTAATCCCGCCACCGTAGTTGGCCAGGAAGTGATCCCGATCTCCGCTGCCTTTCGGGTTGAGGGTGATGCCGCCGAAGCCGATCGCCAGATAGGGGACCAGCTTGTTGTCCGGCATAAAATGATAGAGGGCATCCAGCCGGTAGGTTTTTACTCTGGTGTCCGTGGTTGAGGAATCTTCGGCGTCAGCGTTAGTGTAGCCAAAGACCGCTTCAAGTGCCGCTTGTTTGGTCAGGTTATAGCCGAGTCCCAAACTGCCGAAAACTGAGTTGTCGAGAGATTGATTCCCCTCAAACAGGTAGCCGCCGATCATCGGTGACAGGGTGAATGCGCCGGGCTGAATAGCCGCCCATGCCGGAGCGGAAAGGCAACCGAGCAAAGACAAAATCAAGAGTACTTTCCGTTGCATAGAAGACCTCCTAGTGTGGGGATTTTTGATCATTGCATACAGGACAATAAGTCTAATTAAGATAGCATGCCGGCAGAAATTTGCAATTCTGGGCAGAGGTTTTATTTTGCTAACAGCAGACTGCCTGGACAGTTTGTCTGCAGGTTGTCTGGATCGAGGGAGAGAAAATCATCTTCCCAGCATTCCAGGCAAAATTCGATAAAGAAGCCGCATTCGAGGCCGAGCTCTTCAACCTGCTTGTGCAGCGCAGTGGAAAATTCCGCAGCGATCGCTCCTTGGGTAATAGTTTGTGACTGCAGCAGCAACAGATCTTCAACTGCGAGCGGATTCGGCTGAAAAGACCTTCCGAGCAGTTGATTGGCAATCGCAGTCAAAAATAGTGCGGAGAGAGAAGGGCTTTCCTCTGGCGGGCCGGTTTGTTCCGGCAGATCGAAAGGTAGGTGCTCACTAAACAGTTTTTGCAGCTGCTGGATCTGCTGCAGCCGTTGACGGGTCAATTTCAGATCGGTACTGGTCGCGATCGGTTGCAGGTGACTTGGTTTGTCTGCGCTCGCTTCACGATAGAGCGAGGCCGGGGTTTCCAGCAGTGAGTCGATAAAAAGCTGTTCCGGATAATCGAGGAACCCGCCGATCGGGCCGGAAAGTATCTGCTGTGCCGCAGTCTGGGTCTGTTCCAGCAGGCTGTGGCCAAGTTGAAACAGGTGCAGCAGATAGGTGCTGTCGACAATCTGTTCTGCTTTGTCGAGATCGGTTCCGGCCAGATGTTCCAGCGCCAGATTCAGGGTGTCGTAGAGTTCCTGCAGAGAAATAGCCACTTCTGTTGTCGCCGAAATATCGGTGTTGTCGGCGCTCATTTTTCGATTGGCCAACAGACAGAGCTCGGTTGCCAGTTCGTGACTCAGGTTGTTGCTCAGGACCTCGGCGAGCAGATTGTCAGGTTTGGCCTTGGCGAGCAGGGCCTGCGGGTGCTGCAACCCTTCTGCTTCGAGCCGGTAGTTGGTCTTCCCGCCGGGAGTGAAACGTTCGGGGTCGGTAAAGGCGTAGATCCCTCTGGCTTCTACCATCGGGACAAAACCGAGATCGGCGAGTCGGTTGTTGCGTTCCTGAAAAACCTCTTCTTCGAACGAAGATATGATTTCACTGCGGATCATTTCCATCAGTAGCAGATAAGTTTCCTGGGTTCTCTCCATGATAATCCGCAAAAAAGGAACGATGATTTTTGCGGCATCCTCACTTGCGTAGTTGATATCGTAGATATTCTCAACTCGATTGGCGTTTTCGACGTCATCATCATCATAAGCTTCAATTCCACGGATGATGGTCAGATGTTTTTTCAAAAAGAGCGCCATGATTTCCGGCTCGATCTCCTGCGCCAGTCGGCAAACATTTTCCGGGCCGGTTTCCAGCAGCAGTTGCAGCCAGTGCAGGGAGAGTACCGGACTTAAGCTGTCGCCATCCCAGCAGTCGAGATCAAGCAGGGTGGTGATCTGTTCGCTGCTGGCGAGCATCAACAGTTCGACGGCATCATCGGCTCCCACTTCATTGACGGTAAGGTACAGCTCTTGCGGATGAAGCAGGGGGGTCAGTTGCTCGGCATCATTGGCGTCGAGGATCAGGTCGTATTTTTGTTTGCCGACAGCTTGATGGATCATCTCCAGGCGTTCGCTGCGAGTCAATGCGTTATATTCGCTCAGAGACAGGTTTCGCTCCTGACGAATCAGAGTCAAGTGACCAACCTGGCGTTCTTTCGGTAGTTCGATCCGGGTCATTGATTCTCCTCCGGGGATAGCGTGCTGAATAGTTATGTGTAAATCTGCTAAAAAGGTTCGCTACTCTAAAGCAGGCGACAGGATTTTACAACTTCGATTCGACTTTAACCCCGAATAATCAAGCTTTTACTTCTATTTATTATGGGATATTGATACTCTTGATCAACTTTCTACCTGGGTGTCGATTCTTGAAAATCTTTCCGCACAACACATCGGTCAGAACCAAACTGACGGTTATCATCATGTTGGTCAGCACGTTTGTTCTGCTGTCTATCAGCAGTCTGTTTGTTGCCGCTGAAATCTACTCCTACCGGACCTCTCTGCAAGACGAAACCGCGGCCCTGGCAAGTTCTCTGGCGTCTAACTGCAAAAAGCTGTTGTTGGCAAATCGCTATAATGAGGCAGCTGAGGTGCTTTCTTCACTTCAGTTTCAGCCGAATATCAGGGCCGCATATCTTTTTGATGAGCACGGCAAGCCGGTCGCTGAGTACCTCGATCAATCTGATTCAAAGTTTCTGTTCAAAACGATCCCGCTCGATTTCCCTGGCAATAAACTGGAACTCTGGACGGTTGTCGGCGAAACGCAGCTGTCAACGACTTGGAATCACCTGTCGCTGTTCATGCCGATTGATCATGGAAACCGCCATATCGGTGTCATCTACCTGCTGAGTGATCTGCACGGTCTGTATGGTCAGCTCAGCGGTGTCGTTTACGGCAGCTTGTTGCTGCTGGGAGTAATGCTGGCTTGCTCCTGGTTCCTGGCGGGCCTTCTGCAACGGCCGATTTCTGTGCCGCTATTGCGTCTGGTCAGTACCATGCAGTCGATTTCGCAGCAGCAGGATTACTCGCTCCGCGCCGAAAAAGACGAACAGGATGAAATCGGTGTTCTGGTTGACGGATTTAATCGAACCCTCGATCAGATTGAGTTGCATCAGGCTGAATTGGCCGAGCATAAGGAGTCTTTGGAGCTGACCGTCGAGTTGCGAACCGGCGAATTACGTAAAATGGTGACTGCCCTTGAAGCGGCGAAAGGGCAGGCGGAAACTGCCAACGAAGCAAAGTCGCAATTTCTTGCCAATATTACTCACGAACTCAGGACCCCGCTGATCGGCGTTCTGGGAATGAATGAGTTGTTGTTTAAAACCCGGCTGGATGATCAGCAGCAGATGCTCGCTGAAACGGTACAGAAATCCGGCGAAAATCTGCTGTTGTTGATTAACGATGTCCTCGATTTTTCCAAGATAGAGGCGGGAGAATTGCGACTGGATGAACAGGAGTTTTATCTTCATCGGGCCGTTGAAGACGTCCTTGGACTGCTGGCCGGGCAGGCCGCTGATAAAGGCTTGGCGCTCTATGCTGATATCGATAAAGCTGCTACCTGGAAAGTTTTGGGCGACGAAGTCCGGGTGCGCCAGATCCTGATGAATCTGGTCGGCAATGCCCTCAAATTTACCGAGCAGGGGTCGGTTACCGTCAAACTCTCTGCTCACCAGGAGGCAACCGATAGCGCAGAGTTTATTTTTGAAGTCATCGATACCGGCGCCGGTTTGGCTGATGTTGCACAACAGAGGATCTTTTCGGCTTTTTATCAGGCCGATGACAGCAATACGCGCGAGCATAGCGGCACCGGTCTGGGCCTGGCGATTGTCCGGCAATTGGTGGAACTGTTTCAGGGGACGATCTGTGTCGACAGTCAGCCAGGGGTCGGTAGTTGTTTCAGGGTTTCTTTTTGTCTGCCGCTGATTGAACCCTGCGATTTTTTCCTGCCGGAAAATCTGTTGCAACAAAAGGTTCTGCTGCATGTTGCTGACCGGGCGGCACAGCAACTTCTGGCGTTTCAGTTGCAGTCACTCGGCCTTGCGGTCGTCGAAGCCGATTCTGCTGCAGATATTTTGTATCAACTGGGTTTTGCACAGCGTCACGCCCAAACCTTTGCCATGGCGCTGATTGCCGCTGACTTGACGCTTCCGGGTGGACAACTCTTGTATACCGCCATCCGTGAAAATCCCTCACAGAGCGCACTGCGTAGAATTCTGTTGTTGGGGCGCAAAGACCGGGTGACTCTTCACAAACAGGAACAAAAACTTTATCTGCCGGTCGGCTGGACCGATCTGCATGCGACCTTATGCCGCTGCCGGCATGAATTACATCTGGTAGATTTATCGAAAAATATCCAGTTGGAACCGTTCGCTGTGCAGACAGAGGCCGGTCTGCCTGAGATTCTACTGGTCGGCGGTAATGTCGCCAGTCGAGAATTGATCAAGCTTGCTTTGGCGAGTCTGCCGGTTCGGGTCATGGTCGCAATCAATGTCGAACAATGCGACGAGAAAGTCTCACAACAGATTTATGCCGCCGTGTTGCTTGATCTGACCTCGTTGCCGATTGAGCAGTTTATCGCCTGCCGGAAGAAACAGGCAGCATTTCCGGAGATCTTTGCCTTGTACACTGCAAATGACGCTATCGCTGAACTGGAATCTCTGACAACAGGTGTGTTGGAAAAACCTGTGAGTCGTGAAGCTTTGGCGCAATTGTTACAACCGATTTTAGCCGATGGCCGCAAAACGCTCAGCCCTGTTAAAGGGAGCGGATCATGAGTCGATATCCGTTTTTGTTAATCGCTTTGATTTTAGCTGTGGGCTACCTTGTTTCGCTCAGCTGGTTCGGGAGCAAGTTCTTTTCGTACGCCAGGGAGAATGAAACTCTCAGCCTGCAAAAACATGAAAAACAACGGCTTCTCCTGGGTGATGTCGTTACCCTCGAATTGCAAGGCAGCGGCTTTGATAAGGCCACCCGGGTGCAGATGCATCTGGACGTAAACAATCAGGATGCGATTGTCGGTACTTTCCCGCTGGAAAGTACTGCGAACGATTTATTGCTGGAAGATGATTTGCTCTTTTTGGCGACCGCTAAAAACGGGCTGCAAATATTCGACATCAGAAATCCGACCTCACCCAAGTTGACAAGCCAGTATCTACCCAGGGTTGCGGTTCTGGATATCGAAAAAAGCGGTTCCTATTACATCCTGAGCTGCGCTGCTCAGGGAATCTATATCTATCAGAAATCAGCAAATGATACGTTGAAGCTGATCAAACGGCTGTACACTCTGGGAGCTGCCATAGAAAGCCGTGTCGTCGGTGGTTTTCTCTATGTCGCTGCCGGGAAAAAAGGCTTGCAAGTTTATGATCTTGAAAACAGCGATGATGATCGGCCGATCAATGTAGTGGATGCCGGTGGTTTGGTTACCGGGATTGAAACCTACGAGGAGCGTCTTTATCTGGCAACAAATTCTGCCGGGCTGCAGGTGTATCAGGTTAAAACTGCCGGGAATCTGCTTTATCTTGGAAATATCCAGGTCGATGAAAAAGTTCGCGATGTAAAACGTTACCGGAATAAACTCTACCTTTTGGAAAGTAACAAGCTTTCACTGTATCGGTTGGGGCGATCGCCGATGCCCGAGCTGCTGGACAGCCAAGTTGTCTCCGGGAACAGTCATTATCTGCATATTACGGGTGAAATACTCTATGTTTCTGATAGTTATAGCGGTGTAAACCAGATTGCTATCAGCCGGTCTGGCGATTCACGTTTAATCGGCTATATAGATGTCGGCGGAATCCCACGGGCGATGGCGAGTCGAGGTCATTATCTTTACGTTGCTGCCTCCAAGTCGAGCTTACGAATTATTGATCAGCGATCTATTCTGCCCCGCCAAGTCGTCTTGGCCGTAGCTATGTCGAATGTCGTCAGTGATCTGTTTATCCGGGATCGTTGGTTGTACGTTGCTGCCCGGAATGAAGGTTTGCTGTTAAGTCATCTGGGTCCGCGGGATCAGCCTTTGGTTCAGCTGGGTAAAGGAATCTGTCGGTCCTTTGCGGTTTTCGGCGATTTATTATATGCCGAGAGGGGGGCGGACGGTCTTGAAGTTTTTTCGATCGAGAATCCGGCAGCACCGAAGCGTATCGCTTATTGGCCGGAACTGAAATCGACGAACGATTTTGCCCGGATCGGACAGTATCTGGTTTTGGCAAAGGGCTCCCACGGTTTAGCTTTGGTTGATGTCTCTGATTTCAGTCGGCCGCTGGTGACTGATACTATTGCCGATAGTTATGCTCTGAGAATAGACATTAAGGATGGTTTGATTTTCGTTGCCGGCGAAAAGTCGGGGGTTTCAATCCTGCGGATTTCTGCGCAGGGCCGGTTTGAAAAGGTTGGCGAAGTGGTTTTGCCCTTTCCGCTGAACAGTTTTTCAGAAGCCTATGATCTGAAGGTGAAAGAGGGGATTGCCTACATTGCTAATGGCCACGGCGGCTTGTTGATTGCTGACGTGAGTGACCCGCAGCAGCCCCGTATTATCAGTTCGGTCGGATTGCCGGGGATCGCTTCTTCTTTGGTGTTGGAAGGGGAAAGGGTCTATATCTCCTGCCGCAATAGCGGTCTGCAGATCGTCGATGTCAGTGATCTGAACTCTCCCCGACTTGAAACCGGTATCGGCATCTCCGGGCTGACTTCAGGGGTTCAGATCGTCGACGGCATGATCTTCCTGGCCAACGGTTACTCGGGGGTCATCGCGCTTCCAGTTCCGCAACAAATCAAAAACTTCAAGGTTCTTACTGCTGAAAAACTGCGCGTTACCTTGCCATCACCAAAGGCTCCAGGCCGTTACAGTTTACAGGTAAACAACCGGGAGCAGTCTGCTTCTTTGGACGGGGTGGTGCGGTACACGACCGACATGTAAGTCATAATTATTCGTAAGTTTATTCAAAAACTGAATTCTACCCCCGCCCAATACTGGCGGCCGAGTTCATAATCATCGCTGCCGCCTCCATATCCTGCCTTTCTGTTGAAAACGTTGTAAATATCGAGAGACAAGATGGCATTTTGATTTGAATACACCGGAATCCGCCAGCTGATTCTCCAGTCGAAAATCAGTGAACTGTGCATGCGCTGTTTTTCATAAACGCGTGGGTCCGGTTGTGTCGGGTCTAGGACACTTGGTTTTTTCTTGCCGGCATATTTAAGTCGTGAGTAAGGGCCACGGAACTTTGCAATATTAGAAAAGGTCACTCCGTAGGGCAGGTTCCCACTATAGATCAGGTTAGCAATGACGGGACGATTGAAATCTGTGCGTGGTATTTCATGTTTATATAATTCTTCATTGTCGTACCAGATCGTTTCCTCAAGATCATCATTATTAAGGACAGTATTATAGTTAGCGTGATTGGTTGTAGTCTTTTGCCATGTGCTGTTGATTTCAAGGAAATGTTTTTTCCATGTACGTTGCCAGCTTATTTGATAGCTTTCATGATCCGTGCGTCCATTGTTGTTGAGCGAATATTCTTTTAGATCGGAATCTTTAGAACGAGTAATTTCATCTTTGCTCTTTTTTTGGATATATTGAACCTTCAGTTCGCCGCCCAGAAGTTTTTGCAATATACCAACAGTGACCTCGTCGCTATAGGGGGTTTTGATACTGCTTTCAGCACTGCGGTAGTTTGCAGCGCTTATCCAGTCATTGGCGGCATTTCCTGAGGTCGTCCGGCTCTCATTCTCATAGTATATGGGGCGGTAAAGCGCAAATGTCTGAAATGTGCTGCTATAGTAACGGTTCTTGCCGGCAAAAAGGATGGTGCCTCGGTTGCCGAATACGTCAAGTGAGGCAGATATGCGTGGTGCAACATCTAAACTGTCAGTAATGTTGTTATAAGATGCACGTACTCCAGGAAAAACTTCTATTCTTTTCCAGATAACCGAATCTTGCAGAAAAGCTGCAAAATCATAGGTTTCCGAACTTCTGTCGACACTAAAATACTTGGTTCTCCTGCGCAAATATTGTTCATCCTCAATGCAGGCAGGATCACCGCTTTGACAATTAATGCTGCCTGTTGTCTTGGGGCTATAGTAGTAGTAGTTTGTCTCGGGTCGTTGGAAAGTGAGTTTGGAATATGTGGCTTCGGCTCCCAGCTTTATCTGATGCTTTGTCTGTCCGATCGAAGAATCAACAAACGAGAAGTTCGATTTGAGACTAAGCTCGTCGTTATTTGTTTTAAGAGCGCCCAATCCTCCTTCTTTTCCACTTTCCCAATCGATAGAAGTGGTTGAGGTGCTCCAGAAAAAACGGTTCCTTGGTCCTTTGCGTTCACTGGCCTGACCATTGTAGCCGAACCACAAGTCCAGCAGCCCGGAATCGAAATCATTCTGCAGATTTATTGCCGTGGAATAGCCCCCACCTTTCAGCTGATAATCACTGTCCTTAAAATCTTTCAGGAAATATCTCCCGGTCGTGGGAGAATAAAGAGCAGTAATGAAAATTCTGCTGCTGTTGGAAATGTGGTGTCCTATCTTAAGGAACAAATTTTCACGTTTTCTCGTTTGGGTGTTGCTTCCCTCTAGATGCTTCAGGGGGATTATAGAGCTGATCTGCTGATAGGAAGTAATCAGCCCGGTTTTATTGTCCAATGGGTAACTGAGGATAAAGCCGCCATCCTGTTTTTTGAATTTTGGCTGAAACTTTTCAGAATTAGAGTTGTCGAACTTATCTTTATCGGCTGGAGAAATGTAAAATTGTGTCCAGCTGTCTCTGGTGGTCCGATAATTTAATTTCCCCCAGAAATCGGTAGTGGGATCGATCGTTTCCACATCGATCTGCCCGCCTGTAAAGCCACCGAACTCTGCCGGGATGTTGCTGTTGTAGACGGTAATTTGTTCAATTATCTCTGGAGAGAGAAACTGATTTTGCGGATATCCAGGCAGTTTATTGACATCATTGATGTCATCATTGGCGGGATCGATCAGGTTGTTGTTGCTTATGCCGTCAATTGTATAGTTGTTTTCGTAAATGAGGCTACCGGAAATTGAAGTTACGGGAGGAGTTATTTCTCCAGCAGTGAATGAATTGTTGACTTTTTCTCCAAATTGAACCCCTGGGACGATGCTGATAATTTCATTGACGCTGCCGTTACGCGTTGGCAGATTATCAATCAGTTCTTTGTCGATGAGTACGACACCAGTTGTCGGGGCAATTCTAGTCGCTTCTACTTCCACCAGAGGCATTACCGGAAGTTCTTTGGCTTTCTCTGTAAGTGCTGTTGGGGGATCGCTCGCAAAACTTTTTTTTGCGAGTCCGCAACAAAGGCAGGTCATTACAACGACTAATGAAATAAAAAGATTATTAGGGGGGATTTTCATCGGATATCGCTTGCATGGCTAGTTGATTAAAATGGCATTAAAAAATGATTTCGCGGTAAACTACCAGCTCCTTAGTCGTGAATGCAAGTAAGTATCTGTTTATGAGAAGGTTTCAGCTTGTTGCTTGTGAGTCAATTGTCTCGATTCCCCAGATTTTTCTTGTTCATTGCCATATCTTTGGTACTTCACTCGATTTGTCTCCTGTTTGATGTCTCGGGTCGGACCGTCTCCTCAAGTGTACGACAGGTCGGAGTCGGGTTAGTAGAACGTCCATTGACGCAGTTCATTCGTATGGCTCAAGATTCAGAAGGGTCTGAATCGTTGTTACGTTCGCCTCAAGCCGTTATAGCACCTCAGGAGAAAAAAACGGTCTCAGTCAGAAAAACGCAAACAGTGGTAACTGAACCACAGGCGCCGCAGATTCAACAGGACAACGTTACTACGCAGCAAGAAAATGAATTGCCTCAACCGAAGGCGTCGATTGCGAATAAGATTGAACCGGTTATGCAGATTGAGGGGCCGGTTGACTCACCTTCTGAAGTGCAGTTAAACGAAGCGGCTATCACTCAGGGGCAGGATGCAATTGTCGACGCAAAAAAACGGCCGCAAGGGCTAGAAACAGGCGAGGGGAGCAGAAATGCAGAGTCTGCAGTGGCAAGCAGCAGGGTAACTGGTACTAGTAATGCCGTTCCGTCTGGCGACATGGGTTTTCAAGACGCGTTGCCCCATTATGACCAGAATCCACGGCCTGTGTATCCGAAAATTGCTCGCCGTCGAGGGTTGCAAGGGATTGTGTTGCTGGAGGTGCTGGTATTTGCAGATGGTCAAGTTGAAAAAACCTTCTTGCTGGAGTCATCAGGTTACCGAAGTCTTGATCGTGCCGCGCTACGCGCTGTTCGCAGGTGGCAGTTTAAACCGGCAACTTCGTTAGGCCTGCCGGTTGCGAGCCGGGTTGTGGTTCCGATCGACTTTGTTCTGAATAAAAATTGACCGAGAACTCGATTAACAATCTAATTTTATTTGTTTAATTTTTGTTTGACCTGCCTTCCTCAATCCCCTAAATTACGAAGTAAGAATTTTCTTATAACCGCCTTTTAATCGCTGGATTTTCGTGTAAATCAGAATTTTACCGGTGAAGAAATAGTAGTATTGCTTGAGATGGCGATCGCCTCTCAGGCAGGTTGAAACTCTTCGGAGGGTATCGATGGGAGCAGAGGGAATAAAGGTACTGCTGGTTGATGATTCACCGACCGTTCGCCGGTTGGGAGAATTGATCCTCTCGCAGCGGGGGTACCGGGTTTTTACTGCCGAGGATGGTGAACAGGGGCTGGAAATGGTCCAGCGGATCAAACCTGCGGTTATCCTGGTCGATTTCATCATGCCGAAGATGAACGGCCACACCTTTTGCCGATTGATTCGCCAGGGTGAGGCGACCAAGGAGATCCCCCTGATCCTGATCTCCTCCAAAGGTGAATCGGTGGGGCGGGCCTTTGAGCAGGAGTTCGGTGTCCTGCATTATTTCTCCAAGCCGTTCGAGCCTGATGACCTGATCCGGAAACTTGAGGAAGTCCTTATCGATGTCAAGATCGTCGAGCCGGAATCGACCGACGAGCAGTCATTTGCGGCACAAGTCTCAGCTGATTCTCTGCACGAAATGATCGATAAGCTGCTGCGTCAGTATTTTCAGAAGGATTTTCCGCAGCTGATGCGCAACGTTATGTCGGATATGTTGCTTGAAGCCGGCTTGGTGAAAAAGAGCGGCGTAGTTTTTTCCGGGTCACTGGATGAAGTTCCGCTGCCGGACGTCATCAATTTTGTTTATAATTCACGCTTGTCCGGTCGTCTGACGATCTTTGCTGCTGACCTGTTCGGTGAAATTTTCATCGACAAGGGTACCTTCGTCTTTGCTTCCTGTAGTACCAAAAACAGTAGTCAGCCTTTTTTGACCGATCTGATGAAACGGCAGAGCCTGCTCACTGCGGACGATGAAACAATCCGTCAGGCGGTTACGGAAGCTCGTGAAAAAAATCTGCCGATCGGCCGGGTGCTGGTCAGCAGAGGGCTAGTCAGCGAAGCGCAATTGATGGAGGCGCTACGATTGCACGCTCAGGATGCCTTCGGGGTTATCCTGGAAGCGAAATCGGGGAGCTTTTTTCTCGAGCGGGATGAACTGCCGACTAACCTGCGTGATATAAGTGTCCGTATCCCTCTGATCAATGTTTTGATGGAAGGCTTGAGCCATCTGGATGAGCGACACTTGGCCGCCACGGAATTCAGGGACGAACGTACGGTTTTGGTTCGACTGATTACCAATGAGGATGCGCTGGAAACCGTTCAGCTGAAACCCAGAGAATTGGATATTTTTGCTTTGATCGATGGCTGTAAGCCGCTGTCGCAGATAATCGCTGAAAGCAAGCTGGATCGGCTTGAAACCAAACGAATCTGTTATGCCTTGCGTAAGGTCGGTTTGCTACGCGTCAAGGGTGGTTAGGGAGCATATTTATGGATGTGCGGGATAAATTGTTTCCGATTTTTATCAAGGAAGCCGCAAAAAATCTGAAGATTTTACAGCATTTCTTACTGGATGCAGCGCTGTCGGGCTCTGATCCGGATGAGTTGGAGGCAGCTTTTCGTGCCGCCCATACATTAAAAGGAACCGCACTGCTGGTGCAGGTCGATTCAGTTCATCAGATCGGTCGGCGGATTGAAGCCCTGCTGGAAAGACATTTGTCAGCCAAAACCGGACCGACCGTCGTTGAATGTGAGGCGATGGAACTTGCCGTTGCCTGGTTGCAGCGTCTGCTGATTGATCTGCAGGAAGGTCGCTCCGGATCGACATCGCTGGTTGCCGATGCACTGACGGCACTTGAACTGGCAGCACGTTTCCCCGGCAAGACTCACTTGGT
Source organism: Deltaproteobacteria bacterium (assembly GCA_024280335.1). Classification (GTDB taxonomy): domain Bacteria; phylum Desulfobacterota; class Desulfuromonadia; order Desulfuromonadales; family Geopsychrobacteraceae; genus Malonomonas. The sequence goes on from JAJRQI010000064.1 coordinate 18,634, forward strand.
CGAGTTGCTTGACAGCGATGCGCAGCAGCGGGCCCCTCACTTAGACGACCCCTTTGCCTCCGATCCGGAGCTTTTGCTGGATGATGAAGAGATTCTGCGGATCGCTAATGATCCCTTTGCAGATGACCCGGATTTCGGCATCGGCAGCAGTCTGCTGCCCGATCCGGTTGAGGTTTTGACGCAACCGGCTGAGCCCGATCAAGCTGACTCTGAACGGTCTCTCAGCGCATCGGCGGTTGATTTGTTGCCAGAGATTCCGGCTCAACCGCTTCAACCGAAGACTTCTGCAGCAAATTGCGGCGAACTCCCCTTTGACCCATTTGCCGATGATTGCTCTTTTGTTGATGACGAAGAAGAGATTTCAATCTCTGCTGAAGAGCTATCCCAGGACTCATTACCGGCAGCGGTGGCTCATCAGGAACCGTCGGCGGATCAAGCCGAGACGGGAGAGTCGCTAGCCGCGGTAACCAGGGAAGCGGTTGCTCAGCTCGAGGACCCGTTCGCGGATGATAGCGGTTTTGAGCAAACCTTTACCCCGGAACCCGCTGACGTTTCTGCGAACGCAGAGGCTGCAGCGAAGTTTCAAGATGAGTCCGTTGCCGCTACCGGCTCTGTGGCAGACCCTGATGCAATTAACAATGACCGGACGCAAGAACTTGTCGATTCGCTGTTGTTGCCGAATGCTGGAGTCGGGCTGCAACGCCGGTATGTCTGCTGCTGTTTCGATTTGTCCGGCGGCAAGTATTATCTGCCGATCGAATACATGATTGAAATTGCTGAAATCCCGCAACTGTTCCCCTTGCCTTTGGCACCGCCGCTGGTCAGCGGGCTGATTAATTTGCGCAGCCAGGTGATGCCGGTTATCGATCTCTCCAGTCTGAAACAACGGCAACAACAACCGGTCGGCGGCGTTCGTCGTCTGGTCGTCGTTGAACATCAAGGGGAACGACTGGCCTTTCTGGCAGAGGGTATCCCTTGCCTGTCTGAAGAGTTGATCGGTGACAGGATCGACCTGCCGACCTTTTTGCAGGAGCACAAGATAAGAGGGCTCGAAGTATGAGTATTCTAGATGATGTCTTCGGTTCCTTTGTTGAGGAGGCCGACGACCATTTACGCGTTCTGGAAGAGGGTTTGCTGCGGTTGGAAAAAGAGCCGTCGGCCGCCGCAGAATTGATCGAGCCTCTATTTCGCGCCGCACACACCCTCAAGGGTTCTGCCAATCTGATGAAGATCACCGATGTGGGTGCGGTTGCACACCGGATAGAAGATCTGTTTGAAGATATTCGTGATGCCGACTGCACACTGCAGCCGGTCCAGGTCGATGCAGTGTTGTTTGCTCTGGACCGGATTCGAGAGTTGATCGAATATCGCAAAGCAGGCCAGATTGCACCGGATGAGTTGGTTTCGGCAGCCTTAAGTCGGCTGGCTGAAGCTTGCAACGCATCAGAGAATAGTGACAGCGCAATCGTCTTTGTTGCCGAATCCCCCGCGATAAAGCCGCCGGAAGCAGCGCCGGCGTTGAAATACTATCCTGAGAACGAGCGTCGAAATTCCGGACGCAGGCAGGAAGAGGCAGGTGTTGTGCGCATCGGCATGGAAAAAATTGAGTCGCTGATGGGCCTGGTCGGTGAATTCACGGTCACCAAAAATCACCTGCTGGATCGATTGCCGGTAATGGAGCAGATGCGCAGCGAAGTTGATATTGCCGGTAAACGGCTGCTGAAAGAAGTGACCGGGTTTGCCGAACGTTACGATTACACCTTGCTGGCGCAGAGCGCACTTGCCGGTGACGATCCTTTTAACGAACTGGAGTTTGACCGCTACGCTGAACTGAACCTTTTTTCCCGTAAACTGCGCGAAATCACCAACGATATCGAAACCTCCCTGAAGGAGATGTCCGGTTTTTACAAAGATTTTTCACAGGACGTTCAATCGCTGGACCGGGTGACAGAGGAGATGAAAGAGCAGATTTCCGCAGCACGAACAGTGCCGGCGGGTCAGCTGTTTCAACGCTTCAGTCGGACCGTTCGTGACATGGCCCAGGAACTCGGCAAGCCGGTTGAGTTAATCATCAGTGGCGGTGAAACACCTGTCGACCGGGTGATCTTCGATGGCTTGTTTGATCCGCTGCTGCATATTGTTCGCAATGTTTTTGCCCACGCGATCGAGTCGGTCGATGAACGAAAGGCCAGCGGTAAGCCTGCCCAGGCCAAAATCCGGCTTACTGCAGAACGGCGCGGCAATACGATAGAGATCAGTGTTAAAGATGATGGCCGAGGGATCGATCTGGAACGGGTTAGGGTCCGGGGGATTGAAAAAGGGTTTATCGCTGCCGGCAAGCAACCGTCCGAGCAGGAGTTGATCCAGTTGATCTTTCGCCCCGGTTTCAGCACCACTGTCGAGGTGGACAGTGAATCCGGCCGGGGGGTCGGAATGAACGTGGTTATGGACCGTCTGGCCAGCCTCAACGGGACGATCGATGTCACTACCGAGTCGGGGCGCGGCACCAGCTTTCGCTTGCGTTTGCCGCGGTCACTGGTGATTGTCAACATCACCCAGTTCAGCTGTGCCGGGCAGAAAATGGTGATACCGTCCGCTTTGGTTGAGGACATTGTCGATCTTGCTTATGCGGAAAAAAGTACCGGCGAACAGGCACAGGGATCGCTACAGCGGGTCGATCTGACCGCCCTGCTGCAGTTGCCAGGACCTCAGTCTACACCAGCCTATGGCATTGTCGGCCAGTCCGAGGGGACACCGATCATGCTGCTGGTTGATGCTGTTCTGGGTCAGGAAGATACGGTGATCAAGCCTTTCGGCCCCTTCCTCCAAGAACTGCCATACTTTTCAGGGTCGAGCCTGGCAGGCGACGGCACGCTGCGACTGGTGATTAACCCGGCGCGGATGAAGCATGTGAGGACCATATAAATGGTCCTCAAGCGGGATCAAGCTCCCGGGGCACCGCTCACCGGCACGTGAGACTTCAATGGAAGCATCGACCCGCAACATAACTCATTGCTAGCAATTTTGTTCTGATTTTGAGGCCCTGGGTTTTTGTTGCCATAGAGTCTATCTCCTGTAAGTATTTGCATTTTTATCCGAAGCTCATGCATAAGTCGTCAGCCCCGTGAAAACGGGGATCCAGCTTCCCGGCTGTCCCGGAGAACTTCTGGATTTCCGCCTGCGCGGGAAAGACGAGTGATTGAATTTTCGGACTTTTGCAAGAGGCTCATCCGTATGTTTTTAGGGATTTCCAATAATTGATAATCTGCTGTTAAGGTTTCAATATTTCAATCTTGCGGGCTGAGATTTTTCACCCAGCTTAGCGACCCGGAAAAGGAGATGTCGCCATAGGTATAATGGCGGTCTATAAGGATTCTCCCGCCCCCTGAGTTTTTGTTTGCAAAACTTTTTCGTGCGTGTTAGAAACTCAGCCTGCCGTCGGCGGCCCGCGCCTGAAGCGACGCGGTCTTTGGTGGCTGCGCGCCAGTAGCTCAGTTGGATAGAGCAACGGACTTCTAATCCGTAGGCCGAGGGTTCGAATCCTTCCTGGCGCGCCATTTTTAAATTGACAATAAGTGGCTGTTTCCGTAAAATAGCCAAGTTTTTCTGGTGGGTGTAGCTCAGTTGGTAGAGCACCAGGTTGTGGCCCTGGTGGCCGAGGGTTCAAGCCCCTTCACTCACCCCATTAAACAGACAATGCTCACCTTTCGCACTCAGTTAGCCGGTCAGACCGGGTGGGTACAGGAGGTGAGCATTGTTAATTTATGGCTTTACTGCGAGAGTGGCGGAATTGGTAGACGCGCTGGTCTTAGGAACCAGTGTCTTCTGACGTGGGGGTTCGAGTCCCCCCTCTCGCACCAGACAATAAACGTTTCTGGCGAAGCGATCGCCTCCCGGCAAACGTTGTAGATATTACGAAGCTGGCCCTCTCGGGCTGAAAATTACAGATTCTGGAAGGGAAGACTGATGAATGTCACTGTTGAGGAAATAAGCGCCATCCGTAAAAAAATGACCATCGAAGTTACTGCGGAGGTGGTCGCAACCGAGATCGAGAAGGCTTACAAAAAAATTGCCAAGACCGCAGATCTCAAAGGTTTTCGCAAGGGCAAGGTGCCGCGTGCTATCCTCGAGCAGCATTATGCGCCGCGGGTGGCCAGTGATGTCGTTGGCTCGTTGGTGAATAACAGCCTCTACAAAGCAATGATTGAGAACAAGATTGAGCCGGTCTCGCAACCGGAAATCATCGAGTCCGGGACGGTCGAAAAGGGTCAGCCCTACAATTATCAAGCGGAGGTTGATGTCCGCCCGCAGGTTGTTGCCAAGGACTACAGCGGTCTGCAGCTCGAAAAGGAAAAATTCTCCTTCAATGAGGAGGTTGTTGCGCAGCAGCTTGAGCAGATGGCGACCGCACGCGTACAGCTGGAAGTTACCAAGCGCAAGATAGCTCGTGAGGGGGATACGGTTATTATCGACTTTGAAGGCTTCCAGGACGGGACTGCCTTTGAAAACGGTTCGGCCAAAGACTATCAGCTTGAGCTTGGTGCGAGCAGTTTTATCCCCGGCTTTGAGGAGCAGGTCATCGGGATGAAACGTGAAGATGAAAAGGAGATCAACGTCAACTTTCCTGAAGATTACGGTGCCAAAGAGCTGGCCGGAAAACCGGTGGTTTTCAAGGTCAATCTGAAGGAGATCAAGGAGAAGATCGAACCGACGATCGATGATGATTTCGCAAAAGAGGCAGGCTCGGAGAATCTTGAGGCGTTGAAGGCTTCGATCCGCGAAACTGCTGTCAAGCAGGAAGAAGGACGGATCAAAGGGCAGCTTCAGGAACAGTTGATGAACGCTCTGCTGGCTAATAATCCCTTTGAAATTCCTGAGGGGATGGTGGCGAATCAGTTGCTGCACCTCAAGGATAGCTTTACGCAACGCCTCAAATCGCAAGGGATGAGCCTGGAAATGCTCGGTATGGACGAAGAGAGCTTTGCCAAGACCTATCGTGAGATGGCGCTCCAGCAGGTGAAGGGCGAGTTGCTGCTCGATTCGATTGCTGCCCTGGAAGAACTCTCCGTTGATGATGCCGAGATTGATGTGAAAATTAAGTTGATCGCCGAAGAAGCTGATGCTCCGCTTGAAACGGTAGAGAAGCACTTCAGTGATAATGTTCAGGCTCGCGAGGGCCTCAAGGGACAAATTCTAAGCGACAAGGTTATCGACCTGCTGCTTGCCAAATCGATCGTGACCGAAGTAGAGCCGAAGCCGCAAGAGCAGGAAGAAACCACTGAGGAGGAATCCTGATTATGAGTCTGGTACCGATGGTTGTTGAAGATACCGGTCGTGGTGAGCGTGCCTACGATATTTACTCTCGTTTGCTGAAAGATCGGATTATTTTTCTCGGCGGCGGCATCGAAGACCATATGGCCAACCTGATCATTGCCCAGCTGCTGTTCCTCGAATCGGAAGATCCCGATCGCGATATTCATCTCTATGTGAATTCGCCGGGTGGAGTTGTGACCGCCGGGATGGCGATTTATGACACCATGCAATATTTGAAGGCACCGGTGTCGACTATCTGTGTCGGTCAAGCAGCTAGTATGGGTGCGGTTCTGTTGGCTGCCGGTGCTCCCGGCAAGCGTTTTTCCCTGCCGAACTCAAGGATCATGATCCATCAGCCGCTTGGTGGTTTTCAGGGGCAGGCCACAGATATCAGTATTCATGCCAACGAAATTCTGCGCATGCGCGAAACCCTGAACGGGCTGCTGGCCAAACATTCCGGACAGGAGGTCGAGAAGATTGCCGCCGACACAGAACGTGATTTTTTCATGGATAGCGAAGCTGCACGCAGTTATGGTATCATCGACTCCATTGTTGAACAGAAAGCTTAATTTGGCGTGTGGAGGTGTAATCCGTGAGTTCAAAAGATGAATCCGGGCAATTGACTTGTTCCTTCTGTGGTAAATCACAGGAAGAGGTTAAGAAACTGATTGCCGGGCCCACTGTCTACATATGTGATGAATGTATTGAACTATGTAACGATATTATCGACGAAGAAGCACGGCTTGATGATGCTTCCGATGATAGTGCGCAGAACCTCCCGAAACCGGTTGAAATCAAGGAGATCCTTGACGAGTATGTCGTCGGTCAGGAACGTGCTAAAAAGGTTCTCTCGGTTGCTGTTTACAACCATTACAAGCGGGTTGAATTCTCCGAAAAAAACACTGATATCGAGATTCAGAAGAGCAACATTTTACTGCTCGGACCGACCGGCAGCGGCAAAACCCTGCTGGCACAAACTTTGGCCAAAGTGCTGGATGTTCCCTTTGCGATTGCCGATGCAACCAACCTGACAGAGGCCGGCTATGTCGGCGAGGACGTTGAGAATATCATCCTCAGCTTGCTGCAGGCTGCTGACTACGATCTGGAAAAGGCGCAACGCGGGATAATTTATATCGATGAAGTCGATAAAATCGCCCGCAAGTCGGAATCTCCCTCGATTACCCGCGATGTTTCCGGCGAAGGCGTGCAGCAGGCACTACTGAAAATCATCGAGGGCACCACTGCCAGCGTCCCGCCGAAGGGGGGGCGCAAGCATCCGCAGCAGGAGTTCCTCAAGGTCGATACAACCAATATCCTGTTTATCTGCGGGGGCGCTTTTTCCGGGTTGGAGAAAATCATCAATACCCGGATAGGTTCCAAATCGATGGGTTTCGGCGCTGAAGTACGTTCTCTCAAAGAAGAGAACCTGGGTGATCTGCTGAGCAAAATCCAGACCGCCGATCTGCTTAAGTTCGGTCTGATCCCTGAGTTTGTCGGTCGTTTGCCGGTTGTATCAACCTTGGACGAGCTGGACGAGGCAGCGTTGATTCAGATTCTGCACGAACCGAAGAACGCCTTGGTTAAGCAGTATCAGCGCTTGTTTGAAATGGAAAAGGTCAACCTGAAGTTTACTGACGGAGCCTTGGTGGCGATCGCCAAACAAGCGCTTGAACGCAAAACCGGTGCCCGCGGGTTGCGATCGATTCTTGAGAACTCGATGCTTGACGTGATGTATGACATCCCTTCGCAGGACCGGGTCAAAGAGGTGGTATTGAACGAAGAAGTGATCAGCAAGGGGGCCGAGCCGATTATCCTGTACGATGTTGCTGAGAGTGCGTAATTCTTAACCCCTTTGCAAAACTAATTCATAGGAGCGTGTGATGCCGTTGCCGGCCGCACGCTCCTTTTCTCATTACAGGTTAAACTATGTCTGAACAGAATCCCCCCATTCCTGCTGCGGTCCCCGTTCAACTTCCCATGTTGCCGCTCCGCGACATTGTCATCTTTCCGCATATGGTGGCTCCGCTGTTTGTCGGCCGGGCTCCTTCGATCGGTGCGCTGGAAAAAGCGACGGAGGCTGATAAGTTGATTTTTCTGGTTTCGCAGATCGACCCGAAGGTCGATTCTCCGAGCGAAGAGGATATCTATCGGATCGGGACCATCGGCAAGGTTGTACAGCTGTTGAAATTACCCGACGGCACGGTAAAGGTGCTGGTAGAGGGAATTCGACGGGCACAGATGAGTGAGTTTCTGCCGGGGGATGACCTGCTTCAGGCGATCGTCGAACCGCTGCCGGAAGCTGTCACCACCTCACCTGAGATGGATGCGGTGATACGTGCGATCAATGCGACATTTGAAACCTACGTCAGCTTGAGCAAGAAGGTCCCCTCGGAAGTGAGTGCGACGATTGCCGGAATCGATGACCCCTCGCGCCTGGGCGATACTGTTGCCGGTCATCTTCAGGTCCCGATTGCGGAAAAACAGGAGATCCTTGAATTTGTCGAACCGGCCCAGCGTCTCGAGCATATTCTGATCCTGCTCGAGCAGGAGAATGAAATCCTGCAGATAGAAGGGCGGATCCGTAGTCGCGTCAAGAGCCAGATGGAGCGTAGTCAGAAAGAATACTATCTGAACGAGCAGATGCGGGCGATCCAGAAGGAGTTAGGTGAGAAAGATGAATTCAAGCAGGAAATTCTGCATTTAGAAGAGCAGATCGTAAAGAAGAAAATGTCCAAGGAGGCGACCGAGAAGGCGCATGCGGAATTGCGCAAGCTGAAGATGATGTCACCCATGTCGGCAGAGGCAACGGTTGTTCGCAACTATGTTGAGTGTCTGTTGGCACTTCCATGGAAGAAGGGAACCCGGGACTGCCACGATCTGGCCAAGGCGGAGCAGATTCTTGATGCGGACCACTATGGGTTGGAAAAAGTCAAAGAACGGGTTCTTGAATATCTTGCCGTGCAGGCTCTGGTGAAAAAAATCAAGGGGCCGATCCTCTGCCTGGTCGGTCCCCCCGGGGTCGGCAAAACGTCGCTGGGACAATCGATTGCTAAAGCCTTGGGGCGTAAGTTTTTGCGCATCTCGCTGGGTGGGGTGCGCGATGAGGCTGAAATTCGCGGCCACCGGCGGACTTATATCGGCGCGATGCCGGGCAAAATCATTCAGGGTTTGCGCAAATCAGGTGTGAAGAATCCGGTTTTCATGTTAGATGAGATCGATAAAATGAGTACTGATTTTCGCGGAGACCCCTCTTCAGCGCTGCTTGAAGTCCTTGACCCGGAGCAGAATAACAGCTTCGCTGATCACTTTCTGGATGTCGATTATGATCTGTCACAGGTGCTGTTTGTCGCGACTGCCAATAACCTGCACGCAATCCCCCGGCCCCTGCATGACCGGTTGGAAGTGATTCGGATTGAAGGTTACTCTGAAGAAGAAAAATTACATATTGCCAGACGCTACTTATTGAAAAAACAAGCAAAAGTTCATGGGTTTGCCGAGCCGCAGGTCCGTTTCTCCAGCGCGGCACTCTATGAAATTATCCGTCGTTACACCCGCGAGGCAGGGGTTCGAAGCCTGGATCGCAATATCGCCTCGGTCTTTCGCAAGTTGGCAAGGCGGGCCTTGCAGGAAGGGAAGGATAGGAACTTTCCGGTCGGGGAGAAGCAGATCCACAAATATCTCGGCGTGCCGGTTTACCAATATGGGGTGCGTGAGGATGAAGACCAGGTAGGTGTTGCGACAGGTTTGGCCTGGACTGAAGTCGGTGGGGAATTGTTGACGATCGAGGTGACAATCTTGCCGGGCAAGGGCAAGCTGACAGTCACCGGAAAACTGGGCGAGGTGATGCAGGAATCAGCCCAGGCGGCAATGACTTTCGTCCGCTCGCGTTGGCAGCCGCTCGGCTTGGCAGAGGATTTTTATTCCAGTCTCGACATTCACGTGCATGTCCCTGAGGGGGCCGTGCCTAAGGATGGACCTTCAGCCGGGATTACCATCTCAACTGCGATTGCTTCAGCCTTGACCGGCAGAACCGTCCGTAAGGATTTGGCGATGACCGGTGAGGTGACCCTGAGGGGTCGTGTTCTGGCGATCGGTGGTCTTAAGGAAAAATTATTGGCAGCTCGTCGCGGCGGCATGAGTAAAGTTTTATTGCCTGCAGAAAATGAAAAGCATCTTACCGAATTGCCGAAAGAGTTGCTTCAGGCTCTAGAGATCGTAACTGTTGCACATATGGACCAGGTCCTGGCTGCAGCTTTAGCTGATGCTAATTAGCTGCCGTGCCGCGACAGAGACGACCTTGTTGATGTCGTAAAAACGGCTCCGGACTGAAAAAAAGGGGGAAATTGCTTGACAGTTTTTTTGCAAACCTGATATATCTTAAGCCGTTTTTAGGCCAAAAATAACTATAATCATTTAGGAGGTGTACTGTGACTAAAGCTGATCTGGTCAATGCAATGGCAGAAAAAGCAGGGCTGAACAAGACCGACGCAGAAGGTGCTCTGAAGGCTTTTACCGAAGCTGTTACCGACGCTCTGAAAGCTGGCGAAAAAGTAGCTCTGGTAGGTTTTGGGGTTTTTAGTGTCGGTGATCGTGCTGCCCGTACTGGCCAGAATCCTCAGACCGGTGAAAAAATTCAGATTGCTGCCGCCAAGGTTCCCAAGTTCAAGGCCGGCAAGGCACTGAAAGACGCCGTTAATTAACAGTACAACCTGAAAGTAGCTGTATCGGAACTAGGAAGCTAGCGCTGCCCGTCTCCATTCCCACCAGGGCAACAAACGCTTCCTATTTCTATCTGCGGGGGTGTAGCTCAGTTGGTTAGAGCGCTAGCCTGTCACGCTAGAAGTCGCGAGTTCGAGTCTCGTCACTCCCGCCATTTAAAGAAAGAAAAGTAAGGGCGAATAGCTCAGCTGGGAGAGCGCCTGCCTTACAAGCAGGATGTCGGGGGTTCGAGCCCCTCTTCGCCCACCAACATTGGGGCTGTAGTAGAGTTGGTTACAACGCCGGCCTGTCACGCCGGAGGTCGCGGGTTCAAGTCCCGTCAGCCCCGCCATACGTAAAAAGAGGCAATCGAATATCGGTTGCCTCTTTTTTTTGCCACATTTTCAATGTGAGCGTTTTCTAAATTATGTTATTGTCCTTTGGGAATTAACAGGAGTTTTCAATGTTCAAAATCATGAGAATAGTTACGATCTTGCTGGTGTTTCTTGTCGGTATCGGCGTCGTCCATGCTGCTGCCGATGTGAGGTTGGCTGCGCGTGTCGGGAGTGTGCCGATCACCATTTTTGAACTACAGCGTGAAATAAATAAACTTATGCCGATGATGGTCTCGTTTCACGGCAAGGTGTCCAAAGAAAAACAGCAGGAGATTCAGCAGAAAGCCTTGGAGCGCTTGATAGAACGTGGCTATAAAATCTGTTCTGCAACGAAGGTTAAATTGACCGTGCCTCCGTCAGAGGTAGAGGCATTAATCGATAATGCGCGCAAGCAGATGACGCCGGAAGAATTCGAACGTGCGGTGGGGGCTGAAACTCTTGCCGGCTTAAGGGCGGCTGTCTACCGAAAGTTGCTAGCTGAAGCGGCACAAGAAAAGTTTATAGACGATAAAGTTTCAGTGCGGGATGAGGATGTCGCTGCTTTTTATGCAAAACATAAGGAAAGCTACAAGCGTCCTCGGCAATTCAGGGCCAGTCATCTACTCGTGAAGGTCGATCCGGCATTAACGAAAGAAGAGAAAACGCTCCTGAAAGTAAAAGCAGAGGCTTTGCAGAAGAGAGCCGAAAATGGTGAGAATTTTTATAACTTGGCGTACTTCAATTCTGATGACCGTACCAAGTATGTCGGTGGCGATCTAGGAGTCTTTCATCAAGGCCAGACGCTTCCGGAATTTGAGGCCGTTCTGCAAAAAATGGAAATAGGTGAAATTTCGGAGTTAGTCAAGACCTTGTATGGCTATCATGTGGTTAAGTTGACCGAAAATCATGCTCCCCGTCAACTGACCCTTGACGAGGTAACAGACAAGATAAGGACGTTACTGGAAGATAGGCAAGAGGAAGAGCTGCTTTCTGCCTGGTTGGACTCCATGCAGGCTGAGTGTCCGGTCGAGAAGTATCCGCTCTGATATGATAAATCCATCCTGGAAACAAATATTATTACTCTCCGTTGCCCTGCTGGCAATGGCTTGTGCACCCGTTACCTCGCCGGTCGTTTGGCAAACCGAGGGCCTTGATTGGGTCGCTCCGCCTGCACCCGAACAAGCGAGAATCCGTTTTTTACGTCAGATTTCCGGTTTGGGTGATATTCGTAAAGAAGACTCACAAAATTCGCTATTCAAGTGGATAAGTGGCGAGAAGGACACTGAATTACCCATATTGTCTCCTTACGGGGTTGCTGCGGACGGCAAGGGACGAATCTGGATTGCTGATCCCGGTACCGGGGTCGTGCACATGATCGACCTTCGTCGTAATCGGATAGATTACTTGTCCGTTTTTGACGGGCGGCAACTTGTCAGCCCGGTGGGGGTCGCTTATGATCCGGTAAGAAAAAAATTGTATGTCTCTGATTCCGGCTTGCTGGAAATTCTCACGTTTGATGAGAATTATCGCTATCTAGGGAGTTTACAGCCTTCCCAGCCACTGCAGAGACCCGGCGGGATCGCACTTGATGGTTCAGGCAGACTGTATGTCGCCGATGCCCTGGCGGGGATAATTCAGGTGTTTTCAGTCAGCGGAGAGCCGTTGCCCTCGCTTGGCAGTGCCTTGACTCAGGATGGTAAATTCAATCGGCCGACCAATATCGTGGCAGATCGGCAGGGGCGAATTTATGTTGTAGATGCAATGAATTTTCGCGTTGAGGTTCTTGGACTTGCCGGTGAAGAACCTGCTGTCATCGGCAGACTGGGCAGCGTTCCCGGTAGTTTTGCCCGACCGAGGGGAATCGCACTCGATTCAGAGGGGCATGTTTATGTTTCGGATGCGGCTTTTGACAATGTGCAGATTTTTGACCGGCAAGGAAGGTTGTTGATGGTATTGACAGGTGGACAGAAGAGCCCTGGGCAGCTCTGCATGCCTGCCGGGATGAGTTTTGATGAACAGGATCGACTCTATATCGTAGGTAGCTGCGGCCATCGGCTCAAGATTTTTCAGTTTTTAGGAGATAAATCATTAAAGTGAGTTATTTTGGGCTTTGAAATTGCATTTTGTTTTGTTATTGGTAGATTCGGGCTGGTTACAGGCGTCCTCGGGACGTTTATTTGACTCTGCTTGTTTCTCCGGCTAAGCAAATGAGGCAACGTATGCAGTATAAACATTGGTGCTTTACCCTTCTTGTTTTATTGTCTGGCGTACTTTATGCCGCTGGAGCATTTGCCATTCCAGCATCGATGACGCTCGGTTACGATACCAATCTGGCAGCGGCGGGAATCCAGAACTCACATCCACATAATCTCAGCAGCGCCAGCTCCAGCACTATCCATGCACCAGCTGGCGGTGAAGACCAGGTGTGCAAATTTTGTCATACGCCGCACGGTGGTTCTGCTGAAGGCCCTTTGTGGAACCGGATCAATCCCCTCGGTCCGAATGGTGACGGTAGCTTCCCGCTGTACAATGGCGGCATCGGCGGCGCGCTGAATCTTTATACGATTGCAGAGGCTGAATACAATGCAACAGTCGCGGCGGATCCGACCCGTTATCCCAACGGAGCCACACGGCTATGTCTCTCCTGCCATGACGGCGTGACGGCAGTCGGAGAGGTGATTTCTGGCGGGACCCTGGCCAGTCTGACCATGTCTGCTTATGGAACGATCGATCTAAGTACCTCGCATCCGGTTTCTTTTATTTATAATGCCGCAGTTGAAGCGGCGCTTCCCGCAGGGTTCAACCGACCGGTTGCCGGCGATGTTGTCAAGCTTGATGCGCTGGAAAGGGTCCAGTGTACAACCTGTCACGACCCGCATAATGACACCAACGACGGCGGAACCTATACTTTGCCGATGTGGCGGTTGTATACCGGAGTCGAAGCCAGCGATTATAACGATACCTGCCTGACCTGCCACAGCTCGGTTCCCAGCGTCGGTGGTGGCGGCAGTCTGCATATCCTGCGGCAGTGATCCTATGATGAAAATCCTTTTGTATTCTGTTACTCTTACTCTGTTGCTGATGACACCTGCCGTTGCTGTTCAGCAACAGAGTATTCTGACCGGTGCTCACGGTGGGGAACGATACCTGCTGAAAAGTTGTCGGGCCTGCCATCGCGGCATGAAGATGGCGATCCGCAATGAAGAGAAGACCTGTCTCAACTGTCACGGCAATGATGGAAAAAGAAGCAGTATGGTTGTTGCCGGATATTTACGCGATTCCAGATCGGCGCAACTGAAAGATATCCAGGTCGAATTGAAAAAGCCGTACAACCATCCGGTATTGACGACCAGTGGAGTACATAACCGCCGCGAAGTTCTGCCGGAGTCACAGGTGAGCTTTATGCGTCACGCTGAATGTGTCGACTGTCACGATCCTCACAAGGTCAGCAGAGAACAGCCCTACAGCGGCCTTCAGGGGAAACGAGTGGGTAACTTTATGACTGAACTCACCCAGGAGTATGAACTCTGCTACAAGTGCCACGGGCGCAGCGCTAATCTGCCGGCAACTTCTAGCGACAAACAGCTGGAATTCCGTTTGACGAATAAATCCTATCACCCGGTTGAAGGAGAGGGAGCCAGCGCCTTCGTTATCAGCCTGAAAAAACCTTATGTGGCTCGTAAACTGCGGCCAGGTGATATTTCCGTTATCAGTTGCAGTGATTGCCACGGCAGCGACAACGAAAACGGGCCGCGCGGCCCGCACGGGTCGAACTATCGCGGGCTGTTGATCGACAACTACGACATCGTCGACAGACGTCCGGAAAGCAGTTATGCCTATGCGCTCTGCTATCGCTGTCATGAACGCAGCAGTATTCTCGGCAATGAAAGCTTTCCTTTCCACTCAATGCATATTCTCGGCAACAGAGGGCGTGATCTGCCCGGAACCTCCTGCTTCACCTGTCACGATGCGCATGGCAGCCCCGGGACGCAATACCTGATCCGCTTCAATCCCGATGTCGTCGCTGCGAACCTGGACGGCAAGCGTGAATACAAAGCACAGGGGATCGCAACTCGCCACGGTTCCTGTGCGCTCAATTGTCATGGTGTTGAGCATGAACCAAAAATCTATTAACTCAACTTTCGCAGACGGAATAAATCTTTAACATACTTAAATAATTAAACAAAAGTATCATCAACTGTAGTGAAGTGGGTTGTCGTCAAGCAACCTGATACTAACCAGGAGATGATGCTTTGGATCAAGGTCGATGATGAGAATTTATAGTAGATGGTTCTTGCCTTTAGCATGTTTTTTCATGTTATTTCTTTCCGTCGCCAAGGATGAATCCCTAGCCGCCTGTCTGCCACCGGCCAAGATCGTTGGTTATTCCTACAATCCGACTTCCATACAGGATGCCTACGATTACGCCAGTACCACTTTGGCGCTGACCGATTTCACGCTGCAGCTCTCAGGTGAAATTTTCACTGAGGATCTGCTGCTGAACGGTGGAACCGTGGCGTTCGATGGCGGTTATGACTGTACTTTTGCGACTAAAATACCCACGCCGACAGGCCTTTTTGGTCGTATCACTGTCGCTGGTGGCGCGGCCGAGTTCGCCGGTGGTGTCAATATCGTATCGACGTCTGCGTGTGCATTTGACGGCGACCTGGATGGTTACTCCTCGGTTGGTTCTTGCTCCGGCAGCGCCGATGACTGTAACGATAAAGATGCTGGTATTAATCCCGGCGCCGCCGAGATTTGTGACGGCATTGACAACAACTGTGATGGCCAGATCGATGAAGGTACGATTCCGACTGACGCTGATGGTGACGGCTATTACGCGGTCGGTTCCTGCGGCGGATCGCCCTTTACTGATGATTGTAATGACGCGGACGGAACCATCAACCCGGGCGCTCTTGACATCCCCTACGATGGGGTCGACCAGGATTGCTCTGGCGCGGACCTGACCTTCTCCGCGGTTAACTCAGGGGTAAACTGTACCTGGTGCCATGGTGCAGAGACCACTTGGAATGCGATGCATGCCCTCGTGACCACTCCGGATACCAGCTGCGCTGTTTGCCATGCCGGCAGTGTCGGTAATATTCTGCCTGGCCACTACGGTGATACGGTCCTGACCGCCGGCAATAATCTGAGTGCCGGTGCGGTCATCAACTGTACTTCCTGTCATGATATGGACGGAGCGACGTACCATCCGGCCGGTGGCGCTCTTGGCAGTGCCACGAATTTTGTCTGGTCCAAGGTGGACCCGGTTAAGGGCAGCGTCACCTGCGACACCTGTCACGAGAGTCGTGCTGCTGGGCATATGACCGCCACGGCGCATAACCGCCGGGCCATTGATGCGACCTGCGGCACCTGCCATACTAGCGACACCACGGCGGTCGGCATTCCCGGCACCGGCACACTGACCAGTGCCGCAGATGTTGATGCCCTGCACCGCTCTGACTGCGCGCTCTGTCATAACTACAGCGGCACAATCCTGAATGCGGCCGTCGTCCGCCAGGTGATCGAGCAAGGGGTGAGTGGACCCCAGGTTTCCTGTCTTGATTGTCACACAGATAAGGCGACTGGTCACAGTTCCCGCGAACACAACGTTGCCGTCGGCCTTGCTGACCTCTCCTACGATGCTCCAGGTCTGCCCTGTAGCAGCTGTCACATGGTCTCGACCTGGGCCGAGATCGAAGCTGTTGAGCATAACGTTGCCACCAACGGCGCCGGCTCCTGTGCCACCTGCCACAACAGCCCGCGTCAGGATGTGCGTGCTGCGATCACCGCAGGTGCTGATCCGACCAACTGTCTGGATTGTCACTCCGACAAGCTGCTGCTCGTTCACGGCAACGTGGATCACGTGGCCCTTGGCTACGTCACTGGTGGAATCACCACATGTCTGAACTGTCACGCTACCGGCGCGGCCGAAAACGGGACAGTACTCACCACTCATAAGAGTAACTGCTTCCTCTGCCATACCAACGTACCGGCACTCCAGCCCGGCCTCCCGGCTGGTGGCGGCGTTTGTATCGACTGTCATGTCAATACTTGGACCGCTACCCATACCAGCAATCCTCCGAGCCACAACAGCCTGGTTCAGGTGGCCGCGACCGCTTGCGGAGATTGTCACAGCGAGCCGCCGCCATTGACCGATGCCGGTGATTCAAAGGTGCACAATGCCTGCGGTAGTTGTCATGACGCCAACGGTGGCCTGCTCGGTCTGGCGGTTGGTCAGAACTTCACTACCGGTGGCGACTGCGCAACCTGCCATACCGGTACTTGGGAGGTAACCCATACGGTTGCTCCGAACCATGGCATGATCGTGACCGTGATCGGCACCGACTGTGGCAGCTGTCACGATGACACCCTGGTCAGTGCCGCCGCCAATACCCATAAACGCTGCACCACCTGTCATAACGCCGACACCGGCGCACTGATCAGTTTTGCGGCAGGAAAATCGGCCCCAGGTAACTGTACCACCTGTCATGCCGATCCCTGGGAAGCGACCCATACCACGAATGCTCCGGACCACAGTTCTCTGGTCCAGGTGGCAACGACCGGTTGCGCAAGCTGCCACGACAACACCCTGACCAGCGCTGCCGCCAATACCCACAACGGTTGCGTCAGTTGTCACAATGCCGACGGCAGCCTGAGGAGTCTGGCGATCGGCCGGGACTTCACCACCGGAGGCGATTGTTCCAGCTGTCATACCAACAGTTGGGCGACTATCCATACACTCGCACCTGACCATACGGCTCTGGTGACTGTCAGCGGGGTCACCTGTGCGAACTGTCACGACAACACCCTGGTCGGTGTGCAGTCCCACTTCGCCTGTACCACCTGTCACGACACAAATAGCGGCGTTCTGATCAGTTTGGCGGCTGGTAAGGACTTCACCACTGGTGGAAACTGCATCTCCTGCCACACCAATAGCTGGGAAGCGACTCATGCTGGCAACCCCCCGGACCACACCCTGCTGGTTCAGCTTGCAACGACCAGCTGTGCCAGCTGTCACAGCGATCCGCCACCGTTGACCGACGCTGGTGATCCCAAAGTCCACAACGCTTGTACAACCTGTCATAACGCCAGCAGTGGTGCTCTGATCAGCTTTGCTAGTGGCAAGACCTTCGCTGCCGGCGGTGACTGCGCTACCTGTCACACCGGTAGTTGGGAGTCGATACACACCACAGCGCCTGACCACAGCGGTATCGTCAACGTAGCCACATTCATTTGTGCGGATTGTCACAGTAACCCGCCGCCGCTCACCGACGCGGGCGATCCGAAAGTTCACAACGCCTGCACCAGCTGTCATAACGCCTCAACAGGTGCTCTGCTCGGTATCGCGTTCGGCAAGTCGGCGCCAGGGACGTGTGTCAACTGTCACGGGAATGATGTTAAAATTGTACACCCCGATTGTTCCAGCTGTCACGGTGAACCACCGAACGGCAGCAGTTCGCCGAACCGGGAGCGTGCCCATGCCGAGCATGATGTCCTGGGTTACGGATCGGTCAGCCCGCGCTGTTCCGCCTGTCATAGCGGGGCTCCCCATGCTGATGGTGCGACCCAGGTGAGCATTTCGTCCAGCTTCGACGATCAAAGCAGCGGGACGCCGAGCTTCGATGGCAGCAGCTGCGTCAACGTCCGCTGCCACGGTGGTCAGCCCACGCCTTCGTGGTCAGCCGACTCGCTCGATGTCAGCACGCAGTGTAGCTCATGCCACGCAGAAGGCACTGCAGAATACAACAGCTATAATTCCGGTCGGCATAGTAGTCATCTGGGCGGGGGGCGC
Source organism: Deltaproteobacteria bacterium (assembly GCA_024280335.1). Lineage (GTDB taxonomy): Bacteria > Desulfobacterota > Desulfuromonadia > Desulfuromonadales > Geopsychrobacteraceae > Malonomonas. The sequence goes on from JAJRQI010000064.1 coordinate 36,814, forward strand.
CACTGGGGAGGATCAGCCATTAAATGTTGGGATTGCCACAATACCGGCAAGTTGACGGGGCATTTTACTAACCTGCAAACCACGACTTTTGAACAGGATCCGGCGACCACAATCGGTGGTGGCTCCACGCGGGTAGGCAGCTATGACGGCGCCACCTGCTCCAATATTGAGTGCCATCGCTCCCGGACTTGGGACGGTGGCGGAGGTGGCCATTAAAGCGATATTGTTTGCATAACGCATCTAATCCGGAATTTTCCTATTTCTCACCCCATGCCAAATGAGAGACTTTTTCAGGGGCGACCCACGGTTCGCCCCTGAAGGGTGTTGGTTTTAAAAAGGAAACAGCAGCGGAATCGTCAGGGATGCACAAATCCAGACGAGCAGGTTCAGAGGGGTGCCGACTTTCAGGAAATCGATGAAACGATAGCCGCCGGGACCGACCACCAGGGCATTTGATTGGTGGCTGACCGGGGTCATGAAACAGGTGGACGAGGCGAGCGCAACCGCCATGAAAAGCGGCTGAGGATTGACGCCGAAGTGAACGGAGAGATCAAAGGCAACCGGCGCGAGCAAAACAGCGGTAGCGGCGTTGCTCATCACGCAGGTTAACAGCATGGTGATCAGAAACAGGACCGATAATGTCGCCCAGGGTCCGGCTAGGCTGGTCATCAGTTCAGCCAGTATTTCGGATGCGCCGCTGACTTCCATCGCCATCCCGAGCGGCAGGGTGCCGGCAATTAACATGATCACCGGCCAGTTGATACTTTCATAAGCATTTGACAGGCTGATGCAGCGTGTCAGGACCATCAGGACCGCGCCGACTGCTGCGGCCTGCATGATCGGAAAAATGCCACTGCTGGCAAGCAGGATAACGCCAAGCATGATCAGCAGAGCAACCGGTCCTTTGGTCGGCAGGTAAGAGTCCTGATTGATCCCGCCCAGCAGCAGAAAGTCGTGTTTGTCCGCCAGGTGCAGAATTTTGTTCTCGGCCCCTTCGATCAGCAGCAGGTCGCCGAACTTCAGCACGACATGGTCGACCCGCTTGACCACCGGTTCCCCACGTCGCCAGATGGCGAGTACGTTCAAACCGTGGGTGTCGTGAAAGTGCACTTCGCGTAAGGTGCGACCGACCAGCTCATTGGTCGGCGTCAAGGCCACTTCTACCACTCTGGATGTTTCCGACCCTTTCACTTTCCAGATTTTTTCTCTCTCAGGAACAACTTCAATCTCTGCGTTTTTTTTCAGCTTCAATAATTGCTCCGGCTCACCTTCGACAAACAGGATGTCTCCAGCCTTCAGAATGATCGATTTACGCGGGGCGGTAATTTTCAGCTGTTCACGCATCAGCGAACGAATTCTCAGATGGAAATCGGCTTCCAACCGCGAGTCGAGCAGTGACTTACCGACATAGTTGGAATCCTGCTTGATCAGGATGTCTGAAACGTAGGCCTTGACCTGGTTCAGCTGTGAAACCGTCGCCGACCGATTGCTCGGCAGCAGGTGTCGGCCGATCAGCAGCATGTACGTGATACTGAGTAGTGTGATGATAATTCCGAGCGGGGCAAATTCGAACATGCTGAATTGCTGTCCCGTATACTCCAGCATCAGTTCGTTGATCAGGATATTGGGAGGGGTGCCGATCAGGGTGCAGACACCGCCGACCAGTGAACCGAACGCCAAGGGTATCAGCAGGCGTGAAGCAGGGATCCCGGTCTTTTTTGCGATTCCGGTGACCATCGGCAGCAGCACTGCTGCCGCACCAATATTATTGATAAAGGCAGAGGAGACAGCCGTCAGAAGCATGATGGCCAGGATCAGTCTGATTTCATTTTGTCCGGCAAAGCCGAGTATCCAACGGCCCAGGTGGGCAGTGACTCCGGTATTGGCAATGGCGGCACTGAGGATAAACATAGCCGCGACAGTGATAACCGCTGGATTGCTGAAGGCAGAAAAAGCCTGATCCGCAGTGAGCAGGCCGAACAGGGGGAGAGTCAGCAGGATCAGCAGGCTGACCAGATCCATCCGCAGCCAGCCGGTGGCAAAGAGCAGGATGGCCACTCCCAGAATTGTTAAAACCAGAACAGGTTGCATGTGGCACCACTGATTTTGAAATAGCTAGTCCTGTCACTATTTTAAACGAAGCGGGGTACATAACAATAGAGCGTTTCAGCTTTTGCAGAGACTTTTTTGCAGGCGGGAATAGCTGTCAGCAGGGGAACTGTCGGTCAAAAGGGCTGAAATCATGGCGACGCCATCGGCACCGCAGGTCATGACCTCGGCGGCATTCTGCAGATTTATGCCGCCGAGGGCAAAGAGCGGGATCGGGCTGATTCGACAAGCTTGACGGAGTTCAGCCAGGCCGACCGGTGCGCCGAAGTCAGCTTTGGACGGGGTGTGAAAAATCGGACCGAAGGTGATGAAGTCTGCCCCGGCAGCGGCCGCCGAAGAGATTTCCGCCGCAGAATGGGTTGAGACACCGATCAGCTTCTGCGGCCCGAGCAGCTCGCGGACCACCGCCGTCGGCAGTGAATGGCCGCCCAGGTGGACGCCATCCGCCTCGACCGCCAGCGCCAGGTCGATCCGGTCGTTGATCAGCAGTTTACAGTTGTAGCGCCGGGTCAGCTGGCGCAACTGCAGCGCCAGCTGAAAAAGCTCTGCGGCGCTGAGGTCCTTCTCCCGCAGTTGCAACAGCCCTAATCCGGCCTCCAGCAGCGACTCGATGACCGATAATTGTTTCCCGTCAGGAAGTAGCCTTCGATCGCTGATCAGGTAGGTGGAGGGGAGGCGGCCCACGAAAATCAGCCGGTTTGCTCTAGAAAGGCGTTATCCCAGTTTTTCCAGACCGCTTCATAACCGCGGGCGGCGAGTAGTTCGGCAATCTCAGCCGGGCTGCGCTGATCGTTGATGGCGAACTGCTGACCCTCATTGCTGTCGTCGCTGTAACCGCCGGGAGCCGTGCAGGAACCGGCGCTCATCTGGGTGATCCCCAAGGGCAGCAGGTTGTCGCGCAGCTGAGCACTTTCGCGGGTTGACAGAACCAGACCGGCATCGTGAATCAGCAGCCGCAGGGCACAGATGAACTGGGTCAGCTGTCGATCGGAAACGATACTGCGTGGTTGGAAGCCACCTTCGGCCGGGCGCAAGCGCGGGAAGGAGATCGACACCTGAGTGCGCCAGAAGCGCCGCGCCAGATAGAGGGCATGCAGACCGGTGTAGAAGACGTCGGTCAGGCAGTCGCCCAGACCGAGCAGTGAGCCGATGCCGATCCGCCGCAGACCGGCTTCACCGGCGGCTTCCGGAGCCTGCAGGCGAAAGTTGTAATCACTTTTCGGGCCGTAGGGGTGCAGTTCGGGGTAGAGCTGCGCATCGTAGGTTTCCTGATAGAGGGTCAGACCATCGACCCCGGCGGTCACCATCCGTGCGTAACCGGCACTGTCCATTGGAAAAACCTCGATCGAGACCGAACCGCAGAGCGGCTTTACCTGCCTGACTGCTTTTTCCAGAAAGTCGATTCCGGCCGTCTCTGGGGCTTCGCCAGTCAACAGCAGCATGTGCCGGAAACCCTGTTCGCGCAGCACCCTGGCATCCTGTTCGATTTCGGCCATCGACAAGGTTTTACGCGGCAGATCATTGTCGGCACTGAAGCCGCAGTACTTGCAACCGTTGTGACATTCATTCGACAGGTAAAGCGGTGCGTAGAGCTGGATGGTGCGGCCGAAACGCCGGCTGGTGATACGATGTGCTTCACCGGCCAGCTGTTCCAGCTGCGCATCGCTGATTTGTGGCGAGAGCAGGCAGGCAAAATCTTCCATGCTCAAGCGTGGTCGGCGTAGCGCCTGGTCGATCTGCTGCGAGGTCGTTGCCAAAATCTGTTCACGCAGTTCTGCTTGCGGGTATTGTTGCAGCTGCTGAAAAAAACTCATCCGTTGTCCCTTAAAAAGCCGGTCAGCGGGCTGGAGGCTTCTGCTTTTTGTCGTTGTGGTCCGAGTCCGGCCAGATAGGCTTCCCGCCCGGCTTCGACCCCTTTGCGGAACGCTCGACCCATGGCTGCCGGGTCGGGGGTGTCGGCCAGCGCGGTGTTGACCAAAACTGCGTCGGCGCCCATCTCCATCGCCTCGGCGGCATGCGAGGGGGCGCCGAGACCGGCATCAACCACCACCGGGACCTGAGCTTGTTCGATGATGATGGCGATATGGTCGCGGGTACGCAGGCCTTTGTTGGTGCCGATCGGCGCACCCAGCGGCATCACCGTGGCGCATCCGACTTCTTCCAGGTGCTTGGCCAGCACCGGGTCGGCGGGCATGTAGGGCAGTACGATAAAGCCTTCTTTGACCAGAATCTCTGCCGCTTTTAACGTTTCGATCGGATCGGGGAGCAGGTAGTAGGGGTCGGGAGTGACCTCCAGCTTGACCCAGGGCTCACAACCGGCGGCACGGGCCAGTCTGGCCAGTCGCACCGCTTCTTCGGCATCGCGGGCACCGCTGGTGTTCGGTAACAGCAGGTAGCGGTCGCGGTCGATATGTGACAGCAACGAGTCGGCAGGATTGTCGATATCGACCCGGCGCAGCGCAACGGTGACAATTTCACAGCCGGAACGTTCCATCGCTGCGACCATCGCTTGGTTCGAGGAAAACTTGCCGGTGCCGACCATCAACCGAGAGTTGAAGGAGCGTCCGGCGATTATTAATTGATCCATGATGATATCCTGTCAGTTGTGACGATGATTGGTCTTCAGCCGCCGCCGACAAACTGGATCAGCTCCAGCGTGTCGCCATTATGCAACTGGATGTCGGCACGTTTTTCCGCCGTTAGGATCTCGCGATTCAGTTCGACCACGACCCGCTCCGGGGTCAGCTCCAGTTGCTCGAGCAGTTGTACAATGCTGAGTGGTTCCGAATACTGCTTCTGCTGACCGTTGATGCACAAATCCATAGTTTGATTTCCTTATTCCGGTTCTTCGCCGAGCAACAGTCTCAACACCGCGTTCGCTTGATGGTGGGCGGCAATGCCGACCCTGGGAGCCATCAAGCCGCGGCCTGGTTGCGCGGCCGTGATGCCGTCGCCACAGAGGTAGAGGTTCTGCGCGGCTTTGCGAGTTTTGATGCTGTTGGCGGGCTGGTAACCGGCCATCCCCGAGGCGGCGACCAGCGGTGTCTGCGGAGAACTGCGCAAGAAATTGCTGATCAGCATCGCCTTTTGATCTGCTGCATCGAAAGCCTCAACCATGACATTGACTGCGGAAAAATATTTGAACAGGTTCTCGGGAGTGATCTTTTCCTGGATGGCGACAATCTCTACGCCGGGATTGATCCGCCGCAGGTTTTCCGTCAGCGCCTGTACTTTTGGCAGCCCTATCTGGTCGATAAAGTATTGTTGACGGTTCAGATTGGACGGCTCAACCAGATCAAAGTCAGCGACGATCAATTTGCCGACGCCGATCCGCGTCAGGGCGATTGCGATATTGGAGCCGAGTCCACCGGCACCGGCGATGCCGACACAGCTGTTTTTGATTTTTTCATGTACCCCCGGGGTGTGGCGGGCCATCATCAATGCTTCTAGCTCATCAACGCTCGGCTGTTCGCCGCGCCGGATCAATACCACCCGATCGCCGTCTTTGAGCTGCTGATCGGTGCTGACCGGAAAGCCATTGACAATCAGCAGGTCGGCATCCGGCTTCTGACGCTCTCGCAGTTCAAATAGCCGGATTTCTGTCTGGAATCGGCAGCACTGTTCGTTGATAAATAACTGCATAATTATTCTCTGTAAAAATAAAAAAGGCCACCACAATGGCGGCCTCCGACAGTTGAAGTGCCGGATGACGACAGCCACTTCCCTACGCCGGTATCAGCCGGATCAGGTTCAAAGGGTCGTTCCGGATCCGTTTGGATCCTGGAACTCTCAGTAACGAAGACACCCCCAGGGCTTTAATGATCCGCTAAATTAGCAGTCTGCTGAGGTTGAAGTCAATAATTTTGCCACAATTATCCGCGCTTCCGTCATTGATCTTGGCCCGGCTTTCGATTAGGATGTGCCCCTTGCAGAGTGCAGTGGAAAATCGCTGTCTTGGGAAAGGATAAAAGTATGTCAATTTCAGTACGTTACCGATAACTTCTGGAACAGATTGAGACAGAGGCGGATCGATTTTATGAAGCTTTGCCGGAGGATACCGCCAATGCGCTGCGCCTGGTAGATCTGGCCGCTGAAGAGATGCAGGATTGGGTTGAGTCGGTCGGCGAGATTTCACAAATCAAGCTCGAGGAAAAGCTGTCACCCGTGTTGCTCAAGGTGCACGGCCAGCTCGACCGGGCACGGGTTATGTTGGAAAACGCTGAACACAAAAAAGAGAGCAGCGTGGTCTGGGAGTTGGAGCAGCGGATCTATCGGCTGTTGAACGACCTTTGATGGCGTCGCAAAAAGTCCGCCCGACTGCGTTGCAGCGTTTTTTCAGCATCTCGACATACCATATGTATGACTTCGACCCTGAAAAACCACTGCGCCTTGTGGGGCGAAATTTTTGCTTAGCCACCGAATTCTTTTTTGCGAGTGCATCACCTTTGACCGCTGGCGGGTGGCACGTTCGTTGCTAGATAATGCGACGATCTGCATATCTGTCCCCCCGTTCCGAAACGCTGGAGTTTCGGCAGACTTTCTCTGGAGCTGGATTTAAGCATGCATAAGAAGCTGGAAAAGATATTTTACGAGGTTCGCGAACCGGAACTGGATTGGGATGATATCGGTGGTTTCGCGGAAGTTAAAGAGATTCTCAAAGAGATGGTCTGCCTGCCGCTGCAGAAACCGGAGATGATCAAAAAACATCAACTGGGTATTCCTGCCGGGGTGATGATGTGGGGCCCGCTCGGGGTCGGCATCACCATGCTCGCTGAGGCTTGTGCCAAAGAAGCTGCCGCTTCCTTTGTTTATATCAGCGGCCAGGAGATGCTCGGCAAAGGTGAAGAGTTGGTCGAGGCGTTCGACACCGCCATCCATGAAGCACCCTGTGTGCTGTTTATTTCTGATTGTGAATGGCTGGCACCACGGGTCGGTTGCGATTACGAGTGGGGTCCGGGGAATCTGCGTGGCATTCCGCCGACCTTCGCCACCAAGGATCTGAACCGACTGTTCATTGAGCAGATCGACCGGATCAACAAAATAGACAACGTGATGCTGGTCGGCTCTTGTTACCGGATCGATACCGTCGATCAGGCCATCATCAAAGAGAAGAAGCGCTTCAACCGCAAAGTGTTTGTCCATCCGCCACGGGTCATCGATCGGCGCGGCATGCTCGATATCTATCTGGATATGATGCCGAATCTGGCCGCCGACGTGAATCGTGAAGAACTGGCTGAGTTGACCGAAGGGTACGTCGGCTGGGATACCGAAAGCCTCTGCAAGCGGGCCACGGTCAACGCGATCAAGCAGGACGCCCCGCAGGTCACCATGGCGCACTTCCTTAAATCGCTTAAAGAAGTTCGTTATTGGCTGACGCCTGATATGACCCGTGTCTATCACGAAATCTATGAGAACGACTGCCCGCACCACTACGCATTTTAGGTTTTTTGTGGCAGATAACGAACTTTACCGGAAGCTTGCCGAGCGGCATGGTCACTACTGTCCGATGAGTACCCTCGGCGTGCGCCTCGGCGAGGCGGCGCTACGGCAACTCGTGCCTTTGTCGCCGGTAGATCTGGCCCTCTGTTATCTGGCACAGACCTGTGCTGCTGATGGTATCCGCATCCTTTTCGAATCGTCTGGTTTCAATAACGATCTCCGCATAGAGCCGTCAGGGCAGCATCGTTTATGTTGCCGTAGCGCCGCCGGCAAAGAGCTGTCACTGCAGTTATCCGCAGAGGCAATGCTGCTCGCAGCCGGATATCGCGAGCTTGATGAAGCAGGAAAACTGCAACGATTGGAGTTGCTGCGCACTGCCTCTGCCGAACGCTTGATAACCTTGCATGAAGGATCATTCGATTGATGCAGGACTCGGTTCTCGTACAGATATTCAATGTTATTCAGGAAGAAATCCTGCAGATGTGGTGGTTCTTTCTGTTGTCGATTCTACTGGTCGGCATCATCAAGGGCTACAAGCTTGACCTGAAAATTCGTGATTCGATCAATCGCGCCGGATTCCTCGGCATCCCGCTCGCGGTCGGGGTCGGCATGGTTTCCCCCCTGTGTGCCTGCGGGATTCTGCCGATTGTCATTTCGCTGGCACTGCTGGGAACGCCGCTGGCACCTTTGATGGCACTGCTGGTGACCTCTCCGGTGATGGGTCCGGACGCGCTGCTTTTGACCTATAGCGGTCTGGGGCCCGAATGGGCGCTGATGAAAGTCGGCGGTGCCGCAGTCCTCGGTATTTCGGCTGGAGTACTGATCCTCTGGTTGCAAAAGAGCGGCTTTCTGGCACAGGATATGTTGCGCTTGCAGCCGCTTTCCAGGAGGACGGATCGCTCGCTCCGGCCGCCGAGATCGGTGCGGCGCACGGCATCAAGGTTAAGCGGATGCAGGTCGTTCCGCGCGACAACCGACTCCGCTTTATCTTTGACCGGACGCTGGATGCCGGTCTGTTTGTCGGCAAATATCTGCTGTTGGCGATCATCCTGGAAGCGATTATCGTTACCCTGGTGCCGATTTCCTGGATCACTTTTCTGGTCGGTCAGGACAACCTGCAATCACTGTTTGCCGCTGCGCTGATCGGCCTGCCGCTGCCGACCAACCAGATTCCGATCATCCCGATTCTGGCCGGACTGCTGGAACGGGGGATCGATCAGGGTGCCGCCTTGACGCTGTTGTTGGCCGGTCCGGTCACCAGCCTGCCGGCGATACTGGCGTTGTGGGCGATGTTTCAAAAACGCCTGGTGCTGGTCTTTATCGTCCATTCGCTGCTGGTGGCGATCCTGCTTGGCTGGTTATTGCAACTGGCATTACACTTTTAACGTATTTAGGAGTGCATGATGAAAAGCCTTTTCACTGCACTGTTTCTCCTCACTCTGTTCCTGCCCGGCTGTGCCCGGCCGAATCCCGCCGAACCCCTTCTGCTGCAAAATGTCACCATCAGTGAAGATACGCTCTGGAGCGGTCGAATTGTCATCGACGGCAAAGTGGAGGTGCTGCGCGGCGCAACCCTGACCATTGCTCCGGGAACCGAGATCGCCTTTAATTATATGGACCAGGACCGTGACGGGCTGGGCGACGGAACACTGATCGTCAAAGGGGAACTGATAGCCATCGGCACACCTGATAACCTGATCCGCTTCCGCAGCGCCCGCAACAATCCGCAACCGGGTGACTGGCTGGAGATCGCCGTCGATTTCTCTAAAGGGGTCCGTTTTCGTTACTGTGAACTGCGTGATTCTGCTTACACCCTGCACGCCCATTTTACTCGGGGGATTGTCGAAGACAGTCACATTCACAATAATATCGACGGTTGCCGGATCGGTCAGGCGACCTTTACTTTTCGTCACAATCTGATTGAGCAGCAGCGCGGCAAGGGGATCAATTTTCGCAATTCCCGGGTCACGATTCATGACAACCTGATTCGCGATAATGTTGCCGGGGTTTTTTTGTTTGAGAACGATCAGCCTTTCAGTATTTATCGCAACAATTTCAGCGGCAACCGTTACCATTTGCGGCTTGGAGATTTTTACCTCAACGACGTCGAGGTGCAGGACAACTGGTGGGGGACCGGCGATCCGCAGGCGATAGCGGGTTTGATTTATGATCAGCGTGTTGATCCGGAGATCGGGCGCGTCAAGCTGCACCCTGCCGTAACCGAAATTGTCGGGGCCGGGCCGCGTTTACCCTTCACCTTCAAGCAACTCTGGACTTATCAGACCGGCGGATTTGTCGATGCGGCACCGGTAAGGGTCGATTCGCTGGTTCTTGTCCCCAGCTGGGATGGCCGGCTGTATGCGCTCAATCCGGCAGGGCAGGCAGTCTGGACTGCTGCGCTCGGGGACGTGGTCGATTCTACCCCGGCCAGCGATGGAGAACGGGTCTATTCGCACACCTGGCAGCGCGAGGTGATTGCACTCGAAGCTGGTTCAGGCAAAGAACTCTGGCGTTTCCAATATCCTGAATCTCCGGCTGATGATCACCGTCAGGGTGGACTGCTGCTGGCTGGCGATCAACTGCTGGTTCCGGCCTGGAATGGTCATCTCTATGCCCTCGAACCGCAAACCGGTCGCCTGCTCTGGAGCTATTCAACGGGTGCTGCGCTGCGGGCTGCGCCTTTGCTGGAGGAGGAGCGGCTTTATCTGCCCGACAGCGCTGGGGTACTGCACTGCCTGGACCTGAAGGGGCAGCTGCTCTGGTCGCTGGATCTGGGCGCGCCGTTGTTGTCGACGCCTGCGGCCGTTGCCGGCGGCCTGGTTCAGTTGACGAAAAAGGGTTCCGTGGTCGGTATCGATCTGCAGGGGAAACTGCGTTGGCGCACAGAACTGGACGAACCCTGTTTTTACAGTGCGCCGGTCAGTGCCGAAGGATCGGTCTATTTCGGCACGGCCGGAGCGGCAATCTATTCCATCGACGCGGATAGCGGAGCGATACTCTGGCGGCATGCAACCAAAGGGGCTCTGTACGCAACGCCGCTGCTGACCGCCGGACGCCTGTTTGTCGGCGATAATGCTGGTCATCTTTTTGCATTATCGATGGCAGGTGGTGAACTGTTGGCTGAGCGGAAATTGCCGCAGCCGCTGCAGAGCACACCGATGATCTTTGCTGGGCAGCTGCTGGTCGGCTCCCGCGATCATTCTATTTATGCGTTTCAGGTCGATTTCTGACCGACAGCTGCTCCTGTTTCCGCCAGCGGCCGTCTGTTGATGACAGGTTTCTGCCAGAAGGTGCCGCTGTTGAGATTGTTTATCCTGCTATTCCTGTTATTGATCCCGGTTGGGTCGCTTTATGCCTCGGGACCGACTTATCTGGTGATCGGCGAAAATCAACGCTGGCAAGGTGAGGTGGTTCTTTCGCAACCGATTCTGGTTGCCGCCGGCGTAACTCTTGAGATCCGCCCCGGAACCATTGTTCGGAGTCGGTCCGCTGAGATCGGTATCCGGGTTGAGGGCGCGCTGCTGGCTACCGGCACAGAGCAGCAGCCGATTACCTTCGCAACCCCCGCCGGCTGGGTCGGGGTGGAGTTGACCCAATCGACAGAGCTGAGCCGTTTTTACCATGTCGTTTTTCGTTCTGCGGCGACGGCGATCAGCAGCGCTCTCAGCCGTTTTCGGATCGAGCATTCACGGTTCGAAAATTGTGACATCGCGGTTATGTTGCATCGACAATCGCAGCCATCGATCGAGCAGTCGAGTTTTGTCGGCAATCGGATCGCGATCGACATTGAAATGCGTTCACAGGCGGTTTTGCGGAATAACCAGTTTGAGGATAATCAGACTGCCGTGCTGGCCAGTCACAACAGTGGCGGGGAGATCACGGGCAACAGATTTTTGAACAATGAACGGGGCATACAGTTGCAGCATCTGTTTCTCGGCTTGATCGCCGATAACCGCTTTGAGAATAACCGCAAGGCACTGTTGTGTGACCAGACCATGGAGAGTCCGCAGATTCTGAATAATATTTTTATCGGCAATCAACAGGGTCTGATCAGTCTGCTGGCATCCAAGCCGCTGGTAAAAAACAATCGTTTCACCGACAATCAACAGGCGTTGGTCAATAATCAGCTGGGCAGCCCCCGCGTTGAACAGAATCTGTTCGACAACAACCGGATCGCCATCAAAAGCGAAAGACGCTCAGCGCCGCAGGTTGCAATGAACCGTTTTACGGATAACGACCTCGCGTTATTTTGTGACTATCTGTCCTACCCGGTTATCAAGCAGAACAACTTTAGCGGTAACCGCTTGGCGGTTAAACTTGGTGAGCACCAGAGTGCGGATATGGAGTCGCAAGGGAAAAGTCGACAGGAAGTACAGGCGTTTCTGGCTGAGTCGGGCCGCAAAGGAAAAATGGCGGTTTTTTCGCCTCTTCCCGGCGTTGTCGACCTGCGTGACAACTGGTGGGGGGCAAGCCCGATCGATGCCGATGCCGATGCGGACGCTTTATTTTACGCTCGAAAGCAGTCAAAATGGGTACTGGATGATACCAGCGGAGAACGCTATCTGCGTGACCGGATTGAGTTTACCCCCTGGCTGAAAACTCCGGTGGTCAATGCCGGGCTGGAATAACTACTATTTTTTCTTAACTATTCAGCTGGATGGCCTCGGGGTGCCCAATTCAAGGGTGTCTGGCGCCAGGACGGCGTCAGCAAGCCCCATGGATGGGTTCATGCGGCCCTTGAAGTGGGCAGCGCGAGGCCATTTACCGAGGTGCTGAATAATTACATTTTTTCAAACAACAGGAAGGGTCTATTGTGGCGAAACCGCAAAACAATGAAATGAAGCTGGAAATTCAGATCGATGACAGTGTTGCCAACGGTCAGTATATCAACATGGTTGTGGTCAATCACAACGACAGTGAATTTGTGCTTGATTGTATTTATATGCAACCGCAGACACCGAAGGCCAAGGTACAATCGCGCCTGATCACGTCACCCCGCCATGCCAAGCGTTTACTCATGGCATTGCAGAAAAATATCAGCAGTTACGAGAACACATTCGGTGTTATCGAAACGGAGAACAGAAGTGGCAGCAAGGTTGAAGGTTTACCGGTCCACTGATTCTGCTGCTGTTGCATTTACCCGCTTGAAGAGGTTGTCCTTATGACTGGAATCAAAGATATGCTGTTGCGCTCCTTTCTGTTGCTGACCGTTCTCGGCCTGTTGATTTCTCCGGTCTATGCCTGTGTCGGCAAGACGCTGGTGATCGGATCAACCGGAGGTTTGCAGCAGGAGGTTTTAGCCAACCTGCTGGCTCAGCTGATTACCGAGCGAACCGGAACCTCGGTTAAACTGGTGGCCCATAAAACCAGCAGCTCCGCTCATCAGGCGCTGCTGAAAGATGAACTGGATATTTATGTAGAATATACCGGGGTCGGTCAGCTTGAAATCCTTGGCGCCGAGCCCTTGAACGATTCAGAGCAACTCTATCAAGCGGTCAAAACCCGCTATAACGAAGAGTTGAATTTGATCTGGTTGAAGCCGCTCGGTTTTGAGGCAGAGTTTCAGGGGATTGACATCCCCACTCAGGCAGCACCGGTGGCGCGGAAGGATACCCTGAAGAAATTTCCGGCGTTGGCTCGCTTGATCAACAAACTGGCTGGGAAGATCAATGGTGAAACCATTGCGCGTCTGGAAACCGAGGCGGCACAGCGTGCGGTTAAAGAGGTTGCACGCGGCTTTCTGAAACAAAATCGATTGATTTAGCTTGGAATTGCCGAGTTAGCTTCTTGCTGATGGCTTAAGACGGCCAAATCCCCCTTTGCTAAAGGGGGAGGCAAATGCGTATAGTTGTCATCCCTTTATTAAGAGGCGCGAGGCGAGGATCTTTTAGTTGTTCATGCTTTGGACCTGATTGCGTCCGGAGTTCTTTGCCAGATACAGGGCATCATCTGCCAGGCGTATCAATTCGTCGATCGTGCCCTCTTTGTCCTCAAAGGTCGCCACCCCGAAACTTATGGTCAGGGTTTCTTCATTCATCGGTGCGGCGAACTTCATCAATTCAGCCTTATGGCGGATTCTCTCGGCAACTTCTATTGCCGCGTTCAGGTCTGTTTCAGGCAGGACCAGGCAGAACTCTTCACCGCCGTAGCGGGCGGCCAGATCATAAGTACGCAGCTCTTCCAGCAGCAGGTCAGAGACCCGCAACAGTGCTTCGTCTCCCGCTTGGTGACCATACTGATCGTTGATCCGTTTGAAGTGATCGATGTCTGCCATAATCAGGGCGATCGGATTGCCGCCGCGGATGCAGCGATTGATCTCCACTTCCAGCTTTTCATAAAGGTGACGGCGATTGCAGAGCCGGGTCAGGGGATCGGTCTGCGCCAGTTCCAGAAGTAACTGATTGCTGCGGCGCAGTTCATCCTGCAAGATTTTAATCTGCATGTGGACACGCAGGCGGGCAACCATTTCGGACGGCTCAAAAGGTTTGGTGATATAGTCGCTGGCGCCCGATTCCAGGCCGCGAACCTTGGTGTTGATGTCCTTATGGCTGGTCAGCATGATGACCGGTTTTTTCTTGAGATCTTCACGCGATTGCAACATAGCAAGGAATTTCAGGCCATCGATACCGGGCATTTCAATATCACAAAGGATGAGATCGACATTGTTGTTGACCAGCAGCTTGAATCCTTCAATTCCGTCTGCGGCTTGCAGAATTTCAGTGAACAGGGAACTGTCTGCAAAGATTTGTGTGACCTGCGTGCGGATCGCTTTGGAATCATCGATGATGAGTAAAGTGCGTTTCATTGATATGCCTGTTTGATGGGTTTGTATACTCTAATTATTATTGTCGCATAAGTAAAGCATAAATAGACGAGGACGCAAATTTACCGTCAACAGCAGCCTGAACTTCCGCTGCAGTCACAGCTCGGCTCATTTCCGGTCAGCCAACTGTAAATGATCGCACTTGCACAACCAGCTCCTGCCTTGACCTCTATGGCAGCGACCGGGCAGTTTTGGCTGCAGGCACCGCATTCGATGCAGAGATCCCGCTCGGTGATCAACGCCTTTCGTCCACTGATGGTGAAAACGCGATGTGGACAGACCGTTTCGCACATACCGCAGCCAATACACTTTTCATCAATCAAGTGTAAGGTCGTCACGTCCTGCAGATAGATCAAGCCATTCTTTTTTTTAGCACCTGTCTTCATCTTCTCACCTTAAAAGGCCGCGCCGATCCAAAGCAATCCGGCGACCAGAAGTGCCAGCACCTGACAGGGGATGGCAATTCGCATCTCTTTCTCTACCCCGGATGGTGACGTGAAGGTTGTCGAGCCGGTAAAGTTCATGGCTGTGTAGGATGAAACAGCGATGACCAGCAGATAAAGGCTGACCGCTCCGCTGAGCTCTGCCGCACGATAGGGGCCGAGATATAAAACCGTCGCGCTGATCAGGCCGAGGAGCGCCCCCTTCGCAGCAAAGGCTCGGGTCGGTAGCCAGGGTAGCAGAATCGGGGTCAGAACGCAGCCGCTGATCACGCCGGTAATTCCTGCTGTAACGGCTGCCAGGCCGCGCTGCCAGGCGGATGAGAATGAGAAAATATCTGCGCCGATCCCGCTGAGAACAAAGAGTAACAGAATTGAAATAAAAATCGGTTTGCGCAGTACGGTTACTTCTACCGGCGTCAGAATCAGTCGCTCCCAGATTGAGAAGGTTGCCTGCCGCATCTTTGCCGTCGCCTGCAGGTTGTCGCGAATGAAGGCTTTCAGGTCGCTTGCCCGGACCGGGCCGTAAATCACCGAAAAGCCGGTCTCCTGTTTGACCTTGTAGGCGGCAACACCGGGTGCGCCTAATTGCGGAACGATCAGCTGTCGGTGGCTGACCAACTGCTCAAGCTTGGTCGCTTTACAGCGGCGGATTATTTCGTCCGTGCCGAAGGTGCCTTTGCCGGCAGCACACCAAACGTTGATCCCTTTGGTGTCGATCACCAGTATCCAGGCATTGATGCCGCTCAGGGCCGCTCGCAGGCAGTCGAAACTAAGTTTGTAGTTTGCCGAGACCAGCAGGGGGGACTTTTTATCCGGTTGGCCGACAGCGTAAATCCCCGGAGTCACCTGGTAATGCTCACGGCCGATTCCCCAGCGCATCGCCCAACTGCCGCGCCGGTCAGCCCAGTCAAGTTGCGTAGAAACCTGCGGGACCTTGCCGATCGGTGTCTCCAGCCAGCAGATGACGAACGGGTAGATGCTGTAACCGGCAATTTCCGCTTGGGATTCCCGGGGGGGGCAGCAGGCGGTTACTTCTTTGGGCGGACAGCAGCTGACTGTAATCAGTTCCTGACTGCAGCAGGATTGCTCGCTGCTCGCAGGTGGGCAGCATGATTCCGCTACACCCGGCGGCTTGGCCGGATTTTCTGCCGGCGGGCAGCAGCTGTTGTTGTTCTCTGTCATTCCTTTAACCCGGATTGTTTGCGGCGGTTAGTGTTTTATCGGTTTGCTTCAGCATTGCCACGGTTGTAACCCAGTCGACACATTTGTCCGTCACTGAAACACCATATTTAAGCTGGCTGAGATCCTGAGGGATCCCTTGATTGCCGGCATTCAGATTGCTTTCAATCATGACGCCGCTGATACCGGTCGCGCCGGTAATAATCTGCTCGACGATATTGTCGAGCACCTCCTGCTGACGTTGATGATCCTTGAAGGAGTTAGCATGGCTGCAGTCGACCATGATTGACGGGGGCAGATTATTCTTTTTCAGCAGGGCAGTGGTTGTCGCCAGATCCTCGGCGGAATAATTAGGGCTGTTGTTGCCGCCACGCAAAACAATGTGCACGCCCGGATTACCGGTGGTCTGGACGATGGAGCTGCGTCCCTCATAATTGATACCGAGAAAGCTGTGCGGCTGGCAGGCAGCGGCCATGGCGTCGGTAGCGATCTTCAGACCGCCATCGGTGCCATTTTTAAAACCGACCGGAAAGGAGAGGCCGCTGGCCATCTCACGGTGGGTCTGTGATTCGGTCGTGCGGGCACCGATGGCACCCCAGCTGATCATGTCGGCAAGGTATTGCGGGGTGATCGGATCGAGCATCTCGCTGGCAATCGGCAGACGCAGATCGGTGATGGCACAGAACAGCTGGCGGGCGATGCCGATCCCCTTGGAAATCTTGTGGGTGCCGTCCATGTCCGGGTCGTTGATCAGGCCCTTCCAGCCGACTGTGGTGCGCGGTTTTTCAAAGTAGACGCGCATGATGATGAACAGCTGGTCGGAAACCTCTTTGGCGAGGGCCGATAGTTTTTCCGCATACTCCATGGCCGCTTTAGGGTCATGAATAGAGCAAGGGCCGACCACGACCATCAACCGTTTGTCCTCTCCGCGCAAGATCGATTTGATGGTGTTGCGGCTTTGGTTGACAAAAGCTGCCCCCTCGGCGGTCAGAGGGAACACCTGTTTAAGATCGGCCGGGGCGATAATCGGAGTAACTTCGCGGACATTCAGATTGTTAGTCTGGACCATGGTATCCCTCATTGCGATATTGAAATCATTGATGATGAGTAAATCCGATCTAATCTAGCGGTTTTTGTGGTGAAAGTCAAAGTTTAGCGGGATGGTATAATCTCGGAATCGATTGACATAGAGCAGGTTTTTTTGTATAAAATCAGCCGATTAGCGGTTTTAACTGTCTGCAATGTTGCGGAAAGGTGTTTTCATGACGGTTCTGATTACGGCGGTCGCCAGGATTCTGGATCTGGCAATCAATATCTATATTTTTATTGTCATTGCCCGGGCATTGATTTCCTGGGTCAGTCCCGATCCTTACAATCCGATTGTTCGTTTTTTGCACAGTGCGACCGATCCGGTCCTGTACCGATTGCGGCGGCTGCTGCCTTTTTTACAGGCTGGCGGATTTGATCTTTCGCCGATAGTCCTGTTGTTGCTTCTCTCGGTTGTGCAGCAGGTTATCGTCAGTTTTTTGCTGCAGCTTGCTTATTAATTCGTCACATTAAGGACTGGCCTGATGCGCATTACCCCGATCGAAATCCAGCAACATCAGTTTAAAACGAGACTGTTCGGTTATGATACTGCGGCTGTCGATCATTTTCTGGAATTGCTGGCTGACGAGCTTGAGGGCCTGAACCGGCAGAATAGCGAGTTGAAAGAGATTTCGGCCAGAACCCAGTCGGCGCTTGACCAATTACGCGAGCGGGAAAAAGCGGTGCAGGATACGCTGATGACTGCGCAGCAAGTAACAGAGGATTTAAAAAGCAATGCTCGCAAAGAGGTTGAGGTGTTGATCGCCGAAGCGCAGCTCGAAGGAGAACGGGTAGTCGTGGCTTCAGTCGAGCAGAAAATGCAGTTGATCAATGACATTCAGAATTTGAAACGGCAGAAAATCTCCTTTGAATGCGGTTTCCGCGCCCTGGTTGAGAGCCACCTGAAGCTGCTTGAGATGGATGTCCTGCAGATTGAAGAGGAAGAGCTGCAGGCTCAACTACTCGATCATCCGCTTGATCCGGACGAGATCGATCGCGGTTTTGATCTGCCCTGATGCTTCCCTGTCTGCAGCAGTCAGCTGAGGGCGTCGTTCTCCGGGTTCTGGTTCAGCCCCGTTCCAGTAGAAATCAACTTGTCGGTCTGCAGGGAGATTTACTGAAAGTGAAGCTCTGTTCACCACCGGTCGAAGGTGCGGCCAACAAAAGCTGTTGTGAATTTCTGGCAAAGCTTTTCGGCATATCCAAGGGTTGTGTTACCTTGATCGCCGGTGACAAGGCCCGGCAGAAACGTGTTCTCCTGCGGAATATCGATCTTGCCGGCGTTGAAAGTATTCTTCATGTAAAGCTTTCGACCACAGCTTGACAGCAAACCCGACAATACCTTATTATCCACGACTGTTTGTAGGCGAAAACCAGATTTTTTTGGAGGTAGTGTCATGCCATTGTACGAATATCAGTGTAAAGAATGCGGACTTGAATTCGAAGTTCGGCAGAAGTTTTCCGATGCTCCAGTCAGCGAATGTCGTGACTGCGGCGGTGCTGTCAGCAAGTTGATCTCCCAGGGTGGTTTTGCACTTAAGGGGAGCGGTTGGTACCAGCAGGGTTATTCGGCACCGGCAGCGAGTTGTGACAGTGCTGCCACCGGTGGCGGCTGTGCCGGTTGCCCCAAGGCTGCCAACGGTTAAAAGAATGCAACCTGAATGACAAAAAGCTCTGCTGATGCTATCCGCAGGGCTTTTTCAGTTTCTGCCAGCAACGTGAACTATGAAGGGTGAGACTTAGATGCTGTGTCTGTGGCATAAAAAGACCTTCAATGAAGGTATACGTTTCTTAAGGGCTGCAGCAGCTTTACAATCGTAAACTGCTTACGTATAGTTCGGGTTTCATAATGTTTTTGACTCTTATCAAAAGCGTTCGTAACTATTCAGCAGACTTGTGTGGAGGTTTTTAGGTGGCTGAGATTATTGATGGAAAAGCAATCGCTGCAGAAATACGTGAAGAGATCGGCAAGGATACGGCTGATCTGGTGGCCAGAGGAGTGACTCCCGGATTAGCCGTCGTTCTGGTCGGTGAAGACCCGGCCAGTCGGGTT
The DNA here is from genome assembly GCA_024280335.1 of Deltaproteobacteria bacterium. Classification (GTDB taxonomy): domain Bacteria; phylum Desulfobacterota; class Desulfuromonadia; order Desulfuromonadales; family Geopsychrobacteraceae; genus Malonomonas. Next base: position 55,946 of record JAJRQI010000064.1, read on the forward strand.
TATGTTTCGATGAAAGAAAAAGCCTGCGCTGCAGCGGGGATTTTTTCCGACGAATATAAATTGCCGGCAGAAACCGGCGAGGCCGAACTGCTTGAGCTGATCGTCAGGCTCAATGCTGACGAGCGGATCGACGGTATCTTGGTCCAACTGCCGTTGCCCGACCATATCGACGAGTCGAAAGTGCTCGAGACAATCTCACCGCGCAAGGACGTCGACGGTTTTCATCCCTATAATGTCGGCCGATTGGCGACCGGAAATCCGCTGTTCCGGCCCTGTACTCCGTACGGCGTGATGAAGATGCTCGAGCGGATCGGTGTTGATCTGAAGGGCAAAGAAGTGGTCGTCGTCGGCCGTTCAAATATTGTCGGCAAGCCGGTTGCGTTGATGTGTCTGGCGGCTCATGCCACGGTCACCATCTGTCACTCGCGAACCCGGGATCTGCCCGCCAAGGTTGCTGCTGCCGATGTGGTGATTGCCGCGGTCGGTGTGCCGGAAATGATCAAGGGCAGCTGGATCAAGGAGGGCGCGGTGGTGATCGATGTCGGGGTCAACCGGGTCGGTGAAAAGCGACTGGTTGGCGATGTTGATTTTGTCGCTGCTTCTGAGCGGGCTGCTGCCATCACGCCGGTTCCCGGCGGCGTCGGTCCGATGACGATCACCATGCTGCTTTACAATACGGTTGTCAGTGCCACACGTCGGGCGGAGAAGTGTCGTTAAATGATTATCAGCACCCCGAAAGCACGTCAGGAGCTGGAAGCTCTTCTGCAGGATTGCCGCACACTGTTCCTGATCGGCTGCGGTTCCTGTGCGACTGCCTGCAAGGTCGGCGGTGAGGATGAGGTCTTTGCTGCCCAGGAGTGGCTGGAAGCGAGCGGCCGCGAAGTGACCGGCAGTCTGATCCTTGATGAAGCTTGTCATATCATGCGTGCGGCCCGTGAGTTGCGCCGCTTTCGCGAGCAACTGGATGAGGCTGACGCGTTGCTGATTCTGGCTTGCGGTGCGGGCGTACAATCGATTTCCGACTGTACGGAAAAGCGGGTGCTGGCTGCGGTAAATTCACTCTTTGTCGGCAATATTCGCCGTTTCGGTCAGTACGAGGAAAAGTGTTCCCTCTGCGGCGATTGCATTCTCAATGAAACGGCCGGGATCTGCCCGGTCACGAATTGCAGCAAAGGTTTGTTGAACGGCCCCTGCGGCGGCATGGAGGATGGCTGCTGCGAAGTCGAAACCGATCGGGACTGCGCCTGGACAAGTATCTATCAGCGGCTTGAGAAACAGCAGCGGCAGGGAGTTTTTGATCGGGTTGTGGCACCGAAGGATTGGAGCCGTAAATTCAAGCCAGGCAAGCTGAGCTTGGAACGATCAATCGTTGACAACGGCCGGGAGAAACATCGATGAGTCGCTTGGCAGATAAATTGGCCCGCCGGCAGTTTGTTTTTACCGCAGAAATTGCTCCGGCCAAAGGGGTCGATGTCAGCGCTGCGCTGCAGAAGGCGGAGCAGTTGCAGACGCTGGATGCGATCAATATCACTGACAATCAGGGGGCCTGCATGCGCATGTCGCCGCTGGCTCTGGCACGTCTGCTGGTGGAGCAGGGCTATGAGCCGATTCTGCAGCTCACCTGCCGCGATCGGAATCGGATGGCGCTGCAGTCCGACCTGCTCGGAGCGGCCGCATTGGGGATTGAAAATTTGCTGCTGTTGACCGGCGATCACCCGAGATTCGGTGATCATGCGGCAGCCCGGCCGGTTTTTGATCTTGACTCCGTGCAGCTGTTGCAGGCTGCACAGGGATTGATTGCCGGCAGAGATATGGCGGGCAAGAAACTTGTTACTGCCCCGTCATTTTTCTGCGGTGCGGCGGTGGCTCCAGCAGCCCAACCGCAGGCATTGGTGCTTAAGAAGTTCAGCAAGAAAGTTACTTGCGGCGCCGGATTCTTTCAGACCCAGGCAGTGTTCCAGCGCCGGCATCTGGAAACTTTTATGGCAGCCGCCGCCAGCAGCCAGGTGCCGGTCATCCTGGGCGTATTGTTGCTGAAAAGTGTAAAAATGGCACAATTCCTCAATCAGAATATTCCGGGTGTACAGGTTCCACAAGATCTGCTACAACGCCTTGATGAGGCAGCTGATCCGTTGCTGGAAGGGGTACGAATTGCCCGTGAAATGGTCAGCTGGGCCCGTCAGTACTGTCAGGGTGTTCATCTGATGACCTTCGGCCATGAAGAGCTGATTCCGCAGATTCTTGCGCACTGAAGGTTCTGCTGCCAATATTGGCCATCAAAGGAGTCTGTCGATGAAGAAAACGGTCCTGAATCAGCTGCACCATCTGGCGGGAGCCCGCATGATGGAATTCGGTGGTTGGGAGATGCCGGTCCAGTATGCCGGGGTGATTGCCGAACATCTGGCAGTCCGTGAAGCTGCCGGACTCTTTGATGTTTCACACATGGGGGAGCTTGAGGTCAGCGGCCCACAGGCTTTCGATTTTCTCCAGTACGCTACTATCAACGATGTTGCCAGTTTGGCCGACGGTCAAATTCAGTACACCGCGCTTTGTTATCCTGACGGTGGCGTTGTCGACGATCTGACCCTCTACCGGTTTTCCGCCGAACGCTATCTGCTGTGCGTGAACGCCGCCAATAGCGATAAAGATTTTGCTTGGTTGCGACAATTGTGCGCCGATTCCAATTTCACCGAACTGGAATTGAGCAACCGCAGCAGCGAGTATGCTCAGCTGGCGTTGCAGGGCCCCAGGGCGGCGGAGATTCTTGCCAGGTTGACGACTGCCGATCTGACTGATCTTAAATATTACTGGTTTGCCGAAGCTGAGGTCGCCGGTGTGGCGACGATCGTTTCGCGGACCGGCTATACCGGCGAGGATGGTTTCGAACTCTATTGCCCCACTGCCGGTGGGGTTGTCCTCTGGCAGGCGCTGCTGGCTGCCGGCGCGCCGCTCGGTTTGCAACCGGCCGGACTCGGCGCGCGGGATACCTTGCGGCTGGAGAAGGCTTACGCTCTTTATGGTCACGAAATCACCGCAGGTATCCATCCGCTCGAGGCCCGCCTGGCCTGGATCACCAAGCTGAACAGCAGTGACTTTGTCGGCCGACAGGCGTTGCTGGAGGCCAAAAAGAAGGGCCTGAAGCGTAAATTGATCGGTCTGCAATTGACGGAACCGGGAGTGCCCCGTGAAGGTTATCCGGTACTTTGTGATGGCCGTGAAGTCGGCCGGGTGACCAGCGGCACCATGTCACCCTGCCTGAAAGTCGGCATTGCCCTGGCCTTGGTAGAGACAGCGTTCGCTGCTGGCGAGCAAGCGTTGCAGATCGGTATTCGAAAACGGCAGGTTGCCGCCGAACGGGTAAAACCACCCTTTGTGAAATAAGCAAACAGCGTAAATAATTTGACCTAAAGGAGGACGCTATGGATTTTCCTGACGAACTGAAGTACACCGAAGAGCATGAATGGATCTTGATTGAAGAAGACGTCGTCACGATCGGGATCACCGATTTTGCCCAGGATCAGTTGGGGGATGTGGTCTTCGTGGAGCTGCCGGAAGTTGGTGACCGGCTGGAAACCGGTAAAACCTTGGGTGTCGTTGAGTCGGTAAAGGCGGTTTCAGACGTTTATGCGCCGCTCAGCGGTGAAGTTGTCGAGATCAACGAGGCGCTGCCGGATGAGCCTGAGCTGTTGAATACCTCGGCCTATGAAGATGGCTGGATGCTCAAACTCAAACTGTCTTCCCCGAAAGAGTTGGACAGTTTGCTGGATGCTGCAGAGTACCAGAAATTTATCGCGCAGGACTGATTCACTTTTTGGCTCTACCTGCCGTTCTGTTTGAAAGGATAACTATGCGCTATCTGCCTCATACTGACGTGGATGTGCAGCAGATGCTGGAAACCATCGGTGTTGAGAAGCTCGATGAGCTCTTTTCCGGGATCCCTGAAAGCTGCCGTTTACAAGCCCCCCTCAATCTGCCAGCAGCGAAATCGGAATCGGAAATGATGGCACTTTTGGGCGTTCTGGCAGCTCAAAATGCCAAGGTTTCCGAATGGGATTCCTTTCTCGGTGGCGGCGCATACAATCATTTCATCCCGGCTGTGGTTGACCATCTGGTCAGCCGCAGTGAATTTTATACCGCCTACACCCCCTACCAGCCGGAGATCAGTCAGGGTACCCTGCAAGCGGTCTTCGAGTTTCAGACGATGATCTGTCAGTTGACCGGCATGGATGTCGCCAATGCTTCCATGTACGATGGCGCTTCTGCCTGTGCCGAGGCGGTGCTCCTGGCGCTACGAACCGGCAGAAAGCGCAGCAGAGTCCTATTGTCGCAAGCACTGCATCCGCAATATCGCGAAACTGTAGCAACTTACTGTCGATACCTTGATGTAGAACTTGAAGAAATTCCGGCCGTCGAATCCGGGTTGACCGATCAAAAGCAGTTGGCGCAGTTGCTCGATGAGCGGGTCGCGGCGGTCGTGGTCGGCTATCCGAACTATTTCGGCCAGGTTGAGGATTTAGCCGCATTTGCCGAGACAACTCATGCTGCAGGGGCAAGATTGATTGCTGCGGTTACCGAGCCGCTGTCGTTGGCGCTGTTCAAATCGCCCGGCGAGTTGGGCGCTGATGTGGTCGTCGGTGAAGGGCAGAGCTTCGGTATCCCGCTTTCCTACGGGGGGCCGGGGATCGGCTTCTTTGCTGTTAAGCAGAAGGATATGCGTGCCCTGCCGGGTCGGTTGGTCGGTGAGACGATCGATCAGGATGGCAAGCGCGGCTTCGTGTTAACCCTGGCGACCCGTGAACAACATATCCGGCGTGAGAAAGCGACCTCGAATATCTGCTCCAATCAGGGAATGTGTACCCTGATGGTCGCTATCTATCTGGCACTGCATGGCAAGCAGGGGCTGCGCAAGCTGGCCGAACTGAATTACGCCAAGGCAGCTTATGCCAAACAGCAGATCGCGCTGCTGGACGGCTTTGAGCTCGTCTTCGGTGGAGAACATTTCAACGAGTTTGTTATCCGTTGCAGCGAACCGGTTGCCGGACTGCTGCAGCGTATGGAGCAGCAAGGCATTCTCTCTGGAATCGCTTTGGCACAGGATTATCCCAAGCTGAAAAATTGCCTGCTGCTTTGTGTCACCGAGCAGAACAGTCGCGAGCAGATCGATCGTTTGGTAACCGCCCTGGCAGGAGGTGAGCTATGAGCAGCACAGACAGTCGCGGGCTGGTTCTTGATGAGAAGTTATTGTTTGAGCTGACCGATCCGGGTCGGGTCGGGTACAGTCTGCCGGCCCCGGATGTGCCGCAAACGGTCCCGCGGTCCGAACTGCTGCGTGCAGAGATCGCTGATTTTCCTGAACTTTCAGAGGTGGATGTGGTGCGGCATTACACCCGCCTTTCCACCTGGAACTACGGGGTTGACAGCGGGTTTTATCCCTTGGGCAGCTGTACCATGAAGTACAACCCCAAGGTCAATGAGCAGGCAGCACGTCTGCCCGGTTTCGCCGAACTGCATCCTCACACCCCTGATCACTTAAGCCAGGGGGCGTTGCAGTTGATGTACGAACTGCAACAGGATCTGGCCGAGATTTCCGGTTTCCCGGCGATCACCCTGCAACCGGCGGCCGGTGCACAGGGAGAGTTCGCCGGCATGTTGATGATCCGTGCCTGGCATGAAGCGAAGGGTCAAAAGCGCCACAAGGTGATGATTCCCGATACCGCGCACGGTACCAATCCGGCCTCAGCTTCGCTCTGTGGCTACGATGTCGTGCCGGTCGCTTCCGATGGCGTGCTCAGTAAAGCGGCGGTCGCTGCGGTGATGGATGATGATGTCGCTGCGTTGATGGTGACCAACCCGAACACCCTCGGCCTGTTCGAGTCGGACATCCGTGAAATCTGTGAGCTGGTGCATGCCAAGGGCGGGCTGGTCTACTGCGACGGTGCCAACCTCAATGCCTTGATGGGGATCAGTCGCCCCGGCGACATCGGCATCGATGTAATGCACTTCAATCTGCACAAAACTTTTTCCACCCCGCATGGCGGCGGCGGTCCAGGTTCCGGGCCGGTCGGTGTCGTTGAAAAACTGCAACCGTTCATGCCGGTACCGGTGGTGGTCAAGACTGGCGAATTGTTCCGTCTCGATTACGCGCTGCCGCAATCGGTCGGGCGGGTCAAGGGGTTTGCCGGGCACTTCAGCATTCTGGTGCGGGCCTATGCTTATATTCTGGCGATGGGCGGTGAAGGTTTGAAGCGGGCCACCGAGTTGGCAGTCCTCAACGCCAATTATGTCCGCGCCCGACTGGAGGGGACCTACGACCTGCCGTATAAGCAGCGTTCACTGCATGAAGTTGTTTTTTCCGAAACAGCACTGGCGAACGACTGTCATACCCTCGATGTCGCCAAGCGGCTGATCGATTACGGATATCATCCACCGACCATCTATTTTCCGCTGGTGGTCAAGGGGGCTTTGATGATCGAGCCGACCGAAACTGAAAGCAAGCAGACCCTGGATGAATTCTGTGACGCGCTGCTGGCGATTGCCGAAGAGGCGAAGACCGATCCCGATCTGCTCAAACAGGCGCCGGTGCGGGCACGAGTAAAGCGGCTGGATGAAGCAACTGCTGCGCGCAAACCGAAATTACGCTGGACGAAAGACTGATCAGGGACGCCTGTAGATATGAATAATCAGTGGTGATCATATATGGTTCTTGCCGGGGCTGGAGATTCTACTGATCTTCCAGATTGAGAATCTCTTCTATCTGTTTTTGCAAACCGGGTATTTTGTTTTCGATGATGTCCCAAACCAGTTCAAAATCGACGCTGAAGTATTCGTGAATCAGTCGGTTTCTGGTGGCTGCCATCTTGCGCCATTCGACGTCAGGGTATTTCTCTTGTATATCTGTCGGGATATTTTTGACCGCTTCGCCGATAATTTCAAGACTGCGGATAGTCGCACGCTGCAGAACTGGGTCGCATTGAAATTGCTCAAAACTGATATGGCTCGAATTCTCGATAAGAAAGCGGGTCTCATCAAGAATATGGTTCAGGAGGCTAGTGGATGACTTCATATTGGACTTCACTCAGGATTTGATCTTTCAGATGCGGGCTGAGAGATTCTGGCGTCAGGAGGTCAATTTTTTTGCCAAAAATGTCTTCCAGTAAAAAACAAAGATCTATGTAATTGTCAAAATTTTTCTGTCCCTGCACAAATTCGACGAGAAAATCGAGGTCGCTGGCTGCGGTCGCATCTCCACGGGACTGTGATCCAAAAAGGCCGATTTGCCGAACTCCCAATTGGTTCAGTTTTGTTTTGTTTTGCTGGATAATTTTGAATATTTCGGCAGCACTCATGGTGATCTCCTTCTTTGGATTCTAGCAGAAGACCTGGAGTCCTACCAGAAAGAAGCTTTTAAGCCTATAATGCATCCAGTCAGGGAAAAGACCGGGGCAGGGTAGAGCGCAAGCTTCACACTTGATCAGGGTCGGCCGTAAATATGTTTTCCGCTGATCTGATAACGGAAGTGGGCGTTGATTTTTAGATCCGGATACGGATAGTGTTTCGGTAGCGGCCCGAACGGGGCCGCTCGGTAGATCGCCTGAATTGCCTCGTAATCGAGGATATCTGAGCCGCTGCCGCGAAGCAGGTCGACATCCAGCAGGTTACCGTTGCGTGCAACGGTTATTTTCAACAGCAGTATCCCCTCGATCCCGTTTAGCGAGGCTTCTAACGGGTAATTCCAGACCCCTTCAATCTGGTTGCGGAAGCGGCGGAAAAATGAGATCAGCATTCCGCGCTCCAGGTTGAGCCAGACCGTATCCCCCTCATCGACGTCATCCCTCTGTTTAATCTTCTCCCGGTCTGATCGGCCGGCGTTAATGCTGCGGTCTAGGGTACTTTGGGTCAGTTGGGTTAGTTGCTGTAGCGATGGGTAGTCAACCGGCGCGGGTTCGGTCGTTTCTTCCGGTTGCGCAATCTCGGTTTTTTGCGGCAGTTGCCCTTTGTCTGACGACGGTAGTTTCGGCTCCGGTTTGGTCTTTGCCGGAGGGAACTGTTTTTTGGGGGCGGGTTTACGGGCAGGAACTGGCGGTGGCGGCGTCGGGGGCAGTGCTGCACGCAGCGGCTGGTCCCGCTCATCAATCCCTTTGGGGGCCTGTTCTTTTTCTACCCGTTGGCTTTTTTCTGCGAGCCGGGTTGTTTCTTGCGGAGGTTTTTCTTCCGGCAATGTCGGCTTGAGATCAATTTCGTGTTCCAGGTTTTTGGTGGTTTCAGGCCTTTCAACCAGCCGAACAATCGTCGGTTTTTCGGTTTGCACCGGCAGGTCAGTGGAACGAAGATTTTCATAGCCCAGATAGACTATCAGCAGGTGCAGCAAGAGCGAAAACAGCAGGCAAAGGACCAGCAGCAGTGGGCGGTCGGTCTTCTTTTTTGAAATGAAAGAGTTGTCGTAGGGCATAGGGCGTGGATTATAGCGACTGTGGGTCAATGCTGCTAGTCTGTTCGGAGCAGCAAGCTGAAAAAGCGATTGACCGGCAGTTTCACCTTTGGGTATAACCGGGTCAATTCATTTCGTTATATGCTGGATTAATCGGAATTGAGGGGTTGGCTGCAGTTTTGTCGGAGAGAACGCTAACATAAAAAAGGAGTAGATTGATGCATTTGGTAGATCAGATCAAGACGAAGGCGCGGAAAAATCTGCAGACGGTGGTGCTTCCTGAAGGGTACGATGAGCGGATGATCGAGGCTGCGGGACAAATCGTTGCTGACAGTCTGGCCGAGGTTGTGTTGCTGGGGGAGGTTGCCGCTCTGCAGGCGAAAGCGGCAGAATTGGGCGTTTCGCTCGCCGGCGTCAGCCTGGTCGACCCCAAGACTTCGGATCTACTTGACGCTTATGCCGATGAATTGGTCGAAATCCGCAAAAAAAAGGGCCTGACCAAGAAACAGGTACTTGAACTGTTGACCGGTGACGACAATCTTTATTTTGCTTCGATGATGGTTCATAAAGGGGATGCCGGGGGGGCTGTCGCCGGTGCCTACAACACAACCGGTGATGTGCTGCGTGCCGCTTTTCAGGTAATCGGAACTGCCCCGGGGATGAAGACTGTTTCTTCGGTGTTTCTGATGGTCACCAAGACCCCTGAATTCGGCGAAAACGGCGTACTCTGCTTTGCTGATTGTGCGGTGAACCCGAATCCTGATGCCCAGGCATTGGCTGAGATTGCTGTCAGTACTGCGGCCAGTTGCAAGAGTTTTCTCGGCGTAGATGCGCGAGTGGCGATGCTCAGCTTCTCGACCAAGGGGAGTGCCAAACATGGGGATTGCGACAAGGTTTTAGCGGCGCTTAAAATTGCCAAAGAGCTTGCTCCCGAGCTGGCGATCGATGGTGAGTTGCAGGCTGATGCGGCACTGCTGCCGAAGGTTGGGGAGAAGAAAGCGCCCGGCTCCACTGTCGCCGGAAAAGCAAATACCATCATTTTCCCAGATCTGGATGCCGGCAATATCGGTTACAAGCTGGTTGAGCGTTTGGCCGGTGCAGAAGCTGTCGGCCCGATTATCCAGGGATTGGCGAAGCCGGTAAATGACTTGTCGCGCGGTTGCTCGGTAGCTGACATTGTAAATGTTGCTGCGATTACTGCAGTGCAGGCTCAGGGCTGAACTGTAGGATAAGCATAGATAATTTGACCTGATTAGAACGAATCTTCAGTCTAACCCTTCTCCATGAGGGAGAAGATGGCCGAAGGCCGGATGAGGGGGTGTTTTGTGACCTTTTCCTCCTCACCCTAGCCCTCTCCCTCAGGGAGAGGGGCCGATTTTTGCGCGTAGCTGAAGATTGGTACTAATCAGGTAATTTGCTAGTTTATGGGGCGGTGTAGCAGCACCGCCTCTTTTTCATGTTCGTTGGTTAATTGCGGGGAATTTTTATGTATTTTACGTTAAAGAATTCTCTTTTGCCGACTGGTGTGCTAGGGTTTGTAGCTATGCCGAGCTACTTATGCAAAATCGGAACTGCCGACGGTCGGGTTGTCGAAAAACAGTTTGATGCAACCACCAAAGAGCAGTTGAAAGAAAACCTCGAAGAACAGGGTTTTTACGTATTTCAGATTCGTCGAAAGGCACTGCACCTTTTTCAACTTGGCGAAAAGGCTGCCGCCCGTCCGACCGGCCGCAGATTTCTCTCCTTTAACCAGGAACTGCTGGTACTGCTCCGCTCTGGTTTGCCGATATTGCAGATCTTTGATACTCAGATTGAACAGATGGAGGCAGGGGCGTTCCGTGATATCCTGAGCGAAATTCGTGAAGATATTCGAGGCGGCAGTGTTCTGTCCGATGCTTTTGCCAGGTTTCCCCGTTTTTTCCCGCCGCTCTATGTCGCATCGGTCAAGGCCGGTGAGAAAACCGGTGATTTGCCAGTCACCCTGACCCGTTTTCTCGAATATCAGAAACGGGTCGAAGCGATTCGGGCCAAGGTCCGCAGCGCCTCTTTTTACCCGCTGATGCTCACTTCAGCGGCCGTGATTGTGGTGTTGTTTCTGATGTTTTTTGTGGTTCCCAGCTTCACGCAAATCTATGCCGACGCCAAAGTAGAGCTCCCGTTGATCACCCGTATGATGATGGGTATCGCAGGCGTATTGGGAAGCTATTGGTATTTGTTATTACTGGCGGTCGTAGCTACATTTACTTTCTTTCGTACCTTGCTGCGGACCTCGCGCGGCCGCTTGTTCGTCGATAAGTCTATTTTGAAACTACCGTTTTTCGGCCCGCTGATGATCGAGTATGCCCTGACGAGTTTTTGTCGAACCCTTGGCACGACGCTGGCTAGTGGCACACCGATGGTTCCGGCGATGCAGATGTCGCGCGGTACATTGAACAACCTGCGGCTGGAAAAAGAGATGGTGCAGGCGATCCACCGAGTGGAAGAGGGGAGCAACCTTTCCAGCTCCCTGGAGCGCACCGGTTTTTTCCCGACCCTGGCGTTACGGATGGTGAACGTCGGTGAAGCCTCCGGATCGCTGACCGAAATGCTTGGTGACGTTTCCGACTATTACGAGACCGAGGTGGAACGTCGACTGACGAAATTAACCACCATGATCGAACCGGTCCTGATGATGGTGATGGGGATGCTGATCGCCTTTATCATTCTGGCGATGTATATCCCGATCTTCCAACTGGCCGGAACGGTCGGTTGATGTGAGAGTGAGTGACGGATGAAGTATCAACGAAAAATGCTCGGCAACGTTCTGGTCAATATGGGGGCGATTACTGCTGCCGAAATCGAGATGATTCTGGAGAAGTTACAGGTTTCCGGAAAAAATTTCGGTGCGACCGGTGTTGCTGAAGGTCTTTTCTCTGAAGAAGATCTGGCTCAGGCTCTGGCCAATCAATTCCAGTATGAATATGTCGATTTAACCGATGTGGTTCTCGATCCGGAGCTGCTGTCATTTTTGCCGGCCGGTGTGCCGATGCAGTATAAATTGGTGCCGCTTGCGAGAAAGGGTGATCTGCTGACGGTCGCCATCGCTGACCCCACCGATGTGGTTGCCATCGACAATCTGGAATTGCAGTTAGGAATAACATTAGATATAAAAGTCTCTTCCAAACCCCAGATTGAACGCTTGATAGAGCGAGGCGCAGGGTCGCAGCGGGTTCTTCGTGAAGCATCCGAAGATTTCAAATTGCAACTGATAAAGGAAACCGATAAGGGGGACGAAGTCCTTTCTATCGAAAAAATGACGGCGGATACCAGCCCGATTATCCGCCTGATAGATTCCACCCTGTTCGATGCTCTGAACAAGCGCGCCAGTGATATCCATATCGAAGCCACCGGTGAGGGGGTGGTGATCAAATATCGTGTCGATGGGGTATTGTTTCAGGCGACTGAAACGATCGATGGCCGCTTTCAAAGCCCGATTATCTCGCGGATCAAGGTCATGAGTGAGCTGGATATTTCTGAACGGCGGGTCCCTCAGGATGGTCGCTTTAAGGTGCGTTTGGGCGAAAAATCGATCGATTTTCGGGTTTCGATCATGCCGACGATCTACGGTGAGGATGCGGTTATCCGGATTCTCGATAAGGAATCGATCGCCGAGGATATGCAGGGTTTAACCCTGGAGGTGCTCGGTTTTGACCAGCGCGAACGGGAGCGGGTACGCAGTCGCATTCGTGAACCGTACGGGATGGTTTTGGTCACCGGCCCGACCGGTAGTGGCAAAACGACGACTTTATATGCGGCTCTTTCAGAAATCAATGCTGAAGAAGAGAAGGTTGTCACCATCGAAGATCCGGTTGAATATCAGGTCAAAGGCGTCGTTCAGGTGCCGGTTAACGAGAAGAAAGGTTTGACCTTCGCGCGGGGGTTGCGATCGATTCTGCGACATGATCCGGACAAGATCATGGTGGGTGAGATTCGTGACGCAGAAACGGCGCAGATTGCCGTGCAGTCGGCCTTGACCGGACACCTGGTTTTTACTACTGTGCATGCCAATAATGTCTTTGATGTGCTGGGTCGCTTTCTGCATATGGGGATCGATCCTTACAACTTTGTTTCCTGTCTGAACTGCGTCCTGGCGCAGCGGTTGGTCCGGATCCTCTGCAAACATTGCAAACATCCGGTGACCCATGACGAAGAGCTGCTCCGCTCCTACGGTCTGCAGAAAGAACAGTTGGCGAACGCAAACTTTCATGACGCACCCGGTTGCAAGGAATGCAATGGCCTCGGTTATACCGGACGAAGTGCCATTGTCGAGTTGCTTGAGATGAACGATGAGATGCGTGAGTTGATCGCCAGTAAACGCCCGATTTCCGAATTGAAAAAGAAGGCGGCAGAAAACGGAACCCGTTTTTTGCGTCAATCGGCGCTGGAAAAGGTATTGCAAGGTGTAACAACTTTTCGTGAGATTGATCGCGTGACCTTTGCGGAGTATTGAGTCGGTGTTTCGAAGAACCTACCTGGGACTGGAAATCTGTCGTGACGGCCTACGGGCCATCGCCGTGCAACGCAAAGGTCTGGGAACCGCCCTGCTCGGCGGGCAGACGCTGAGGTTGAGTGAAGGCGTTGTTTGCCCGGTTGTTCAGGAACCGAACATCCTTAAACCCGATGCTTTTATTGACGCGGTTCGAGAAGTTCTGATGCCTTTGGCAAAAGGGGAGGAGCGGATTGCTGTTGCTTTGCCGGATGCTGCCGGGCATATCTTTATTCTCGACCTGGATACACCTTTTAAAAATCGTAGCGAAGGTGAACAAATCGTGCGTTGGCGATTGAAGGATCTGCTGCCGGATAAATTGAGTGAAATTGCTGTTGATTATCAAATTCTGGAGGAACGGGAGTCCGGCAGTAAACGGGTTCTGGCTTCAGTTGTCTCCCGGGACGTACTGACCCAGTATGAAGAGCTCTTGATGAAAGCGGGTTTTGCACCCTGTTTGATCGATTTTCATGCACTGAACTTATATAGTGCCTACCGTACAATTGTCGATCTGGAAGCGGACTTTCTTCTGATCGGCGTCGACAACAGCCAGCTCAGCATGCTGGCCTTTGAGAACAAACTGCTCGATTTTTATCGGGTAAAGAGTGTGGTTCATGATCCGGAACAGATTTTTCAGGAGTTGAATCGAACCATGGTCGGCTATCGTCGCGCGCATGCCGCAGTCTCCCGCTCGACAGTCTATCTGCACACCGACTGGCCACAACGGGAGGAACTTTGCGAAGCGGTCCGTGCAGCATTTGAGCGTGATATAAAACTGTTCCCATCCCCTTTAGGGCCGTTGAGCGGTTCTGGGAAACTGGCTATCTCCACCGCAGAGGCCAGTGGTATGGCAGTCGCACTTGGATTGGCAGAACGTATGATCCCGAGAGTGAACGGATGAAAGTTACCCTCAATTTTGCCAGCCGTCGTTATGTCAATCGACGCGCCCTGAACCAGCTGGGGATTTTACTCAGCCTGCTACTGCTGGGCGTACTGATTTTTCAGGTAAGCGGCTACCTGCAGAGTCGGGATCAGCTGCGGCAATATGCAAAGAATCTGGCGGAACTGCGTCAAGAGCATCAACAGTTGCTCGGTAAAACCCCGCAGAACGTAAGCTCTGCGCTGGTGGAAGAACAAGCTGTTGAATTGCAACAGGCGGAGGCTCTGTTGAAACGTGACGCTTTCCGTTGGACCGCTCTTTTTGACCGGATGGAAAAACGTTTACCATCCGGAGTCAGTATTACCGGTTTCAGCCCTGACTATAAAACCCAAAGTCTCGAATTGTCAGGCCTTGCCAGAGATCTTTCTGGTTTACAAAATCTGTTGAACAACTTGCATAAAGATTCATTTGATCAGGTTTTTTTGCAAAATCAAAACCAGGTGAAAGTCAGTGATGGCCAAGGAGGAGAAGTGCTGGCTCTCGGCTTTAATGTGAAACTCGAAGGGGTGTTCTGATGCTGTCTCGCCGCGCCCTGTTGAAGGTTGTTTGGGAACAAAATCGCAACATCCTGATGACTCTGGCACTCCTGCTGCTGGTCTGCGGCGGCTTTTCTTTGGCAGATAATCTTTATGTTGAGCCAGAGTTGGAAACGTTGCTGAGTGAACAGACTTCTTTGCACTCGCAGTTACGGCAACTGCAACAACGCGCGACCGTAGAGGGGATGCCGCTTTCAACCGCCGAACGGATGGCGAGCGATCTGCGTGAATTTCACGCTAAAATCCCCTCAAAAGCCAAGTTTGCCGACTTTATCGGCGATCTGTTTTCTTGGGCTGATAAAGTCGACCTGGTGATACGTCAGGTCGCCTATCAGCCGAAGACTGAGTCAGAATCAGGCTTTCTGGAATATGGGTTGAGTTTTTCAGTGCAGGGCGATTACGGCCAATTGAAAAAATTTATCCACCTGCTGGAAAACTCTTCACGAATTCTGATTGTCGATAATATCGCGCTTACAGGTCGACCGGAACCTGGTGGTGAGAAAAATGAAGTGGCTTTGGCGATTCAATTAACAACCTATTTTCAGGAGTCGGTGCAATGAGCCGTCCGCGTCTGCTCCTGCTGTTGTTTGTATCGCTTGGTCTGGCGCTAACTTACGCCTGGCTTGAAACTCCGCGCCAACAACGGGTGACCAAGGCGGCGGGAACGGCAACAAAGAGGCAGCGTTTCGCGGTTGATAAGCAGCCACAGGAGAACCTTGAGGAGATGGGTCTTGACTTTTCCGGAGGCGAAAAACTCGCCTACAAAAAGCCGAAAAGAGACCTGTTTCGTCCCCTATACGAAAAGCCGAAAGCTGTTGCCGTTGTCAAGGTGTTACCGCCGCCAGAACCTGTAGCAGCGCCGGTTATGCTTCCTCCACCTCCCATGACGCGGCCTGCGGCACTGCCGAAGTTTGCGGTGAAGCCGATTCCGCCGTTGACGGTGCTCGGTTATTTGCAAAAGAACCGTGTTCAGACGGTATTTCTCTCTTCATTGCAGGGCGATATCTACGTAGTCAAGCAAGGTGATCGTTTTGCCGACGGTTTGCTTGTTCGCGGTTTAACGGCACAAGAAGTTATGATCAGTCGTGGGTTGAAGGATGCAGGTGTCAGTTTGCCACTGGGGGGAAAGAAAGCCGGTCGAATGCCCGTTGGGCGGCCTGCTCCGATTCGTTCCAAAACTCCGGGGATGTATATCCCCAAGATGAAACCCATGTATACACCGCCACCGTTGCCGCTCGGTTTACCCGCTACGGTCGGTGGTGAACATACGGTTGATCCCTAAATTGACTGGATGGGAGCTAGATAGAATATGCCATGTTTGATCTTGAAATACTCATTGCGTTTCGGCAGCCTGCTGCTGATCGCCCTGTTACTGTCTGCTTGTGCAGCCGGTCGGGCTGAATTCAACGTAGCTGAAGAAGCCTGGTTGAATGAAGAATATGGCCAGGCGTTAATTTCGTATGCTGCTGCACTGCAGGAAGCACCCGAAAACAGAGAATACCGCATGCGCTGGGAACAGGCGCGGGCAAAAGCCGCGCTGGCACACAGAACCAGGGGCACCGCCTATATGGAACAGGCGCATTACCGCGCTGCGGTCTATGAGTACCAGCAGGCGGTTGAACTGGGCGGCTCTTTATTTGTCATCGCCGATGATCTGGAAAAGGCAAGAAAATACCTAAGGGCTGAAAACTACGTTGCCGAGGCCGTGGAGCTTCTGCAGGCTCGCCGTCGTCAGCCGGCAAAAGATGCGGTGAACATGGCACTGGCGCTGATTCCAGATTTTCAGCCGGCCTTACAGGTAAGCACGCAGATCAATAAAAAAAAATACACCATCATCGATGGTGTAGAGTTGGAGATTACCTCGGACCAACCGATCAACCTGAACTTTAAAGAGGCCAAACTGCCGGATGTTTTTGACATCTTGAGTAAACTCTCGGGAATTAATTTTATTCTCGACGAGGATGTGCGGGATAGGAATACAACCCTTTTTCTGGAGCAGGCTACCTTTGCCCAGGCACTGGAACTGCTGTTGCGGATGAACAAGCTTGATACGAAGATTCTCAACAGTAAAACAATTATATTATATCCCAAGACTCGCGATAAGCAGAAGCAGTTTGAAGATCAAATCATCCAGACGTTCTATCTGTCAAATATCGATGCGAAAAAGGCCGTCAATCTTCTGCGGACCATGCTTCAGGTGCGAAAAATCTATGTCCACGAAGAGTTGAATGCGATTATTATCCGTGACAAACCGGTTGTTATCCGTTTGGCGCAAAAAATTCTCGAGGCTAATGACCGCGGTGATGCTGAGGTGATCTTCGATCTGGAACTTATCGAAGTGCTCCATTCTGACGGTTTAAAGCTCGGACCAAGGCTCGGTGCATATGAGCTGCAGGTGGGGATTGATGCAACTTCTCTGCAGGAGGATACAAATGCGGCAATAACCAGTAAAATCGGTAGTGTTGTCGTGGGTTCTTTGAGCGGACTTGATACCCTTTACGGGTTGCCTTCTGCTTCCTTTGACATGCTTAAAGAATCGGGGGATGGGGAGGTCCTGGCCAGTCCCAAGATAAGGGTGAAAAACAAGGGGAAAGCCAAGGTTCATATCGGCAGCCGTGAACCGATCATTACCGTGACGGTCAATAACAATCAGATCACCGAAAACGTCCAATATGTCGATGTCGGGGTGAAGCTTGATGTTGAGCCGGTTATCCATCTCGATGACACCGTAGTTACCAAACTTGGTCTTGAAGTCAGTAACGTCTCAGGACGAAATGTGACTGATAACGGTACCGCGGTACTGACGATTTCGACGACCAATGCCAACACCGTACTGACGTTAAAAGATGGCGAACGGACCATTATCGGCGGGTTGCTCCGGGATTCAGTGACCAAGGCAAAAACAACAATTCCCATTTTAGGTGATATCCCCCTCTTGGGGCGTCTGTTCACGAGCTATACGAGCAGCAAGACCAAGAGTGAAATTCTTCTTTCGATAACCCCGCATATTGTCAAACGGGTCTCTTTGCCGGGGACTGATCTGTCCAGTATCTGGTCAGGCGGTGAGGATGACCTGAAGTTTGGGCGTAATTTCGGCTCCTTTGCCGATGATTACGTGGCCGGTCAACAAGGGCTGCTGCGAAAATCAGCTGCCCTGCCGATTGCCGCTCCCAAAACGCAAATCGCTACGCCGCAGCCAGTTCCCCAAGTGATGCCTGAGGTCCTGCCGCAGCTCGAAGATAAGCCGCTGACGCGACCTCCTGCTCTTGATGCTCCGGCACCGGTGATACCACCTGCCATGTTGCCGGTTGTTCCGTCTGAAATGCCGCCGGGCGTTGAGACTGCACCCCACCCCCCCGTTGCTGCCGAGCCGCCGCCGGTTCCGAAAGAGTTGGTTGCCGAGGTTGAAATGCCTGCTCCGAAGCCGCCGGTCGAGGTGGTCAAGCCGCAGGTCTATGCCGAGGGCCCACAGCTGGTGAAGGTTGGCAGTACCTTTAGTGTGACATTCTTTGTTGCTGAAATTGAAAAACTGTTCAGCGCTCCGCTCTATGTCCAATATGATACGCAGCTGTTTGAGTTTATCGATGCCGCAGAAGGGACATTCTTGAAGCGAGGGCTCAGCCCGACGGTCTTTACCCATACGGCTTTGGATAGCAGCGGCCGGATTATCGTCGGTTTGAAGCAGGGTGCCGGCAGCAAAGGAACCTCTGGCGGCGGTGATCTGTTCGTTATGAACTTTAAGGCGGTTGCCGCCGGCCGGGGTGATATCAAGCCGACCAGAACCAACTTTCGCAACCCCGGCGGTGAACGGCTCCGGGTAGAATCTGCCGGTTTAACTGTAGAGGTCAGTGAGTAATCAACACAAATGCGGATCCTTTGTCGCTTGAACAGTTCCGGGTTAACCCTGATCGAGTTGGTCATCGCCATGGCGATTCTGGCGATTCTGGCATCTGCAGTCCTGCCGATGGCAGAGGTCACCGTGATCCGGACCAAAGAGCTGGAACTGCGTCGCGCATTGCGTGTGGTTCGTACTGCGATTGATAACTATAAGGCTGATTATGACCGGGCAGTAGCGGAGAAGAAGATTTTTGCCACAGTCGATGAGTCCGGGTATCCGGAGTCTCTGGAGTTATTACTGGAGGGAAATGACTGGGGGGGGATGTATTCGTACAAAAAACGCTATTTGCGGCGGATGCCCCGTGATCCTTTTGACAAGTACGATGACGGCTGGGGCGAGTGTTCCTATGAGGATGAGCCTCCCTGCTCTTCACAGGGGGGGCGCGATCTGTACGATATCTCAACCCAGAGCAACGATATCGCTCTGGACGGTACCTATTACAACGAATGGTGATGGCGTCGCAAAAAGTCCACTCTACGGCGTTGCAGCGTTTTTTCAGGATCTCGACCTACCTATGTAGGCCTTCACCCCTGAAAAAACCCTACGCCTTGTAGAGCGAAATTTTTGCTTAGCCATCTTATCTTTTTTTGCGAAACCATCAATGGTAGCTGAATGACCTTTCTGCGCGTAAAAAAAACAAGCAATACTAACGGCTTTACTCTGTTTGAACTGTTGGCGGTGATGGCCATTCTCGGCATTCTGGCCGCGATTGCCGTGCCGAACTATAAACGCAGTCAAATCAAGGCCCGTGAATCGGTGCTCGCCGAGGATCTTTATCAGATGCGCCGCTCGATCGATGCCTACTATGCGGATAATGGTAAATATCCAGAGGATTTGGAGCAGCTGGTTACGAGCAAATATCTGCGCGATGTGCCGCGTGATCCGATGACGCAACAGAGTGACAGCTGGCGCTGTCTGCTCCCGGAACCTGCCGAGAGTGGACAACTCGCCGAAGGTGGCTGTTACGACATCAACAGCGGCAGCGATCTGGTCGGGTTAAACGGTATCCCTTACAGCGAATGGTGACAGCAGATGATCCAGTTGTTCAATGTTACCAAAAGTTATGGCGGCGACTCTGCTGCAGTTAAGGATCTGTCATTGCAGATCCCCAAGGGGGACTTCATCTACGTCACCGGCGCTTCCGGGGCCGGCAAAACAACCTTTCTGCGCATGCTCTATGCGGCAGAAAAACCGACCCGTGGACAGATTCTCATCAACGGTCAAAATATCACCCGTTTTCGCAGTCATCAGATACCCCATCTGCGGCGGAAGATCGGTGTCGTCTTTCAGGATTTCAAGCTGTTGCAGAGCAGGACTGTTTATGAAAATGTTGCCTTTGCCTTGGAAGCTCAGGGGAAAAAGCGTTACGAGGTGAGCAAGAAAGTTTATCAGGCGTTAAAAGAGGTTGGGCTTGAGCACCGTTTACAGCGCAAACCGCTGGAACTTTCGGGGGGGGAACAGCAGCGAATTGCCATTGCTCGGGCGCTGGTCGTTGACCCCTTGATCCTGTTGGCCGATGAGCCGAGCGGCAATCTGGATCAGGATGTAACCCACGAGATTATGGAACTGTTCAAAAATGCCAACGCCCGGGGCACCACAGTGCTGTTGGCAACCCACGATCATAGTTTGCATCAGCGCTTTCCCCGCCGGGTGATCACTCTCGATAAAGGGAAACTGGTTTCTGATCAGCAAGCGCATCTAAGTTGATTTTTTTCGGATCTATAACCAAAAGGTTTCTAACCAGGACTAAAACCTGAATTTTTAGCCACCACCAAAAGTAGGCGCTCTTAAGCGTGAGCACCAAGAGACCTTCCCTAAAGAATTTTGACACTCTTGGTGAACTTGGAGCCTTGGTGGCAATCAGTCTTTGTTTGGGTTCTAGAACCGTTTATTTAACTGTACATCTGTTCGGAGGCTGGCAGTGCTGGAGAATATCCGTTATTTCATTCTTCGTGCCGTACGAAATATGCGTCAATGGCCGCTGCTTTGTACTGCGGCGATCTTAACCATGGCTGTCGCCCTGGCGACCGTGGCAACTTTTTTTCTGATCGTGGTTAATATTGAGCAACTGGCCCAAAGTTGGACCAAAGAAATTCAGGTTATCGCCTACCTCGATAAAGCCGTTCCGCCCCGTGAAATTTCCAAAACGATTGAAAAGCTCAAGAAAATCCCTGAAGTTGCGACCGTTGCTTATGTTTCACCAGAAGCGGCACTGCAACGTTTTCGCCGCCGTTTGGGCAACGATTCCAGCCTGTTGCAGGGAATAAGCCGTAACCTGTTGCCAGCGTCGTTTGAACTGGGGTTGCACCCCGACTTCCGCCATCAACAAGGGGTTGAAAAAGTTGTCAGGCAGCTGGAGAACAGTATCGACATCGAAGATTTGCGTTACGGTCAGGGCTGGCTGGAACGTTTTAACGCCTTTGTCGACATGCTCCGTTTTGTCGGGATGATTCTGGGTGGTTTTCTGCTTTTTGCCGCCCTGTTTATTGTCTCGAATACCATCAAATTAACGCTATATGCACGACGCGACGAACTTGAAATCATGGCGCTGGTCGGTGCGACCATGCGTTTTATCAAGGTGCCATTTTTACTGGAAGGTGCGCTGCAGGGTGTTCTCGGCGGGCTCTTATCGCTGGTTTTCCTGGCTGTCGTTTTCAAATTTATCCTGGAGCAGAGCATTCAGTCCTTCTGGTTGACACCAGCCGATTTTCAGTTACTTTTTTTAACCCTGAATCAACAGATTACGCTGGTTGTCGGAGGGATGGCACTCGGGTTGTTGGGCAGCTTGGCCTCCTTGCGTAAATTTGTCCGAATTTAAATCATGCTGGCGCGTTTCTGCACTTCACTGTTATTGCTTGTTTTGACAGGCGCTCTTACCCCGTGCAACGCTGATCAGCTGGACAACCGGACGCAACTAGATCAAATCCGGCAGCGGATTGAACTGGCGCGGAGCGATCTTGCGGCCAACAAACAGACTGAAGTGAAATTGGCTCGCGAACTGACTCTGTTACGGCAGACACTGAAGCGGATCGATCAACGCATCAAGAAGCTGAAGTCTGAGCAGCGGCAACTTCAGCGACAAACAGAAGAGCTGCAAAAGGTAATTCAAAAGGGTAAACGGTCAATCAGGCTGACGGGGAAGCGGTTGGAAAAACGCTTGGTGGCTCTCTATAAAGAGGGAGAGATAGGCCCGCTGAAGATTCTGTTCAGTGCCGAATCGCCCAGTGAACTTGTCCAGCAGATTCAGTATCTGACGCGCATCCTTCATTATGACAGAGAACTGCTCGATGAGTATCGGCTTGCGCTGGTGACGCAGCAGACCCAACTTGCTGCGTTGAAAAAGTTGCAGGAGAAACAACAACAACTGCTGGTTAAAGAAAAGCGACAGAGGCAGGACGCCAAGGCGGGACGGAAAATGCAAGCTCGTCTGCTGAAACATGTTCGCCGCGACAAAAAGAGATTGGGTCAGGAGTTGGCCGAACTGAAAGAGAAGGCTAGTCGCCTGCAGCGGCTGATTGCAAAACTAGAACAGTCGCAGTCGCAGCCACCGCCAGTTGGTGTTTCCGGTTTCAGCTTCGAAAAAGGTAAACTGCTCTGGCCGGTAGCCGGGAAGGTGTTGATTGGGTTCGGCACCCAGAATGACCCGGATGTCGGTACCTTGTATGAAAGTAACGGTTTGGAAATATCAACCCGTAACAAGGAGCCGATTGTAGCTGTCGCTGCCGGCCGAGTAGCCTTTGCCGCCTGGTTCAAAGGGTACGGAAATCTGCTGATTCTAAGTCATCCCGGCGGTTATCATACGCTCTACGCCCAGGCGGCAAAGCTGGAGCGTTCCATCGGTGAGCAGGTCAACGCCGGTGAGCTGGTCGGTTACTCCGGCCTGCGTGGGCGGGAAAGTATCTATTTTGAAATACGCCGAAATGGTGCGCCGGTTGATCCCGCCAAATGGCTTAAAAGGAGAAGATAACCATGGAATTTGTCAAACGTTTGCTGTTGCTGGTGGTTGCCTTGCTCCTTGCGTTTACTGCTGTCGGCACGATCGGTGTGGCGATTGCCAATGAAGAGACCGAGTATCAAGCGTTGGAGCTTTTTACCGATGTATTGTCGATTGTCCGTAAAAGTTACGTCGAAGGGACAGATACGACAGAACTGATCTACGGAGCCATTCGCGGTATGTTGGTCACCCTTGACCCACACAGCAGTTTTTTATCGCCGGAAATGTATCAGGACATGAAGGATGATACGCACGGTGAATTTGGTGGCTTAGGCATTGAGATCACTCTGCGTGACGGATTGTTGATGGTTGTTTCGCCGATCGAGGATACCCCCGCATTTAATGCTGGAATCGAGGCCGGTGACAAAATAATCAAGATCGATGACCGATCGACCAAGGATATGGAATTGATGGAGGCGGTGCGCTTGCTGCGCGGCCCGAAAGGGGAGTCGATTCGAATCACCATCCTGCGCAAGGAACTGCCTGAACCGAAAGAGTTTGTCATTATTCGCGACATCATCAAGCTACTGAGCGTCAAAAGCAGAATGCTGACCGATGGTTATGGCTATGTTCGACTGTCACAGTTCCAGGCGCGTACCGGGTCAGAACTCAAGACGCATCTGCATGCTTTACGTGCTGAAGCGGCTGAACAATTTAAGGGGTTGGTGCTTGATCTGCGTAACAATCCGGGCGGCTTGCTGGATCAGGCGGTTTCTGTCTCCGATCTGTTCCTTGCCGAGGGGCTGATTGTTTATACGGAAGGCCGCGAGGAGGGCAGCCGGCTCAGGTTTCAGGCACAGCAGGCCGGTACCGAACCGGATTATCCGCTGGTTGTTTTGATTAACGGCGGCAGTGCCAGTGCCGCGGAGATTGTAGCCGGTGCGCTGCACGACCATGAGCGCGCCGTCATTCTCGGTGAGCAGAGTTTCGGCAAAGGTTCGGTTCAGTCGATTATTCCCCTTGGTGATCGCTCTGCACTGCGCTTGACAACGGCCCGTTATTACACGCCGTCTGGGATTTCGATCCAGGCGCGGGGGATTACTCCTGATATCGTCGTGCCACCATTGGTCCTGAATGGCCAGGACGACGTCCGACAGATGCGCGAGAAGGACCTGCAGAATCATTTTAAACCCCTGGAAAATAAACAACCGTTACCGAAAGAAGTAGATAAAAATGCAATCAGCGATGAAGATCGTAGCGATTATCAGCTGATGCGCGCCCTGGATCTGTTGAAGGGGTTAGAGATCCTGAATCGCCGCCCTTCATCTGCGGCGTAAAACGGAGAGAGTTACCTCCAGAGGGAATCACAGCTTTGCAAATAGAACTGATCAATAAATGAATGCTGGTAAGAAGAGTTCGGCGGTAAAAAAGAAAACTACAGTTGCCAGGAAATCGGTTGCGAATAATCAAAAAATGCGGATATTGCTGGCTTCAGTGTTTCTGCTGGCCTTTGTCGCTGTTTGTCTGGTTCTGCTGGTAACCCTGCGGACCCATTATCTTCCTGAATACAAGAAAGAAGTCCCGCTGGAGGCAACACCCGCTGCCCCCCCTCAGCAGGAGTACGGTTATGCGCAGGTTTACGCTCTGGTCGAGGCCGAGCTTTTATCTGCTTCGCAATCGCAAGGTTGGCAAAAAATGCCGGCGGATGGTTCTTTGCAGCGCTTCAAAATTTTTGGCAACTATCCGCCGCAGGGACAGATGGAGGAGCTCGCTTCACGCATTGTTCAGTCTGCCGCGCCCGCTTACCTTGATCTGTTGTCCAGGAAAGGGTTGGTTCGCCTCTACTGGCAGAACGAATTGCGCCTAGAATTGCGTTATCGTGTGCCGATTGAGGTCAGCAGCAGTCGGCCGCGAATTGCCATCATCATGGATGATATGGGCCGCCGGGTCAGTACCTTTGAACGGTTGCTGGCGATCGATCTGCTGGTGACACCGTCGATCATGCCCGAGAGCGCCAATGCCACCAACGCCGCCTTGCTGCTACAGCGGTCCGGGCGAGAATATATGATTCACTTGCCGATGCAGCCGAAGCAGTATCCGCAGATGAGCCCGGGACCGAATGCCTTGTTGCTGGGTCAGTCGGAGCAGAAAACCCGTCAGTTATTGCGCCGTTATCTGGATCAGGTGCCCGGGGCGGTTGGCGGCAATAATCATATGGGCTCGCGCTACACCCAGGAAGCCGACCCGATGCGGGTTGTTTTGGATGAATTGCAGCAGAACGGTCTGTTTTTTGTCGACAGCAAGACGATCGGCAGTTCCGTCGCTTACGATGAGGCCCGTAAATTAGGCGTGCCGACGGCAAAGCGGCAGATCTTTCTCGATAATGAAGAGAATGTGCCCTACATCCGCCGACAGATTCGCAAAATGGTCCGACTGGCTGATGCTAAAGGGGAGTTGGTCGCCATTTGTCATCCTTATCCGGAAACCTTGGAAGCCCTTCGGCTGGAATTGCCCTGGCTGAAACAGCAAGCGATTGACTTTGTCGCCTCTTCGGAAATCGTCCACAGCTACTGACGCTCTGTCAGGTGTTTGCATCCGCCTGTTCGGTTTCACTTTCAGCCGCCAAATCGACCCGGATCCGGCTGAAAACGGTTTGCCATTGCAGATAGGCCTGTTGCTCAATCATCGCGAGCGGTTGGTTGCCGGTGCGGTGGGCAAGTAACAGTTGTCGTTCGGGAGGGTGTTCACTTGCGGCACTTTTTTGAAACAGTTGCAGTAGACGGGAACCCCGCTGCCGGTTGAAAAGGCCGCGTTGCTTGATTAACAGGGTCCGGCCGGAAATCTTTTCGCCGTGCTGATCCAGGCGGTAAAAATCGATCTGCGACTGATCATCGCTGATGACCCTGTGTTGCAGCAGAAGGTAGGATCTCTCAGCCGATTCGGCAAACAGTTCACGCAGGGAGTCTGCAGCACCTCGTCCTTTTTGTTCCCCGTAACAGTCCTGCAGAACCATATCCAGGAAACAGTTCTCTTCGATGAAACCGCTGAGTCGACCGTCGCTATCCTCAAGAAAATAGGCCCCCGGCCAGATCCCATCTTCGGGAAGGGAGTTGTCACAGCAGAGACACCCGGGATGCAGCTTGGCGGTACGTTGTCGGCGTTCTCGCTCCAACAGGGTTTCTAGATTGTATAACTGATCGGCAACAATCGTCATCCGGGTCGGGCCGTGTTGCAGATAATCGAGGTAGACCTGACGGGCCAGATGCATGAACTGCAGGTGGACATCGGTGCTGCGGCCGTGGGTTAAAATCGGCAGAATTTTTCCTTGTGGATTGGTCGCGAGTGATTCGACCTTCGGACTTTTGGCAATATACCCTTCAAAGCATTTATAGCCACGATTGATGGCGTAGGCTTTGAGCAACTGATAGGAGTTTTTAAACGGTCCGTCGAAATGGATTCTGGTGTCGATCAGGCAGGGGAGGAGCCGCAGGGTTGCTTTTGACAGCGATTGTTCGGTCAGAAAATCGGCCAGATTCCGGCAGTTCTCCAGCGAAGGGGCATCCTTGATCGGCACAATCACCCGATCCGCGGCATAGAGTGCATTTCGGGTGTAGATATCGAGGATCGGGCTGGTGTCGATAATCACCAATCCTTGCAGCGTTGAGCGGCTGAGGGTTTCGGCCAGGTGATTGACTCCTTGAAGATGGTTTTGCCGCTCGAACAGTTGCCGGCAGGAGGGGATGAACTGGACGCCGTACTGACCGGCAGAAACTAACTCGGCGGGATCGCTTTCAGTAAACAGCTGCCCGACGTGGTTGCTGACCGGTTTTTTGCTGAGGGCGAACATCTGATCAACAGTAAAGTGATTATCAAAACTGAACAGTGTAACCGGCAGATCTTCTGCCAATCCTTTCAGATAGATGGCCAGATTGGTTGCCAGGGTGGTTTTGCCGACCCCCCCTTTTTCGCTGGCGATGGTAATCACGTAGGGCCTTGCCATTGCTGCTCCTTGTCCGTGCAATATTCAGAAAAGATTAACTCTTTATATGGGATTGGCCGAGGGCTGTCAATCTTTGCAGAAGCTGGTTATAATAATTCGTTTGTTTCGTATGATGGGTTGCTTGAAAGGAACATAAATGCAGTTATCACAGGTAGTTCCAGTTTCATCACTGGTACACCTACTACAGGAACTGGTCGAGGAGAATTTTGTCGATGTTCTGGTCCAGGGAGAGCTGGCAAACTTTTCTCGCCCCGCATCCGGACACTGCTACTTCACCCTGAAAGATCAGAAATCACAACTCCGCTGTGCCATGTTCCGCCCCTATGCCAGAGCTCTCAAATTTCAGCCGCAAAGCGGGATGGAAGTTATTTGTCGCGGCCGGGTTTCAATCTACCCGCAGCGGGGGGATCTACAACTGATCGTCGAAGGGATCGAGCCGGTGGGTGTCGGCGGCCTGCAACTGGCTTTTTTGCAGTTACAGGAAAAACTCGAAAAAGAGGGATTGTTCTCTGCCGCGCGGAAGCAAGCTTTGCCTGCTCATCCACAGATAATCGGGGTCGTTACTTCCGCAACCGGTGCTGCGATTCATGACATTCTCAATGTCCTGCGCAGGCGCTCGGCAGGGGTTGAGATTCTGCTGCGCCCGGTTCGAGTTCAGGGGCAAGGGGCGGCAGAGGAGATTGCCGAAGCGATTGCCGACTTAAATGTTGACGGAAGGGCTGAGGTGTTGATTGTCGGCCGCGGCGGCGGTTCGCGCGAGGACCTCTGGGCCTTTAACGAAGAGGTGGTGGCCCGGGCGATAGCGGCCTCGCAGTTGCCGATTATTTCTGCCATCGGCCACGAGGTTGATCTGTCGATCGCTGACCTGGCAGCGGATCTGCGCGCGCCGACGCCAAGTGCTGCGGCAGAACTGGTGGTGCA
Source organism: Deltaproteobacteria bacterium (assembly GCA_024280335.1). Lineage (GTDB taxonomy): Bacteria > Desulfobacterota > Desulfuromonadia > Desulfuromonadales > Geopsychrobacteraceae > Malonomonas. The sequence continues at coordinate 83,128 of JAJRQI010000064.1, forward strand.
GAACCGCTTGGAACTGGAACGGCATCTCGATCAACTCGAGATGCGTCTGGCCAATCAGATCCGCAGCCGGGTAGAACTGTTGCGCAGTCGCTTGCACGGTTTACAACGCCGTTTGCGGGCACCGGATGAGCAGCTCAGGATTCATCAGCTGGAGTTACAGAGAATGCTGCTGCGGATGCAGCAGGCGATGCAGCAATCGCTCACTGAAAAAACACAGCAGCTTTCGGTCCTGGCCGGTCGTATCGATGCGCTGTCGCCGCTGAAGGTTCTTGGCCGAGGCTATTCGATCATCCGAGTGAAAAAGACGGGTGAGGTTCTACGTGATTCCAGACAGGTACAGGGTGGAGATTTACTTGGTTTACAGTTGGGAACGGGAGCCCTTGATGCGGTCGTTGCCGATTCTGAAAAAAAGACCGGTAAAAAAGCCACGACCCCTTGACGACAGCCACTGCCGCTAGCGATAATAAAGGTTTTATTGTTCCTATCTACTGGACAGAATTATGGCTGTGAAAAAGAGTTTTGAAGAATCGTTGCAACGTCTGGAAAAAGCGGTGGATCAGTTGGAGACTGGCGAACTGACCCTTGAACAATCACTCAAGGTGTTTTCTGCCGGTGTGACCCATGCGGAGAGCTGTCGCAAGTCATTGAACCAAGTGGAGTTAAAGGTTGAGCAGTTGTTGAAACAGGCTGACGGCACTCTTAAAGGGGAGAATTTCGATGAGCAGCGGTGAATTTCAGCTGAAACCTTACTTGCAGGAAAGGACTCAGTTGGTTGAATCGGCTCTGGATCGTTACCTTCCGAAGGCCGACACCTTGCCGACCCGCCTGCATGATTCGATGCGTTATTCAGTATTTGCCGGTGGCAAACGGATCCGCCCGATTTTGATGATGGCCGCCTGTGAAGCCGTTGGCGGCAATCCGCAACAGGTGCTTCCGGCTGCCTGCGCGATCGAAATGATTCACAGTTATTCGTTGATTCACGACGATTTGCCGGCGATGGACGATGATGATTTTCGCCGTGGCCAGCCGACCAATCATAAAGTTTATGGCGAAGCGACGGCAATCCTGGCCGGAGACGGGCTGTTGACGGAAGCCTTTATTCTGCTTTCAAGCCCGGATGTCTGGCAGTCAGTTCCGGCAGATGCCCGGCGAGAGGTGATCCATCTGCTGGCACGCAGTGCCGGGTCCCGCGGCATGGTCGGTGGTCAGGTGGTCGATATGGAATCGGAAGGTCAGTCGATCGATCTGCCGACGCTTGAATATATTCATACCCACAAGACCGGCGCATTGATTTTGGCGGCAATCGAATCGGGAGCGATCATCGGCGGTGCTGATGACAGGCAACGTCGAGCCCTCTGTCGTTACGGTGAAGCGTCGGGACTGGCATTTCAGGTCGCCGACGACATCCTCGATATCGTGGCTGATCAGGAGGCCTTGGGCAAAGATGTCGGCAGCGATCAGGAGCGCGGTAAAGCAACCTATCCAGCGTTACTTGGTCTGGATGGTGCAAGGCAGCGGGCACGTGAATTGCGCGAACTGGCGTTCACGGCACTGGAGCTGTTTGATGACGCGGCACGGCCGCTACGGGAGATTGCCGGCTACATTGTCGATCGTTCTTTTTGATGATTTAAGACTGTGCTGGGCAGCACAGGGACTGATTGTTCGTTTATGATTTTGAAATGAGGAACATGTATGGAGAAGATCCTTGCACAATTAGCATCACCGGCTGAGTTGAAAAAACTGTCGATGGAGCAGTTAACGCAACTTGCAGATGAGTTGCGCAAACAGATTGTTAAAACGGTTGCGGCGACCGGCGGCTACTTGGGCAGTTCTCTCGGCGTTGTCGAGTTAAGTATCGCCCTGCACCGGGTGTTTAATTCCCCGACTGACCGTATCATCTGGGATGTTGGTCATCAGGCTTACGCACACAAACTCTTGACCGGACGGCTGGAAAACTTTCACACCTTGCGGCAGCTGGACGGAATCAGCGGGTTTCCCAAGCGGAGTGAAAGCGAACATGATGCCTTTGATGTCGGCCATGCCAGCACCTCGATCTCCGCTGCTCTGGGGATGGCGTCGGCAATCGATCTGGCCGGTGGTGACGAAAAGGTTATCGCGGTTATCGGCGACGGGTCGCTGACCGCCGGGATGGCTTTTGAGGGTCTCAACCACGCCGGGCATCTGAAAAAGAACCTGATCGTGATTCTTAATGACAATGAGATGTCGATCTCGCCGAACGTCGGAGCACTTGCTTCGTTTCTTAGTCGCAAGCTTTCCTCGGACACCTTTATCCGCTTCAAAAAGGAAACCGAGAATATTCTCAATCACATCCCCGGTTTCGGCCGTGATCTGGTCAATCTGGCGAAAAAAGTCGAAGAGTCATTCAAGGGCTTTATGACTCCGGGAATGCTCTTTGAAGGGTTCGGCTTCGATTACTTCGGACCGCTGGATGGTCATAACCTGCAAGAGTTGCTGGAGACCCTGGAAAATGTTTCGCATATCAAGGGACCGGTTCTTTTGCATGTGGCGACCCAAAAGGGCAAAGGCTACGCGCCTGCCGAATTGAACCCACCTAAGTATCACGGCGTTGGGCCTTTCGATCCGGCAACCGGAGAGATCAAGGGGGGCAAGCCGGGTGGTGCCGCTTCTTATACGGAAGTTTTCGGCGCAACTCTGGTTGAATTGGCCGAAGAGGATGAACGGATCGTCGCGGTTACGGCGGCGATGTCGGAAGGGACCGGACTGAAAAATTTTGCCAAGCAGTTCCCGGCGCGGTTTTTCGATGTCGGGATTGCCGAACAGCATGCTGTGACCTTTGCTGCCGGGATGGCCTGCCGTGGTCTGCGTCCAGTGGTGACTATCTATTCGACTTTCATGCAACGTGCCTATGACAACGTGCTGCACGACGTTTGCCTGCAGAAACTGCCGGTCACTTTTGCCATGGATCGCAGCGGCCTGGTCGGGGCGGACGGTCCGACCCATCATGGCGTGTTTGATCTCTCTTTTATGCGGCACATCCCCAATCTGACATTTGTTATACCGCGCAACGAAGTAGAATTGCGGCGGGCAATGAAGACCGCATCCTTGGCCGAAGGTCCGTTTGCCTATCGTTATCCGCGCGGTAACGGTGTCGGGTTGCCGATCAACGGGCCGATTGAACCTCTGCCGATCGGCAAAGGGGAATTGCTGCGCAGCGGCAAGGATGTCTTGATTGTCGCTATCGGGGTGCTGGTCAACGAAGCCCTGGAAGCCGCAAAGCTGCTTGCCGGTCAGGGGATTGAGGTGGCGGTAGTGGACGCTCGCTTCATCAAGCCGCTCGATACCGAATTGCTGCTGGAACAAGCAGCAAAGGTTCCATTGGTTGTGACCGCTGAAGAAAATGCCCTGCAGGGCGGATTTGGTGCAGCGGTCCTGGAATTGTTGGCTGATTCCGGACTTCAAGTACAGACTTTGCGGATCGGGATTCCGGATCAGTTTGTCGAACAGGGGACACAAGCCGAGTTGCGTAGCTTTCTCGGTATCGACGCCGCAGGAATTGTCAAAAAGATCAAAGCGGCGATTGTTCCAGCGGAAGTTTGTCACGTGGTCGAGTAGATTTCAGTTGCTAGACGAACGAAAAGGGCCAGCCTGAATCAGGATGGCCCTTTTCGTTTGCCTTGATCTGGAGGGTTTGGCTATTTGTTTACTATTTTGAGAGATTCAAAAACCTGTTCAGCCCGGTCTTTATCTATCGGGTCGTGCAGATAATCGATGTAGTAAAAAAAGAACCAATAGGGCGGTGAGAAGCCGATCACTCCGGAAAATGCCATTTTTTCTTCATGGTGCCGGTAGCTGGCGTTGTAGCGGTAGGCATACCATGCTCCTTCGATGGTAGCTTCTTCTGTGCTGCCGACAAGTTGCTGGACACCTTCTTCCTGCTCCAATGATTCCCCGGTGTATTTTGCGGACAGTTTGATCGATTTTTTTGTCGGCGCACGCTCGCCTTGGCGCAAGTGGCTGAGGTCGAGAGTTAAGTAAGCGAGGGTTTCCGGATTGTAAAGGAGAACTTCATTCGCATCCAGGCGCTTTCTTGCCGCGGCAAGTAACTGCTTTTTGGTGGGGGAATAGCCTTTCTCTCCGGCCTCATGACTGATATGCTCGGCCATTTCTTCAAGTAATCTCTGCGGTGGGTCCTTTGCCAGCAACCAGCCATCTGGAATGGTAAAAAGCAGATCGGTTGTTTTGGAAATGACTATATTTTCGGCAGTTGCGGTGAAATGGAATAAAAATGAAATGGTCAGCAGGACCAAGATTTTTTTCATTGTAACTCCTCTGAATGCAGAACCGTCTACTTGGAAATCATACCTTTGCGATATTTAATGTCAAGAATGATCGTAATTATTCAACACCTCGGCAAATGGCCTCGCGCTGCCCATTCCAGGGGCCGCATAAACCCATCCCTGGGGCTTGCTGACGCCATCCTGGCGCCAGACACCCCTGAAGTGGGCACCCCGCGAGGCCACCGAGCTGAGGGTGCGATTATCTAAACATAAGCGGAGGAGGAGCGAAGGAACACGGCCGAACCGATGAAATTCTGGAGCCGATGAGTGTTTGATTGTCGTTGAATCTACCTTGATGATGCCGCCGTTCTTATGCGGCTGTTTCGAGGATTGCGCGTAGAATGTTTACATGTCATCTTTATCTGTAATGCTTTAAAGATCTGCCAAGTTTCGTACGAGGAGAATATATGGCCCGCAAAGTTTTTATCGCAGCAACAGGCATGAACAGTGGTAAAACGACGACAAGTCTTTCGCTCATGCACATGGCACAACAAAAATATGCCAAAGTCGGTTTTATCAAGCCGATAGGACCAAAGCCTGCGACTTATGCCGGTCGGGTAGCAGATAAAGATGCCATCCTGATTGCGCGCGTCTTCGGACTGGAAGACGATTTACATTTGATGTCTCCCTTTGTTCTTGGACAGGGAGATACCCGGCGGGTTCTGGATGGTGAGTTGCCGCGCGAGCAGATTGCAAACCAAGTTTTCGACGCAATTGCAGAATTGGATGAAAAGAACGATTTTCTGATCATCGAAGGTGCCGGGCACACTGGTGTAGGAACTGTTTTCGGTTGTAATAATGCCCGGATTGCCAATGAAACAAAGGCCCCGGTTTTGATGGTCACTGGCGGTGGGCTGGGTAATGTGGTTGATGCTGTGCAGATGAACCTGGCATTATTCGAAAAGCAGCAAGCTGAAGTCAAGGCGCTTCTGGTAAACAAAATTATCCCTGAAAAACGTGAGCAAACCTTGAAATATCTATCTCAGGCTTTCGACGAGTCTGGAATAAAGGTTGTTGGCGGCTTCAATTACCATCCGATTCTGGCCAACCCAACCCTGAGAAGATTGTCAAATGTGCTGAATATTGAGCTGCATGGCAGGGAAGAGGATGCTCAGCGGATTGTTCACACCGTTCAAATAGGTGCGGCCTCTGCGCAGCGGGTCGCAGAGTTGTTGAGCGATTCATCCTTGGTGATCGTTAACAGCAGTCGGGATGAATTGCTGGTGACCTTGGCGAATCTGTACCAGATAGATGATTACCGGGAGAAAATTGCTGGTATTGTAATTCCTGGTGTTGGTAAGATCAGCCATATTACCCAGAGAATTCTCGATAGCAGCGGGATTCCATACATGCGGGCCGGAAAGACAACCTCAACGGTCTTTGAAATCATCCGCGATGACGTTTCTAAATTGACGGCAGAAGATACACACAAGATACGTTTAATTACCGATCTTGCGGAAAAGAGATTTGATTTCGACGCAATCGATGCCTTGCTCGATTAACAAGACAGGAGACACGGATGCTGATTCGAGTTCGTTACAAAGATGGCAGAATCGATCTGGTTCCATCGAAAAAACTTGATGAACTTATTGTGATGAGTGAGATCGAAGAGTTCGAACGCACAACCGGGTGGGTAACCCTTGGTGAAGATCCTATTCGCAGCTCTCTGCGGGGCTCCTATCGTGGTCCCGAACGTCGGCGGTTTGAAAGCCTGAGGGTTGGAAAAGAGCTGGAACTCTAAACCTCTATTCTGCTACTATCACAGGTTCAGCCATCTGACCATTTACCGGTGACAATGTCGACCTGGATGGTGTGTGAAGGAGTCAGCATCTATGCAGATAAGTGTGCGTCATAGCACTGGAAAAATTGAGCAGGTTGCGCCGCGGAAATTGCAGAAACTGATTGAAAAAAGAAAGATTGTTCAGTTTCTGCGTTCCAGTGGTTGGGTCACGGTCGGCTATGATCAGATCCGCGGGCTTGTGCCCCAACTCTACAGTGGACCGGAAAGGCGCTCCTGACTTCCATGCCGTACTTGGCGTCCGGGGTTCCGAGTGTTTTCTTCAGAACCTCCGATCATTATGCCATCTGATTGAGGTCTCCAAATCAAGTAGTTGATTTGGAGACCTTTTTTAACCGTATCCCTTTTGCCTTGTCCGCAGATGGTGTTAGAATGAGCAACATGCAAAGGAGGTTGGCAATGAAGGAAGTTACCGTAGTGTATCAGGATGGAATGATGGATATGGTTGAGCCAAACGCCCTGCAAAGTCTGATAGAAACAGATGAGATCGTTAAATTTCAGAGAATTGACGGCTGGGTTTATCCTGGAATTGATCCGGTTCGGCGCTTTTCGCGGTCAGGATATCAAGGGCCGGAACGTCGGACTATGTATCAGTAGATAGTTTTATTGTTTGGCAAACTTTTAAGCCCATCCACTATGGATGGGCTTTTTTTATGGCCGATTGACCAGCTTCTGCCTGTATTCAGCTAAAATCTTAAGTACCCGCTGACGGTTTTTTGCACCGATCCGGAGCAGGATTTTCTGCCCGGATGACAATTTCTCCAGCGTCGGATCCGCATAGGTGTAAAAAACCGAAGGTTGGCTTAAGGGCATCGGTTCTGCCGGGTTGGGAGTCGTTTGTAAATGATCTAAAACCTGAATGAGTCGATCATTGAAATAAGCATTTCGGTAGCCCAGCTGTTTATAGGCGGTTTGAAACAGCGGATAGAAGTGCTGGTAGATGTTTACCACAACCTCGGGATCAAAAAATTCCAGCAGTTTTATGTAGGGTTCATAGCGTTTGTAGTTTCTGCTGCTGGTCTGTGGTGCGTCACTGGTGCCTGAAACTAAAAACTTACCTTTCGGGGATTTTAGCGGCAGGTGGGCCTGCGGTAATTTTTTCAGCGGCAGGTTGTCGATTGTTACGACGAATCTTGGAATTAAATTATCCATGACCAGCAGTTGCAAAAGAACCCCGTCAGGATCCAGTTTCAGTAAGATTTCCTGCAAGCTGAAATTACTGCTTTGCAGGTCGGGCAGAACTTTTGCTTGCGGGGTTTTTTCAGGCTGTTCCGCCGTAGCCGGTGGTTGCTCTGGCGTTGCTGCCTCCGGCACTTCTGGTTCAGGGACCGGGTAGTGGACAATCGGCACTTTAACCGGTTTGGTCATAACGTTTGCGACGGGGGGCTCCTGAATAACGATTTCTGTGGGCGCCTTTTTCTTCAGGTAGATTGCAACGCCCAGAATTACCAGCAGGACAATGAGGCCAAAGATCAGGAGGTTGGTCTTGCGCATTAGGATGACTCCAGTCGATTGAGTTGCTGTCATTATTGCTGTCATTATGCCCATATTTTTTATCGAATTTCCACTGGATAGTCAGTTTTTTAACACACTTATATTCATTCGGTATTTTGCTTGTGCTATAAAACTGCAAATCTGGGTTCTGCTGAGAGTTGTAAGGTCGAACCACAACCGATCTTTTGTCGCTATTTGGGACCTCCCGCCTTGCCGGAGCGAATTCTGGTGTGCTGAAGTTACAAGCTTCTCAGCTTCGAATCACCGATTATGATCCGTAGGATTTAATAGAACAGGACTGTCAATGCAGGTCATCATTCAAGAAATAGTCAAACGTCTGCCGTTGGGAGAGGAATCCCGGCGGCTTTTTCATGGTCGCGGCCACTGTTTTGCCGGTTATGATGACCTGCTGATCGATTGGTTCCAGCCGGTTGTCCTGGTGATGCTTTATCGGCAGCGTGAGGAGGTCTGGCTACAGCAGTTGCTTGAATCCTTGCGTCGGCAGATTCCCGCTGCAGCAGCGATTGTCTTGCAGGAGCGATTTTTACCGAATGCCCCGAGTCGGCTGCTCTGGGGGACAATGCCGGATCAGGTTGAAGCCGTCGAGGCTGGATTGCGTTATCGCCTACGACTTACTGAAGCGCAAAATATCGGTTTTTTCCCCGATGTTGCCGTCGGCCGGCAATTGATCCGGCAGGTTGCCGAAGGGAAAAAGGTTCTCAATCTGTTTGCCTACAGTTGCAGTTTTTCCGTGGCGGCTCTTGCCGGCGGTGCCCGGCAGGTGGTTAATCTGGATATGAACCGCGGCGCGTTGGAGCTTGGACGGCAGAACCATCACCTCAATCAACTTGATCTTCGCTGTGCCAGCTTTCTCCCCCTGGAATTGTTTCGGAGTTTCGGCAGACTGAGAAAGCTGGGTAAATTTGAACTGGTCATTTGTGACCCCCCGGCTTATCAGGGTAAAAGCTTCAAGGCGGAGCGTGATTGGCCAAAACTGTTAGGCCGATTGCCGCAAATCCTGGCGCCCAAGGCTGAGATATTGGCCTGTCTGAACGCTCCCCATTTACCCCCGGAATTTTTACTGAGATTGTTTTCGGATCTGCTGCCGAGAGCAGAACTGTTAGCCACTCTTCAACCGGGAGACGATTTTCCTGATGCAACTATCGATCGTGGTGTCTGGATGTTTCATTTTCGAATGCCGTAGCGTCTGGATAACTTCTGGATCGGTAAAATAAAGACTGTGCCATTGTCAACCTGCCCGCCTGCTCGGGTTGACAGGTTGTTTGCCGAAGTGCTAATTTGCCGCCATGTCGATACCATTAAACAGCTTAAGGATGCGTGCTGAATGCCATGGTCAGCATATTTCCGGCGCCGAACGTTTGCTCCCCGGAAACGAGCTGGAATCCGCTGCTATTGAGATGTTACAGCGAGCACTCCGGCACCCGCGCGGCGCAGCACAGAAAATCAGTTTTCATGTCGAAGCTGTTTCTGCCCGCTGCGTGAAATCCGGTAAACTACTGGATCTCTCAAACAATTCTGTTGATAGCTGGCCGCAGGGCAGACGCCTGGCAAACCGACTTTTACGCAAAGTGGGGATCCCCAAGGCTGTCGCAGAGCATTCGATTGAAATACTCGCGACCGGTGCCGCGCCGAGCGGGCAGAGTATGCGTGGTGCCATGCTGATCGATGCCGACAGCGGTGAACGTCTGGAGTCTGATCCGGCGCGTGGCGTCCGTGCCAGTCGTATGGATTTGACTGCTGGCTGCAGACAGCGACTTTGTCGATTGCTTGAGCAGCTAAATCTGAATAATTCACATGTGGTAGAAGCCCTGACCCTGGCGACCAAGGTCTGCTCTGCACCGGGGATTGTCGCTGAGCTCTGCTGGTCGGATGATCCAGACTACCTGGCTGGTTACGTTGCTTCCCGAACGCTCGGCTATCAACGGATCAGTCATATGAAGCCTGCCGGGGAAGAGCGCGGCGGACGGGCATTTTTTGTTCGTTGCAGTAAGGAGGAGTTGCCGAACCTGGTGGCGTGGCTGGAGCAAGCTCCGCTGTTGATCGATCAAATCGGTCTTGTCGCCGGACCGCTTCACCGGGGAAAAGAAGTATGACCGGTTTGCAGGATTATTTAATCAGCTTGGCTGGACGCGGCATGTTGCGAAGCTTGCGCGAAATCGAATCAGCCCAGGGACCGCGGGTAACCATCGCCGGTCAGGAGTACCTGCTGCTTTGCTCAAATAATTATCTTGGCCTGGCCAACCATCCGTCGCTGGTCGAGGCTGCTTGTCGGGCCACCCGTGATTTCGGCACCGGTTCAGGTGCCAGTCGGCTGATTTCCGGCAGCATGTCCCTGCATCATCGCCTGGAAGAGCGGATCGCTGAGTTTAAGGGGGCCGAATCAGCCCTTATTTTCAATACCGGCTATGCTGCCAATAACGGAATCATTCAGGGTTTGCTCGGCCCGGACGATACGGTTTTTTCCGACAGCTTCAACCATGCTTCGATCATCGATGGCTGCCGTTTGTCCGGTGCGCGGACGCTGGTTTATCCGCATAACGATATGCAGGCGCTGGAAGAAATTCTGGAACGCGAGGCGCGGCAACAGCGGGGCCGCTGGTTGATTGTAACTGACGGCGTTTTCAGTATGGACGGCGATCTGGCCCCGCTTGATCAGTTGGCGGATTTGAAAGAAAGGTATGCTGCTTGGTTGATGGTTGATGATGCCCATGGTGGCGGCGTGCTCGGAGCGCGCGGCCGGGGAACCGCAGAACAGTTTAATTGCCTGGCACGGATAGATTTACAGATGGGGACCTTCGGTAAGGCCTTCGGTGGTTTCGGTGCCTATCTGGACGCCCGGCAGGAGGTTGTCGATACCTTGATCAACCGCTCGCGCAGTTTCATCTTTTCAACCAGCCTGCCGCCCGGTGTGTTGGCCGGAAACCTTGCTGCCGTTGATCTGGTTGATAGTGCCGAGGGGTTGCGCCGCAGGACGCAACTGGAGGCGAACCGGCAACTGTTCAGCGGGCTGCTGGCAGCGGCCGGACTCGACCTCTGCGGCAGTACAACGCAAATCATCCCGACCTTGATCGGCGAACCCGAGCCGACCATGCAGGCCGCGGCAAAGCTGTTTTCACAGGGGGTCTATCTCAGCGGGATTCGACCGCCGACCGTGCCTGATGGGACCTGCCGCTTGCGGACGACCTTGATGGCGGACCATACCCCGGTCGAATTGCGTCAGGCTGCCCAACGACTGATTGTCGCTGTGCAGCAGGAGCTTGCTGGATGAAGCATTTGCCGCCGCTGCAGGGTTGCCAGGTTGCCGACGGCCGACAGCTCTGTTGGCGTGAATGGGGAGACGGACCGCCGTTGATCATGCTGCATGGCTGGTCGATGTCATCAGTCGTCTTTACTGAGGTCGCCGAGAACCTGGGCCAAACGTTCCGGGTGCTCTGTCCGGATTTGCCGGGTCACGGTGGTTCTGAGCCGATCGCGGCAACCAGTTTGTCATCCTTTGCCGATATCATTGCGCAGTGGAGCTGCAGCCTTCAATTGGCACCTGCCGCACTGCTCGGCTGGTCTTTGGGTGGGCAGGTCGCTCTGCAGCTGGCGTTCGCAAAATCAATCCAGCTTACGCGTCTGTTGCTGGTCTCAACCACACCACGATTTTGTCGGTCGACTGACTGGACTCATGCCTTGCCGACAACGCAACTAAAGGCGCTTGACCGGAATCTGAGTCGAGCGTTTGAAAAGACCATGGGTGATTTTTTCAACCTGCAGTTTCTCGGGGAAGATCTCTCTAAAGAGCGCTATCGGCAAATCCTGCAATTTGCTGTACGGACTTCGCAGCTACCGAAAAGTGCTTACGCCCGCCAGGTGTTGCAGATCCTTGGAACCAGTGATTTACGTCGGCAACTTGCCGATATTGAGCTGCCGGTGCAGATTTTACATGGAGAGATCGATCAGATCATCCCGCTGACTGCCGGCAGGTTTCTGGCGGATAAGATTCCTGCGGCAACCTTTGAACCGCTGGCAGGGGTTGGACATGCGCCATTTTTCAGTAAGCCGGAAGCCTGTGTTTCGCGCTGGCTCGATTTTCTGCTGTGAGATTGATGAAAAACAAAATTGATAAATCACAAGTTCGGCAGCATTTTTCCAGTCATGCTGAAGAGTACGACCGTTATGCGCGGATCCAGCAAAAGGTTGCCGAGCAGTTGGCCGCGCGCTTGTCCACAGAAGAGCAAGTATGGGGAAATGCCTTGGAAATCGGTTGCGGTACCGGCATGCTCAGTCGTCAGGTTCTGAATCGACAGCCGGGGTTATCGCTGGTGCTGAGCGACCTGGCCCACGGCATGAGTCGTCATGTTCAGCAACTGTTTCCGACCTGTCCGGTTTGTGATACTGACGCTGTAGCGCTCCCGTTTCTCAGCAACCGTTTCGACCTGGTTCTCTCCAGCTCTGTCTATCAATGGCTTAACGATCTGCCCAGGGCTTTTGCAGAGGTCGCGCGGGTTTTGACCCCCGGGGGGAAGTTTGCCGTTGCCTTGTTTGGTGGAAAAACCTTATTCGAATTGCGGACAGCTCATCAACACGCACTCGGCAAGCGTCAGTCTCATGGTCAGACCTTTCCCGACCTCAATCAGGTGGCAGCAGCAGCGGGACTTTTTGATATCGAGTTTCTCTCTACGGAGTTTGAGGTGGAATGGCATGCAACGGTTCCGCAACTCCTGAAAAATCTAAAGCGGATCGGCGCGCAGAATGCCAGTCAGGGGCGACCTCAGGGGTTGGCTTCGCGGCAAGTGATGCAGCGGATGATCGATTATTATCATCAAGAGTACGCGACGGAAAAAGGGATTCCGGCAACCTATGAAGTCATTTATCTGTTGGCTCGGCGTAAATAGTTTGCCAAGTTCAATTGGCTATTGATTCTTTTTCTGCTCAGGCTATACTGATTTATTCATTTCTCGATCATCTTTAAAGGAGGCCACCTGATGCCGATCGTAACTGTGCGTATTGTAGCTGGGATCAGTGAGGAAAAAAAAGAAGAATTGATGGGCCGGATCACCGATGCAATGAAAGAGGTTCTCGGTAAAAACCCGGAAGCGACCCACGTAGTTATAGAAGAGGTTCCGGCAGAAAATTGGGGGATCCGCGGGAAAACCGTCGCGGCTATCAGGGCTGGAAAATAAAGCAGTTTACAACCGTCTAGCAACAAGAAAAGGCCACCTCTGCAGGTGGCCTTTTCTTGTTGCTAGACGTAGCTGGTCGTTGTTTCAACTGCAGCTGATATCAGAATCTTCAAAAATTGCGCCGACAATCCGTCGCGCTTCGCTGGATGTCACCTGATAGAAAACTTCGACCCCTTCTCGACGACCGGAAATAATGTCTTTGTTTTTCAGCAACGCCAGATGCTGGGAGACAGTCGCTTGCGGCAACCCCAGGCATTCCCATATTTTTTTAACGTTGCACGACTCAGACATCAGCCCGGCAACAATCTTCAAGCGGATCGGGTGCCCCAACACTTTGAGTATCTCCGACTCACGATCGTAATCTTGCTCTTTATTGAATGACAACATCTCAGCAGATTCAGACATAATAAATACCTTTTAGTAAGTTTTGAATATATGAATATTAGATGTGCACTGAAAATTCGTCAAGTCTGATTATGGGTCTTAGGGATATGGATTCAAATATCCGGTAGATATTCAGCTTGCTGCTCTTGGGGTGCCCACACAAAGGGGGGCTGGCTGACGCCATCCTGCCCTTCTCCCTGAGGGAGAAGGTGGCCGAAGTCCGGATTTCCCCCTCACTGAGGGAGAGGGGACACTTTTAGTGCATAGCTGAAGATTGATACAAATCAGGTTGTGTTTTAAGTGAAACGCTTTATAAGGATTGATTCCGATGAAGAAATCTCTGCTGCTTATCTGTCTGTTTGCACTGCATATTTTCTGTTCAGGTGAAGCACTGGCGGTGGCAATAACTGATCCGAAAGTAAAATCCCACCCGGTTGATGCCTTTCTCGGGGAAGAGTTGATCTACGATATCTCCTTTCTCTGGTTTGATCGACTTGCTGTCGGTACCATTCGTCTGAGCCGGGGAGAAGTGCCTGAAACCTACCTCGCGGTACTGGAAGCTCAGACCCGAGGGTTTTCTGCTTTTGTTACCAAAAACAGACGGGAGAGATTTCAAACCCTGATGGAAATCGGTCCTGACGGCCTGTTGCGACCGCTGCTGCACAGTTCACATTCCCTAAAAGGGAAGGGCGATAAACAGCGTGAAAAGATAACCAGTTACTCTTTCGATTACGCCAGTCGACAGGTGAAGTTTCAGAAGGTCAAGGATCATATCATTCGCGCTGAAGAACAGTTTCCGTTTGGTACTGATGGCCCGATCTTTGACATTCTGAGTGCTTTTTACAATTTGCGCTGCGGTTCTTTGGGGCCGCTTGATGGAGAGCGGATCACGTTGCCGACCTTTCATCGCAAAGGGATCGAAGAGATCGTTATTGCCCCGGCGGATGCTCGGTTTAAAAATAGTGGTATTTTTGCGAAAGAATCGATCCTTCGCAAAGTCCTGGTCAGTCCGGAAATTTTCAAGACCAATGGTCGTGACCTGTTGATCAGTTTTGATGAAGCTGGTCGTCCGCTGAAGGCCGTTGTGAAAAATGTTATCGGCTTGGGTGATGTTAAGGGAGTTTTGCGCCTTTCGCATCCGCCTTTGCAAAGCAACAATTGAAACAGCCATAATCGCAAAAGCCGTTTGGAGAGGAAGCGGAACTTTGAGGGGAGTTGTGTGGACAAAAAAAGCCCCGCGTCAGGAGGGAGAACACGGGGCAAAAAGTTTCGAGAGTGTTTGTCTTTCTTCTTTGTTCTTGAGGCAATTATAAGCTCTAAATAATTAAAGTCAACTAAAAATTAGTTATTTTTAAAAATAACTGTTGCTTATATCTTTATCAACACTGTAGTATTTTCTAAGTTACTGATTCCATAGGACAATCTGGCTAGTAAGGAACTTGCTGATGCTGAAAATTAATTTTCTTCGAAATTTATTGCTTCTGTCATTAGTGCTAGCCGCTGGTTTTCCCCTTTATGATTATCTTTATATCTATCCCGCTTATAGTGATTTAATCCTTCGTCAGACAGAATCAGAAGCAAGCCGCTTTGTTCGCTTTCTTGTTGTGTCTAAAGAATTAGATCGTTTTGATCTGGAGAGCGATCCGATAGCCTCGGAAATGACCAGTGAAATCATTCGGATGAAAGAAGATTCGCTACTGATGAAATTACGGATATTCAGTTCTCCAGGCAAGGTTGTCTATTCCACCCAAGCTGATGAAATTGGCAATATCAACAAGAATGATTATTTCACTCAGCAGGTTGCCCGGGGGAAGATTTATTCGAAAGTTGTAGCAAAGGATCATCTGACCGCTGATGGCGTTCTGGTGAAGCGGGATGTGGTGGAAACTTATGTGCCGATTATGGTTGCTGGCCGGTTTCATGGCGCCGTAGAAATTTATTACGACATCACGACAGAACAAGCACGTTTGCATGAATTGAATAAAAATGCGTCCAGCTTGTTGTTATTTTATTCTGCCGCTTTTGTCTTGTTGATGATTCTTGGACTTAACCGTGCCAAGCTCAGTTTTTTAGCCATGAAAGATGCTGAAAATTCTCTGCAAATTGCCAATGAAACCCTTGAAAAAAGGGTAGTACAGCGCACTGAACAGTTTCAATCTGTCAACGAAAAATTAAATACTGAAATACAGGTTAGGCAGCGAGCTGAGATTGCTCTGCAGGACGCCTTGACAAGTGTTTCAGATGCCAGAGATAAGATCGATACAATTCTTTCTTCCGTTGCTGATGCCCTGATTGTGACTGACGAAAAGGACCGGGTTGTCCATATGAACCTGGTTGCCGAACGTTATTTTCAGATCAACTCCTGGCAAGCTGATGTGTCTTTCCCGCAGCTGGTGAATTTACCGGGGCTTGTTGAAAATATAGCTGAGGCCAGAAATCGACTGTCTGAAGGTGCGATTGCTGAATTTGATCTGACTCTTTCTTCAGCGGAGAATTCAGCGCCACGAATCCTGGCAGCCCGGGCATCTCGGCTTCTATCAGAACATGGTGAGCAGCGTGGAATGGTTATTTTCATGCAGGATGCTACCAAGGTCCGTAATGTAGAACGGATGAAAAGTGAATTTGTTTCGATCGCCGCTCACGAACTGCGGACGCCTCTGACAATGATTCTCGGCTATTCGGAACTGATGCTTGAAAACCGAACATTCAGTGAAGCGGAGATCTTTGAGTTCCTGGGGATTATTAATAGCAAAGCGACCGATTTGTCCTCGATTGTCGATGATCTGCTTGATGTAACCAGAATAGAGGAAGGGCGACAACTTGAACTCTATCTGGACAGCACTGATTTTGGTTTGTTGATCAGTCACGCGGTTTCAGAGGTTGAGCAGCGCGACAATGGTGCTCATGAATTTACTCTAGCTATGCCCACTGAACCCTGCTTTATTCCTGCAGATCAAGGACGTATGCAGCAGGTGCTGGAAAATCTGCTCAACAATGCAGTGAAGTACTCACCGGATGGTGGTGGCATTGCGATCCATCTCGGGCTTGGTGAGCAGTGCGTTACTTTAACCATCACTGATCAGGGCATCGGTATGACCTTTGAGCAGATTGAGCGTGCCTTCGATCGCTTTTATCGTGCCGATCCTTCTGATGCGGGGATCCGGGGGACTGGTCTCGGGCTGAGTATCGTCAAGTATATCGTTGAGGCACATGATGGTTCGGTGAGTATCGATAGCTGGTCTGGGCAGGGAACCAGTGTTATTGTAACTCTACCGGGTTGCTAGCCGCAGTATTGAAAAATGGAGAGTTGCAACAGCAACTCTCCATTTTTTCTGGAACCGTCATCGGGATAATCAGAAATTACTTGACGTGGCAACCTTTACACTTGGTCGGGCCGTCGTTTTTCTTGTGGCAGCTCTTGCAGAGCTTATGGAAAACTTTCTTAGCTTTCGGTGCTTCCGGCTTGGCATCATGGCAGCTGGTGCAGGCGCCCGCTGCAACACCCTGGTGGTGGCAGGTGGTGCAGTCCTCGACGCGGCTCTGGTGAGCACGGTGCTGGAAGGTTACCGTGCCCATGCTGGCTTTCAACTTTACTTCTTCCGGGCCTTTATTGTCGGCAGCGATTACAGAAAAAGCGGCAACAGTTACAATCGACAGAGCAACAAACAGGGTCATGAGTTTTTTCATCGTATTCTCCTTAATTCAAAATAAATGTGAGCGGTTCCTTGTCGCTGCTGGAATATTTTCACATTTTCACTCTGTTATCATTAGACATCGACAGAGATATCGCATGATGTCGGGTTATTTTTTTGTGATTACAGGTATATAGGATGACGAATATCGGGTTTAGATAACCCGGTATCTTTACCTGAAACGCTGTTTACATGAAAAGCTTTCCTCTGTTAAACTCACGCACGATTTAATCCTGTACATTTAAAATGGGAAACAGATATGGAATTAAGATATGCACCGTCTGTCGCAATTGACGGCGCAGCCATCCGTCGGATACGTGAAGAGAAACGTCTGACACAGTTTTATATCGCAAAGGTGGTTGCCGTAACTACGGATACTGTTTCTCGTTGGGAGAATAACCGCTATCCGACCATTCGTCGCGACAATGCACTGAAACTGGCTGAAGCTCTTGAAGTTGAAATTGACGATATTCTCAAGCAAGAGGCGGTCATTGAAGAGGAAATCTTCGATGCGGTAGAGCCGCACAGTAAAAAGCGTTGGCCATACGTACTGCTGTTATTGGTTCTATTTGGGGTCGCTGCGGTCTATTTTTTTCAGGAAAGTGGTTATCATCCTCCGGTGATCGCGGCAAAACGTTATTTGCCCCCCTATGCGGCACCGGGCAGTCGGGTGCTGGTTCGAGTAAAAATTTCTTCTGAAACGGCCTTGAAGGGAATGATTCTTCGAGAAGAGTTTCCCAAAGGCTGGAAACTGGTGGAGGCAGCTCCGCCGCCTTCCAGTCTGGACAACCTGGAAGGGATGGCTCGCTGGATCTTCCGCAGTCCCAGCATGCCGATGTCTATTCTCTATAAGCTCGAGGTGAAAAAAGATGCCGTAGTGGGCGACAGTATCAAACTCAGTGGTGAGTTGATTGCGAACCCGAACGGCCGCCGCTTTGCAGTTGCCTTGCAGGATGTCGGCTCCATGCAGGTGGAACCCCTGCATTGGGCCGATACCAACGGCAATCAGATTATCGATGACCTAGAAATCCTCGAGGTTTCAGATTTGGTTGATGAAGCCGGAAAACTGCATCTGGAGTGGGATCTGATTGAAAAAATCTGGGATGCCGGTGGCTACCGGTGGAACGAGAAGAAGAACCGATTTGTGCCGGTTCATCCCAAAAACAGCTCAGACAGCAATTAAACACCTCTGCACTGAAAGTGCAGAGGTTCGGAGGGGACTGAAAGTCCCTTAAAATCAAAGGCAAAGATCGTCATCCTCGCGAATGCGGGGATCCACGCCTCATAAAGTCACTGGATTCCCGCCTGCGCGGGAATGACAAAAAATGAGCAGCAGCTGAAAGTCTTGGAATAAAGACCATGGTTTTACAGTGTGAAGGAACAATACACTCAACCCATCATGCGGATGTGGCGAAACAGGTTGTAGCTGCCCATCAAAGCAACCATTATTCCCGCCGCTTTCATCATCCAGGCCCGCTGTGAACTGAACCAAGAGGCGGCACCGCCGACCAGCAGCAATGAGGGGGCCGTTCCCAGACCGAACGCTGCCATAATGACTGCGCCATTCAGACTGTCTGCGCTTTGCGCTGCCGTCAGTGCCATTGCGTAAAGCAGCCCGCAGGGCAGAAAACCGAACAGCATGCCGAAGGGCAGGGCCGCCACCCCCGGCGGAAGTCTCCGCAAGCCTTTGACCGCTCCGGTCAGGCTGCTGATCGGTCCTGAAAATTCCAACGAGAGCAGATTCAACCGACTGAACAGACCGGCACTGCCTAAACCGACCAGAATCACCAGGATATCACTGCCCAACAACAGCGGCCTGGTCACTGCAAGTAAGTCCCCCCTGATTGCCAGCGCCGAACCGAGCCAGCCGACCGTCAGGCCGATCAGACTGTAGGTCAAGATACGCCCCAAATTGTACAACAGGTGAAAAGTAACACCGCTGTTGCGGCCGTCCGGGGTCAGAGACAATGCACTGACAATGCCGCCGCACATGCCGAGACAGTGGGCTGAGCTGAGGAGTCCGGTCATGAAGGCCATGCTGTAGAGTGGTTCCATCAATCTCTCCTGAAAGGACTGAACGTCGGCACGTTTTGCTGCCGCTGCTCAGGACTGTTCTCCGTTATTGTTGTCGTCGATATCGTCATCATCCAGCATTCGATACTTGGCCGCTTCGATATCATCAAATTCGCCTTTTTTTACCGCAGAGATGAAAAACAGCCAGACAGCGGTGCCGATACAGAAGGAGAGAAAGATCAGGATCAGGATAGAGTTAAGCATCGTTCAGTTTCCCTCCTTTCAGCCGCAGTGAATTGCCGACCACACAGATGGAGCTGAGCGCCATCGCTGCAGCACCGTAGACCGGCGCTAAATGTCCGCTGGCCGCCAGCGGTAGCGCCAGCAAATTATAGCTGAATGCCCAGAACAGGTTTTGCCGGATGATCCGCATCGTCCGTTTCGATAATGCCAGTGCTTGCAGCAGCGTTGACAGCTTTGCCCGAGTCAGGATCAGATCCGCATTCTCAACCGCAATATCAGAGCTGCCCGCCAGGGTGCAACCGATATGCGCCGCCGCCAAGGCTGGTGCATCGTTGATACCGTCACCGACCATCATGATTTTCGGATCGGCTAGCTGCTCAAGGGTGCAGGCTTTCTCCTCCGGCGTCTGCTCAGCTTTAACGTTTTCAATGCCGAGTTTCGTCGCGAGTGCATTTGCGACAGGCTCCCGATCCCCGGTCAGCAGCAGGGTTTTGATCTGCTGTTGATGCAGGCGACGGATCAATTCTTTGGCTCCGGATCTCGGTTGATCTGCCAGCGCAAGGTAACCGAGATATTGCCCGTTTTCGGCGATATGGACTTCGCTGACAGTGCTGTTTTCAGCGCACTTCGGCAGCTGAATTGCTCGGCTTTCCAAAAAACGCCGACTGCCGGCCAGCAGGACACCAGTTCGGGTCTCCGCGCTGAGGCCTCGCCCTGGAATCGTCCGTACCTGTGCAGGAAGATCATAGGCAATATTGCGTTTCTTTGCGTAGGCCAAAACCCCTTTCGCCAGCGGATGGTGGCTGCCGACTTCGGCTGTCGCCAAGCGTTGAATCAACTCCTCTTCCGGGATTGAAAACGGATGGCACGAAACAACTTCCGGTCGCCCGGTCGTCAGGGTGCCGGTTTTGTCGAAGGCAATCGTCTGCAGGCTGGCTGTCGCCTCCAGAATGTCTCCGCCCCGATAGAGGATGCCAAGTTCGGCAGCCCGCCCGGTTGCCACCATGACCGCCGTCGGCGTTGCCAGGCCAAGCGCGCAGGGGCAGGCAACAACCAGAACCGTGATCGCGTGCAGGATTCCCTCTTTGTCCGCTCCCCAATAAAAAAATGTCGCAATTGCCAGCAGCAGGACCAACGGGATAAACCGGGTTGCAACCCGATCCGCCAGTCGCTGAATCGGCGCTTTTCGTGCCTGGGCTTGTTCAACCATCGCCGCAACTCTGGCAATGAAGGAATCGGCGGCGGCGGCGGTAATTTCAACCTCGATTCGGCCATTTACATTTAGCGTTCCGGAGATGACCCGATGGCCCGGCTCGCGCAACACCGGAACCGATTCGCCGGTTGCTGAGGCCTCATCGATCTCGGCCTGTCCCGAACGGATGCGACCGTCGGTCGGCAAGCGTTCTCCGGCATTCACCTGAATGATATCGCCCGGTTGTAAATGCTGGCTGTCGACCGTAATCCAGCCATGATCCTGTTGTTTACTGGCCCGCGCCGGGGCCAGTTTGAGCAGTCGATCGATCCCGGCTGATGCTTTGCGGCGAGCACCGGTTTCGTACAATCGTCCGGCTAGAATCAGGGTGATGATCATCGCTGCGGTGTCAAAGTAGACTTCACGCTGATTGAACAGCGCATAGAGGCTGTAGCTGTAGGCCGAAAGTGAGCCGAGGGCAATCAACAGATCCATATTCGGTTGTCGATTGCGTAGACTGAACCAGGCCCCACGCAGAAACGGGAAGCCAGAATAGAAAATTACCGGAGTTGTCACCAACGCCGCCAGCAGCTGCAGCAGTTGTCTGGCTTGCGGATCGATCCCTTGAAAATAACCTGCATAGAGCGCAATCGAGAAGCCCATCAATTGCATCGACAGAAAAACCGCAGTGCCGAAACGAAACAACAGACCGCGACGTTCCTGATCCGCAGACTGCTGTAACTCATCCGCTGAATAGGGGCGGGACTGATACCCAAGTCGCGCCAGAAATCGGCAGATATCGGCAGCTGCGGTTTCACTTTCGGTAAAGTCAATCAACAGCCGGTGGCTGGCGAAATTAACCCGAGCATGATTGATCCCAGACTGTTGCTGCAGGCTTTTCTCGATCAACCAGATGCAACTGGCGCAGCGGATGCCATCAATAATCAGGTTGATTCTTGACCGGTTTTCACTGTGGCTGACGAATTGATCCAGATACTGCGGATCGTAGCGAGAGAGTTCTGTTTCCCGGACGGTTACGCCCTGCTGATCCTGTCGTCGGTAGTAACTGCCCAGCCCCGCTCCGTGGATAATCAGATAGGCGCCGTGGCAGCCTCGGCAGCAAAAATCGAGTTGCCGGTCATCAACCGTTGCTCGGATCAGATCTGCGCTCGGGAATTCGATGCCGCAATGGCTGCAGATCGGCAAAGGGTAAGAATCATTTTTCATCAGAGATTGAGCAGTAGTTGGCGGTTGAGTCTGGCCCCCCGGCGTTCAATATCGATCCGTACGGCAATCTCGCCGCGAAAACTGTCCGGCAGCTGCGTCAGGTAGGTTCCGGGTGCAAACTCTGTGAGAGTCAGGCTGTTGATTGAATCCTCGGCCGGGTGAAAAAAGGTCAGTTTCCCCTCAGCACCTTCAACCGGAACACCTTTGCCATCGAACAGGAGGATCTGCAGCTGCTGTTTGTTCAAAGACGTGGTCAGTTGCCAGCCGAGGACGCTGGCAGCACGTTTTTCAACCCTGGTGGCGTTGTATTTGAGACCTTTACTGTAGTAATCCCGATCACTGATCTGGCTGCCGTAAGTCGCGGCGCGATAGGCCGACCAGCCGGAAAAGACCAGAAAAGATCCCAGCAGGGTAAAAATCAGCAGGGGGTAGAATGTTTTCGGCATCATGTCCTCTATTTGCGGTAGGGCAGAATCTGCGCTTTTGCCGTTGCACGTTCCTGATTTTGACGGCCCAGTAAAACGAACTCTATCATGTATGGCTCTTCTGCAGGCGGAGCGACCAGAACATAATCGAGCTTCCGGTTTTCGCCACCGTCAAGCTGCAGCCGTTCGATCTGCCCCTTGATCGTCAGCGGGTGATGGTTTTGTTTGCGAACCGTTAATCGGTACGTTTCCATTGCTGTATTGCGGTTGTTGATCCAGGCATTGAAAAAGGTTGCCTGTCGGCCATCTTTAAGGATTCGACTCGCTGCACCGTGCGATACGGAAACCTTCAACGATGCTCCTGCTCGGTTGAAGACAGAAAAAACGAGCAGGCTGAGCAGGGTTGCCAGTGCAAGGCTGAGCAGCAGGTTTTTGGGGTTCAGTAACGCTCCGGCTCCCTGATTATCCAGCCCGAATCGGTAGTGGATCAAGCCCGGTTGCCGGCGTTTGTGCATGACTGTTCGGCAGGCATCGAGACAGCGGCCGCAGTTGATACACTCAATCTGGCAGCCTGTGCGGATATCGATTTTCATCGGGCAGCAGCGAACGCAAGAGTTGCAACGGATGCAGCGTTCTAGTTCCGATTCCGGCAAGCACAGGGTCAGGGTGCCGGAATCGGTCAGGGCAACCTGGATCCTGCCGTAAGGGCAGAACTCTTTGCACATCAGACGCCGGACCAGTGTCAGATCGAGATAGACGCTCAGTGTACCGATGGCCAAGGTCAAGCTGACGCCGGTTTGCATCCGGCCGTTCAGAATATCGGCAAAGAAGCGTTGCGGTTCAATGAAATACCAGAGCAGGTTGGCCGAGACCAGCGTTGCCAGCAGTAAGTAAAACAACTGGGCAAAAGCCTTCCGCCAGTTGTCACCCTGCAGACGGTCGTCGACGATTTTCAGTTTCAGGCGTCGAGCGAACCATTCGGCCAGGTCATTCAATGTTGTCTGGGGGCAGACCCAGCCGCACCAGACCCTTCCGGAAACCAGCGTAATCAGCAGGAAAGCGATGACAAAAACCAGACAGAACAGCAAGAAAATATACAGCTCTTCAATCCGCAAAACCTGCCCGAACAGATGGATGCTTAAACTCGGCAGATCGATCCGCAGCAGGCTGTTGCCTCCGGGTTGAATCCAGGGTAACAGCAGGAGCAACAGGCTGGTCAGCCATTGAAAACGACGTCGCCAGGGGCCGATCAGCCCGGGATTCACAGAATTTTTTGCTTGCGGCATAGCATAATTCTGGCAGGGCAGTAAAGCTGCCTCGCCAAAGAAAAATTCAGAGCTTCAGGGCAAAGTTGACCAATGCATCAACTTCGGCAGTGCTGAGCTGCTCACCGAATGACGGCATTTTGCCACCGCGACCCTTTGTGATACTGGTTCTAATTGATGTTGCATCTTTGCCGTAAGTGTAATCGCTGCGACTCAAATCTGTGCCGTAACCACCCTTGCCGTCGGCGCCATGGCAGCCGGCACAGTGACTGGCGAACAGGACTGATGCGTCAAGCGTTCCGGCAGTGGCCGCTTTTGGCACCGCTGCCACGGCTTGAACTCCTGTGTGGGCGGCCATTTTTTCCTCGAATTCCTGGCTGGAACTCCAGCCGCTGAACAGATAGTAAGCCATGAAAATGACGCCCCAAATAATCAGGCCGAAGTAGAGCAGATAGAAGTAGCGCGGTGCTTTTTGCCCCGCTTCTACAATTCCGTCTGCGTGATCGTCGTGGTGGATATCGGAACTCATAGAGTTGTCCTTTCCCGGCAAGCTTAGTCTTTATCGAGCATATTGTATTTTGCGACCTCGTTCCGATCTTTGTTTTTGCGACTGTAGGTACGAACAACAATCGCGACAAAGATCACAAACAACCCAAGAGTAACCCCCAGATAGAGGATGGAAGACCAGTCCATTAGTGTTGACCCTCTCCTTGATTGTAGTATTTGATGAAGTTTGTCAGCTTCCATACCTTGTCGGTGCCGAGACTGGAGAACGACGGCATACCGCCATCCGGGATGCCGTTGTAAATGATTTCGAACAGATCACTCTCCTCAAAATCAGCACCGATCAGCTCCGGCCCTATTTCACCCTCCATGTGTTCACCGTGGCAGGCGGCACAATTGTTTTGATAGAGGCCTTCCCAGGATTCCATCGCGAAGTGATCTATCCCAGCGTAGGGATTGACTAATTCACCGATGATTTCGGTTTTCGCTGCTTCTCGCCAGGGGATATCGCTGCCGAGTTTCTGCAGGTAGGCGACCAGCGCGTCCATTTCATTTTTAGCAGCCAGCTCACTTAATTGCACCTCGCTGTAAGGGAAGCCCAGTACCTCCATCTTGCGGCGGATCATCTCTGGGTCCAGCGGATAATCGCGCAGCCACTTGTAGTCAGGCATGTTGGTGCGCGGAACCATCGAGCGTGGTGCATCCATATGTTTGTAGTGCCAGGCATCCGGATACTTACCGCCCAGACGGGCCAGGTCGGGGCCGGTTCGCTTGGAGCCCCAGAGGAACGGGCGGTCGTAGACGAATTCACCCGACTTTGAATAATCTCCATAGCGCAGGACTTCGGCAACCAGCGGACGAACTGTCTGGGTATGGCAATTATTGCAGCCTTCGCGGATATAGACATCGCGCCCTTCTTGTTGCAGCGGGGTGTAGGGGGTCACCGATTCGATCCGGTCGGCGTCGCTATTGACCCAGAAAAAGGGCATAACCATGGTGACAATGGTGCCGACCAGAATCGCTGCCGTGGCCAGGACCATCAATAAAACCGGTTTCTTCTCCCACATGATCAGGCCCTCCCTTCAGCTTCGGTCATTGCCGGTGAAGGGGATTTTCCTGTTCGCATCGTCATGTACAGGTTGTAGATAAAGACCAGCACTCCGAGCAGGTAGATGATGCCGCCGCCGACTCGGGTCCACCAATAGGGGTACATCTCGACCATCGTCTCCATGAAGGTGTAGGTCAAGCTGCCGTCCGGATTCATGGCGTTCCACATGCCGGCTTGCAGAACACCTGCCACCCACAAGCTGATCGACCAAATCAATTGACCGATCAGAATCAGCCAGAAGTGCAGGTTGGCCAGCGGGATACTGAACAGCTCTTTTTCGCAGATGCGCGGGATCATGTAATAGATACTGGCAAATCCGATCATCGACACCCAGCCCATGGTCCCCATGTGGATGTGCGCTGGAACCCAGTCGGTGTAGTGGATAAATGCCGAGAAGGAGCGGATCGCCTGCATCGGTCCCTGCAGCGTTTGCAAACCGTAAAAGGTAATCCCCAGGATCAGGAACTTGACCAGGTAGTTTTCACGCATCTGCTGCCACTGACCGTTCATCGACAGGTAGCCGTTGATAACACTTCCCCAGGAGGGAGCGATCAACATCACCGAGAAGGCCATCGCCAGGGTCTGAATCCAGTCGGGAATCGGGGTCCAGAGCAGGTGGTGAGCACCGGTCCAGAGATACATGAAGATCAGGGACCAGAAGGAGATGATCGACAGCCGGTGACTGTAGATGGGAACCCCGGTCGCTTTCGGCAGAAAGTAATAGAACATCGCCAGCGGCGGCGCGGTCAATGCCATCGCCACCGCGTTGTGGCCGAACCACCATTGTACATTGGCATCGTTGGTGCCGGCATAGGCTGAATAGGACTTGAACAGCGAAACCGGGACGGCCGCCGAATTGACCAGAAACAGGATCGCTACACCGACAATCGCCGCCATCATGTACCAGAGGGAGATATACATCTGCTCCTCTTTGCGTTTGATGATGGTCATGATGATATTGATGGCAAAGGTAACCCAGAGAATGACGATCATTACGTCGATCGGCCACTCCATTTCATGATATTCCTTGGAGGTGGTGTAGCCCATCAGCAAAGTGATCGCTGTGGCGATAATGGTGGCGTTGAAAAACCAGAGCTGGAACCTTGCCAGCTTGTCGCTCCAGATGCGGACTTTGCACAGACGCTGGGTAATATAGTAGAAGGTGGCAAAGATGAAGCCGACCACCCAGCCGTAAATTCCGGCGTTGGTATGAATCGGGCGCAGTCGGCCGAAAGTGAAGTAGGGGGGGAAGTTCAGGTCCGGATTGACCATCTGTAACGAGACGATGACCCCTACCAGAACTGCCACCAGCCCCCAGAGAGTGCTCCAGATTACGAAGCTTTTGACAATAGCCGTATTGTAAGATGGTTTCTCCATGCTGCCTCCTTTTATACAAATTCAGATCAGTTGCTAAGTCTAAGAGAGAGATTCAATATGTCAATTAGGTTTAAAAGCTTACGAAATCGGTAACACTTTAGTGATCGAAAGGATAGCTGTCAACTTAAATGGTATTTTTTTTCATCCTTGACAGTTTTTCAGGCACCCCTCTATTATTCGGATAACTTGAAAAATATCGGGAGATTATGAAACTAACGCTGGGGCGAAAACTATTTCTTTATACAAGTGGCCTATTGGTTGCGGTACTGCTGATCGCTTTTGCCGCGTTGGAACACAATCAGGAGCGCCAATGGAGCGAGTATCTGCAGGTGCAGCAGATTGCTTTTGCCCGTTTTGCAACGCCGGAACTACTGAAACATTTTCGTGGCAACTTCAGTCAGGCCAACAGCCCGGCACACCGGGAACAGTTGGCCGGACTGCTCAGCTTCAATCCGGATCTGGTCAAGTTCACCATCTACTCTACCAGCGGGCGGATTCTTTTTGATCCCCCGGCAATGTTCAAGGGGCAACCCTTGCCGAACCATCCAGTCGATATCGAGTGGGCGGCGGCAGCCCTTGATCCCGTGTCAAAAACTCTGCAACTGCCCGACGGCACGCAATTACTGGAGATCGTCGCTCCGGCATTCGGGCCCTCCGGCGGCAAGGTTCTGAATGTTCGCTACCTGTTCTCCTTTCAGACAGTCGAGCAACGCTTGGTCGAGATGCGCCGTACATTTCAGCTTATTGCTATGGTTGCGGCTGGTTGTGCTTTGCTTCTGGTTGCCTTGGTAGCACGTAGCTTTACCCGCCCGATTCATCGTCTGACCGCCGGAGTCAAAGCGATAGCTCGCGGAGAATTGCAGACCAGTATTTCCAGTCGAGGTCGGGATGAGCTGGCAACCCTGGCGAACGCCTTCAACGAAATGGCTTCCAGCCTTGCGCAGAATCAAGCCGAACTGAAGAGCAAAAATATTGAACTGCAAAAGGTCAATAATGAGCTGCTGCATATTCATGAGCGTTTGATTCGTACCGAACGTCTGGCTGCTGTCGGTCAGCTCGCGGCCGGTGTTTCCCATGAAATTGATAATCCGGTCGGGATCATTCTCGGTTATGCGGAACTGTTGCTCGAGGATTGCACTGAGCAGACAAAAGCGGATGACCTGCGGGCGATTATCGCCGAGTGCCAACGCTGCCGTAAAATAACCGGCGGGTTGCTGGGGCTGGCGCGGATCGGTGAACAACAGCGGGAACTGATCGAAATAGAGTTGTTGCTGCGGGAAACGATCAACTCTCTGCTGCCGCAGAAACTGTTTCAGCGTATCACCGTCAACCTGCCGGATACGCCGCCACTGCCGCCCTTTTATGGGGATGCCGATCGCATTCGGCAGGTGCTGGTGAATCTGCTGCTGAACGCGGCCCAGGCGCTGCAGGGAAAAGGAACGATCTGGTTGCAGCTTGAACAGCAGGGTGAGATGTTACTGATTGAAATCCATGATGACGGACCGGGAATCGTCCCGGATCAATTTGAACAGATCTTTGAACCGTTCTATTCAACCAAGGATCATAGCGAAGGAACCGGGCTGGGCCTGTCGATTTGCAGAAAACTGGTGGAGGAGCATGGCGGGGATATTGTGGCCGGAAAATCACCGCATGGCGGTGCGTTGATGCGGATCCATCTGTCGCTTGCCGAACGCTGCTAAGTAATTTTAACCCCTTGTTTTCCGTATAGATCGAAAAAGGTTTTGACAACAAAGGGTGTGATTTCTAGAATAGGCCGATTGTGTGGGCAAGCTGTTGTCGGGGGCTGCTGACCCCCCAGGCAGGCAGTAAGCCTGACTCTTTAAACTTGTTGCTCAAGGACAACCGCATTTTATGGATACTGTGATCGCGCTGTTAAAGGATGAAATGGCTGCCGTTGAAGAGCAGATTAAAAAAAATCTGACTTCAAATGTGCAACTGGTCAGCAAAGTCGGGGAATATATTCTCTCCAGCGGCGGCAAGCGTATTCGGCCGATGCTGTTGTTGCTGACATCCCGCCTCTGTAATTACCGGGGGGAGAGACACATTGAACTTGCCAGTGTTGTGGAGTTTCTGCACACGGCAACCCTGCTGCACGACGATGTGGTCGACAGTGCTGATCTGCGCCGCGGCAATCGCTCGGCGAACTCGGTCTGGGGCAACCAGGCCTCGGTTCTGGTCGGCGACTTTCTGTTCGCCAAATCCTTTTCGGTGATGGTCGATAGCGGCAGCTTGAAGATCCTCAAACTGTTTTCTGAGACCACGACGCAACTGGCCGAAGGTGAAATACTGCAACTGCTCAATACCTGCGACCTGGAAGTTGATGAGCAACGCTACCTGCAAGTGGTGCGCGACAAAACCGCAATTCTGATTGCGGCCGCGTGTCAGGTCGGTGGCGTGCTGGTCGATGTTGACGAGCAGCAGGAGCTGGCGCTACGTGAGTTCGGCTTGGAAATCGGTACTGCTTTTCAGTTGATGGATGATGCCCTTGATTATGTCGCGGACGAAGCAGATTTCGGCAAAGAGCGTGGCCACGATCTCTACGAAGGAAAAATGACCCTGCCGCTGATTCACGCTTATGCAAATGCCAGTGCCGAAGAACGAGGCGAAGTTGCCCGGATTATCGAAGCCGAAGAGTTGAGCGCTGAAGATCTTGACTATGTCTGTCGGCTGATCGAGGACAATCAAGGGATCGCCTACACCCGTCAGAAAGCCGTCGAGCGAATTGAATCAGCCAAAAAGCAGCTGCAGATTTTCCCTGACTGCGAAGCCCGTCAGGCCCTGTTCGATCTGGCTGACTACGTGGTTGCGAGGAATAAATAAACCATCAGGTTGCAGAACCCCGCTTCTTTTTTCAAGAGCCCGCCATTGCGCGGGCTCTTGTCGTTTGTGCGCAATTACTTAAAACTTAAAACTTGAGGCTTCTCACTCTAAACACCTATACTCTGCCTATGTTTCGCGTGAATCTGCATAAGAAAGTCCTTGGCGCATTTTTGATGCTGGCGGTTATTCCACTGGTTTTTCTGCTGATCAATTCGCATCACAGTTTGCGCCTGGTGGAAGATCTGCTGCGGCAGCGGACCACTGAAGCACTCGACAATCAGGCTGCCAAGGCGCTGGCTTTGCGCTCCGAGATGGTTGCCAATGAAGTCAGTGTTTTCTTGCAGCAGGTTGAAGGGGATCTGCGTGATCTGGCGCTGTTGCCGATCAGTGAAAAATCCTACCTTGATTTCAGCTGGAGTCATCAGCGCACCCTTTGGTATCGTCGCGGGACCAACGAGGTACCGATCGAAGTGCGCGAAAAGGTCCTGCTCTACAGTGAACTGGCCTATGTCGATCATCGCGGTCAGGAGCAGTTACGGATTGTTTCCGGCCGGCCTTCGGCGCAGCTGCGCAACGTTGCTGATCCGCAACAGACGACCTATAAAAACGAAGACTATTTTCTGCAGGCGCAGAAACTTTCACCGGGCGAGATCTGGGTTTCCCATCTGAACGGCTGGTATGTCAGTCGTGAAGAACAGTTACAGGGCGCGGAGACGCCGTTGGCAGCGGTGCAGGGGACGCCCTACCGCGGGGTTATCCGTTTTGTGACACCGATTTATGCCGCTGCAAAATTCCAGGGAATGGTGGTTCTCTCCCTCGATCATCGCCACCTGATGGAGTTCACCCAGCATATCTCTCCGACCGATGAAAAGTACGTTGTCTTTCCTTCCTACGCCAGCGGTAACTACGCTTTTATGTTCGACGACCAGGGTTGGACCATCGCGCATCCAAAATACTGGAATATCCGCGGCTACGATCCTGATGGCAGTCTGATTGCGCCATACACCGAAGAGACCAGCAAAGAAACGATCCGTGCCGGGCGAATTCCCTTTAACCTGTTAAACGCCGAATTTATCCATCCAAACTACCCGCTGGCTGCGGCAGCTGTTCAGCGTGGCGAGGCGGGGGTTGTCGATACCACTAACATCGGCGGCTCCCGAAAAATCATGGCTTATGCGCCGATCTTTTATGATCAGGGGGCTTACAAATCAAGCGGGGTTTTCGGCGGCATCACCATCGGCGCCGAGGTTAAATCGTTTCACCAGCCCGCGGTTGCCACCTCGAAGCTGATCCGCCGGGAAATTACCAGCTATCTGAATGAATCCTGGCTGGTGATCTCTTTGACCGTCATGTGTGTCATCGTGTTCGCCTACTCGTTGTCGAACAGCATCGTCCGGCCGTTGTTGTCGCTGACGGAGGGGACCAAGGAGATGATCCGCGGCAACATGTCCGCCCAGGTTACGGTCAGTTCTCATGACGAGGTTGGGGTGTTGGCCGATTCATTCAATACGATGGTGGAAGAGCTGAACCGTCGGCGGCGACGTTTAATGCAGACCCTGCAAGCGTTGCGGCGCTCGCGCAAAGAAATTATCCGTGAGCGTAACTTCAAGGACACCGTTTTTGAGAATATTGAAACCGGCATTCTGACCTTTGATAACAACTGTACGGTAACCTCGGTAAACAGCCCGGCCTGTACGATTCTCGATATCGAGCGACCGGAAGGTGACTGTGACTGGCAGCAGTTACTTGTCGATTGGCCGGAGTTGGGCAAGGTGCTCGGGGGTTGGTTTGCGGCACACGAGATGGACACCACCGACCCTTTGCGGATGTATGTTCCGGTTGAACGAGCAGGCAGAAAGCTGACCTATCGGCTGGTCCTGTTCTCGTTGCGCTTTCGCCAGCAGACCGGGTGGTTGTTGACGATTGAAGACTTGACCGAGCGGGTCAATATGCGCCAGCAGATGGCACGGATGGATCGGCTGGCTTCGCTCGGACGCATGTCGGCCGGGATTGCCCATGAAGTCCGTAATCCCCTGACCGGTGTCAGTTTGCTGCTCGATGAGCTGCACGATCGACTGCTCGGGCAAGAAACCGATCAACAGCTGATAAGGCGGGCGCTGGGAGAGATCGAGCGGCTGGAAGGTCTGGTCAACGAGATGCTGCGTTTCGCTTCGATGCCGGCACCGCAGTTGGCGCAAGGGGCGATTGACGAGGTTCTGCAGGATTCACTGTTTCTGGTGCGCAAGCAGTGTCAGCGAAGCAGAATTACAATTATTGAGCAGATCAATTCCGACCTGCCGCTGGTTCGACTCGACTCCGACCGTATGAAACAGGTATTTTTGAATCTGTTCAATAACGCCATCGACGCCATGCCGGATGGTGGTGAGCTGGTCATCGGTGCGGAGCTGATCGAAGGTTATATCCGTCTGCAGATCAAGGATAGCGGGATCGGGATAAGTGCTGAGCGGATTCCGTTGGTCTTTGAACCTTTTTATACCACGAAAGGGCAGGGAACCGGTTTGGGGCTGGCAATCAGCTACAATATCATTTCTGATCATGGCGGTGAGATCGATATCGAGAGCAGCCCCGAGGAAGGCACCCTGATCAGCCTGCAACTGCCACTGAATTCAGAAGTTTGAGGCCATCAAGTTGATGGGCGAAAATAAGCCAGTTATCCCGTATGTTTCAGTTTTATCGTTGCCCTGAAGAGATGTCAGCGCGTTGAGTGGTTGAAATTAGCCATATTTCTTGCTGACAGATAAGGTTTCGGCTATAGTCGGCCGAAAAGGGGAGGGTGCGGAGATCCTATGGAAAAGATTCTAATCGTCGATGATGAAGCCTTCATTCGCGAAAATCTGGAACGGATACTGGCCGAAGATGGTTATCGGCCCCTATCTACTGAATCGCCGGAAGATGCGGTGCGGATTGTTGCTGAAGAGGAGATCAGTCTGGTACTGCTTGACCTGAACCTTGGCAGCAGCAGCGGCCTGGATGTCCTGCGGGCGATGAAAGAGGTTGATCCGGATATTCTGGTGATTATTATCACCGGTTACGGAACCGTCGAAAGTGCCGTTGAAGCTCTAAAAATCGGAGCCTACGATTACATTAAAAAACCGTTCAAGGCCGACGCCATCCACCTGATTGTTAAGCTGGCGCTGGAAACTCAGCAGCTGCGGCGCAAGGTGAAACGACTGTCCAAGGATGCCTCCGGAATTAATATGGTCGGCAACAGCCCGGAACTGTTGCAGATCTTTCGACAGATCCGTGAGGTTGCTAAACATGAAACTGCGACGGTACTGATTACCGGGGAGAGCGGTACCGGCAAGGAGCTGGTGGCGCAGGCGATCCACAACCTGTCACCTCGCAAAGAACGTCCTTTTATTGAAATCAATTGTGGCTCGTTGCCGTTCAACCTACTGGAGACCGAACTGTTCGGCCACGAACGGGGTGCCTTCACCGATGCCAAGGTGCGGAAAATAGGCTTGTTCGAAGAGTCAGACACCGGTTCGATTTTTCTCGACGAAATTGGTGAAATGGATATGAATCTGCAGGTGAAGCTGTTGCGGGTTCTCGAGGATCGAAAAATCCGCCGCTTGGGCGGCAACCGCAATATTGATATCAATGTACGGATTATTGCCGCTACCAACGCAGATATAAAAGGTGCGCTGGAGCGTAAAGAGTTTCGTGAAGACCTCTATTATAGGCTTAATGTTTTCCCGATCCATATCCCACCGCTACGTGATCGGCGTGATGATGTCCCGGTTCTACTTGAATACTTTTTGCAACGGTTCAGCAAAGATTTCAATAAGGCGATGAAGGGTTTTTCCCGGGATGCACTCGATTTGCTGATGCGCTATCACTGGCCCGGCAATGTACGTGAATTACGCAATATAGTTGAACGTATCTGCATTATGCACAATGTTGAGCAGATCAAGGCGGATCAGCTGCCGCGTGAAATCTGGGGCGAAGAGCCGCAAAGCGAAGTGCCGTTCAGTTTTGAAATCCCGCCGGAAGGGATCGTGCTCGAGGATGTAGTCGGTCAGGTGGAGAAGGAATTGGTCGGGAAAGCCTATCGGGTCACTGGCGGTAATGTTGCGAAAACTGCGCGGATTCTTAATGTGCCGCGCGGAACCTTGCGTTACAAGCTAGAAAAGTATGAGTTGACCAGCGACTGATAGGGAACATATAGCTTCTGCGAAATCCTGAATCGTCCAGATGGGCTAATTTTAGCCGGTTTGGACGATTTTTTAATTTTTTCACCGCTCTTCGCCGAATCAGCGCGCCGATTTTCGATCTGATGGAGTTGTTAACTGTCTAAACCGGCCAGTAACTGCAAAACTTACTAGTTTTGAAAGTAGTCTGACCTATCCGAATTCCGTTTTCAAAAATGTAATCCTGATTTTGGAAATGTCGATATGTTCGATTTCCCTTAGTAAACGAATCAGAGGGTGCTGGCTGAAACGTCAGCACCCTCTGATTCAGGAATAAATTCACTGGGCATCTAAATAATAACCGTACCAAATCTGATAATCCACAAAAGACACACAGCCATCATCGTCGTAATCAGCCCCCACAATATATGCGAGATCTCCAATGCACCGACCGAAAGTACTTATAAATAGATTATAGTCTGCGACATCCACGTAACCATCATCATTTAAATCTCCCAATATCGGGGTGCCTAATTGAACCGCTATGATTATATTATCACTGCTTTCATCGGCACCATCATTCATCAGAAGTTGAATTACATAAGTTCCGTGAACATCTGGAGTAAATATTGCTTGAACAGTGTCGGCACTGACAATATCCGCATTAGTCAGTGTGCTCGAAGTAGGCAGACTCACAAATCTCCACGTGTAGTCGGGATAAGCTGGTCCATTGTCAGGATCACTACTAGAGGTGCCATCCAAGTAAACGATCTCACCAATATTTACAGTTTGGTCATCCCCTGCAACTGCTACCGGCGGAATATTTTCTTGAACAGAAGCAATGATTTCAACTGTATCCGTTGACTCAATTTGCCCATCAAACACCGTAAGGCCTACTGTGTAAATTCCCTCAACATAGGCAACAAAACTTGGAGAGCTTGTGTCTATACCAGCAATATCATTATCAGACATAAAGCTACCAGATGGAACCGATAGAAACGACCACCTATAGGTTAGCGGCAAGGGACCACTGTCCGAGTCAGACGAAGAAGACCCATCTAAAGTGACCTCATCACCCACGAATACATTTTGATTGATTCCAGCATTTGCGTTCGGAGCAACATTTGTAACATAGCTCGTTACCTGGGTTTCAACACTAAGGCTTTCTAGCTCACCATCATTCACGGAAAGGACAAAAATGTAAACACCTGACACATCGGGAACAAAGCTTGGATTTACTGTAGTTAGGTCACCAACGATGATATTGCTCCCCGTTGGGATTTGGCTGACCGACCATATATAGGTAATCTCAGACCCTTCAATATCATAACTCTGACTACCATCCAAGGTACAGACGACACCAATTTCAACGTTCTGGTTACTGCCGCTATCGGCAACCGGTGCATCATTGACTGCGGTGACGGTCACACCGGCGGTGCCGTCGACGGTCAGGCCACCTTGATCGGTGACGCGGTAGGTGAAGCTGTCGGTTCCGTTATAGTTCGCATTCGGGGTGTAGACCAGCTGATTGCCGACTAACGCGGCACTGCCGTTGGCTGGCTGGGTCAGGATTGTGAAGCTGTGACTGTCGACAACATCAGGATCGGTCACATCCGGGGTGACACCAACACTGACGGTGTCTTCAGCGGTGACAATGCTTGCACTG